>JANQIX010000030.1 GCA_028281925.1 Alphaproteobacteria bacterium
TTCTGGAAGGCAAGGACCGGGATCATAACGCCCCCGGCGTCGAGGTTGCCCAGAAGAACCCCGCCCAAAGCGCCGCCACAATCAGCGCCGCGCCGGCCAAACGGGGGCCTGCGCCGAGGAGGAGCAGGCGGAGCGTCGATGGCGGCACTTTCATGCGGAGACCTGCCCTCGCTCAATCAATGCTGTCAGCGCAGGGAAGATTGTCGGGGGCGCGATTTTCGGTTTGGATTGGCGCAGCTCCCCAAGGACGCCGGAGGCGGACAGGGGGCTTCGATGCCGACGCAAGATGGTGAGCTCATCCGCCTGCGCCTTCTCTCTTCGCCTGCTCACCGAGGTTCTCCTCCCCATCACGCAAGCCTTGTGTATGTTATGTTATAACATAGCGCAATACATCTCGCGCAACTGGATTTCGGGAAAGCGCCAGCGAGCCGGCGGACGGCTCGGAAGCTCATCCAACTATGCAACTCCCAAGAATGCGGTCTCGTCGACGGCAAAGATTCCGTCCGCCGTGCGGAAACACCCCTGCCGCTCGACGATGCCGTCACCGGTGGGCGACACCATGGTCTGCAGCGAGAGAGCCATGGCGAGCAAGAGATGGGTGACTGCGCTCTCTGCGAAGGAGGCCAGGGTCTCAGTGACTTCGTCCGCCACATGCTTGCCGAGCCTGTCGGCGGAAGTACCGAGCATGCGGTTGTCCGGCATGCTCCGGAAATCGGACACAACCAGCGCTATGAGGATGCCTGCTCTGACTTCCAACCGGTCGCCGCTCGCAGAGATGCGGCTGCCGGCCACAGGAAGAAGTGCTTACGAGACAGGGAAGCTGACGACAAACCGCCATACCGGAATGGCATCAAGCGAGTGCTTCCTGCCGGCCTTCAACCCCTACGGGATCGAGAACGTGGTCACCCCTCGCCGTTGGTTCGGCGTCAGCACGCCGTTGTAGTACCGCTCCTCATCCCCGATGCGCACGCGCACGCGGTACGGGGTCGGGTCCGGGGCGCCGTGGTTGGCGTAGTGGTGGACCTCGACGCGGAACTGGCCCGGCGGGGCGTTGGTGCCCCAACTGATGTTCTCCACCGGGTTGCGGGTCTGCGGGCCACCGCCGTTGGCATCCACGTCCAGCCGGCCGCCGCAGCCCTGCATTTCCACGTATGAGATGCGCCGGCCGTTGGGGCAGATGATGTGCAGGTCGATGTCGTTCACATTGTCCCAGATCAGCGTGACCATGACCTCGCGGTCCTGCACACCCTCGCGATCCAGTCGGCGGTCGTACTCGCTATCGGCCGGCGGGGGTGGAGGCGGAGGCTGAGGCTGTGGCTCTGGTTCCGGTGGCGGGGGTGGTGGCGGCGGCGGTTCCGGCCGCGGCGGGGCCGGCGGGCGGACTACCGGCGGCGGCGGGACGAATTCCGGTTCCGGCTCGGGCTCAACGACGGGCTCCGGCTCTACCACGGGCTCGGGCACCGGCTCCGGTTCGGGTTCCGGAGGGGGCGGCGGCTCTGGCTCGGGGACTGGCTCCGGCTCGGGCGGGGGCTCCACCTGAGCCACCACGATCGGCGGTGGTTCCGGCCGCGGGCAGTTCGGTGCGTCGATCAGCGTCAGGCGCAGGTCGTCCAGCCGGCGGCGCAGCGCAGCTTCGCGCAGCTGTTCCCGATCAAGCGTCAGGTCGTCCGCCGGCACCTCGGCGGCTGCCGGGCAGAACAGCAGGAACGGGCGAAAGCCCGGCAGGGCGAGGCCGCAGGCCGGCACCACGGCGAAGGCGATACCGGCCAAAAGGAAGCTCAGCAGCACCCAGAGCCCGAGGGCCAGCCAGGAGGGGCGCCGCCGCGCCTCCGCGCCCGCGGTATGGGGGGCGGTCTGGCTCATGGCACCTTGTAACCGGCTCCTGGCAGAACGCGTAAACACCCTGATGCGGCTGCCATCGCCCCCTCGCTCAGGCTTCGATCCATCGCTCTCGCGGTCCCTCGCGGCTACGGCACGGTGAATTCGGTGACGATGGTGCGGCCGTTTGGCCCCAACACGCCGGCATGGAACGTCTCTCGCTCGCCGACACGCACGCGCAGGCGGAAGCGCGTCGGGTCCGGCGCGCCGTGATTATCAAAATGGCGTACCTCCACCCGGTATCGGCCCGGTGCGGGGTTGGTCCAGCTGACATTCTCGATCGGCGATGAGGTCTCGGGGCCGGGGCCGTTGGAGTCCACATCCAGCTGCCCACCGCAAGCGGCCATGTTGGCATAATAGATCGGCACGCCGCTTGGGCAGAGCACGTGCAGGTCGAGATCGTTCACATTGTCCCAGATCAGCGTGACCATGACGTCGCGCGGCGGCACCCCGACGCGGTCCAGCCGCCGGTCATAGTCGATGGACTGTGGTGAGCGGGCGGGCGGCAGCGCGGGCTCGACGCGCGCTGGGGCCGGGGCCGGCTGCGGAGTGGGCTGGGGTGCCGGTTGGGCTGCAGGTACCGCGACCGGCGGGCGCGGCGGCGGTGGCCGGGCCGGTGCCGCCGGGCGGCGGACAGGGCGCGGCGGCAGGTAGTCCGGAGACGGTTCGGGGCGCAGCACGGCGACCTCGATCTGCGGTTCCGGTTCCGGTGCGCGCGCCTGTGGGGCGGGCAACACCGCCTCGGCGATCCCTGGCTCAGGCTCGGGCTCAGGGTCCGGCGCCTCGGGCGGTGGCGGAATGCGCGCCGGCGTGGGTTCGGGCTGGATCACCGCCGGCAGTTCGGGCAGTGGCGCGGGCTCGGGCAGCGTTGCCACTTCGACTGGCACGACCTCCTCCAGGTCCAGCGCCAGAGTTGGCGGGATCGGGCAGTCGGGCGCGATCGCCATGGCCAGCCTCAGGCTGTCAAGCCGGTGGTCCAGCGCGCGCTGGCGCTGTTGCTCGCGCACCAGATTCCGGTCCGGCCGGTCGGGCGGCGACACGCCGGGGCAGAACCACAGCAAGGTCTGGCCGCCGGGGGTGGAAAAGCCGCAAGCCGGCACGATCAACGCCGCCATGCCCGCCAGCATCAAGGCCAACAGCAGCCACAGCCCTGCGGTCAGCCAGACGGGCCCGGATCTCCGGTGTCCACCATCCGCTGCCGTGTGCGTTCCCGCCATGGGCCCATCCGGTTTGCGCGCGGCGGCATCAGAGCCGCCCCGTCCGTATGGTCTGCTATGCCGCGCCCGGGCATTGCCCGGACAATCGGTCCCTTTATCAAACCGGGACTTTACGCTTTCCTTGCGGCGAAATGTGCGGCCTTTGCGGCAGCGAGACGGCCACAACAAGGAAGGAGCCCCCGATGGCGGCTTATATCATCGCCCAGATCGACATCACCGACCCCGACGCTTACGAAGGCTACAAGGCGCAGGTGCCAGCCCTGATCGAGAAGTACGGCGGCGACTACCTGGCGCGCGGCGGCGCGGTGGAGGTGCTGGAGGGCGAGTGGTCCATGCCGCGCACCATCATCCTGAGGTTCGACAGCATGGAGGTCGCACGCGCCTGGTACACGGCGGAGGAGTATCAGCCGGTGAAGGCGCTGCGCCAGGCGGCCTCCAATGGCAATATCGTGCTGATCGAAGGCGTCTAGCGGCGCCGGCCGGCGCGATTGACAAGGGCGGCTGGGCGGGCCGGTATGGGGCGCCATGTCGACCCTCCACCGACTGTTCAAGGCCAGCCCGCTGCCGCGGCTGGGCTTCCACCTCTCGCAAGCCCTGACCAGGGTCCGCCGCCCAGTGACGCTGGGCGTTCGCACGGTTGTCTATGATGCCGACGGGCGGCTCTGCCTGATCCGCCACACCTATCGGCCCGGCTGGCACTTCCCCGGCGGCGGCGTGAAGCGCTGGGAGACGCTGGAACAGGCAGCCTTGCGTGAGACGCGGGAGGAAGCCGGCGTGGCGGCGGACCGGGCGGACCGTCTGATCGGCCTCTACGCCAATTTCCGGCCCGAACGCAGCGACCACGTTTTCCTCTATGAGATCCGCGATTGGCGCCCGGTGGCCATGCAGTCACTGGAAATCGCCGAGGTGGGGTTCTTCCCCGTCGACGACATGCCTGCCGATATCAGCGGCCCGACGCGGCGCCGGCTGGACGAAATGGCGGGCCGGAGGATCGCCGACGGATATTGGTGAAGGCTCGTGACAACCGTCACTGAAGCCCGCAGCCGAACTGCGCACAGTGCCTGCTCAGTTTCCTTGGGCGGGAGATCTGGTGATGCGCGTTCGTGAGACCTGGGGCAGCGATCTCCCTTCTCCAGCAGTGGTTGGGAGCCTACCCGTGATGGCCCGGATTGTTTCTGCCGTGCGGCTGGCGCGCACCTGCCTGGCCGCGCTGGCGCTTGCGGCCTGCGCATCGTCTGCGGCCATGGTGCTGCCGCCGCCGGGGCAAGACCCCCAGGCCGTGCGCGTCTTCTTCGCAACCGATCGTGTGGACCTGGGCTCGCCTGCCGCGGCCGATCGCTTCGCCGCCGTTGGCGGCGCGCTGACCTATGGTGCCGTGCATGTGCGCATGCCGGACGCCCACGCGGTCGGCGCCATCGAGGCGCCGTCGTTCTGGGATTTCGGCGCGTCGGAAGATCCGGCCCGGCACGTCATGCTGCACGACCCGGCGGAGATTCTGACGGAAGCGGCCTTCGCCGCGGCCGTCGGGGATGCCGCGTCCGGCGGCGTGCTGGTGGTGATCCACGGCTTCAACAAGACCTTCGCCGAAGCGGCGGAGTACGCGGCGCAGATCGCCTATGACCTGGATTTCCGCGGGCCCGTGGTCGCCTATAGCTGGCCTTCGGCCGGCGACATGATGCGCTATTCCGACGACGTGATTGCGGCACGCGCGACCACGGCCCACCTGCAGCAGGTGCTGGGCCAGCTGGCCGAGACTGCGGGGTTGGGCCGCGCCCATGTGATCGTCCACAGCCTTGGCATCGTGCCGTTCCTGGGCGCCGTCGACGGCCTGGCGCGGCAGCAGGCCGGCGCCCAACCGATGCTGGGCCAAGTGGTGATGATGGCCCCCGATATGGGCTTCCGTGAATTCGCCGACCATGCACCGTCGCTGCTGGCTTTGTCCGCGCAGGCCAGCCTTTACGTCTCCACCGGCGATCGGGCATTGGCCGTCAGCCGCGAATTCTTCCACGACGAACAGCGCGTGGGCGAGGTTCTCGCCGGCAGCGTGGCCGTAATCGACGGGATCGACACCATCGATGCCGGCCCGGTGGACGACAGCGACCTCGGCCATTCGTACTACCACAACAACCGCGCCGTGCTGGCGGATGTCTATCAGCTGATCGCCTGCGGCTGCGGGCCGGACGGCCGCTTCGGCCTGCGCCCGGTCGACACGGCCGCCGGCCGCTTCTGGCACTTCGCCCACTGACGGCGCCCGGCCCGCAGACCTTCGCAGTTCACCAGCCGCGCGTGCCCCCCGAGAGGTCCCCGCCTGCGCGGGGACGACGTGAAGGTCGTTCGAGTTCAGACACATCCATCCAAACGCGTCATGCCCGCCCAGGCGGGCATCTCCAGCCACCAATGCTTTCCCCGGCCCCACCCCCGGCGCATAGCCGCGGGCGTTCGCCCCGACCGTATCAGTGGACGAAGAGGGGCCGGCTTGCGTTTTCGCGCCGCCGTCTTTATGCCGGAAGTCGATGCCGTGTGCCGGCCGCGCACGGCACGCACCGTTGCCGGGTATGGTCTGCCCATGGGCAAGTCGCTGCCGACCGACCTTGAACCGCTGGATCGGTTCCTGATGTCCGACCAGTCGCCGCCCGACTGCATGCTGCTGTCGGACCTGGACGGCTTCCTGACCGGCCTGGTTGTCGGGCCTGAGCTGATTCTGCCCAGCGAGTGGCTGCCCGTGGTCTGGGGCGGGGATGAGCCGGAATTCGACAGCCTGGAACAGGCGCAGACGGTGCTGGGCGCCATCATGGCCCGCTACAACGACATCGCGCGGGGGTTGGAGGAGGCGGAGGAAGAGCTTGCGCCGATCTATTGGCAGACCCGCGACGGCGAGGTGGTGATGGCAGACTGGGCCAGCGGCTTCATGGAGGCCGTGGGCCTGCGCGCCGACACCTGGCTTGAACTGATCAACGATGACGAGGCGGGCGTGCTGTTGGTCCCCATCCTGGCGCTCTGTGCGGATGAGGAAGACAACGACGTCTTGGATATCGACTTGTCCGAAGACCCCGAGGCCGCGCGCGAAGTGGGCGCCATGCTGCCCAAATGCGTCGCCGCCATCCACGAATACTGGCGCGACCGCCGCCAGTCGGCGGCGGAGACGATCATGGCCACCAGCGTGGCGCCGGACGCCCCGTGCCCTTGTGGATCGGGCAAGGTGTATAAGGACTGCCACGGGGTACGGCACTGAGGGCGTGTTCGTTGTGCCGGGCCTGATGGCTGGGCCGACGCCCGAGGAGGCTGGCACACATGGCAACAACCCAACCCCTGTTCCCTGACCCGGAGGCGCTGGCAGCGATCTGCCGGCGGCACCGAGTCAGGCGCCTCTCAGTCTTCGGATCCATGCTCAGAGGTGAAACGCGACCTGACAGCGATGTGGATCTGCTGGTGGAGTTCGAACCAGATGCCAAACCGGGCTTGCTCGGCTTGGCGCAGATCGAGCTGAGTCTTTCGTCTCTGTTGAACGGACGCAAGGTAGACCTGCGAACGGCTGAGGATCTGAGCCGCCATTTCCGCGACGAAGTCGTCCGCACGGCGCACCCGCAATATGCAGCCTGACGATATGATCCGCATTCGCCACATGATCGAAGCGGCGGAAGCCGCCGCGGGGTTCATCTCCGGCCGGCAGCGCCATGATCCCGATACCGATCAGATGCTGCTGTTCGCCCTGGTTCGCGCTATCGAGATCATTGGTGACGCGGCCGCGAAGGTCTCTCCGGAAACGCGGTAAGCACACCCTTCAGTACCGTGGCCCGTCATCGTCTCCATGCGCAATCGCCTGATTCACGCCTATTTCGACATCGACCGCGATATCGTCTGGACGACTGTTGTTCAAGAGCTACCCGTGCTTCTGGCACAGTTGCGAAGCACTGTGCCGAAACCTTGATCGATTGCGACGACAGGCAGGCGCAGCAATCGTGTGCAAAATCCCAGGTCGTGAACTCTACATCAGCCCTTATCAGCATTGGCTTCCAGCCACCGCCTCGCCTACTCCCCCATCTCCTGGATCTGTCTCAAGCTGGGGTTTTGGACCATCTGATGGATGGCGGGGTTGGCGCGGCTCATGCAATCCATCATCTCGCCGAGGTTGATGCGGCTCACGGCCTCGAACATTCGGCGGCGGGCCTGGGGCGAGAGGTCGTCGATGCGGTCGAGTGCCTGGGCCTGGGGGTTGCCGCCGCCCATGACACTGAAGCCGACTTCCATCATCATCGACATCAGTTCCTCGTCGTCGCTCATCGCCTCAAGCATCGGACGGACGCAGTCGCAGGCCTCCGGTGACAGGTCGCAGGACTGCTGCAGCATCGGGTTCAGGTCGCTGCGCGCTATGGCGCCGCCGCCGTCCACCGTGGTTTCGTTGAGCACGAAATAGATGCCAACAGCGCCCAGAAAGGCGATCAGCACGATCCGGAAGTCCATCCTGCCCGCTCCAGATGTGTGGGATTTTCGGCAATGTTGCGCCAAATGCGGCTAGTGCCGCCCATGCAGTTCAATCTTAGCGTGCGGGTGCTAACGGACGATGAACGGTCGGGCGCTTCAGGGCGCGCGGTCGCACCCGATCGAACCCACCGGCGTCACGGCTGCGAAGGCCGACATCTTGTGCCGCTAGGCTCTGCCGGTGTCACGAGGTCCCCGCCTTCGCGGGGACGACGGAGAGGGACGACCCTTGGACTACTGCGGCGGCAGGGCGCGCAGATAGGCGATGATGGCCGCCATGTCCGCGTCCGTCAGGCGGGCGTAATAGGCATAGCCCATGGGCGGCAACAGAGCGCGGCCGTCGGGGCGTACGCCTTCGCGGATGGCGCGCGCGATTTCGTCATCCGTCCAGTCGGCCAGCGCCGATGGGGTGATGTCGGGCGCCACCGTCATGCCCCAGGGGCCGAGAAAGGCCATGCCGCCGGCGCCCAGGCCATCGGCCAGGTCCGGCCCACCGGTGAGCAGGGGTGCCGAATGGCAGACCACGCAATGGCCCACCGGGCCGGACAGATAGGCGCCATAGGCCAGTGGATCATCGCGGGGCGGCACAGCCACGCCCTCCACCGGCGCCGTCCACGCCTCTGGCAGGTCGAAGGGATAGTCCGACGGTTCGGTCTCGTTCCGGATGGCCGGCACCGTGCGCAGATAGGCGACCATGGCCGCCAGGTCTTCGTCCGCCAGGGCGGGATAGACCTCGAACGGCATGGGCGGGCCGATCACGCTGCCGTCCGGGCGGATGCCCTCGCGGATGGCGCGCGCGATTTCCGCGTCGCTCCAGGCGCCGATGCCGGTCTCTGGATCCGGCGTGATGTTGGGCGTGACGGCGCTGAAGCCCCGTTCGGTCATCACCAGGCCGCCGGCGAGATGCAGGCTTTCGTCCACGCCATCGGGGCCGGAGGGCGTGTGGCAGTTGCCGCAGGCGCCGGGGCCCTCCACCAGATACCGGCCACGGTCCACAAGGTCCGATGCGTGTCCTGGCGCACCCATGGCTATCGTCGTGATCGCCGTCAGCACGACCGTCTTCGCCCAATTGTCCATCGCTGCCCCTTCCTTTCGGCCTGCAACCCGCGCGGGGAACACTCCGAGGGAACGCAACGGCATAACGCGCCAACCGCGTGGGCGGCATGAGCCATGTCATGTCGCGACCGATTAGACCGTTTCCCTTTCGACCTGTGTCTTGGTATGCCGTGCCCCCGCACCGGGCCCGGGCCGGTGCGCCGAGACCGAGAACGGACGATCCGCCCATGGCCCCCAACGACGGCAAGCGCCTCGACACCCTGCTGGTGCGCGAAGGCCTCCAGCGCTCGCAGTTCCGCGAGACCAGCGAGGCGCTCTATCTCAATTCCGGCTTCGTGTTCGACGATGCGGCCCAGGCCGAAGCGGCGTTCAAGGGCGAGAACGACAACTACGTCTACAGCCGCTATGCCAATCCCACGGTGGCGGTCTACGAACAGCGCCTGGCCGCTCTGGAAGGGGCGGAGATGTGCCGCGGCACGGCGACCGGCATGGCGGCCGTGTTCTCCGCGCTCGCCTGCCAGCTGCGGGCCGGCGAGCGGGTGGTCGCCTCGCGCGCGCTGTTCGGCTCTTGCCACTTCATCGTGTCGGAGATCCTGCCGCGCTGGGGGATCGAGACGATGTTCGTCGACGGCACGGATCTGCGGGCGTGGGAAGCGGCCCTGGCGCGGCCTGCCAAGGCCGTGTTCCTGGAAACGCCGTCGAACCCGATGCTGGATCTGGTCGATCTCGCTTCGGTGTCGGAGATGGCGCATGGGGCCGGCGCCCGCGTGGTCGTCGACAACGTGTTCGCCACGCCGCTCTACCAGCGCCCGTTCGATCTCGGCGCCGACATCGTCGTCTATTCCGCCACCAAGCATATCGACGGGCAGGGGCGTTGCCTGGGTGGGGCCGTGCTGGCCGACAAGGCGTTCATGGAGGAGCATTTCATCCCCTTCTATCGCCACACCGGCCCGTCCATGAGCCCGTTCAACGCCTGGGTCATGCTGAAGGGGCTGGAGACGCTGCCGATCCGCGTGGCCCATCAGAGCGCTGCGACGCTTGCCGTTGCGCGCTTTCTGGAAGGCCATCCTGCGATCTCGCTGGTGCGCTATCCAGGCCTGGAGAGCCATCCGCAGCACGCTCTGGCATGCCGCCAGATGGCCGGGTTCAGCACGCTGGTGAGCTTCGAGGTGCCGGGCGGAAAGGAAGGCGCGTTCAAAGTGATGGACGCGCTGCAGACGATCGACATCTCCAACAATCTGGGCGACGCCAAAAGCCTGATCTGCCATCCGGCAACCACCACGCATTCCCGGCTGACGGCGGAGGAGCGGGCGAGGCTCGGCATCACCGACGGCGTCATCCGCCTGTCCGTCGGTCTGGAGCATGCCGACGATCTGATTGCGGATCTGGATCGGGCGCTTGGCTGAGTGCTCCGTCTACGACCAGCAGGCGCAGATCGGCCGCGCATCAACGCGCGGTACGGGTAAACGCCCCGCTCTGCGGAAATCGTGACTATTCCGATTTTTTCAAGAATGGTTGGGGGATTTTCTAATCATTACCCTCGAGAAGGCGTCGAGTCGGCCCATGACACAGGCGGGCCGCCGGCGGCAGCCTGTGTCGTTGGGAACAAGGGCGGAACAGATCCGCGAGGGTTCCGCGACGACCGCACCATGGAGACTCCGGGATGAAGTTGACCACGCAGCAGATCGGTCAGATCGAAGAGCGCATCGGCGCCCAGCCGATCCCGGAGGACAATCCGGTGATGCCGCACCTGAATTCCAGCTTCGGCGAGCACACCTATTACCTGTCCGACGATGGGCTGATCGTCTGGGAAGCCCTGGACAGCGAGGACGGTGAGACCGGGGTCAATATCTGCCCGGTGCAGCTGGCCAGCTGGGTCGATGACGACAAGACACAGATGGCTCCCCACGAGCCACGCCCCATCGACGCCGTCTTGACCATCGACGGCTAGGGCGCCGGCCGGCGACGCGCCTCGCCCCGGAACGTGTTCGGGGCGGCCTGCGACCAGCAATGATGACGGGATCGCCGGTCTCCGGCCGGCCTGATCCGTGCGCGCTGTCGAGACGATGGTCTCTGGCAAGGCGATATCCGTGGCCCGTTCCCGGCGGTCATAGCAGCTATGCGCATCGTTGAAAGCCTAGAGATTCTGCCGGTAAGTGTATGGTTGTGCCGCCACCAGGTGTCGCAAGGCAACAGAACAGGATTGCGAGCGACGGCAAGTTGTCTATATAATGAATTGCAAGCAAAGGTGAAGGAGGATGGTATGTTGGATACCAAGACGGAGGATGCGCGGAGCTTCCTTACCATCGCTTCGAATGCTATCGAAGCTAAAGATCCGCGTTTAGTATTTGGTAATAATTCCAGAGTTGCGACACTGGTACGTCGTATGGGCCTTGCGGACCGCTGGGCGGCCGTTCAGGCTGATCTGACCGCCGGTCATCGTTGGGACGTTTTGAGAAGGCTGGTAGGCGCCAGCTATGTCGTCTCGCCGGAGCGGCTGCGCCCGGACGAACAGGCGATGCTGACCCATCTTGCGACCCTGGAAGCCGAGACGGCGGTCGCCGCCTGAACCGGCTGTTGGGAATGCCCCGGCGCTGCTGATTGCGCGCCTGGGCTGGTGGTCAGCGGTGAGAATCCGTTGCTTCGGAACACGGCGGCAGCGCCTATGTGAGGCGGACGCTTCCGCAATGTCCTGATCGGCGGTCGTACCGGGATTGGCTGGGCTGGGCGCTGATCTTCGCTCAACCCATCAGTAATACCTTTGCGCCGCGCACGCGACCGCGCTTCAGCTCAAGGATGGCGCGGTTGGCATCGTCGAGCGGATAGGTGCGGATTTCCGGCCGGATCGGAATCTCCGCGGCCAGCGTCAGGAAGTCGGCAATATCCCGGCCGGTCACGTTGGCGACCGACTTGATCTCCTTCTCCATCCAAAGGTGCCGGGCGTAATCGAGCGCCAGCAACCGGTCCTTGTCGCGGTCCTCCTTGCGGATCGCGTTTATTACCAGACGGCCGCCGGGTCTCAGATGCGCCAGGGCTTCCACCACCGGTGTCCAAGCCGGCGTCGTGTCGATGATGGCGTGCAGCGGCTCCGGCGGGGCGTCAGCAGTATCGCCGGCCCAATTCGCACCCAACTTGCGGGCGAATTCCCGAGCGTCGGCATCGCGCGCAAAGACGAAGACAGGCGAATGCGGATAGAGATGGCGGGCGAGCTGCAGCACCAGATGCGCGGAGCCTCCGAAGCCGGTCAGGCCCAAGCGCTGCCCATCCTCCAGCCCGGCGAGCCTGAGCGACCGGTACCCAACGCCGCCTGCGCATAGAAGCGGCGCCGCCTCGGCGTCACCGAACACCCGCGGGATCGGATGCGCGTAGGCTTCCGGCACAGTCATGAATTCGGCATAGCCGCCATTGACATCCCGGCCGGTGGCGCGGAATGCGGGGCTGACATTCTCGTCCGGCCCGCCGGACGAGTGGTGGATCCAGCCAACACCGACGCGGTCGCCCTCGCGGAACCGCGTAGCGCCAGGCCCCAGCGCATCGACATGACCGACCGCCTCGTGCCCCGGCACGATCGGGAGAACCGGCGGCGCGGTGCGGCCCTCGATCTCATCAAGTTCGGTATGGCAGACGCCGCAGGCGGCGACCTGCAGGCGCACCTCGCCCGGTCCGGCTTCGGGGATCGGAAGGTCGGCCTGCTGCAGAGGCGGCGGATCCTCCACGATCGGACCGATGCGGTCGATCACCATGGCTTTCATGGTTCCAGTCATTGCGCAGATCCTTCGCCCGAGGCTGCCCCACCGACATATCGGTGGCCTAACCGCACTTGTTCCCGGTCCGGATTTCGGCCGTGCCGGTAAAGCTGCCGTCTGGCGAGCTGTAGAAGACGCTGTTGGGGGTGGGGAACGAGAATCGCTCGCACAGGATATAGTCTTCGATCAGATGGCACACGTCGCTGCCGTCGACCTCCCAGCCGCCAGGGCGAGCTGGATTGGGCGCGACACTGACGGAAAGCACGCCGCCCGGGCCGTAGAACCGGCAGAACGGCGTGCCGGCTAAATCGGTTCCAAGGACGGAGTTACCGGTTAGCCGCTGGGCCAGGGCCGGGCCGGTCAGCACGCCGGTTGCCCCGGTACCCGCCCCGGCGGATGAGCCGGGTGGAGTCCCAGGGCCAGGCGGTGCAACACCGCCGCAGGCAAGCGTGACCTGGTCCTCCTGGATCTGGGCCATCACGGCGAAGACATCGTTGGTGGCATCCACGAAGCCAGCCAGGGAGATCTCGTCGCGTACAGATTGCCCGCCGGGGCCGACGAAGACGACGCGCAGGGACCGGCCACTGCCAAAGAGAGACACCAGCTGACTGGCCGTGCCACCACCGATCCGAAAGGCGCCGCGCAGGCCCTCATAGGCCATGGCGTTGGGGGGCACTGTCACCGGTGCCAGCCGGTCGACCAGGAAGGTCAGCGAGCCCGAGGCACCGGCCGGAAGGGCGATGTCGTAGTACACGGTGTCCGACGGAAACGGCGCCACGGTCACGTTGCCGGAGCGCATGGCACAGACGTCGTCTTCCAGCGAAGCACAGGCATCGCAATAGACAGACCATGCCTGGTGCTGGGCCGCGTAGGGCCGAGACTGTGCGAAGGCCGCAGGTGCGGCTGCCATCAGGGCAGCCATCAGGGCAACGGCGCCGGTCCATCTTGCCATGGGGTGCCTTTCTTGTGTGATCGAAGGAGCGTGCCGGTCAGAAACGGCCGTTGGATCGTACACACGTCGGACACGGCCCACCACGCCGTCGGGATGGGCGTCGACGGATCCGGGGCTAGCAGTCATTCGACACGCTGTGCGGGGGGGGGGGAGGCCGCAAGGTCCTGCAACGCAGTGACAGTCATCACTGCGAGGTGGCGCGGGCGACTTCATGGTGCGCGGCGGAGATCCATGATCCTTCCCGCAAGGCGGAAACCGATCGATGATCACCCCGCTCTTCGGTCAGATTCTTACCGGTTGCGTCGACCGGTCAGACTATTTCCGGCATTCGATGGTGCTGATCATCATCGGTGGCAATGCTCTGATCGGTGCACAGGGGATGTTGGTCAGCATGGGGCTCCATGGTGGGGTCGGTGACGTCTGGGCGGCTGTCCAGGGCACTTTCGGGACAGCCGGTGTCGTGGCGCTCTGGCTTGTGGTGTTGGGCTTCATGGCTGCCGTGCTGAGCCTTATGGCCAAGCGCGCCCGCGACGCCGGGATTTCGGGCGGTGTGTTCGTGCTGCTGCTACTGTTGGTGGTGCGGACGCTTGTCGAGGCCGGGCTGACAGCCTTCTCCATCGTGCTCTTTGCGTCGGCCTGGCTCGCGCTGCAGTTCGTTCCTACGGGACGGTTTGCGCGGCGCCGCAGCCCCGGTTGAAAGCCAGGACAAAGTGTCGGCCGATCGGAAGCCCTACGGCAGAAGGCCTGGGCCGAACAGGTCGCGGATCATCTCAGCCGGAGTGGGATGTTCAGGGTCGCGCGCCTCCAGATTCACGAGGCAATCCATCGCCGCCCCGCGGTCGACATCCCGCAGACCCTGTTGGATGTGCATCATCACCGCTGAAGGCATGCGGCTGAGGAAGAGGCTCGCCGCGCTCGACCAGTCGCCTTCGGGACGGAGTTCCTCGTCCGCCAGAGAGTCGAGGAAAGCGCGGACTTCCGGATGCGCCGTGATGCCGCGAAACATCGGCTCCAGACAGTCACAGCCGCGATAGGCGGCCCGGCATTCTTCCATCATCTGTGGGGTGGGGTCCGGCAGCGCCTCCGGAACCTCATCCGTGGCCCCATCCGAAGGCGCAGCAGCGTCCGCCGCGGCTGCGAACCATCCGGTGGCCAGGCCGGCAGCGATGATCGCCGCGGCGATCTTCAGGGATCCGGGCCACAAGCGCATTGAGAGCACTCTCTCTGCGAACCCGCGCCGCGCGGCGCCACATTGCAGACATAAGCTCCGAGAACCTCGGGGCAATACGATGGTTGAGGGCGAGTGCGAGGGCAAGCAGCAGAGGCGCGGCGTTCCGTCCGCTTGAGCGAGGGCGATCCGCCAGGGTGAAAAGAAAACGGGGCGCGGTATCGCGCCCCGTTCGCCGGCTACTGCCGATGGTTTATGCGGCTTCCAGTTGGTAGGTCACCGGGCCGCGGTACTCTTTGCCCTCTTTGTCCTTGAAGCGGCCGTTGATCGGCGACTTCTTGCTGTAGGGGCTGGTCAGGATTGCCACATGTCCGGCGGGATAGGGCACCGCTTCGAACGTGCTTTCATCCAAGAACCGCGCACCGGCCATCGCGCTCGGCGGGGTCACCAGATCGTCGCGCAAGGCATAGTTCATATGCCAATGCACACCGAACTTCTTCAGGTCGCCGATCTTCAGCGGCTTGTCGAACAGGGTCACCGGCAGCGTGCCGTCTTCGCCAATCGGCTCCTGGAAGGTCAGCGAGCTCATGTTGGCGATCGCCAGCGGCAGATGCACCCGTTCCTTCAACAGCCAGCGGAACAGGGCCGCCACGGTCTTGCCGGGGTTCAGGTCCGTGCTGCGCTGGAGGGATGCCTGGTCCAGCACCTTCACCAAAGGTGTTTCACGATCGATCGCCACGAAGCGCATGCCGAGGCTCAACAGATAGCCATTGGCCACGGAGTTGCCGCTGGGTAGCGTGGTGGTGACGAAATCGTGGTGCAGGTTGGGCATGCCGCTGATGGCATCGCTGCACGTCCCGTCGATCGGCGCGACATTGGTGATCAGGCTGTCGCACACATTCTTGTACTTACCGGACAGCAGGTTCATCAGGCAGATGTAGCCGCCCTGGCACGTGCCGTTCAGCGTGATCTTGCGGTTGTGCTTTTCCTTCAGCTTGGTGCACAGCTCCAGCGTCTGCATGCAGTCGTCTTCCGGCGTCATCGTCTGCACGACCTCATTGGTCATGATGTCTTTGACGACGCGGACATAGGTGGGAATGCCCTCATTCGCGAAGGCATGAGCGTAGCTCTTCCCCTCGCCAGGCAGGAACGACAGGATGTGGACGCCCAGCATATAGGGCGACACCAGCAGCATCGGCTTCAGGTCGTCGCGCACCGTCACGTCGTCGCGTGTCGGCAGCACCTGGTACATCAGGAAGCTGTCGGTCTCGTGCACCAGCTCGTAGCCGCGCGTGTTGAAGTGGAAGCCGAACTCGTCCTTGATCTTCTCGATCTGCTCGTTGAAGTTCGCCACGGCTTCCATGACGTCGGCTTCACGGCGCATGAATTCGGACAGCGTCTCGCCCTTGCCGCCGAAGACCGTGTTGATATAGGCAGAGCTGGCGGCCTGAACCTGATCGCTGACATATCCGATCATCTTTTCGCTGGCACCCATGGTGCCTTTGAACATCAGCGACTGATAGTGCTGCATCACCTCGAGCATCTCGATGATGCTCAGCGGGTTGTCGCGTGCCGCCTTCGCCGCGATCTGACCGCCGATCATGCAGCTGTCGGAGAACTCCGCAATCTCGCGATTGGTCGCGCGGAAGAGTCCGAGGCAATAGCGGAACCAGTTCGCAGTGAACGATGGTATTTCGTTAGCTAACGAATGCATAACAATACTCCCCCGAGGGCCGTCGAATGTTAGTCTGTGTTAAAAGATAGCATGAAATGTTTTTCTCCCGCAATGCAGCATCCGATTTTTTATCCATCGGGGACCGGCGGGTTAAGTTTGATCTGGATCATCCCGGCGGCTGAGAGCGTGGGATACCGCGGATTACAGCGGGATTGCGGCCAGGAGCCGGGTCGCGATTGAGGATTTCCGCGGCTTGCAGCCCGCATTGCGGGCCGATGCCCCCTTCCATACGCCTTTCCGTTCATCATAAGATCCGCGCCGGTCCGCCGCTGTTGTCGGCGGACCGGCGCGGGGCGGCGTTTGCGCCTCGCCGGGCGAAGTGTCCTCGCCACATGGATCTGGCCCCGTTGCCGCGTTTGGCAATCATCCAGGGGCCGGGCGAGGCTGCACCGGTGGGCCCGCACAGGGTCGTTCGCGGCCAACAACTCCGCGTCACAGCTTAACCCAGACTCATCAGGCGCCTATCCAGGGGGACGATCGATGGATATCAACGGAAGTGTCGCTGTTATTACCGGTGGAGCCAGCGGCATCGGTGCGCAGGTTGCCAAGGATCTTGCCAAGGGCGGCGCCAAAGTCGTGGTTGGCGACGTCAATGAAGAGGGCCTGAAGTCGGTTGTCGCCGAGATCACCGAGGCCGGCGGCCAGGCGGCCTATGCTGTCGGCAGCGTGACGGAAGAAGCCGATGTCGAAGCTCTGATGGAAAAGGCCGTCAGCGAGTACGGCGCCATCAACTTCGTCTTCGCCAATGCCGGCATCTTCATGGACAGCCTGTTCATCAATGTCGACAAGACCGGCAAAGTGAAGACGGTGATGAGCACCGACGCCTTCAGGAAGGTGGTCGACGTCAATCTCGTGGGCGCGTTCCTGACGATCCGCGAAGGCGTGCGCCGGATGATCGACAACGGCTGGCCGGGTGTCGTCGTCATCACCTCTTCGATCAATGGCACGGGCCAGCCGGGGCAGCTGAACTACTCGTCGACCAAGGCGGCACTGAACCTGTGGCCAAAGGTGATCGCCGGCGAACTGAACATGCGCGGCGTGAAGAACATCCGCATCGCCGGTATCGCACCGGGCTATGCGGCGACGCCGATCCTTTTGGGCATGAACCAGGAAGCACTGACAGCGATCCTCAGCGACGTGCATGTCGGCCGCCTGATCGAGCCCGCCGAGCTGTCGTCGACGGTCCAGCACATCATCGAGAACGAGGCCATCGACGCCACGATCATCGAAGTGACCGGCGGTGTGACCTACGGCCCGCGTCAGCGCGCCAAGTAACGGCCAGCCAATCGGCCACAAGAAAAGCCCCCGGCGACAGCCTGTCGCCGGGGGCTTTGTCTTTCGGGGTGACCCGAAATCGGCGTCCGGTCAGATCGGCTCGAAACCGAGATAGGTCTTGCTGTCGGGGCCCTGGCCGCGCTCGATATAGGTGGCCTGCAGCTCCGTACCGATCTTGATCGATTCCGGGTTCTTCACATCGACGCCGAAGATCTGCGCGCTGACCGCCGGGCCTTCATCGAGCTTGACGATGCCGCAGCAGAACGGGTTGTCACGCCCGTAGCCGGCTTCGTTCATATGGGTGGGGCCGACCGTGATCACCGTATAGGCCAGCAGCTTGCCTTTGCCGGAGACCTCTTCCCATTCCATGTTGGTGGAGTGGGATTTCGGGCACATCGGCCGCGGTGGCATGTAGAATTCGCCGCTGTCCTTGTTACGCACGCCCATCAGCTTGCGCTGCTTCAGATAGGCATAGAAGCCGGTTCCGTTGAAGGGCAGGTCTTCCATTGCCTCAGTTCCTCCGCTCGAAGATGTGAATGGCGGCGGCCATGCCGCTGCCGCCCAGATTGTGGGTCATGCCGACGCTGGGATCGCCGGGCAGCTGCCGATCGCCGGCCTCGCCCCGCAGCTGCTTCCAGATCTCACAGATCTGGCCGCCGCCCGTGGCACCCACCGGATGGCCCTTCGACTTCAGGCCGCCGGATGAGTTGATCGGCCGGGCACCGTCGCGCCGGGTCTGACCTTCGGCGATCGCGCCATGGGCATGGCCAGGCTTGAAGAAGCCGAGGTCTTCCGAGGCGATGACTTCCGCGATGGTGAAGCAGTCGTGCACCTCGCAGGCATCGATGTCGCCCGGCCCGACGCCCGCCATCTCATAGGCCTGGGCGGCTGCCACCTTGGCGCATTTCAGCGAGGTCAAGGACTCCCGCTCATAGGTCGGCACGTCGCTGCCCTGGCCGGTGCCGATGATGTGAAGCGGCTTGTCGGTGAAGTTGTGGGCGATCTCTTCCGCCACCAGCAGCATGGCAGCGGCGCCGTCCGACACTGGCGAGCAGTCGAACAGCCGCATCGGCCAGGCGATCACCGGGTTGGAGCGGTCGTCATGCATGAACCCCATCTCGTCGTCCCAGCTCGGCACCGGCTTGCCGCGCTTCTCGGCACTGGCGCGCTTGCTGGCCATGATCTGGGGGATGCTCTGGCCGAACTGCGCTTTCGGATTGAGTGCGCCGTTCTCGTGGTTCTTGATGCCGACCTGCATGAAGGTCTCGGGCGTGGCGCCATAGGCGTCCATATACGCCGTGGCCAGCAGCGCATAGAGGCCGGGGAAGGTGAATCCCGACGGATTCTCGAACTGGCTGTCGCTGGCGGTGGCGAGCGTATCCGTCACCTTCGCCGTCGGCAGGTCCGTTTCCTTCTCGATGCCGCCGACCAATACGACGTCGGCCAGGCCCGAGGCCACGTTCATGACGCCTTGGCGGAAAGCGACGCCGCTGCTGGCGCAGGCGCTTTCCACCCGCGTCGCCGGAATCGGCACCAGGCCAAGTGCGGTGGCCATGAACGGGGCCGTGAAGTTCTGGTTCTCAAACAGCGTGCTGCTGTAGTTGCCGATCACCAGGGATTCGATGTCCGCCGGGTCGAAACCCTTGTCGACGGAGTTGCGCATCTCGACGAACGCGTCGACGAACAGATCGCGGGTCGAGAGCCCAGGGAACGCTCCGAAATTGGTCATCCCGGCGCCCACCAGGGCGACGCCCCTGCCTAGCTTCCTCGCTGCCATACCGTGTTTCTCCTTGGGCTAGAGCGGCGGTCGTCACGGCACAGCGGCCACCGCAGATGCCTCCTCACTTGGATATGACGGCCGGACCGACTGGCGGTCCGGCCGTATCGATTGCCTATCCCCCGGACTGGCCGTCCGGCGGTCAGTGTTTGGCGACGTGCTCCTGCGTCCACTTCGCAACGCTGGGCGCCAGGATCTTCTGCGATGCGCCGCCGGTGTAGATGCCGATATGCCCGGTCTTGATGGGCAGCTCGGTGTAGTCCTTCGAGCCCACATGCTTGCCGAGCGCCACGGTGCAGGGCGGTGGCACCAGATGATCGCGTTCGGCGAAGATGTTCAGCACCGGGTTCTTGATGTTCTTCAGGTTGACCTTCTCGCCGCCGATCACCAGCTCGCCTTTGACCAGCTTATTGCCCTGCAGGAATTCCTTGACGAATTCCTTATAGGCACCGCCGGCTGCGTGCGGGCCGCCAAACAGCCACTTCTCCATGCGCAGGAAGTTCAGAAGCGCATTCTTGTCTTCCATGACATCGACCAAGTCCTGGTACTTGCCGATGTTCAGGATGAACGGCGACGCCATCAGGAACGAAACGTTCAAGAGATCGGCGGGCACGTTGCCCACGGCGTCGACCATCAGGTCGACATTCGCATTGCGCGCCAGATGGAACAGCAGACCGACATGCGCCTGCTTCGGATCGTGCTGGTGGTCGAAGTCGATCGGCGTGACCGTGAGGATCAGGTGCCGGATCTTCTCCGGATGCAGTGCGGTGTAGGTCGTGCTCATCGTGCCGCCCTGGCAGATGCCGAGCAGATCGACCTTGTCGACGCCGTGCATGTCGCGGACGAAGTCGACGCAGTCGTCGACGTATCCGTTAATGTAGTCGTCCATCGTCAGGTACTTGTCCGCGGGCAGCGGATAGCCCCAGTCGATCAGATGAACGTCGAAGCCCTCGTTCAGCAGGTTGCGGACCAGCGAGCGGTCGGGCTGCAGGTCGGCCACCTCATAGCCGTTGATCAGCGGCGGATGGATGATCAACGGCGGCGACATCACCTTCTTCTTATCGACCGTCGGGTGGTAGTGATAGAGCTTCAGCCGATCCTGACTGTAGACCACGTCTTTCGGCGTGCTGCCGATATCGACATCTTCGTCCTTCAGCTGGGTGAGGGTCTCAATGCCCTTGGCCATCTTGTGGGAGAGGTCGGCGAATTCCTTGACGGCCTCGGCCGGGCCGAATGAGATGACTGGCTTCATATCGTGTCTTCCTTACGCGGCGCCCGGGTCGGGTGGTACCGACCGAAGGCGTCAGACAATGGTGGACAGAGGCGTCAACCCGCCGCCGGCTCTTCCTTCGGGGCTGCTTCCTTCGCGGCCGCCTTGCGCGGCGCGGCCTTGCGCGCGGGTGCGGGTGTCGCCTCGGCCACTGCCGGCTGATCGCTGATCGCCTTCATCTGCTTCTTTAGCTGGCGCACCTGCTTCTTCAGATCGTGGATCGTGCGGAAGGCGTCGTCCACTTCCGTGCGCGTCGGCATGTCCATCTGAGTCAGGAACATCTCGACCAGCTCGCGCTGACGCAGCTTGAAGCTCATCATCGCGTCGGTCATCTCGTCCTGGACGACCACGAAGTCGCTCGACGTGAACTCCTCCGTCAGGGTCTTGTCGGCGATCTGGAACCACAGCTTCATCAGCTCACGCAGGCTGGTGATCTGCTCACCCTTCTCAGCCTTGCCGGCCAGTGCCTCCATCAGCCGTTCCACCGCGACCCGCAGGCCCTTGGCCATGGCCAGGTCGTACTTGATGGTGGCCTTGCGGACATCCGAAAGCGCATCCATTGCGCGGAAAAGCTTGGCATTCTTCTCGCGCGCTATGCCAGCTGCGGGCAGTTCGGACAGGCCGGAGATTGCGTTCTCGGCCGACTTGCCGAACAGCATGAACTGGTTGAGGAACGGCGATCCCTGAAGCGCATCCATGAAGCCGCCGGTGCCCAGCAGCTTCTCCATATGCCCGGTATCGAACGCTTGGCCGACATAGCCGGCGAACGGCGCCATGACCTGCATCCAGTTCTGCGGTGCCTGGGCCAGCAGCTGCATGCCTTCCATCATGCCCTGGGTCCGCTCTTGCGCGCTGCCGAACTGCTGCATCCAGCCGTCGAATAGCTTCTGGAAGTCCGGTTGCCACGGCGTGCCCGATTGCAGGTTCGGCGCGACAACGCCCCACGACTTCACGACCAGGTCCATGACCTTCAGCATCGACGACTGGCTGTTGAACATGTCACCCGCCAGCTTGCCGGTCGGCGTGCTGCCGAAGGCCGACGTCCATGCCTCCATGCCCTGGCGCATCATGGCCATGGGGTCGAACGAAGGCGCTCCCATGCCGCCAAGGCCACCCAATCCGCCCAGTCCACCCTGGCCGCTGGCGGCCGATTGGGCCATGTTCATCCAGCCGCCCCAGACCTGGCGTTGCGCCTCTGTCCAAGCCTTCGTCAAGGCTTCGGCTTGTTCCGTCACGTTCACGCCGATGTCTCCTTCGCGAGAGTTTTGCGTTCGCACCATGTCATGGATTCTCGTAGCCACAGCGGCGCACGAGCATCGCGGTCTACGGGCAGTTTGTAAGCATTACAAGCTTGGACCGGCTATACCGGGTTCGGCCGGTTTCGACCTTGACACGCATCAATTACCGCTGCCGCTCCCGGCACGGCCGTCCAGCATTTCAGGTTGTAAGACCTGTATCTGGGTTCGCAAACCCGGTGTTGTCAAGGTCAGGGTCGGGCAGAGGATAGTATTGGCGTGGGTCGCGATCGTCGGTCGTCCTGGTACCGACGCGCGCACGTTACACCGAATGCGGCGGTCTGCTGTGGCGCCTGCTGATCACGCCGTCACCGAGCCGACGATTTATGCGGCCGACTGCAGCTGCAGTCGGCCGCGGTCAAGCTGCAGTGCCGCCTACCGTGAGACCATCAATGCGCAGCGTTGGTTGGCCTACGCCAACCGGCACGCCCTGGCCTTCCTTGCCGCAAGTGCCGACGCCGGGGTCGAGCGCCATGTCATTGCCGACCATGGCTACCTTGGTCAGGATATCGGGGCCATTGCCGATCAGCGTCGCGTTCTTTACCGGTCGGCCGACCTTGCCATCTTCGATCAGGTAGGCTTCGGATGCGGAGAACACGAACTTGCCATTGGTGATGTCCACCTGCCCGCCGCCGAAATTGACGGCATAGAGCCCGTTGCGCACCGAGGCGACGATCTCGTCTCGGTCATAGGCGCCACTGGCCATCACCGTGTTGGTCATCCGCGGCATGGGATGGTGGGCGAAGCTCTGGCGGCGGCCGTTGCCGGTGGGGGGAACCCCCATCAGCCGTGCGTTCAGCCGATCCTGCATGTAGCCCACAAGAATGCCGTCCTCGATCAGCGTCGTGCACTGGGCGGGCGTGCCTTCGTCGTCGATCGAGAGCGAGCCGCGCCGGTCGGTCAGCGTGCCGTCGTCGACCACAGTCACACCCGAGGCTGCGATCCGCTGGCCCATCAGCCCTGCGAACGCCGACATGCCCTTGCGGTTGAAGTCGCCTTCCAGCCCGTGGCCGATGGCCTCGTGCAAGAGGATGCCGGGCCAGCCGTTGCCGAGCACCACGGTCATCTCTCCGGCTGGCGCTTCGGCGGCATCCAGCTTCACAAGGGCCTGGCGCACCGCCTCATCGGCGGCGTACCGCCAGCAGGTGGCGTCAAAAAGTCCGTCATAGGTCACCCGACCGCCGGTGCCGTGGCTGCCGGTTTCCATGCGGTCGCCGTCGCCGCAGACGACGGAGACGTTGAGGCGCACCAGCGGGCGTATGTCGGCTGCATGGCTGCCGTCGCCGCGCACGATCCGCACCGCCTGCCATTCCCCGGTGACCGAAGCCATCACCTGGCGCACGCGCGGGTCACGCGCACGGGCGTAGGCGTCGATCTCGGCCAGCAGTGCCACCTTGTCGGCAAAGGCGATCGCCGGCAGCGGGTTGGCGTCCGTATAGAGACTGCGGTTGGTGCCACGGGCCGGCTCGGCCATCGTGCCGCCATGGCCGCGACAGACGGCGCTGACCGTGTCGGCGGCGCGCGCGATGGCGTCCTCCGACAATTCCGAGGCGTGGGCATAACCGGTAGCCTCGCCCGCCGTGGCGCGCAGCCCGAAGCCCTGCATGGTGTCGAAGGCGCCACTCTTCAGTTTGCCGTCGTCCCAGGACAGGCCCTCGCTCTGCCGATACTCCAGGAACAGCTCGCCATCGTCGGCGCCTGAAAGGGCGTCGGCGACCAGCCGATCGACGCGGTCGCGGTCCAGCTCGGCGCTGCGGAAGAAGAGATCTTCGGTGGTGGCGTTTGCGCTCATGGTCTGGTCCGGCTCAAGGGCAGTGTGGGCGACATGCGTCGACAGTAGAGTAGACAGGTGATTTGGGTCCGGCAAAGCCGGGCGGCAAGGCGGCGGCCGCTCGGGCCTCGCCTTCAGGGGGGCGATTGCCTAATGTCACCGGCACGGACAGGGTACAGGCAAGAAGGGGTGCGGGGATGGGCAATCACAAGATCGTGTCACCGGTGGCCGGCGCGGTCGTGGCGGTCGGGCTCTATCTCGGGCTCGGCTGGCTCTGGCTGGCGATCCCGGCCGGCTTGGTGGCCTGGGGGGCACTTTACGTGATGATGGCGCCGGAAGGCGCTTTCGATCCGCGGAAGCGCAAGATCGAAGAGACCATGGCCGGTGTGCCGGAGCAGTTCCGCAAAGAGATCGCCGATGCCGAAGACCGCATCAAGGCAGTGCGCAAGACGGCCTACGCGTTCCCCGGCGACGAGCCGATCCGCGACGACATCCTGAAGATCACCGAGCATGCCAAGGCGATTCTGGAGGATGTGCAGCATCAGCCGAAAGACTACAACCGCATGCGCAAGGCGCTGACCCACTATCTCGGCCATGTGGAGACGATCGCCGGCCGGCTGACCTACCTGCGCAAGCAAGGCGGAGACGACCCGGAACTGATGGAGCGCAGCCGCGCGACGGTGAAAGACCTGGTCGGCGTGTTCGAGCAGTACCGGTCGAAGATGCTGGAAGACGAGGTGTTCGACATCGATGCCCGCATCGCGCTTCTGGAACAGGAAATCGGGGGCGAAGACATCGTCGCCAAGCTGAAGCGCGACCAAGCGGCGAGAGCGGCAGGCAGTGGGAGCGATGGCGCTGCCTGACCGGGCGACGTCCGTCGGATGACGGCGGACTTCAAGGCCCTCGAGGATCTCTCCAAACGTTATCTCAGATTTGCAGTGGTGGAGGCGCAGGGCAACTCGCCGCTCTACGAACGGCTGGCGGCTTTCATCTCGCACTCCCCCGAGATCCTGCAGTTCCTCGCTTCGTTGCCGGCCGACCGTCGGCAACCCAACCTGTTTCTCGCCGCCGTGCGCCATGTCGCGGGCGTTCTGAAGGACGGGGACGGGCTGGCAGCAGTCCTGCGCGAAAGGGCGCAGGAGGTAAGGCAAGTGATCCTCTCCCGGACGACGCAGACCAACGAGCCTGCGCGTTGCGCCGTTCTGTTGCCGCTGCTGGCCCAGTTGCCGCAACCCTTGGCTTTGTTGGAGGTCGGCGCCTCGGCAGGTCTTTGCCTCTTGCCGGATCGTTATGGCTACGACTACGGCACGACCTCGCTGCGGCCGGCCGGCCCGGTGCGGCATCGTCTTCCGGTCTTTCCTTGCCGTGCGAGCCCGACGACCCCGGTTCCGTCTGCGCTGCCGGAAGTGGTCTGGCGCGCCGGACTCGATCTGAACCCCATCGACGTCCATTGTGAAGCGGATGTCGCTTGGCTGGAGACCCTGGTCTGGCCCGGCCAGGAAGATCGGGCCGAGCGGCTGCAAGAAGCCATCGGGATCGCCCGGCAGGACCCGCCGCCCGTTCGTCGCGGCGACATCTTCGAGGATCTCGAGACCGTCGCGTCCGAGGCCCCAAAAGAGGCGACGCTCGTCGTCTTCCACTCCGCGGTCCTCAGCTATCTGCCGGACCAGCGCAAGCGCGAAGCGTTCGCCACAGCCATGATCCAGTCCAGAGCCGTCTGGATCAGCAACGAGTCACCCAACGTGTTTCCGGCCCTTGCCAGGCAGGCTCCGGAACCAAGGGCAGCAGGTAATTTTCTGCTCGCCGTCGATGGCACCCCCGTGGCGTGGACGGGGCCGCATGGCCAGTCGATCGATTGGATTGCGGGGGCCGGGCCGGAGGCATGAGATGGCTGGTCTCTGCCCCGACCGGCTACGCCGATCCGATCTGCGTCGCGGCCAGCCGGTCTTCATCCAGCACGATGCCGAGCCCTGGGATCTCCGATAACGTGAGGTGCCCATCGGCGTCGTGTGCAAGAGGCTCTGCCAACACGTAGTCGCGGCGCTCCGGTGTCCAGCAGGGCGGGTCGTAGGGGAATTCCAGAAAGGGGCAGTCGGCGGCGCTGCCGGCGGCCAAGTGGGCGTTGGCCAACAGGCCGATGCCGTTGCCCCAGGTGTGCGGTGTGAAGATCGTGCCCTTGGCGGCGCAGTGGTCCGCGATACGGCGTAGGCCCGTAATGCCGCCCACCAGCGTCGCGTCGGGCTGCAGTACATCCAGGCAACCGTCATCGATCAGATGCGCGAGATCGTGCGGCTCTCGCGCCATCTCGCCGCCGGCGATGCGCAGCGTCGTTGTCGAACGCAGTGCCCGCATGCCGGCCCTGTCTCCACGGTGCAACGGCTCCTCCAGCCAATAGACGCCGAGGTCCTCCAGGGCACGGGCGACATTCAGCGCGTCCTTCAACGACCACGGCGATGACGTGTCCCAGGGCATCCGCCAAGCCTGGTTGGCATCGGCCAGCAGCGTGACGGCGTCGCCCACAGCCGTCCGTGCAGCCGTCACTCTGGCGATACCCTCTCGCCAATCGCCGGCGCTGAGGCGCAGTTTGACGGCATCGAACCCCTGCTCGCAGAGAAACGTCACCTGTTCGGCCGTCGCGCGCGGCGGAAGGTGCATGCCGGTCGATGCGTAGAGCCGGAGGCGCTGCGTCCGGCCACCAAGAAGCCGCCAGCACGGCTGGCCGGTGATCTTGCCGAACAGATCCCACAGAGCCAGATCCAAGGGCCAACAGCGGCCATAGTGGAAGGACAGCGCTTCGATCACTCGGTGGTGGCGATTCAGATCTCGCGGGTCGTGCCCGATGAACAGATGTTCGTGGTCTGCAAACCCCGGCATGGTATCGCCGCTGCCGATGCCTTCCAGGCCCTGATCGGTGATCACGCGTACGACCGAAACGGTGAATCGGGTGCGAGGTGTGGTATCCCAAGCGGCCGGAAACGGTGGATCGAGCGGTAGCACGTGATGGCTGACAACGATCCGGTCGATCTTCATCGCCGCCTCCTGTCGTGGCATGCTGATGCAATAGTAACGGTAGCGGCGCTGTCTGGCAGGCCGGCCAGCTTAGCTGGCCTCGACGTCTTGGGCGACGGCGGTTTCGTAGCTTTTCAACAGCGGGACTTGCCACGGGCCGAGAACGGCCAATTTGAAGCGGCAGTTTATGAACATTAAGACTATGTATCAAAATCTCTGTCCAAACTGAGCGTGCCGCGGGCGGCAATCTGCATGTTCGGACGGCCACAAGGCCGCAGGTCGTCGCCCCAACGGATTTGAACGCACTGGAGTGATCAGCGACATCCCCATGAACGAAGCGGATATTGACCGTCAGCTCTCGTCGTTCGTCGACCAGACCCGAACCGATCTTGCTGGCTTCGACGTTCTGAACTACGCCCCGCCGATCTGGCCGCACCTCTATCTTTTGGATGCGACCGCCGACGGCAGGCTGGTCGTACGGGTCATCGGGCAGGGTATCCGCGACATCGTCGGTCGCCCCTGCGTTGGCCTCTACCTCGACGAATTCATGCACGGGCCGCGCAGCCGCGATGTCGTGAGGACCTATGCGGCTTGTGTCCGCGACGGGCGGGCCGTGCGCATGTCGCAATGCGTGATGCTGCCGGAACGGCCGGTTGTCACGATCAAGGCCTGTGCCGTTCCGTTGTTTGACAGGGGGCGGGTCGCCAAGGTGACCGGCGTTATGCACGGCATGACCACCCGTGCACGATACTCGCTGGACGAAGCGCGAAGCAGCTTCGAGGCCCATTGGATACCAGGTACGCGGATCGAGACGTCCGTCATCGGTTGAACCGTGTACCGGGGTGCCGGTCTCGCGTCTCCCGCACCACCCGTGCATCGTCGCCATGTGCGCATCGGGACACGACTGTGCGTCGGCGACAACCCGTTCGATCCAGACGGCCCGCGCCGCGGCATTACAGTTCACCAAGCTGTAGCAGGAGCGTTTGTTAGCTATCTTAGCTTCTAATTTACTGCTGATTTGAGTACTCTAGTTGAGTCTACGCACCTCCGCGTTGCCGACAGCCGACTGCGGGGCACAGGATCCCATGGAGGCGAAAGGGCACGGATGATCAGGGACGGTCCCGAGGTCAGCTCGGAAATTGACCATCACCTCACGTCGTTCATCGATCGAACGAAACACCAGCTGGGTCGCTTCGACGTACTGAACTACGCTCCAACGCTTTGGCCGCATCTCTATCTGCTTGAGGTGATGAAGGACGAACGATTGACGGTACGCATTCTGGGCCAGCGTGTCCGCGAGCTGATCGGTATGTCGTGCACCGGCCGCTACCTCGACGAACTCATGCACGGGTCGAAGAGTGGGCACGTCACGGCGACTTACGAAGCCTGTGTGCGCGAGGGCTGCGCCGTGCGGATGCATCAGCGCGTGATGATTCCCAAGCGGCCCGTCGTTACCGTGAAGGCGTGCGCCGTGCCCTTGTTTCACGGGGATTGTGTCACCAAGCTGGCCGGTCTTATGTACAGTCACTCAGCACCCGCGCACGATGGCTTAAGGGCGC
This sequence comes from Alphaproteobacteria bacterium, assembly GCA_028281925.1. Lineage (GTDB taxonomy): Bacteria > Pseudomonadota > Alphaproteobacteria > DSM-16000 > Inquilinaceae > JACKIG01. The sequence goes on from JANQIX010000030.1 coordinate 28,188, forward strand.
CGCAGCGCAGCTTTGAGGTGGAATGGATGCCTCGAACGCCTGCTCCGCTCACGGTTACCGGCTAGGTACGACCCAGGGGTGGCGCGGCGGCGTTTCTACCAGCGCATTGCCGCAATTGCGGCATCCGGGCGGCAGCTGGTCTCGGCGACGGCTTCTGCAAAGCGGCGCGGATCGGGACGCCCAGCGCCGTCGCACGCCAGGTCGTCGCGATGGATGCCGCCGGTGACGAAGACACTGTCGATTCCGACTGCTAGTGCGCCGGCGATGTCGGTGCGCAGGCTGTCACCGATCGCTAGTATCCGGTCCCGAGGGATGCCGGGCATGAGATCGAAGCATCGCCGATAGATCGGCGGATGGGGCTTGCCGTGATAGGCGACATTCCCGCCCAGTTCTTCGTGCCGCTGGGCCATCAGGCCCGCACAGATGGCCAGGATCTCGCCGACATGCACGACGAGATCGGGGTTGGCGCAAACCATGGGCAGCCCGGCGGCGGCGATCCGCTGCAGCATGGGCTCATGGTCTTCCAGGGTCTCGTCCCAGTCGTCGATGCCGGTCGCCAGCACGAAGCTGGCGTCTTCCGGGGTCTGGGCGATGGTCAGCGGCAGGCCTTCGTAGACATCCGTGTCGCGCAGTGGACCGAGATGCAAGCAGCGGTCGCCAAGACCGCGATGGAAGTCGTCTGGGCGGTCGCGCAGTGCAAGATGGGTCGCTTCGCCCGATGACAGGACATGGTCGTACGCGTCGTCCGGCAAGCCGACCTCGCGCAGCTTGGCAACGACGGCCGGGACGCGTCTCGGGGCGTTGCTGAGCAGGCACACCTGTTTGCCCAGCCGGCGCAGGCGGATCAGGCAGTCGGCCGCTTCCGCATGGGCGCGCTCGCCGTCATGCACGACCCCCCAGAGGTCGACGATGAACCCGTCATAGTGGTCCGAGAGCTCCGCCAGACCAGAAAGGAACGGCGGATTGTCGGGCAAGGCGCGGTCGTCCGTGCCGTCATGGGAGCTCAAGGCGCGATCGGAGGGGGCCATGCCGTAATGCCTGTCATGTCCGATAGGGGGGCGCGGCTGGTCAGCCGCGGATCGAGGAATCGCGGAACAGTGAGCCTTGGCCGAAATCGATCGGCAACTCGATCAGTTCGCGCAGCGTCTCTTCATCGGCGATTCCATCGACGATCAGGTCGATGGCGGATCGGTCCAGTTCGCGCTTGGCCGCCGTGACATCCAGCGGCGGTGTCTTTACCCGTTCGGCCAGCAGCGTTGCTGCATCGATCTTGACGAAGCGGATATGGGCGGATGCCAGCACCTCCGCATCGAGCCGCGCAAGATCGTGCGCCTCGTCGATGGAAAAACGAAAGCCCAGGCGCGCCATTCGGTCCATCTGCGGGCGCAGATCGCGCAGGGCGGCGCGCAGGTCATCCATCCGGAACTCCAGCACCAGATGGGGCGCAAGTGCAGTGTTGGCGTTCAGGAACTCGAACAGCTGGCGCATAAAGTCTGCGTCGCCCAGGCTGAAGGTCGACATGTTGGCGAAGAAGGTGCGCCGGTGATGCTGGCGCAGGCTCTCGCGGATCAGCTGGATGCAACGCAGCAGCAGCAGGTTGTCGACCGGGACGATCAGCCCTTCGCGCTCGGCGATCGCCTGATATTGCGCCGGCATCAGGTAGTGGCCGGATGTCGTCATGATCCGGCTGAACGCTTCGAAATGGCGGGTCCGCCGCTGCGGCAGGCTGACGATCGGCAACAGCGCGATGTCGATCCGATCGCGCTGGATGGCCTCGTGCAGAAGGCGCAGGATCTCGTCGTCACTGAGATCGTCACCCGCGGGATCGGCGGGCGGTGGCGGCACCCGGCTCGCGGCCCCGTCGCGACTGGCGGTGCCGGCTGATGCCCGCGCCGGACCGGCGGCCGCCGTAGCCACCGGTTCTGCCCCTGCCGGCTCCGCAGACTTGGACAAGTGTGTCGCCAACTGTCCCAGAAGGTCGTGCAACAGCTTCACCTCGGCCCGCACGACCTCCCGCGTGTCCGTGGCATTCGGCTGTTCGGCCAGCCGCCCTTCAATCGCGCGCACCTGCTCGCGAGTCTCGAACAGCTCTGCGAACAGCCGGTCACGGTCAGAGGCAAGCTGGTTCAACTCGCGTCGGATCGCCTTGGCCCAGCCGAAGCGGATTGCGGTCAGATGCAGGATCATCGCCGCAGCGAAGATGCCGCCGCCGATCCACAGTGCCGTCCGGGGCTCCATGCCACCGCCGGCATAGGGAAGGGCGACGACCGCAGCGACGGCGACCAGCCCGTAGACCAGGATCAGGAACAGATGGCCAAAGGGGGACATCTTGGTGTGTACCGACCTCCGTGCTCCAGTCTTCGGGCGAAACTCTCAGCCCGCTGCTGGCGATCCGATAGGGCTAAACGTCCGCGCCGACCGCGTCCATGACAGAAGCGAACCCATCGGCCCGCAATAGGCCCGCAAGCTCCCGCTTTATCGCACCGATCAGCGGCGGCCCGCCATAGACCAGAGCAGTATAGAGCTGCACCAGCGATGCACCCGCCCGGATCTTTGCATAGGCGTCCCGGCCGCTGGCAACCCCGCCCACGCCGATCAGCGGCATGCGGCCCTCTGTCAGCCTGGCCACTGACCGCAGCACTTCCGTCGAGGGCTCCATCAGCGGCCTGCCACTCAAGCCGCCCGTTTCCTGCGCCAGGTGCGGTGGCAGCCCCGGCGGCCGGGCAATCGTTGTGTTGCTGACGATCAGGCCGTCGATACCGGCCGCCATAGCGACAGTGACGATGTCTTCAAGGTCTTCGTCGCCCAGATCGGGCGCGATCTTCAAGAGTAGAGGCGGGTTCGCCCCGCTGGACGACCGCGCGGCCGTGGCGACGCCCAGCAACTCTTCCAGGGCCGCCCGCTGCTGCAGCAGCCTCAGGCCCGGCGTATTGGGTGAGGACACGTTGATGACGACGTAGTGCACCAGCGGCGCCAGAGTGGCGATTCCTTGACGGTAGTCCGCTGCGGAGTCGGCGCTGTCCTTGTTGCACCCTACATTCGCGCCGATCGGTCCGTTGGGGGCAGGCGCTGATCGCAACCGTCGCAGTCGTGCTTCGGCGGCCGCAAGGCCGTCATTGTTGAACCCCAGGCGATTGATGATGGCGCCCTGGCCCGGCAGCCTGAACACTCTGGGTCGCGGATTGCCCGCCTGGGGACGGGGCGTCACACTGCCGATCTCAACGAAGCCAAAGCCCAGTTGAAGCAAGGGCCTCGGCGCCTGCGCATTCTTGTCAAATCCGGCCGCGAGGCCCACCGGGTTGGCGAAGGTCTGGCCCCAAAGACGCACGTTCAAGATCGGATCGTCGTCAGGCCGTCCGCGCACCAGACCTGACTGCAAGGCCTTGAGTGTCATGCGATGCGCCGTCTCGGGTGGCAGCGTCATAAGCAGCGGACGGATCAGGCGGTAGGCGCTTGTCATGGGGCGTCGTGCGTGTGGTCTCTTACTTGAAGGCGCGCTCCGGGATGTCGCAGAGGCCGGCCGGCAGGGGCGCGACGCCGTTGCATTTTGCAAAACCATCCCATAGTCGGTTGTGCATAGCGCAAATCGGGCAATCAGTCACTTCAGCCCTTCAGACGACAGATTGCGCGGTATGGTTCGCATAATGAGCCGAAACACGCATTCTAATGTTCGGAGTCTGTACTATTATTGCGCAATGGAGGCGCGCGACACGACGCATGGACAAGGTGGCGTCGGTCGGCCGACTGGCACCAGGCTTGCTTTCCGGTCAAGGCGATCGAGTGCCCCTCTCGAAATTACATGAAAGACCGCACCATGCCGGACAAGCGAAACGATTTTGAGACAACGACATCTGCGCTTGATGTCATGGCAGCGGTCGGCGAGACGGGCATGGTGTCCGTGCCGGCCAAGCCGTCCACGGCTATGCTTGCCGCTGGCGCCGAGGCCGGGCGAGTTTCCGTCGAGAGTGCTTGGCGGATCTATCTGGCGATGGTGCGCGCGGCGGAATGACGGCGTCGCTCATGCATTGAATCTGCTGCGAGCGCCATAACGGCACGTCAGTTCCTCCCGGTCTGCACCTAGACGCGAACTGCAGCTGACGTAGCGCTCGCAATATCCTCTGGTTTTATCCCATCTCCGGCCTCTAAGCTTACGGGTGGTTCCAGTTGCAACGGTCGGCACACGAACCGGCTGTCGTGCGTTGCCGTCGGAGCCCAGGACAAGTGGCTGGAGAACGCCGATGCGAGGATTGCGCGGTAAGACGGCGATTGTGACCGGCGCAGGCAGCGGGATTGGACGGGCGATCGCCCTGCGCTTGGCGGACGAGGGGATGGCGGTCGGTGTGCTCGACCTCAATCTGGACACCGCTACCGAGACGGCGCGGCTTTGTGACGGGCTGGACGGGCGCGCGCACGTTCTGCACTGCGACATCACCGATTACGCCGCCGTTGCGGCAGCCGTCGATGGCTTCGAAGCGCGCGTGGCTGCGATCGATGCGTTGATCAACAATGCAGGCTGGGATCAGCCAATTCCCTTCCTGGAGACGGAACCGGAGTTCTGGGACCGTGTCATCGCGATCAACCTCACGGGTGCTTTGAACATGCACCACGTCGTGCTGCCGCGCATGGCGGCGCGCAGCAGTGGCAAAGTGGTGAACATCGCGTCTGACGCTGCAAGGGTTGGGTCCACCGGCGAGGCGGTCTATTCCGCCTGCAAGGGTGGGCTGGTGGCCTTCGGCAAGGCAGTTGCACGCGAACTGGCACGCAAGAACATCTGCATCAACGCCGTCTGCCCTGGGCCTACGGAGACGCCGCTGTTCCAATCCTTCCTCGGCGAGGGGGACTACGGCGCCCGACTTCATGAGGGCCTGAAGCGGGCGATCCCGCTCAGGCGTCTTGGCAGGGCCGACGACGTGCCGGGCATCGTTGCCTTTTTCGCCAGCGATGACGCCGACTACATTACCGGACAGGTGATCAGCGTGTCCGGTGGATTGACGATGCACGGCTGACCCGGACGCGGCTGACCGGGCGGGAGACACCCATGCCGATTTACGAGATCGACGGGCTGCGGCCGGTCGTGCACCCGACCGCCTTCGTTCACGAGACTGCCGTCCTGATCGGGGACGTGATTGTGGGGCGGAACTGCTATATCGCCCCGCACGCGTCTCTGCGCGGCGATTTCGGCAGGCTGATCGTCGGCGACGGTGCGAATGTGCAGGACAGCTGCACCATGCACGGCTTTCCAGGTACGGACACCGTGATCGAACCCGACGGCCATATCGGCCATGGCGCGGTGCTGCACGGCTGCATCGTGCGCACGAACGGCATGGTCGGTATGAACGCCGTGGTCATGGACGGCGCCGTCGTCGGAGAAAGTGCGTTCGTCGCGGCCCTGACCTTCGTCAAGGCGCGGTTCGAGATACCGGCCAGGACCCTGGTTGCCGGCGTCCCCGGCCGCATCGTGCGCGAGCTGACCGATGAAGAGGTTGCCTGGAAGCGTACCGGGACGGCGGAGTATCAGGATCTCACAGTGCGCAGCCTGACGACCATGCGGCCATGCACACCGCTTGCCGAGCCAGAGCCGAACCGCGCCCGTTTCCAGCCCGGCGAACTGGCACCGAAGTACGCGACAGAGGGGCGTTGACGGATCGGCTGCGTGGCGGAAGCCCGCTGTCGGGCGATGCGCAGCCGATAGCTATTCGATCGGCTGCGTCAGCGGTTCTTTCTCGTCCTTAACGGCGAGGCTCCAGGCGTAGGCTTCCGGAATCTCGACGAAGATGCCCGCGGCTGCAGGCTCGAGATCTTCAAGGCCGAACGGCTTGATGCCATCCGCGGCTTCGACGAATTCCAGCTTGTCGGCGACCGGCTTGTCTTCGTGTTGGGCAATGGCGGTGGGCATCGCCACAAGAAACGCTGCTGCCGCAGCGGCGCCAGCGGCGATGAGACCTCTCGGAACAGCACCCATGTCTCAAATCTCCTTATGCGGACAAACGCCGCAATCTCAATCGGCTGCCACGTGCGCACAAGGCATTGTCGGTGGCAGAAGTCAAGGCCATGCCGGCACTGCTGATGCGCGCAGGCCCCCAGTGTTCTGATTGATATGATACCACCATTCGGCGGGACGGTCAGTTCGGACATTGCCTCGCTGATCGAGACCGTTTTGACGACCGGCAGCGATGCGCATTGACCGACCTAATGCGTGTATCTACACTCTTGTCAGGCATTGCGACCTCAGATCGTTTAAGACGCTGTTAACCAAGCTGCCAACGCGACTATGCTTGGCCTTTCGTCCCGCCGCGACAAGGAAAAGTGAAGATGCAGGAGATCGTCATCACCGGTGCCGCCCGGACCCCGATCGGCTCGTTCAGCGGTGCCCTTGCCAGCGTTCCCGCCCATGAACTCGGGACCATCGCCATCGTCGAGGCGATGAAACGCTCCAACGTGGCGCCGGAGGATGTGTCCGAAGTGGTCATGGGCCAGATCCTGACCGCTGCGGCGGGCGCCAATCCGGCACGGCAGGCTGCCATGGCGGCCGGCATACCTGCGGAGAAGACCGCCTATACGCTAAACCAGCTCTGCGGCTCGGGCCTGCGGGCTGTCGCCCAGGCCTATCAGAGCATCCTGACCGGGCAGAACGAGATTGTCGTGGCGGGCGGGCAAGAGAGCATGACCCAGGCGCCGCATGCGATGCATCTGAGGGCCGGCACCAAGATGGGCGATGCCCCGATGGTCGACACCATGCTGAGAGACGCGTTGATCGACGTGTTCCACGGCTATCACATGGGCATGACGGCCGAGAACGTCGCGGAGCGGTGGCAGATCACCCGCGACCAGCAAGATCAGTTCGCGGCGGAATCCCAGCGCCGGGCGTCCGAAGCGCAGGCGGCGGGTCGGTTCGCTGCCGAGATCGTGCCAGTCACGATCAAGGGCCGCAAAGGCGACACGGTGGTGGAGCATGACGAGGGCGTGCGCCCCGGCACGACGGCGGACAAGCTCGGCGGCCTGCGCCCGGCCTTCAAGAAGGACGGTTCCGTGACGGCGGGCAGCTCGTCGACCATCAATGACGGCGGAGCGGCATTGGTGGTGATGAGCCGCGACACCGCAAATGCCCGCGGCATCAAGCCGTTGGCCCGCATCGTCTCTTGGGCCACGGCCGGTGTCGATCCCGCGGTCATGGGTACGGGACCGATCCCGGCCAGCCGTAAGGCGCTTGAGCTGGCGGGCTGGGACATCGACACGCCCGACCTGATCGAAGCCAACGAGGCGTTTGCTGCTCAGGCCTGCGCCGTGGTCAAGGATCTCGGCTTCGCCGACGAGAAAGTGAACGTCAACGGCGGCGCCATCGCCCTTGGCCATCCCGTCGGTGCATCGGGCGCTCGGGTGCTGATCACGCTGTTGCACGAGATGGAAAAGCGCGACGTCAAGCGCGGCCTGACGACCCTGTGCATCGGTGGCGGTATGGGCATCGCCATGTGCGTCGAGCGCGACTGACCGGGAACGGGCTGCCGGTTCGGCATCATTCCGCGACGGACCGGCAGCCCCCTGTTTTCGCTTGCCATGTCTGAGGATTCTGCCCGCACGGCCGCTTCGGCGCCCGCTGATTGCACCTGCTTGGCGTTACGGATGGCAACGCGTCGCGTCACCCAGCTCTACGACCATTTCCTGGCCGATGCCGGGCTGCGCATCACGCAGTTCGGGCTGCTGGCTACGCTGCGCATCGCCCAGCCCTTGTCGGTGACGGCCTTGGCGCAGCGCATGGCGATGGACCGGACGACGTTGACGCGCAACCTGAAGCCATTGGAACGGCTGGGATTGATCGCACTGGCCCCAGGTCCGGACAGACGGACGCGCACCGTGCGGCTGACCGATGCCGGGCGCGATGCGGTCCGGCGGGCCGCCCCGCTGTGGCGCGATGCCCAGGCGGTGATGGCCGAGGCGATGGGGGCCGACCGCCTGGGTCAGCTGCACGATCTACTGGGCGCCAGCGTTGCGCCCGCCGACCGGCTGCTGGGCGACGTCGCCGAACCTTGAATGGCAGACAAGGACAATCCTGCTGTGACCGGGTGTTCGATCCGAGAAATTGAACGGGGCGACTACGACCAGTGGGCGACTCTGTGGCAGGGCTACAATGCCTTCTACGGCCGCGCCGGCCCCGCAGGCGTGTCCAATGAGATCACGCAGGCCACCTGGAACCGGTTCTTCGATCCCAACGAACCGGTATTCGCCCTCGTCGCGGACGATGCAGGATCGCTGCTTGGGCTCGCCCATTTCATCTTCCACCGCAACACCATCACGTTGGGCCCGGCCTGCTATATGCAGGACCTGTTCACGCGCGACGACACGCGCGGACGGGGTGTGGGGCGTGCCCTGATCGCGGCGGTGCGCGATCGGGCTCAGGCAGCGGGGGCCGGTCGTCTCTATTGGCACACGCACGAAACCAATGAACGGGCCATGGCGCTCTACGACGCCGTCGCTCGGAAATCCGGGTTCATCGTCTACCGCGCCGAATTGTGAACGCGAGGCGCGGCATCAAGCCGGCGGCGTGCGGCCGGTCGCGCCCACAATGCAGCGCGCAAGCTCGGTGATCAGATCGTCGGATAGGCTCTGGCGCCGGCGCAGCCCGATCGTGCGCACGAGGCCGAGATCGGTCGCGGAGAGTGCGACTACCTCCTTTGCCGCCAGGCTTCGTGGCGCGATGGCGACACCGACACCGCGGGCCACGAGATGCATGGCCGGATCGTCGCGATCCGCACGGGCTGAGGCTGAGAGTGTCAGCCCGGAGCGCTGCAATGTGCCGGCACGCAGCTCGCACGCCCCGCGCAGGATCAGCCGATCGCCGGCAAAGTTCCGAACCCGAGCAGTCAACCGGTCCGATTGCGCAAGCCGACGCTGTGGCGAGACGCACAGCACATAGGGCTCCCGCCACAGATCTCTGACCGAGCCGTCCCCTGCGTCATGGCCGACCCTCGGCATGGGTCTGGGCGTCGCGGCCGTCACCATCGGATTGCTGATCGCGGTTCGGTGTCCCAGCCGCCGGCATTCCTGAACCTGAGGCTACTCACCTCAACGTTGCATGCATGACCGCGCTGGCGGCGCCGTTGAGGTAGCCCGTACGCGTATCGCTGAAGCCCAGCTGCCGGGCCAGTCGCAGGGATCGGTCGTTCTTGGGATGGATGGCGCAGACAACGCGGTCGGATGGCACGCGCACCGCCGCCCATTGAAGGGCCGCGCGACCCGCCTCGATCGCATAGCCGTTGCCATGGGCCGACGGGATCATCACCCAGCCCATCTCCGGCAGGTCATCGACATCAGGGCCCATCTCGCGGCGAAACCGGCCGAATCCAATCTCACCGATCGGGATCAGGTCAGGCCGTGTTCGGATGACCCAGAAACCGTATCCGAACAGCGACCACAGTCCGCCATACCGCAGCAGCCGGTCCCAGATCTGCCGGCTGGATTGCGGTTCCGCCGAGATGAAGCGCAGCACGTCCGGGTCCTGCCACAAGGTGAGGCAGAACGCGAAATCACCGATCTCATGGGGGCTTAGCAACAGCCTGTCGGTGGTAATCGTCCGGTCCGGATCTGTCATGGTGCTGCCGATGGCGTGCCGCGGTGCTGATGCCGAGCGGCCCAGCCATTGGACCATAGTGTCAGTGGCCCTGCCGTAGAAGGGCAGGGGTGTTGCCCCGGCTGCCCCGGCGCAGTCAGTTCGCCGATTTGGAGTCGCTGCAGGATTGCGACGCCGCCTGCGGCAGCCGGGCGAGCGCAACACCGCCGGTGACGATCAGGGCGGAGCCGACGGCGGTGGCGGGTCCCGGGACCTCCCCGAAAGCGATGACCCCGAGCGCCGCGGCGAAGATGATCCAGCTATAGCCGATCGGGCCGAGAATGGCCGCGTCGGCCAGACGGAAGCCGCGCAGATTGCTGTACTGACCGGCAAGCCCGATCAAGCCCAGGAACATGCAGGCGCTAAGCGTGCCGATGTCGAGCGGCTGCCAAAGCAGCCAGGCTGGGATGGTCCACAGCAGGGTCGCTAGGCCATGCACATAGAGCATCGTGGTCAGCCGGCGTTCCCGCATGGCCAGGATCTTCAGAAAGATGGTCTCCGCAGCCATCAGCAGGGCGCCTAAGAGGGCCATACCGGCCATTGGATGGGCCCCGATGCCGGACGAGCCGTTGCGGGTTCCCTGCACCACCACGAGGGCCCCGAAGGCACAGGTCGCGGCCGCCAGCCAGTGCCGGGCGCCCACCCGCTCTTTCAGTAACAGGACGGCCAGAACCACGACGAACATGCCTTCCGTCAGGCCGACGGCTGTCGCGTCCGCGATCGGCATGTTTGCGGCAGCATAGATGGCGCAGAAGGCGCCCGAAGTGCCGGTTGCCGTGCGCAGGAAATGCAACGCCGGGTGCGTTCCGCTCGGCCGCAAGGCGCCGCCGCCTCGGGCCAGGACGATCGCCAACACCACAACGAAGCCGGTTCCGAGGCGCAGGAACATCAGCTGTGCCACCGGCACCTGCGGCAACATCTTGCCGGAGGCGAAGACGATCGAGAACAGCAGGGTGCCCAGCAACACCCAGAGGATGCCGATCGCTGTCGGTGTCCACCAAGCCCGGTTCTCCATCACGCGGTCCCAGAGCGCTCGGATTGTCATGCTGCAAGCACGCTAGGCCGGTGCCGGGTTCCGCAATATCCGACAAGGCGCTATACCGGGTATTCGCCAGTGAAATCCGGCCGACGGTAGGTATGCGCTGATGAATTGGGAAGATCTCCAGCTTCTCCACGCCGCCTCAGAGACGGCGAGCCTGTCGGCCGCGGCGCGCCGCCTGGGCGCCAGCCAGCCCACCATGAGCCGCCGCCTGCGAGCGCTTGAAGAACGGCTGGGGGCGCGGCTGTTCGACCGTTTGCCCAGCGGCCTTGCGCCGACCCCGGCCGGTCAGCGCCTGCTGCCGCTATTGGCAGAGATGGGGGCGGCAGCGGAGGCGATCTCCCGGGCGCAAGCGGGGCTGGCCGATGAGACGACCGGCGTGGTCCGGCTTTCGGTTGATGAGGTCGTGGCCCGGTTCATCACCGATCGTCTTAGCGAGCTGACGGCAGCGGCGCCGGGTGTGTGCTTCGAGGTGCTGGCGCAGCACGAGTTCGCGAATCTCTCGCGGCGGGAAGCGGACCTGTTGATCCGCTCCTGCCTGCCGGACGGTCCGGAACTCGTCACGCGCCGCCTCGGCGGTCTGGCTCATGCCGTCTACGGATCGCGCCGGTATGTCGATGCCACACCGGCCGCGCGGACCGACGACCGCTATCGGCGCTGCGACTGGATCACATATGCGGAGTATCGCCTGTGGTTTCCGGCGAAGAAGAGGTGGTTGGATGGGCGCACCGGGGGAAGATCCCGGTTCGCCACCAACCAAGCCACCGTGGCGCTGGACGCAGTGCGGTCCGGTATCGGGTTGGCGGTGCTGCCCTGTGTGCTGGCAGACGGAATGCCGGACATTCTGCGCCTGTCCGATCCGGTGCCGGATCTGTCGGAGAACCTCTATCTGCTGATCCACCGCGATATCTTGCGTGAGCCGGCCGTACGTCAGGCGATCGACGCGCTGGTTGCGGTCTTTGGCCGCCATAGCAACGCCCTGGAGGGAACCGGGCGCGCTGTGGCGGCGTAGGCGGCAGTCCGGTGGCGTCCCCGGCGTCCGCCTCGGGGTCGCTAAGCCGCCATCAGCGCACGCCCCTTCTACGAGCCCATTCGGCCGGACGCGTCTGACGGCGGATTGCGGACGGTCAGCAGCGCCGCAACCACCAGTGCCCCGCCGGCCGCCAGTGACGGCATCAGGAAGCTGCCCGTGCGGTCGTGCATCAGGCCGGCGAAGGCGGGGCCGATGATCTGCCCCACGCCGAAGGCTGCGGTCATGATGGCCAAGGCACGGGCCACGTTGCCGGCGGCCTGCTGGCGCGCTGCCATCAGGCCCAGGGCCGTCAGCCCCATGATGGTCCCACCCAGCAGCACTGCGGCGACGATCGCACCCGCGATGCCGTGCCAGAGAACGCTGGCAATCACCCCGGCTGCCTGGACAAGGGCTGCGACAGCATAGGCGCGGCGAACCCCGATCCTGGCAGCAACGGCGCTCCATAGTGCCACGGATGGAATCGCTGCTATGCCGACCAGAGTCCAGACCAGCGGCTCTGCGGCCTGCAGAGCCGCGGATGCCCGCACGATGGCAACCAGGAATGTGGCGGTGATGACATAGCCGAAGCCGAACAATCCGTAGGCCGCGACCAGCGGCAGCAGCCCACGGCCGATGCCGCCTGCGCCCCCGGAGGCCGGGTTTTGCGAGTGCAGTTCTGTGCCAGCGGTCAATATCGCGGCTGCAGCCAAGGCCAAGGCCGCGGCGAGGCCGCTCGCCCACCAGAGGGTGCGCCAGTCTGCGTCGGCTGCGCCGAGCAGGCCGACCAGAATGGCAGAGACGGTGATGCCGACGCCCACGCCCGCAAAGAATACCGTCGCCAGTCCGGAGCGTCCGGCCGCCGCCAAGCCGCCGAGCACCAGGGTGGAGGCAAAGACCAGCACGAAGGCGCTGGCCACGCCGCCGGCGAAACGCAGGGCCATCAGGGCCGGGACCGTTGACGGTACGGCCATCGCGGCGGTGGTCAGCATGCTGGCCGCAAGGCCGCCCAGCAGCCAGGACCGCGGCGATCCCGGCAGGCGGAGGGCTGCCGCCAGTGCGCCTGCGAGATAACCGACGAAGTTGGCGGAGCCGATCAGTCCGGCCTCGCCCTGGCTGAGGCTGAGGCCGGCAACCATCTCCGGCAGGATCGGCGTGTAGACGAAGCGGCCGATGCCCATCCCGCCGGCCAAGGCCGCCATACCGCCGATTGCCAGGGCAAACGGCGTTGCCGCCGGCCGCGCGACCTCAGCGCGGGGCGGTGTCGACAAGACTGGTCCGTGCGCTGATCTCGGCGAACCAGTCAGCCAGCGACTTACGCCCCTCGCGCCAGTCGATGTCCGGGTGGCGGAAGTCCAGATAACCGAGCGCGCAGGCGAAGGCGATGTGGCCGAGCGAGATCGGGCCCGGCAGCCGGGCATGGTCGGCGGCGATGGCGTCGAGCGCGCGGGGCAGCTGGCTGCGCCAGCGTGCCGCCATCGTTGGCGACTTCTCGCCCTCCGGCTTGCGCCGCTCCAGAACCAGGCCCAGCGCCAGATCCATCACGCCGTCTGCCAGTGCCTCGGCGCGCAACACAGCAAAGCGCGCGGCCCCTTCGCCCGGCACCAGTGGGCCGCCCTCACCGACGGCGTCGAGATAGGCTGTGATCACCGGGCTGTCGTAAAGGGCCGTACCGTCGTCCAGGATCAGCGCCGGCACGCGGCCCAGCGGGTTGCTGCCCGTCAGCTCCGGCGGATCGGCGAAGGCATCGACCACGACCTCCTCGATCCGGTCGGCAACCCGTTTCTCCCGCGCGACTGCGCGCACCTTGCGCGCATAGGGCGATGCCGGCGACCAGTAAAGCCTCATCTCTGCCTCCCGGGATTTCTCAGGATCGGGCAGCACGGTAGCGACGCGTCGACATCACGGGAAACGCTTTAATCTGATAGGAGCTATCAGTGGAAGCGATAGCGCGACGCCCCGTCTGCCAACTATTCCGCGGCCTCGGCAAAGGTCTGGGCCTGCCGGGCGAGATCCAGGAAGGCTTCGAGCGCGCTCGACCGATAGCCATCGCGCCGCCGGATGAACAGGGTCTCCACCCGCCCTTCGGCTGCCGGCAGCGCATGCACGGCTACGCGCCCCTCGCGCCACACGGTGCCGATCAGAGCTTTGGGCAAGAGCGTAACGCCGAGCCCTGCGGACACACAGCTGACGACCGCTTCCAGGGTTCCGAACTCCAATTGACGTGGGATCACGATGCCGCGGCGGGCCAGCAGGTCCTCCAGCCGCTGCCGGTACGAACAGCCGGCACGCAGACCCACGATGCGCACTTCCCCGGTGTTGAGCAGGTGATCGAGGCTGGCAATAGCGGGGGAGGTCAGGATCACCAGCTCTTCGCGGAAGACGACCTCTTCCTCCAGCTCCGGATGGCTGACGGGTCCGCACACGAAGGCGCCTTCGATGCGATGGTCCCGCACACCCTCCACCAGCTCGGCCGTGGTGCCTGTCTGGATGGCGAGGTCGACCGCCGGATAGGCAGCCGCATAGCCGGTGAGCAGCGGCGACAGTCTTAGAGCCGCCGTCGTCTCCAGCGATCCGATCACCAGCGGCCCGGCGGGCCTGCCGTCATCCCGCACGGCGCGGACCGCATCGCCGATCAGCCGGCCCGCCGCCTCGGCGTAGGGCAGTAGCCGCCGTCCGGCTGGCGTCAGCGACACGCCGCGGCTGTGACGGTCGAACAGCGTCACGCCAAGCTCAAGCTCCAAGGCGCGGATGCGGGCGGTCACGTTGGACTGCACGGTATTCAACTCATCCGCCGCCCGGTTCATCACCCCCAGCCGGGCCACCGCTTCGAACACTCTGAGATCGGCAATATCCATGTCGGCCCCCCGATGGGCGCGCAATCCGCAGCTACTCGTTCGGCCATAGCCCATGCTTGCGATGCCAGTCTTCCAGAGAAAGGGCGGGATACTGCCCGAACCCTGTGACACCGTCGACCGGTGGTGCCCCAGCCCATGCGGGCGCATGGTCAAGCATCATGTGGACATGGTCCGGCGGCGACGGCAGGGGCGTGTCGATGGCCGATGCCAACGGATGGACGAGATCGGGCCAGCGGGGATCGAACAGCCAGAGGGCACTGCCGCAGTGCTTGCAGAAATGGCGGCGCGCGGGGCTGATCTCCGGTTCGGGGTCGTTGCCCGGCCGGTCCATCCGTGCCTGATAGACCGAGATGTTCTCCACGCCATGGACGGCAAGCGTCGCGGCGTCACCGCCCAGATTGATTGCATAACCGCCCCCACCGGCGGTCTTGCGGCAGATGACGCAGTAGCAGCGCATATACGGATAGGGCGCCTTGGCTTCCAGCGAGAAGCTGACGGCACCGCAGTGGCAAGAGCCTTCCAGGCGCATCGGCCGGTCCTCTATCCATGGGCCTTGCGCGTTATCCGAGCGGCCGTTCGGGAAGCGTGCGGACGTAGGCAAGGATGACCAGCAGCTTATCGACGACCGCCCCATCGGTCGACAGGGGCAGGATCACGTTTTCCACGCGTACGAAGTCTCGGTGCGGTCCGACATAGGGGATGTCGCCCAGGACCGGCTGACCCGTCTCGACGGCCCGCCGGCAGCAGGTCCACACCAGGCTGGGTGGCCGTTGGTGTGGAATGTCGGACATCCGCCGGCCGGTGTCGTCCCGCTGCTGGTGATACACGACCTGGGTGCCCATCAGCCTGACATGGAAGTCTGGCGGGTCGGTCGCGACATCGAGCAGGATGACGAAGGGCAGCAGCGACGGAATCTCCGACGGTTCGATGTCCCGCCGCGCCGGGATGCGCGCCGGCCATCCCTTGGACGCCCAATAGGCGAAGCCTTCGCGAAGCGCCGGCTGCAACTGGGCAAGCGCCACCTCGAACCGATCGCCGTCGGCAGGGCCCAGATGGGACGATGGTTCACGCGGCGGCATCTCGGACGGCGGACATCCGCACCCTGATCCTGCTGCCAAGCCGGCTTTCCCGGCTTCGAAAGGCCGTGAGCTTAATACAGAGCCCGTTTCAGTTCGATGGAATCCCGGACTGCGGCCTGTGTTTTGCCACACAGTGGCGGTCGAGTCCGCTGCCTAAGCTTCTGTTCCACGCGGAGCCGGGCGCGCTGATGCCGGCGCCGGTGGTCGACCACCTGTCGGCGACGCTGAGCAATCTGGAGGTCCGGTTCGTCGGCGCCGGCACCCATTTCCTGCAGGAGGACCACCCGCACCTGATCGGCCAGGGGCTGGCGGACTGGCTGCGCCGGATCTGACGTCGCGCCGCGTGCGGCGGCGAATTGGTCGCGCGGTGGAAAGGCCGCCGGCAATATAGCCTGAGTGGCTTACGGACAGGCAAATCGAGGGATCCCGACCCATGCCCAATCCCGACATCACATTGGCCAAAGAAACGATCCACAATCCTAATGAACCGCGGCACTTCATGCGGCTGAAGCCGGTGGCCGGACGGGTCCGCGTCCTGCGTGACGGTGTGGTACTTGCCGAAACAACGGATGCCATGCGCGTCCTGGAGGTAGGTAAGGACGTCTATGACCCTGTCCTCTACCTGCCGGAGAGTGACGTGTCGGCGAGGCTTGGTCCCAACCCCAGATCGACGCACTGCCCGCTGAAGGGGGACGCCGTCTATTTCGATCTTCTGGGGCCGGATGGAGAGGTCGAGCAGCCTGAGATCGCCTGGTCCTATGCCGCGCCCTTCGACTTCGCCGCCGGCCTTGCTGGGCGCATCGCCTTCTATGCCCGGCACGTGACCGTGGAGGAAGCGCCGGCGTGACGTTGCCTGCGGGCCGTTCTCGGTGCAGGATCTCACTGTTCTCAGGGCGGGGTGGAAGTCCCCACCGGCGGTATGCGGCGTTGGCCGTGAGCCCGCGAGCGCCCATGGTGGTTCCTCTTGAGGAACGCCCGTGGGGTCGAGCAGATCAGGTGAGACGCCTGGGCCGACGGTGACAGTCCGGATGGAAGAGAACGCGCAAACCGGCGTGCCTATCGGCGCGGCCGCTTGCCCGTGATCGCCTTGGGTGCGGTGTCCGCTGCTGAAAGGAGATCACGATGACACACACCCGCTATGCCTTCATCAAAGCCAACTGGCACGCCGACATCGTCGCGCGCGCCCTGGACGGCTTCTGCGAACTCATTCCCGCCGATCAGGTTGATGTCTTCGACGTGCCCGGCGCCTTCGAGATGCCTTTGCTGGCACGCGACCTGGCGCAGACAGGCCGCTATACGGCCGTCGCCGCGGCCGCCTTTGTGGTCGACGGGGGCATCTATCGGCACGACTTCGTGGCCCAGGCCGTCGTCGACGGGCTGATGCGCGCCGGGCTGGATGCCGGCGTGCCCGTGCTCTCGATCTCGCTCACGCCGCACCAGTATCAGGAGACCAGACACCACAACGAGATCTTCCGGAACCACTTCGTGGAGAAAGGTCGCGAGGCGGCGCGGGCAGCGCTGGCGATCGCGGAGACACGCCGATCCATCGCCGCATGAGCGGATGGGCGGGGCGGCCGCAGCCACCCCGCCCGAACCGGATCTGTCGCAAGCCCTTCCTTGGGGCCGCAGTCAAAGGTTCAGTTGCAGGTGCGGACGGCCGTTGGACGTTCTCTCGGCCGTCCGGCCTGAACCGTTGACCACGCAGGTGACGCGCTGGCGGAACGCGGAAAAGCTCTCGAACGTCACGACATCAATCGGTTCGTCGAAGTGCAGCGTCACGCGGAAGCGGCCGGGCGGGGTGAGGGCGACGACGCCAATCACCCGGCCGCAGAACGGCTGTCCAAGATAGACGCCACGCACGCGGGCACCCGGCAGAACCGGGCTCGTCGGCGGCCGGCTGCCGACGGCATGAAGTGTGTTCCAGTCCTTGTAGCCGTGCTGATGGGCCAGCAACTCCAGGGATTTGCTGTGCCCGACCGGTGTGCCGTCGGCCTGGAGCCGCGCACGCAGGCGCTTGGCCTGAGCCTTCAGCGCTTCGATCGATGGGAGGGGGGTGGGACCGTTCATCGCGTCGCCTCATGCAGTGTTCGCATGCGGGAAACGGATGGTGCTCGCGTTGCCATCGGCCCGCATGTCACTGAATTCGGCCGGACGGACTGCAATAGGGGACTTCACCATGGCTTGCGCCAGCGAGCGGCAGGGGCCCCCTTCCCGGGACGGGTGGTTAGGCCAGCCGATGTGGAATGTCAACGCGAGACGCGCCGAGGGCCGGATCGGCCACCCACCTCATCAAGCGGAACAAAGAATGGGGTCAGGTCTTTCATAATTACGATTCATAATCGTGCGTTTGGCTGGAACTGGGCGCTTGCAAGCTGATTGATTTTGTAATTGGTCAGATCGAGTATGGCTATGCAAGACCTGACCCCTAAGGTTCGGTCGATTGTACACTCTTACGCGCTCGGCTGGTTTGGTCGGGCGCCTCGGCCTTCGATTTGACAAAAGCTCCGCGCATCTTCGCGCCGCGGTGAGGCTCAGCGTTGCCGCCCTGCACAACGGTGTTTCAACGGCGAGGACGAAGACCAGATGTCAGCGATCTTCCAAGAGATTTGGGATGCCGATCAATCGGGGGCCGGCGTGCCGGCGTTGCGGCCAGGTGAGGCCAAAGACCCGTCGCGCGGTTTCGTCGTCGTCGACGAGCGCGCTATATCGGTCGGGGCCGACCACCGTGTCCTGAGCGAGGTGGTCATCCCTGATGCCAAGCAAGAGACCTATCGCCTGTGCGAACGGCTTTACGACAACTACGCGTTGGAGCGCACCGTGCGCGAAAGGGTGACCTCTGGTGAGTTGCAGGAGGAGCTCGACCTGATCGACGCAATCTTGGACACGCCGCCGATTGAGGTCGCCCGACAGTTCCTCGAGACGTCGCTGGACCTCAAGATCTCGAAGGATGCGATGGCAGCGATGATCAAGGAGACCTGGTTTGCCATGGGTCGCGCCGGCAGCCAGCTTGAGGCTTCGGGCTTCGAGCATGTGTTCGTCGGCGAACAGTCGTCATCGCGGTCCAAGATCGGCGGCTATCATTTCTGGCACAAATACCATCTCGACGATGGCGGTTCCGGCGAAGACCGGATCGAGTATCTCGGCACCAAATACGGCGGCGCGCAGGAGCCGGCCAAGGGCATTCTCGTGCCGGAGGTCGTAACGCTGCAGTTGACCTGGGATGCGCCGCTGGGCGACGCGGGGACCGGCGGCGGGTCGCGAACCTTGAGCAAACCCATCGGCGGCTTTTTCGTCGGCTGCAGCCCCGAAGGGCTGATCGCGCTCGGTCTTGTGCGATGCCGCACCAAGAGCAGCAAGATCACCCAGATCAACGGCGCGGAATACCAGCTCGACCTCCACCGTCTGGACAATGCACCCAATGCCATCCGCACGTTCTTCCCGCGGTTCCGAAGGGCCGATGTAGTCGCGATCGACAACGGAGGTGGCGGTGGAGGTGGCGACGGGGGTACCGGTGGTGACAATGGGGGCGGCGACGGCGTGCTGACAACCGAGACGCCGTTCCGGATCGTTGCCGGCATGGTGAACCCTGTGAACCCGGAAGGGGGCCGCGAGTTCCTGCAGATCCTGAACGTCTCGGGCCAGCGGCAGTCCTTGGCGGACTGGCGCGTCGAGGCGCCGAACGGCATGGCATTCACGCTTGATGACATTCCCGTCGATCCAGGTCACCTGTTCAAATTCGTCGCCCCGACGCCGCAAGGGGTATTTCGCAATAAGGCCGGCACGATCCGGCTGCGGGATGCGTCGAACCGGATTGTGCAGGAGTGTCCCTACGGGACGGACGAGGCCAAACGCGAGGGCGTGCCGATCGTCTTCTGACACCCATGCCCGATCAACTCTCACCGATGGGCGGTTCCGGGCGCGCCGGAGCCGCTCCGTCCGGTTCCTCCCACGCGGTCGTCATCGGCGCCAGCATGGCCGGTCTGCTTGCGGCGCGGGTTCTGGCCGACCATTTCCGCCGCGTGACGATCGTGGAGCGCGACCGGCTTCCCGCGCAGACGGCACCGCGCAAAGGGGTACCCCAGTCCCGGCATATCCATGTCCTGCTGGCGGCGGGGCGCAACATCCTTGAAGACCTGTTCCCGGGGCTGGGCGGGGAGCTCGAGGATGCCGGCGTCCGACCCATCGATGCGGGCCAGGACTTCGAGTGGCTGACGCCGGCGGGCTGGAGCCCGAGGTTTCAAGCCGATCTGGGCGTGCTGACCTGCAGTCGCGACCTGCTGGACCAAGCCGTCCGCCGGCAGGTTGAGACCCTTGCCGACGTTGAAATCCTGCAGGAGACCGAAGTCACGGGTCTGTTGCTCGATCCCGCGCGGACCGCGCTGACCGGCGTGGAGGTCCGCCGCCGCGCGGCGGCCGCCGACGGTGAGGCGGGTCACGCTGACCCGGAGGTAAAGCGGCTTGCCGCCGATCTTGTGGTCGACGCCGCGGGCCGCACCTCGAAGACACCGACATGGCTTGAGCAACTGGGCTTTCCGGTCCCTGAAGAGACCGTGGTCAGTGCTTCGCTAGGCTATGCGAGCCGGCTCTACCGCCGGCCGGCGGCAAGGGCGCAGCCCTGGGACTGCGTCTACCTGCAGGCGGCCCCGCCGCACCGGACGCGCGCTGCGGTAATCTTCCCGATCGAAGGGGAACGCTGGATCGTCACACTGGGCGGCGGTGGCGGGGACTATCCGCCCACGGACGAGGCTGGCTTCGAGGCGTTCATGCACAGCCTGGCAAGCCTGATCGTCCACGACGCCCTCAGTGGTGCAGAGCCGCTGTCGCCGATCTACGGCTACCGGGCGACGGAGAACCGCTGGCGCCACTATGAGCGGCTGGCCGGCCGGCCCGAAGGGTTGGTGGTGCTTGGCGATGCCGCGTGCACCTTCAACCCCGTCTACGGACAGGGCATGACCACGGCGGCCCGAGGTGCGGTTACCCTGGCGGAGTGCCTGCGCGAGCAACGGCGTCGGCGGCCGGACGGCGACCTGACCGATCTCGCCCGTCGCTTCCAACGATCGCTGGCCAAGGTCAACCAGGCGCCGTGGCTGCTGGCGACCAGCGAAGACCTGCGCTACCGGATTGTGGAAGGCACGCGCCCCGGCCGGATCACACGGTGGATGCACTGGTATCTCGACCGGGTGACGGCAGCCTCCACACACGACATTGTGCTTCGGCGAGTGCTCTTGCAGGTGCTGCATATGACTCGACCGCCCTCCGCCCTCTTCCTGCCCGGCAATGTCCGTCGGGCACTGCTGCGAAAGCGGTCGACAGGGGCACCCGGTGTGTGAACGGCGGTCCGGCGGGGGCCTCAAGCCGCCCGGGGCAGGCGGCTTGAGGTTCCGTAGCTGCGGTTGGCGTAGATCAGCGGGTCGCCGGCGTCGGCGAAACACACCTCCTTAATCTTGCCCACCATCACGTAGTGGGTGCCGAACTGGTCCGCATGGCTGAGCTGGCAGTCGAACGCCGCGAGCGGATCGGCCAGTCTTGGCGCGCCGGTGGCCATAGGCACCCAATCGGCGGCCTCGAAGCGCTCTTCGCCGGCGGCCCCGGTCCGTCCGGCGAAGACGTCGGCGATGGCCGACTGGTCGGCTCTCAACAGGGTCACACAGAACACGCCGTTCATCAGGATGGCCTGGCAGGCGGAGCTGTCGCGGTGCACGCAGACCAGAAGCAGCGGCGCCGGCCCATCGGCCGAGACCGACGACATGGCCGACACGGTCAGGCCCGCGCGGCCGGCAGGCCCGTCGGTCGTGACGATATTGACGGTGCAGGCGGCCCGGCTCATGCCTTCGA
Source organism: Alphaproteobacteria bacterium (assembly GCA_028281925.1). Lineage (GTDB taxonomy): Bacteria > Pseudomonadota > Alphaproteobacteria > DSM-16000 > Inquilinaceae > JACKIG01. The sequence continues at coordinate 49,612 of JANQIX010000030.1, forward strand.
GAAACCGGTCGCGCAGCCCGGCATAAGCCGGGCCCGCGCCGTGTTCGTCGGCGCTTGTCATGGCGTGTTTCACCGTCAAGCTGCCGGCCGCAGTTCGACGCTGGCCGCCGCCTCGATCGGATCCAGGCCCAGGGCAAGGCGGCCCGTGAACAGATGCTGGCGCTTCTCCGGCAATGGGTGGAACTGCGCGCCATTTGCGTCGCGCAACAGCCGCTCCAGCCCGAGCTTGCGGAAGAAGCCGGCGCCGCCGGTCACTTCCATGGCCTTTTCCGCTGTAGCGATCACATGCCTGGCGCAAATGGTCTTGCGGGCAAGCACCCGGCTTGCCAGGTCCACCGACGGCTCGAAGTCGAACTCGTTGGCGAGGCGCACCATGTCCTCATGGGCAATCCGCGCGGTCGTCAGCAATGTCTCCATCTCCCCGACCAGCAGCGGCATGACGGGATCGACCGTGCGGCCGCGCGCCCGGTCGCAGGCGATGGCGGCGGCAGCCTCTGCCACGCCGACATAGGCTGACAGGATCAGTGGCATCGCCACGGTCAGGATCACGCTGAACGCCATGTGGAAGGGGCCGCGCGGGCGGCGGAGTACGATGGCCGATTCGGGAATGAACACGCCGTCCAGCTTGACGGTCTGCGATCCGGTCGCCCGCATGCCCATCGTACGCCAGTCATCCATGAGCACGACCCCGTCGGCGCCCAGGGGCACCGGGAAATGCAACACCTGGGGTCCGGCGACCGGGTCATCGAAGGCCGCAGACGTCACAAGGATGTCAGCCTTGGGCGAGCCGCTCGCGAACGGCTTGGCCGCATGGACGCGATAGCCGCCATCCACCCGCTCCATCGACCCGTTCGACTCAAGCCAGTCGTTGGCACCGGTGCTGGCGAGGATGGCCCCGCCGGCCACTTTCTCCAACAGCGTGCGGCCCGGCCGGCCGGCACGGTCGTTCACGACGGCTGTGGAGACCAGATGCTGGTGCATCGACAGCGCCAGCGCCGTTGAGGGGCAGTGATGCGCAAGCCCCCGCACGAAGGCGCACATCTCCGAATGGCGCGCGCCACCGCCGCCATAATCAGCGGGCACCAGAGCCGAGAAAACCCTGCGCTCGCGCAGAGCGTCATAGTTGTTGCCGATGAAACCATCGGTCTCATCCATCTCGGCGGCCCGGTCGGCGAATACCGGACCCAGGTCCGCCAAGATACTCTTCAGATCAATCCGTTCGGTCATTGTCTGTCTCCTTGTCCGACCCCCGTTTGAGGTCAGCATCCGTCGAACGGGCTCGGGCATCAACTTCAGCATGTGAAGTTGATGCATGACGCCACAGGCGTTATCGTTGTTCATGCCCGAGACGAAAGGATACGGGCAATACTGCCCCATCGCCGTGGCGGCGGAGGTGCTGGCGGAACGCTGGACACCGCTGGTGCTGCGCGGGCTGTTTTGCGGGGCCACGCGGTTCAACGACATCCAGGCGAGTGTGCCGCGCATGTCGTCCGCCCTGCTGTCGCGCCGCCTAAGAGAGTTGGAATACGCAAACATCATTGAGCGCCGGCCGGTCGCAACCGGCAAGGGCGCCGAATACCATCTAACCGCGGCGGGCCGAGAGCTGTTCCCTGTGCTCGACCGGATGGGGGCCTGGGCCCAGAAATGGCTGCGGCGCGAGATCGTCAGCCACAAGAACCTCGACCCCGACATCCTGATGTGGGAGCTGCGCCGTGCGGCGCTGAACGCCGAGCGGCCCGTGGACAGGCGCCGCGTCGCGCGCTTCCAGCTCGACGGTGTGCCCGTCGCGCAACGGTTCTATTGGCTGGTGTTCGAGCCGGACGATGTCGATATCTGCCTGCGCGATCCCGGCTACGAGGTCGATTTGTGGATCGCGTCCAGCCTGCGGACCCTGGTGGAAGTCTGGCTTGGCCACCGCCCGCTGACGGGCGCCGTGGAAGACGGCGGCCTGCGACTGGACGGCAGCAGGTCAGAGATCGAGGCTTTTCGGGACTGGTTCGTGTTGAGCCATTTCGCACCGGCGGGCGCGCTTCAATCGGCGGCACAGGCAGAGGCGTAGCGTCGGCTGCGGGAGATCATTCAGTCTCCGTTGGCTGAGCGGCTAGGAGAATCTATGCACGGGCGGTCTACGACCAGCGCCGCGCGACTTCCCGTCCGCCAAATCGGCTGAGCCAAACGCAAGAGGCAATGGCCGCAACGCGGAGTTCAATCGATCGATTTCTTGACGCCGCTGAATGATACATGCGCCTTTCCGAGATTCCTGTGTCCACATCAATCATCGGGTTGGCTATATCAATCAGTCGTATGAGTTCTAACTATGGATCTGTCCATGATGCCTCGATAACTGGGGTCGGTCGGCACACCGTTCGCGGTTGCGGCCTGTATCAGCCAGCCCTCGGCTTTGACCGACGGCCGGCTACGATCACTCCGCCCGCTGCAGCGCCGGTGGTTGTCAGCAGTATCGACCTGAACAGTGCGAAAATCGTCGCTGTTGCGGCCTGTGAAAAGCGCGAGCCCTAGTCAATCGGACGACCTTCTAACTCCCAAGATGCTTAGCTTTCGGAGTGGGGGAGGGGTGGGAAAAGACGGTGGATAACTCGACGGTTAATGATTTGTCTCCTAATTAGCAATTCTGTCGGCCGAAGTCAGGCCGTCAGATCCAGCGTCATGAACGTGCTGTTGGGATCTTCGCGATAGCCGGCGAACGGTTCGCAATCCCGGAAGCCGAAGCGGGAATAGAGGGCGCGGGCGGGTGCGAACTCGGCCATGGATCCCGTCTCCAGGCTCAGACGCCGATAGTGCCGATGCCGCGCCTCGTCAACGATGTGGGCGAGGATGCGCGCACCGATACCGCGGCCGCGAGAGGCCTCGGCCGTGTGCATCGACTTGATCTCGCCGTGGTGGTTGTCGAGTTCCTTCAGCGCGCCGCAGCCCAGCACGACCGGTCCGGATCTGGCTGTCCAGAAGGTGATGCCGGGCGACCGCAACGCCTCCATGTCCAGCGCATGCATGCTCTCCGGAGGTGAGTGCTGCACCGAATGGACGAGATGCACCTTTAGCAGCGCCGCCACCTCCGGCAGGGTCGGGTCGTCTTCGCGAATGGTAAGCGGCATGGCGCCATAGGGTCCTTTCGAGGCATTCCGCCCCGCCATCAGTCTTATGGTGCCGTTTTCGCGCAGCCGGGCAAGCCCTGGGCGTTCGAAAGGCCTGTCATCCCCAGGGGGCAATTCACCGCAGCACGTCACATGTGCCGTGAAGAAACTGCTTCGGCGAAGGCGACGAAAAGAGGCTACAGACGCGCAGCCCCTGCGGCGCGCAGTCCGCTTGACGGACGCAGCGCCAGTGCGGACCGTACCGGCCTTGCTTTCCCTGGCGCGGCTCCGTGTCAGCCAGTTCCCCCGGCCCTGTGCGTTGACAAGCGGAAAACAGAGACCTGTGGCGGGTTCTTTCCACCTGAACAGCTTTGACAACTCCCGGAAAGTCGGCTCAGCGAACAAATCTAGGGTCATCAGAACGAACCCAGCCAGTCACGGCATCGTCCGAACGGACGCCATCGACCAGACACATCGGAGACTACGAAATGACCACCTCAACCATCGCCCTTCGGACGAACGCCGCCGCTTCCGGCACACCGTCGCCACGCCCCGCCGCAAGCGAGGCAGCCGTCAAAGGGCATGTGGGCTCCCGGATCTGGGACCGCCTGCGCCGGACGATGGCGCAGAAGCTTATGGTTGCGTTGTCGGCGCTCATGCTCACAGCCCCGGCCGCCGCCCAGGTCGCGGCCCCGCCGTCCGCCCCCGTCGGGCTTTGGCAATGCACCGTCAACGGCAACACCTACGGAGTGGAAATGGAGATGCAGGTGTCGCCTGACGGCACGCTCTACGCCCGCGGCATGGTGATCTATTACGGTCTTCAAAACCCGTTCACACAGGTCGAGGGCTATGGCGACTGGACGCTGCTGCCGCCCGATGCCACGAGCGACCAGTACATGTTCACCTTCCGCATGTTCCCACAGGCGCAGAACCACCCGATCGTCACTTGGCACGTCCACCCCGCCGGCCAGGGCATCATGTACAACCTCTTCCAGCACCCCCAAACGGGCGCGATGGTCGAGACTCAGTGCGCGAAGTTTGGGTGAGGGGAGAGGCGACCGGCGAGTTACCATCAACGGCGTTTCGGGGCCACAGAGCTACGATGCAGGGTTCCAAAGCATTATCTGTCTGTGACCCCATTCTCCGTCTCTTGAAGACGACGTGCCTACGTCCCCGGCATCGGAAGGCCAAGTCTGGAGCCCAGGTCATGCGGCCCAAGGAGCATCACAATCTTCCGTCTGTAATCTATTAGATCCGCAATCGCCGGCGTACTCTTCCTTCAGTGTTCCTGATCGCCGAAACTTCCTATTCCAGCACGCAATTTCAGCTTCCGACGGGCCGTCGACCAGCGCCTGCAACTCGTCCTCCATGTGGGACTTCCTCCTGCTAGGCAAGAGCTTGGTGAGCATTGTCATTCTCATGTCACGATCTCCCGAGTTGAGCAATCCTATGTAATAATAGCCTTTCTCTGAAAGAAAGATGCAGTAAATTGGATGTAATTTAAACAATAAAATTCGAAAGTATTTAGAAAAATCGACTTTTTATCGGAAATCTGAAGGAAATATTCAGATTTTCCGCTCCGGATTGGCGAGAATATCGGAAAATTCTCGATAAATTCATAAGCAAGATGGAATTTCGCAGGACAATGCTGAAAATGTTATCGTGCGGCGTGCACTTAAAGGAACATTCCGAAAATGGGTGGAATTTTCCTTGAATGCCTGAGTTTGTTAGAGCACCATCACAAAACCTTCATCAATGAGAACTGTCAGGAACTGACGTTCAGTGTTTTCCTGACGGCCGCAAAGAAAAAGAAGAAACAATGCAAGAAAATCAGAAAAGCAATGATCACCTAGAAAGGCTTCAAATTTTATCTGAAGCACTCGAGATGGAATTCAGTGAAATGGTCGAGGATATGCGTGCTTATAATCGGTCAAAGTTATGTGAAATCAGTGTTCATGACAAAACAATAGTAAATATGAGTCTCAATGGATTGAAGATTAGGAATAGAAAGACAGTAGATTTTGTGCGTGGCTATTTTAAAAGTAGATTCAAAGGAGATGTGGAGCTTGAGGCTGGCCAGCTTGTTAGAGTTATCGAAATGATTGGATCTCTGGAAAGCAGTGATACGAAGAAAGACAATAAAGTTACTCGAGTTACGGATGTGGCGGAGGAATTCATAAGATTCTTTGGTGAGCAACGTCTGAGGAATGAAAACATAATTGACACCGAGAAAGCAACGGAGGGATTCTATGTGGTTGTTAGAAAGGCAGATAACGCACAAGTTGATTACTTCTATGAGGAGCCGCTATTCATAGGCTCATTTTCAAAGAGCTCATGGTTAATGTCACGCCGCCATGGAATATGTTGGGGGTTCACTCTTTGTAGCAATGGTAATTTTACAGTTTTTCTGGAAAACCATGATCGCATGCGAGTAGTTGGTTTTCACATTATAATGATTCACTGCGGAAACTTTTGGAATTCTGAGTATCTTCCTGGATTAATGTTAAGGTTTTCGGAGGCAAAGGTGCGCCCGATCGTATCAACTATTGCCATCCGTCGTATCCTTCTTGAAGAAAATCAGAAAGCTGATTGGAAAGCATGCGAAGACACATGGTTTGGGAGGAATAAAAAAAAGGGTGAAGAAAAGGCTAAACAACTAACCCATGAAGTCCGTAAGGGTGACGATAGATATGAACTCTACAACCAGTTGGATATTGATAACCACATTAAGTGCAGAGATCGGCAAGAGTGGGAGACGATATGCAGTCGGGCAGGAATCATGATTGATTGATGCTCAGCGAACCACTATTTTCAAAGGTGATACTCGTCTCAAGTTGATCAGCATTCCGCTCAATAATTTGCGACCCTGATGTGATTGCGCTAACTATTCTATCTTCCAGTGCAAGAGCTTCCTCGACAGTATTGCTTATATTCTTGTGGTTTCTCTTTAATAGTACTCTTAAAAGTGAATTCGCTGCTTTTTCGCTAACACGAACGGTCAATTCAACATATCCATTTTGATTAACAATTCGGCCAGCGTTGGTAGTGTTGCTCATAGCATTACTTCCAGATTTATCCCGGACATCACCAACATGCCGCTCAATTGACTGTATTCTTATCGCTCATCCTGAATGGTGGCAAGAGAAAGTTGGCGGAAAGGCTTCTGACCTCGAGCGTTAAGGGGCTTTGTGAATGTTCAGACAGAAGAGCCGCAGCCAACCAGCTGAGGCATAAGCGATGATGGGTCTTGAGCGGTCGCTCACACGGGTCCTTGTCACCAAGTTGTACACCGAGTTATCCACAGATCCATCCACAGATCGTTTGGCGAGTTGAGAGAGAGGCCAATGCATAGGCGAGGGCCGCCCGCTCGATCACCGGCGGTATCCAGCGCGGGTGCGGCTCCTTGGGCTGGGCGGGCGGTCCAACAGGCCCTCGGCCCCATAGGTCAGAGAGTCACGCCCAATCTCATAGAACTGCGGGCGGTAACAGCCGATCGCTGTGCGTGCACAGCTGACATTGCGGTGAACCGCACCGGGTTTGCCCTGCGGGCGTACCCGATACGGTGGATGCAACCTTGGGCGTGGGGCGCGGGTCAACGTGGAGAGCGTTGGTCAAGCTTTGACTGCGGACTCTGGTCGGCGAGCTTGGTCTGACCTGGGTCAGATGGGGAAGTTCTGGCCGGCGGCCGATGGACCCAACCCAGCGCGATGCCCGCCGCCTCCTCTGGCGTGAACGCCTTCGGATCCAGGCACCATTCCAGCCAGAGGCCGTCGATGAGGGCGGTCAGCGACAGGGCGGCGAGGCGGAGGTCCTGTATCTCGCCCCGCGCGGCGGCAACGTCTCCGATCAGGCGCACCAGCGTGTCACGGTAGCGGGCGTAATCCTGCCGGTGCAGCTCCGCGACGGCCTTGTCCGTCAGGCTGAGGGTCCAGAAGACCAGCCAGAGGGCGATGGTGTCGCGCGACAGTGTCGGCGGGCGGAAGCTGGCGCGGATGAAGGCGCGCAACCGATCGACCGGATCCGGGCCGGCGGCGTCGACGGCAGCGGCGAGGTCGCCGGCAAGCGCGTCGGCGACGTCGCGATAGACCTCGGCGATCAAAGCCGTCTTGCCGGGGAAATAGTGCGTCAGAAGGCCGGGCGAAACGCCGGCGCGACGACAGATCTCGCGCACCGAGGTGGCGGCATAGCCACGCTCCACCAGACAATCCGCGGCTGCGCGCAACAGCGCTTTGCGGCGATCAGCCGGCGGCAGGCGGCGGCCGGATGGCGGCGCGCCGGCGGGTCCGCCGTTCCTCATCGCACGTCCGACTTACCGTAGTGCCGCTCGATGCGGGCCTGGATCAGCTCGAACACCATGGAGATGGCCCAGTAGATCAGCGCCGCAGTGATCAGCATCTCGAAATGCTTGAACTCAGCCCGGCCTTGCGTGCGGGCGAGGAACATTAGCTCCCACACACCGAGGATCGAGACCAGAGAGCTGTCCTTCAGCATGGCGATGAACTGGTTGCCCGTGGGCGGAACGATCACCTTGATCGCCTGGGGCAGCACGATCTTGCGCATGATCAGCCAGTTGTGGAGGCCCAGCGAAAGGCCGGCCTCGGTCTGGCCCTTGGGGATGCTCTGGATGCCGGCGCGGAAAATCTCCGCCATATAGGCGCCGTAGCAGAGCGTGAGCGCGATAATGCCGGAGGGCACCGGGTCGAGCGTCACGCCGATCTGCGGCAGGCCGAGATAGATGATGTAGACCTGCAATAGCAGGGGCGTACCGCGGAAGAACGAGATGTAGAAGGTCGCGATCGCAAAGGCGGGCCCGCTTTTCGACAACCGCGCAAGGGCGCCTGCCATGGCCACCACGCAGGCGCAGGCGATGGAGATCAGCGACACATAGATAGTCGTGAACGCGCCGGTGAAGATCAGGATCGGCAGCCGTTCGACGATATAGGGGAAGCTGAGGTCGAACGAATAGAAGAACGCCAGGAAGACCAGCAGCAGTTCCACCCAGACCACGCCGATCTGCACTGCCAGTGGCATCAGGCGGATGACCATGGCATTCAGCGTCAAGAGGACGCCGGCCAGCACTGCCATCAACGCACGCTCCATGAGCGTGCCCGCCGCGGCCTCACCGAAGCCGAGCACCGGCATCACCAGGCGCGAGAGCTGGCCGTCGCCAAGGCCGATGGCGAAGCAGACGACGGTCAGCGCGCCGAAGATGATCAGCCAGCGGCGAAGCGGGCGTTCACCCAGGCCCTGTCTCTGCGGCAGGGCCGGCGGGGGCGGTGCCGCGCCGGCCTGCTCTGCCATCAGTTCACCGCCCTACTGGACGGAACTGATATCCACACCGTACCAGGTTTCGGAAAAGCCGGAGAGGGTGCCATCGTCCCGCATCTCTTCGATGATGCGGGCGACTTCGGCGTTCAGCTCAGCGTCGCCCTTGTCTGTCGCGACCGACAGCGGCTCGTAGAACACCGGCTCGCCGACCACGCGCAGGGGATAGCCCGCATCGATCGCCGCCTGGATCGTCGGCAAGGCCGAAATGCCGGCATCGAGGCGCACGCCGTCGCCGAGGCGCAGGTCGTCGAACACGTTGGTGTCGGTCTCGTAGGTGCGGATCTCGCCAGGCTCCACAACATATTCGAACGGCGGTACGTCCTGCGCGTCGATCTCCAGGTTGTGGTTCAGATAGTTGTCGTAGGTGCAGCCGCCGCAGGTGCCGATGGTCGTTCCGTTCAGGTCCTCTACGCTCTCGGCAGCGGAGTCCGCATGCACCACCAAGGCGGCCGGCGTGTAGTAGTAGATCGCCGGGAAATCCAGCACCTCGGCCCGTTGCGCCGTCGGCGTCATGGAGCCGACGGACACGTCCCAACGGCCGCCCCAATTGCCGGCGGTGATGATCTCCCAAGCCGGGGTGACGAACTCCACCTCCACGCCCATGCGCGCGGCCAACTCGGTCGCAACATCGATGTCGAAGCCTTCGAAGCTGCCGTCCGGCGTCTGTGACGACTGCGGCGGATAGGCCGGGTCGGTGGACACGCGCAGCACGCCCTCTTCTCGAATGCGGTCCAGCACCTCGCCGGCCATGGCGGTGCCGGTGGCGGAAACCGCCAGGCCCAGTGCGGCGGCGGCAAAACCCAGCTTGCAACGGATCGTCATTGGTTCGGTGTTCCCTGTTCTGTTGTTGTCGTCAAAGCCTTGTCGGATCGGCAGCGGCCAATCCTGCGGACGCTAAGAGTGCGCCAGCACCGTTGCCTCCTCAAAGGCAAAAACTTAGACTGTGTGGAATTGTACGATCGTACAATAACCATTTTCGAGGAGGGCACGGCCCATGTCGCCCGATGCCGGTTGTCAGAGGACTGCGCGGCGCCGCTTTGCGGAGCGGGTCGGCCGCGTCGATGCCGTCTCGGTGACCGGTTGGGAGCTGCACGCCCGCGCCATGGCACGCCGGCTCGCAGGCGAAGACGTGATCGTCTTGTCGATCGGCGATCACGAGTTCGACGCGCCCGATGTCGTGGTGAACCAGACCATCGCGGCGTTGCGTGCTGGACGCCACCACTATACCCCGGCGGCCGGTACCACGCCGCTGCGCAGGGCCATCGCGGCCGACCACAACCGCCGAACCGGCATGGCCATCGACACCGACGGGGTGGCGGTGCTGCCGGGCGCGCAGTGCGGCCTCTACGCCGCCGCGCAGTGCCTGATCGACCCGGGCGACGAGGTGCTGGTGGCCGAGCCGATGTATGTCACATACGCCGGCACGCTGCAGACGGCGGGCGCGGTAGTAGTGCCGGTACCGCTCTCCGGCGCCGACGGCTTCGCGTTGGACCCGGCGCGGCTGGCGGCGCATATCACGCTGCGGACGCGGGCTGTCCTGCTGAACTCACCGCACAATCCCACCGGCACGGTGGCCCGGCGCGAGGCGCTGGAGGGGCTGGCCAGCCTATGCTGTGAGAACGATTTGTGGCTCATGTCGGACGAAGTCTATGCCGGCATGACGTATGAGCAGCCGCATGTCAGCCCGTGCAGTCTGCCCGGGATGGCGGACCGCACGGTGACCATCGACAGCCTTTCCAAGCGCAGCGCCATGACCGGCTGGCGCATCGGCTGGATCGTCGGCCCGCCCGATCTGGTTGCGCATCTGGAGGTGCTGGCCGGCTGCATGCTGTTCGGCGTGTCGCCGTTCATTCAGGATGCCGCAGTCGCCGCGCTGCAGGCGGCGGACGAAATCGGCGAGGCCGTGCGCGCGCGCTATCGCCGTCGTCGTGACCTGGTGTGCGACGCGCTGGAGGCACTGCCAGGCCTGAAAGTGGTGCGGCCCGAGGGCGGCATGTTCGTGATGCTGGGCGTAGCAGACTTCGGCTTTTCAGCGACGGCCTTCGCCACCCGGCTGTTGGACGAGGCCGGCGTCTCGGTGCTTCCCGGCGACAGCTTCGGCGCCAGCGGGGCAGGCTATGTCCGCCTGGCGCTGTCTGCGGGCGAGGAGGAACTGGCCGAGGCGTGCCGGCGGATCGGTCGGTTCACCGGCCGGCTGTCCGGCGCAGCACCCTGAGCCGGCTTTCGAAGTCCTCGTGGTTCAGATAGCAGCCGCATAAGCGCCGCTGACCCTCATAGGCCGCGCGGCCGTGCAGTGTGCGCCAGTTGTCGAACAAGAGCGCCGTGCCGGGACGCAGCGGATGGCGCCACTGCATCTCAGGATCGGCGGCCAGACGGATGAAGCCCGTCAACGCCCGGTAAAACCGGCCCATCTCGTCGTCGGGCAGGCGGAACGGCGCACGGTCGTAGTTGTTGAACACGACCTGGACGACCCGGCCCGAGGCGTCGGTTCGGAACACCGGATGCGAGGCAGCCAGGCTGATGCCCTGTTCCAGATAGCGGGCGGGCACCGGGACCTCGCATAGCGTCGCGAAATCTTCCGGCCGGTCGCGGCGCATCACCTCGGCGATCTTGAACCCATCGACCAGGATGCTCTCACCGCCGGTGCCGTCGAAATGCAGGCAGTGGAACATCTGCAAGCCTGGCGGGTCGACGGAGTAGCTGCCGTCGGTGTGGGCGCCCAGTTCCTGCTTGGAATAGGCTGTGTCGCTGCGCGCCATGTTGGCCGTGAAGTCCCAGAAACCGCCGAAGATCGTCGACCGGATGTAGCCGACGCACAGCGCCAGTTGCTCCGTCGCCTCGGGTGTGGCCGGCACGCCCTCCACCAGGCCGAAGCCATAGGCTTCGATCGCTTCCAGCCAGGCCAGCAGGCCGTCGTCACTTTCCATCACCGCGTGATAGGGGAAAGACGGTACCTCCCCAGCGATCCGAGCGCGGTCCCACAGCCGCACGTCCGGTGCCGTTGGAGCATCCGGCAGACGCAACCTGTGCAGCAGGTCTGCGGAGTAACGGCCCGTGTGGTCCGCAGCGTTGGCCCATTCGATTTCCACGGCCGTCGCGTCGTCAGTCACGCGCACGGCACCGGCACGGATGTCGAGCGGCAGGGCGGCGGTATCCACCTCGCGCTGCAACGTGGCCGGGTTCAGGCTGACCGGCTCCTCCCCATGGTCGCGCAGCCAGAACCAGGGATAGTGGGCTGTCGCATCAACGCCCTCGAACGACACGGCCAATCCCGCATCTGTCGCTTCGGCGTTCAGGATTCTGGGCATCGCTCTGTTCTCTGTCTTTGGAGGGCGGACGTCCTGGGCAGAGCCTATGCCGGCGACGGCTCCCGGCTCCAGCGGTCCGCCGCATCGTCGTCGCTGGCGCGGGCTTCGACCCATTGGCCGCCGTCCGGCGTTTCTTCCAGTTTCCAGAAGGGCGCGCGCGTCTTCAGCCAGTCGACCAGGAACTGGCAGGCCTCGAACGCCGCCTGACGGTGGGACGAGGCGACGGCGACCAGAACGATGCGGTCGCCTGGCTCCAGCCGGCCATACCGGTGGATGATCACGCTCGCGGCGACGGGCCACCGCTCTGCGGCTTCCGCTTCGATGCGAGCCAGCATCTTCTCGGTCATGCCGGGATAGTGCTCAAGCGTCATCGCCGAGACCGGACTGTCGCCGGCAAGGTCGCGGACGGTGCCAAGAAAGCTGACGAGCCCGCCGATGTCGTGCCGACCCGCCAGCAGCGCCGACAGTTCGGCACCCATGTCGAAGTCTTCCGCCTGAACGCGCACGGTCATGGGATCTCAGCCTCCGGTGACCGGCGGGAACAGGGCAATCTCGTCATTCGGCGAGACCGGATCGCCGGCGCGTGCAAACTCCTGGTTCACAGCCACCTTGACCACCCGGTCGTCGGCCAACGCAGCGGCATAGGCGGGCCCACGCCCGCGCATCCAGGCCAGCAGCGATGCCACATCACGGACATCGTCGGGCGGCGTCACCTCTTCCTCGGCTATGCCGATCTGGCTGCGCAGCCAGGCGAAGTAAAGCAGTCTCATCGGCCCCTCGGGCTCACGGATCCGTTCCTTCCGCTATATGCGGGCGCTCTGGCCCATTGTGAACCGGGGCCCGTGCGGGTCGCTGACGACGCAGCCGTGTGAGCCGGCGCAGCTCCAGCCGCCGGCCCAGCGCGCGGCCGAAATAGTATCCCCCAACACCGCCGCCGACGAAGAACGGCAGACCGCCCAGCAGGATCAGCAGCATGAAATAGCCCGATGTCTCCAGCACGGCCAGCGTGCCTTCCTCTTGAAACATCGTCAGCAGGCTTTCCACCTGGAAGTCGCCGGCGCCGCAGGCTGTGATGGCGCAGCCGATCGCGAAATACGCCGTATAGATCGGAACGAAGGTGAACGGGTTGGTCACCAGGGTCAGGACGGCGGCGATCGGCAGGTTGAAGCGCAGTCCCAACGGGCGCCCCACCGCCCACACGATGCCGACAATCCCAAGCTGGATTCCGGGTGGTGCGATCAGGCCGACGCCCAGCCCGGCCGCCATGGTGTTGGCAACGATCTGGGGGGAGAGCTGCATGCGGCTGATCGGCCGCAACACCCGCCGGAAATACTGGCGTTTGAGGGATTTCACGGCCCGTAGCAGTCGCGCTCGCCGTCATGGAAACAAGGAACGACACTTCCGCAATACCGGTGGGTGCGACCGTCTGTCAACGCGGAACCCCGGCTCAGCCTCTGGTTTGCGACGGTGCATCGGCGGCGTCGGTCGTGGGGTGCTGCGGCCCCGTGATCTGCTGCAGGCCGCCGGCCATGTATTGCCATCCGGTGATGACGGTCAACGCAGCTGCCAGCCATAAGCCGGAGATGCCGATGGTCATCACGACCGTCCCACCGGGGGCAGCATGCCCCAGGATCAGGATGCCGATCGCCACCATCTGAACGGTCGTCTTCCATTTGGCGAGACCCGTGACCGGAACGCCCTTGGCATTGGCGCCCGCGAGGAACTCGCGCAGGCCGGAAATCAAGATCTCCCGCAGTAGGATGATCACCGCAGCCAGCACATGCACCCCGGTGACCCTGTCGAAGGCCACCAGCGCGAACAGCGTGGCCGCGACCAGCATCTTGTCGGCAATGGGGTCGAACAGCTGGCCCCAGACCGACACAACCTGCCGGCGCCGGGCGAGGTACCCGTCGAAGAAATCGGTAACCGCCGCAGCGATGAAGAGCAGCGTGGCTACCCATGCGGCCCAGGCCGCGGGCACGAAGAACAGGGCCAAGAGGGGTGGGATCAAGGCAATCCGCAGCCCCGTCAGGATGTTGGGAAGCGTCAGCAGCCGGTCTTCCACGAGAGATCGCCTTTTGTGTCGTCGTTCGGCGGAGCAGGGACGCCTACGGCGCGGTCTAGCCCTCGCCGCGGAAATGATCGTGGATCTTACGGGCAACCGTGTCATTGATGCCATCCACGGCGGCGAGATCCTCCAGGCTCGCGCGCGAGACGGCGCGGGCCGAGCCGAAATGCTGCAGGAGCGCCTTTTTGCGGCGCGGCCCGATCCCCGGAATGTCGTCGATCGCCGACTGGCCCAGCTGCTTGCCGCGGCGGGCCCGATGGGCGCCGATGGCAAACCGGTGCGCCTCGTCGCGCAGACGTTGCAGGAAGTAGAGCACGGGATCACGCGGCTCCAGCGAGAAGGGATCCCGGCCCTCCATGAAGAAACGCTCCCGCCCGGCATTGCGATCCGGCCCCTTGGCGATGGCAGCCAGCGGCACATCGTCGATCCCCATCTCGCGCAACACGTCGAGCGCGGCGTTCAGCTGGCCAAGACCACCGTCGATCAGCAGCAGGTCGGGCCAGGTCTCCCGGTCGGGATCCTCTTTCAGGGCACGGGCGAAGCGGCGGTTCAGCACCTCGCGCATCATCGCATAATCATCGCCGGGCGCGGGAGCTGCCTTGATCAGGAACTTGCGATAGGCCGACTTGCGGAACCCTTCCGGACCCGAAACGATCATGCAGCCATAGGCATTGGTACCGGAGATGTGGCTGTTGTCGTAGACCTCGATGCGACCGGGCGGGCCATCGAGGCTGAAGACCTGGGCGACACCGTCCAAGAGGCGCGACTGCGACGCGCTTTCGGAAAGACGCCGTGCGAGAGCCTCCCGCGCATTGGCCAGCGCGTGGTCGATAAGGCGCTTTTTGTCGCCGCGTTTGGGTACTGCAAGCCGGACTCGCCTATCCGCACGGACCGTCAGTGCCTCTTCCACGAGCGTCTGCTCCGTCAGATCGTGGCTCAGCATGACCAGTGCTGGCGGCGGGCGGTTGTCGTAGAACTGGGCGACGAAGGCTGCCAGGACGACCGGCGCCTCTTCGCTCTTGTCGTGGCTCGGGAAGTAGGCGCGCGTGCCGTAGTTGCGGCCGCCGCGGAAGAAGTAGACCTGAACGCAGGTCTGGCCTCCAGTCTGGTGCGCGGCGAAGGCGTCGGCATCGTCGATCCCTTCGACATTGATGTCCTGATGGGCCTGGACCGCCGCCAGTGCACGGACCCGGTCGCGCCACCGGGCCGCTGTCTCGAAGTCCAGCCGGTCGCTGGCCGCCGTCATCTCCTGCACGAAGATGTCTTGCACGGCTTGGTTTCTGCCGCTCAGGAAGTCGAATGCCTGCGCCGCCTGCCGGCCATATTCCGCCTCGTCGACATAGCCAACGCACGGCGCCGTGCAGCGCTTGATCTGGTACTGCAGGCAGGGCCGCGTGCGGCTGGCGAACACGCTGTCGCTGCAGTTGCGCAAGAGAAAGGCGCGCTGCAGGGCCGTGATCGTGCGGTTGACGGCGCCGGCGGACGCAAAGGGCCCGAAATACCGACCCGGTCGGCTCTCCGTCCCCCTGTGCTTCATGATCTGCGCAAACGGGTGGTCGGCCGTGATCAGGATGTGCGGGAACGTCTTGTCGTCGCGTAGCAGAATATTGTAGCGCGGCCGCAGCCGCTTGATCAGATTGGCCTCAAGCAGAAGCGCTTCGACCTCCGACCGGGTGACGACGAATTCCATGCCGCGTGTCTCGGCGATCATGCGTAAGAGCCGCGACGGGTGCCGTCCGACCTGAGTGTACGCGTTGACTCGCTTGCGCAGGCTGCGGGCCTTGCCGACATACAGCGCGTTCCCGTCCGAGCCGAGCATGCG
The DNA here is from genome assembly GCA_028281925.1 of Alphaproteobacteria bacterium. Lineage (GTDB taxonomy): Bacteria > Pseudomonadota > Alphaproteobacteria > DSM-16000 > Inquilinaceae > JACKIG01. The sequence goes on from JANQIX010000030.1 coordinate 65,230, forward strand.
GTACACGCCGGGCTGATTCGGCAGAGTCTTCACATAGGATTGGACGACCGACAGACCTTCGGCAAGACCCGAGGCCTGCCCCGCGGGCTCGTTTCCCTCGGACGCCGGACCGCTTAGTGTTGATTCCGAAGGGGTTTGCGAGTCTGCCATGGCCATCCATATTGCCGAGCCCGCCTGTCGACACAAGCGTTGGACGTGTGATCGTGCCTCTGCGGACTATCCACCGAAGCTGTGGATAACTCTGTCGAAAACGTCGCTCGGAAACGCCGTCGTTGTTGGCATCCCTAGCATTCCTAATCATCTGCCTAAAAAATGGGCATGGGCCTAAGTGTTTGATTTTCTTTGAAACACGCATGTCAAGATGAATGTTATATTGCATCATAAGGAAAGCATCTTCGGCTAAGTGGTTGGTTTGTGTCTGAGTTTCCCGCTGTGCAAAAGTGTCCTGTTTGAGTCGGTCGATCCGCCGCGCTCCAGGGTTCACCATCTGTCCAAAGACCACGATCGGTTGTTCTCAATAGGCCGTCGTACCTCCTACTCGAAGGCGACGATGCCCCGGGTGGGTTGCGCGTAACCCAGGTGCTCTCCGCCATCCAATGCAATCATTTGGCCGGTCATTGCCGGGGCGTCGATCAGGAAGCGGATGGCTGCGGCAATCTCTGCCGGATCGGTGGACCGCTTCAAGGGGATCGACTGCCACTGCCTCTCGAACTGCTCTTCGGTTTGGCGCTCGGCCTTCAGGGTGGGTCCCGGGCCGATGGCGTTGACCCGGATCCGCGGCGCCAGCGCCATCGCCAGTGTCTGGGTCAGCGTCCACAGACCTGCACGGCTGACGGTATAGGACATGAAATGCGGCGTCAGGTTCCAGACCCGCTGATCCAGAAGATTGACCACGTTGCCGGACCGCCGCTCGGGCAGCATTTCCGCGAAAGCTTGGATCAGCACGACCGGCGCGCGCAGGTTGGCTTCCATATGCCGATCCCAGCTCTCGCGGCTGTGGTCCAGGATCGTGTCGTATTCAAACACCGAAGCGTTGTTGACCAACAGCGTCGGCGAGCCAAGCGCCGCGGCCGCATCCGGCACCAACCGCGAAACGGCCTGCTCGTCCCCGAGATCCGCGCCGAGCGCAACCGCCTGGCCGCCTCCGGCCTGGATCTCCGCCACGAGATCCTCCGCGGCCTGTCGGGAGCGGTTGAAGTGCAAGGCAACGGCCCAGCCATGGGCCGCGAGGTCGAGCACGATGGCCTTGCCGACACGCTGAGCACCACCGGTCACCAGCGCTACTTTCGAGGCGTCTGACGTCATGATTGAGGAGTCTGGGCGCCGGCTGTCGGAGGATCAAGGGCCTGGCCAACCAGTCCGGTAGTCGCGCCCACGATGTTCACATCATCGTCATCATCATCTCGCCCACGCCGAAGAACTGCGCGGCGACGAACACGAGGTAGAGCACCAGAAGGATCGATCCCTCGACACGGGAGAGGCGCCAGCCGCTCGCCATCAACGGCATCAGGGCCACGCTGACCGCCGCCATGATCCAGATATCGAAGGCCGCGATCTTGGCCGGGAAGTCGAATGGCACCACCAGCCCGACGGCGCCCATGATGAACAGCAGGTTGAACAGATTGCTGCCCAGGATGTTGCCCAGCGCCACGTCTGCGTGCCGGCGCACGGCTGCTGCGGCGGTGGTCGCCAGTTCGGGCACAGAGGTCCCGAAGGCGACCAGCGTCAGGCCGATCACTTCCTCCGAAACACCGAAGGCGCGGGCCAGGCTGACGGACCCGTTGACCAACAGTTCCGCGCCCGCCAGAACGCCGATCAATCCGCCCACCACCGCAAGAACGGCAAAGCCGAGCGACCCCTTGATCGCATCGACGTCTTGGACTTCCTGTGCCGTTACGGCGTGGTTCGCACGGCGATCCATGAAATAGCATAGGAACAAATAGCCGGTGAGCAGCAGCAGCCCGACAATCCCGTGTACCCGGTCGATAGATCCCATCAGCCCGGCAATGATGAACAGCGCCGTGGCCACCAGCATTGCCGTACCGTCGCGCAGCAGCGTCGAACGATGGCATTTGATGGGATAGATCGCCGCGGCAGCCCCGAGGATCAGCAGCACATTGGCGATGTTGGACCCGACGACGTTGCCCACCGCCAACCCGGTAGAGCCCTGCAAGGCGGCGCGCAGGCTCACGAGCAGTTCGGGCAGCGAGGTGCCAAAGGCGACCACCGTAAGGCCGATGACCAGCACGGAAATGCTGAGCCGATGGGCCAACGCCACGGCCCCGCGGACCAGAAAGTCGGCCCCAAACGCAAGAAGGACGAGACCGCCCACCGTCATCGCAATGTCGATCAGCATAGGCCTGGTTTCCGTCGGCGGCGGCCGGCGCGCGACCAAGCGCGGGGCCCCTTCGGCCCGACGCACGCAGTCGTTGCTGCCCGGCTGTCCGTCCGGCTTGTTCTCCCGGCTTCAGACCTACTGTCCGAAGATGGTCATTGCGAAGGTACCTCCGTCGATGCAGAGGCGGGTGGCGTCATGACGGCCTTCGGCGAGGCCCTGGTCCACGGCGTGGCGTCGCGCCCATGCACCCGCCGGTTCGGCGTGGGAGAGCTTGGGAGCAGGTGGACACGGGGTCTCAGAAGGTATCGTCATTCGTGGGAACCGCTCGGATCAGTTTAGCCTGCTGTGCAACATGGGGCATGCTGCCCTCGCTCACAACCTGCGACCGGTCGATTGCTGCCTTCCAGGCGTAGTCCATGCGGACCCTGGCGGAGCTTACGGCCCTTTGCGACGGCGACCGCGGCCTTTGCGCGGCGTCTTGCTTGAGCCGCCTTCCACGGTGGCACGGTGGGTGCCGCCGCCCGCGCGGCCGGGCAGAACACCCGTTTCGATCTCCAGATCGGCGGTCTCGAGACGGCGGATCTCGTCACGCAGCCGCGCCGCCTCCTCGAATTCCAGGTCGGCCGCCGCCGCGCGCATGCGGGCCTCCAGATCCGCGATGTGGTCGGCCAGCGATTTGCCGGTTAGCTGGTGAACCGCGGCATCGCCTGTCTTAACCGTGACGCGGTCGTTCTCGTAGACGCTCTGCAGGATGTCGTCGATGTTCTTCCGCACGCTTTCCGGCGTGATGCCGTGGGCGGCGTTATAGGCTCGCTGCTTCTCCCGCCGCCGGTTGGTCTCGTCGATCGCGGTCTTCAGACTGTCGGTAATGACATCGGCATAGAGAACGGCGCGCCCGTCGACGTTGCGCGCCGCGCGCCCGATGGTCTGGATCAGCGAACGGCGGCTGCGCAGATAGCCTTCCTTGTCCGCATCCAGGATCGCCACCAAGCCGCATTCCGGGATGTCCAGGCCCTCGCGCAGCAGGTTGATGCCGACCAGCACATCGAAGACCCCCAGTCGGAGATCTCGGATGATCTCGATCCGCTCCAGCGTATCCACATCGGAATGGATGTAGCGGACCCGAATGCCCGCCTCGTTCATGTATTCCGTCAGCGCCTCGGCCATCTTCTTGGTCAGCACCGTGACCAGCACGCGCATGCCCTTGGCGGTGACAGCGCGGATCTCCTCCAACAGGTCGTCGACCTGGGTCTCCGTCGGCCGGATGATCACGTCCGGGTCGATCAGCCCTGTGGGCCGCACCACCTGTTCCACGAACACGCCGCCTGTGCGTTCCAGCTCCCAGTCGCCGGGAGTGGCGCTGATGAAGACCGTCTGAGGCCGCATGCCCTCCCACTCTTCGAACTTCAGCGGCCGATTGTCGACGCAGGCCGGCAGGCGGAAGCCGAAGTCCGCCAGCGTTTCCTTGCGCGCCCTGTCGCCTTTGAACATGCCGCCCAACTGCGGCACCATCACATGGCTTTCGTCGACGAACAGCAGGGCGTTCTCAGGCAGGTACTCGAACAGCGTCGGCGGCGGCTGGCCCGGCAGGCGGCCGGTGAGGTAGCGCGAATAGTTCTCGATGCCCGCACAGCTTCCGGTTGCTTGGATCATTTCGATGTCGAACTGGGTGCGCTGCTCCAACCGCTGCGCCTCCAAGAGCCTGCCTTCCGATATGTACTCGGCGAGGCGCACCTGCAGATCCTCTTTCATCTGCCGCACGGCCTGTTCCAGCGTCGGCTTCGGCGTCACGTAATGGCTGTTGGGATAGACGCGCACCTGCTGCGGCAGTGCGTGCTTCTCGCCGGTCAGCGGATCGACCTCTTGAATGGCCTCGATCTCGTCTCCGAAGAACGAGAGGCGCCAGGCCCGATCTTCATAGTGGGCGGGGAAGATCTCGACGGAGTCGCCACGCACACGGAAGGTGCCGCGCTGCAGATCGGAATCGTTGCGCTTGTACTGCAGCTCCACCAGGCTCTTCAGCACGTCGTTCCGGCGGACCGGCTGGCCGACGCGGATGGGAAACGCCATGTCGCTATAGGTTTCCACATCGCCGATGCCGTAGATGCAGGAAACCGATGCGACGATGATCGTGTCTTCCCGCTCAAGAAGCGCACGCGTTGCACTGTGGCGCATCCGGTCGATCTGCTCGTTGATCGAGCTTTCCTTCTCGATGTACGTGTCGGTGCGCGGAACGTACGCTTCGGGCTGGTAGTAGTCGTAGTACGAGACGAAGTATTCGACCGCGTTCTCTGGGAAGAACCGCTTCATCTCGCCATAGAGCTGGGCCGCCAGTGTCTTGTTGGGTGCTAGCACCAGGCTGGGGCGCTGCATCGCCTGGATGACATGCGCCATGGTGAAGGTCTTGCCGGACCCGGTAACGCCGAGCAGCACCTGGTCGCGCTCCTGCGCCGTCAGACCTTCCACGAGGTCGGCGATGGCTTGTGGCTGGTCACCCGCCGGCGCGAAGTCCGAGACGACCTGGAATGGCCGGCCGACATCCTTGTCCGGCAGGTCGGGGCGGGGCAGCGGCTGGGCGAGTTGGGGGGCGGAACTCATGCCCCCTATATAGGCCAGTCCGCCGTGTGGCGACTAGCGTCCGCGGCGGCCGTCTGAGCCGGAGTTCAGAGCGTGTCGGACAGTTCGCCGCCCGTCTCGCCCGGCACCGGCAGGGCCGATGCCGTCAGCAGCGTCCAAAGCGACAGGCCGGTGCCGCCGGCCGGGGTTGGCTGAGCCGGTCCGGTGGACCCGGACAGGGCCGCCATGCGCGCGCCGAGTATGCTGTCAGGGTTGATGGCGGTGAACCCGGCCGGCTGCGCCGCCTGCGGGATCGCCGTCACGGCCCGCGGCGATGCGAAATGCGGGGCCGTCACCATGGCCCGCGAGAACGATCCGGCAGGAGGCTCGCCGCCGACCATGGCCATGCCCTGCGACATGCGCCGGTCCATCCAGTCATAGACCTGCTGCAGGCTGCGGGCCGCGCCCGTATGCCGGTCGTAGAAGACGTTGTAGTTGGCATTGGCGGCCGCGGGGAACACCGATGCCGCCGTCTGGTGGGGATTGTGGTGAAGCTGGCGCAGGAACGTGGTGGCGCCGCCCGCCCCCAGGAAATGCGCGAGATAGAGCTCCGTTGAGCCGATCCGGCCACCGACAGTGCGCTGCAAGTGCTCGCGATTGTCGTTGGCATATTCGCCGGCCATGATCGCGTTCAGCCGCGGATCCTCGCGCAAGCCCAGGATCTCGCGCCGCGCCGCCTGGTCGCTGACCGTCAGCGATCCGTCCTGGCGGACCACGATTCGGTCCGCATAGTGGCCGAGGCCGTGCTTGTCGCCGTGCTGGTGGATCATGCCCAGCCAGGTGCTGTCGATGAACTGGTAGAGGCCGGTGGCACTGGTGTTGGGGGCCTGTGCGTTTGGCTGGAACGCGCTTTCCTGCGCCGCCTTCGCCATCATATAGGCGAAGTCGACGCCGGTGCGCCGGCTCGCTTCCTCAACCGCGGAAAGCACGCGGTCGCTGACCTGATAGCCGCCAATGGCATGAAATTCGGACATTGTGTCGTCGCCGTTGAAATGTCTGTCGTCCGGGCGGTGTCGCCCGCACATGCCTTAAGCAAGGGCGATGCCATCAGGTAAGAGCGTCTTCAGATCAACGGCTTGGCATCATTGACCAAGGCTACTCTGGTCGAGGCACCACTCTACGCTGGGGTTGGCGAGAAAAATCTGCCTACCAAAAGGAAGGGTCTGCCGAGAACGGCTTATCGCCCAGCGATCGCCTTAAAACGGGTGTAGAAGCGTTGCTGGCTATACTATATGGTGAGCGAGTTCGATCCAATCCCTGCCTGCGACCATGCCCTCTTACAAGAACATCCATTACGGTTTCCGTCTTTGGCTGCGGGCCTTGCGCTATGGCATGGCGGACGCCCGCGGCGGCACGGTTACGTTGGCATCGCTTCTCGTTCTCGCCTTGGCTGCCGCGGGTGCCTCACACGGCGTCATCCGCGATGTGAATATCAGTTTTGCGGTGTTTTATTCCTCGTGTGGATTTGTTTTCGCGATCTACTCAAAAAGATGTTTTGAGTTGCAAGAGCGCGGATATTTTTCCTGGTCCGATCTAATCACTCTGCCCTTGGCTGTCTGGAGCCGCGCTGGACAAGTTCTCCTGTTCTTCTTTGTGCCGCACGCGATTTTCATCATGATACCCCATTACGCTCCCGCAAAGCCGTGGCTCTTCGGTGCCGTGACGGTCCTGCTGTCGCTAGTGGGCTGGACAGCGCTGCCCTCAGCCATGAACGATGCGATTCCGGGCGCCGGGCCAATTCGCACTTCGGCATCTTCGCTGCGCAGGGCGTGGGAGCCCATTGCGGTACTCGTCACCCTGTTTCTTGTGGTGCCCGCCGACCTCATCGGCTACCTGGCAAATGGAATAGTAGAGCCCCTGGCCTCGAGACTTGGTGACACGATGCCGGCGATGTCTTTTACGCCTTACTTCGTCTTGTACCTGCTGACGACGCTATTCGTTCTGCTAATGATCCATGCGTCTGTCGCGACCTACCGCGCCATCACCGGGCGCCTGGTGATCTAGAGGCTGTCTGAGCGGCAGGGCCTGCGCTATATCCTTGATCATGCTGAAGCCCCATGAACGGCATGCTATCGGCTTCCTGATCCGTCACCTGATCTATGGGACGGTCGGCGGGTTCGCCTTTGGCGCCTTTCTGCTGGCGCAGGACTTCGCGGGCCTGCGGACCCTGATCTGGGCGGCAGAATCCTCCTGGCTGTGGCTGTTCATGCTGTTCTTCGGCCTGTTCGTCACCTTCGGCAGCATCGGCATGGGCATCGGCGTGATGTCGCTGGGCCGCGACGAATACTGACCGGCCCTGAGGGGCGCGTCATAGGCCGCGGCCATGCGGCGGCCTTGGAACAGGCGCCGTTTCGACGAGATCGTCTGCTGTGCTGAACCCGGCATGTTCCGCTGCCGGGCCCGTCAATCGGATCTTCATCAGGCAGTGGTTCACTCGCCAGGCTGGCCGCGTCCGCGCTGCCACACCCGCTGTGTCCGGATGGGGGAGAGACGACCATGCGAACCGGAGTCCGTGCCATCTGCGCTCTCGCGATCGGCGTAGCCGCCGCTGGGACGATCACTCAGCGAACGACTGCAGAGGAACGGGAAGCGCAGATCGTCTATCCCTTCGTGGGCGTAATCCAGGTTTTCGCGCCAGAGAACGCGGTCGCCGGCATGTATGTCGGCCTCTACGGAACGGTCGAGGTGTCAGCCGATGGCACGGTCAGCGGAGGCGGGGCGGTGATCTACGACCAGCTGGAGGCGTGCGCATGGGAGCCGCCCAATCCGGACGGTGAGACCGCGCCCTACTGCAACATCGAAGACGTCATCGACGCGGCGTTCGGTGTGAGCGGCACGGTGGTCGAGACCGTGCATCGGCACGACGACGACAACCCGCTGAAGGATGCCGTGTTTGCGCTCGCCGACAATCACAGCAGCGAAAGGCTGGGCTATGCGCCGCGGACTCTGAGGCTGACGCTGAGCCTGGACGGCATGCTGACGGAGCGGCTGGCATTCTGGGGCTTCAGTGAGCCCGGCATCCAGTTCGGCAGCACCCAAGCCGCCACGCTCGGCGCGCATGTCTCCGGCCTGTTCGACACCGAGTTTGAGATCGCACCGATCGCCATGACCCCGCTGGAAGCCTCTGCGCATGCCGAAACGATTGCCGCTGCCCGCCAGCACGCGAGCGACGGCGACTATCACGGCGGCACACCGCTTTCCGCCTCGGGCTCAGTCGGCTTCGTCGACATCGATCCCGCGCGCCTGCCCACCGCCACCAATCCCTGGACCTGGCTGCAGCATGCGGTCGAGCCAGCGGGCGAGCGCCCGCTGTCGGAAGAAGAACTGGCGGCAATCGCTGACTACGAGGAACCGGTCTATGATCCGAGCGGCGAGCATGACCGGCTGATCCTGCAGGGCGGCATGGAAGATCTGGTCGAGGCCCTCACGCCCTACACGGACGGCGCCGCCTACGACCCCGGACCCTCACCCTACTCACCAGTCGGCCTTCTGGACGATACCCGGGCGAATGCGGATTGACGCGGCAATTGCCAGCCATATCACCCGTTGCGATAGAGGTAGCTGTATCCGTTGATCGCCGGTACACCGCCCAGATGGGCGTAAAGCACTTTCGATCCGGCCGGAAAGTAGCCCTTGCGGACCAAGTCGATCAGGCCCTGCAGGGATTTCCCCTCATAGACCGGGTCGGTCATCATGCCTTCCAGCCGCCCGGCCAGGCGGATGGCGTCGTTGGTTTCGGCAGAGGGAACACCGTAGGCCGGATAGGCGTAGTCAGGGATCAGCGTGAGATCGTCATCGGTGATGTCGCGGCCGAGATCGACCAGATCGGCCGTGTTGCGGGCGATGTCCATCACTTGGGCGCGGGTCTGCTCCAGTGTGCCGGAGGCATCGATGCCCACCACCTTGTCGGCACGACCGTCCTTGGCGAAGCCCACCAGCATGCCGGCATGGGTTGAGCCCGTGACCGTACAGACGATGATGTAGTCGAACCGAAAGCCCAGCTCTGCCTCCTGCGCGCGCACCTCTTCGGCAAAGCCAACGAAGCCCAGGCCGCCAAACTTGTGCACCGACGCACCGGCGGGAATGGCATAGGGCTTTCCGCCCCGGGCCTTTACGTCTTCCAGGGCGCGCTCCCAGCTCTCGCGGATGCCGATGTCGAAGCCTTCGTCGACCAGTTCGATCTCCGCGCCCATGACACGGCTCATCAGGATATTGCCGACCCGGTCGTAGACGGCATCCGGGAACGGCACCCAGCTTTCCTGCACCAAGCGGCATTTCATGCCCAGCTTGGCGGCCACGGCGGCGACCTGGCGCGTGTGGTTCGACTGGACACCGCCGATGGTCACCAGCGTGTCGGCGTTGGACGCCAGGGCATCGGGCACGATGTATTCCAGCTTGCGGATCTTGTTGCCGCCAAAGGCGAGACCAGAATTGCAGTCCTCCCGCTTGGCGTAGAGGTCGACCGCACCGCCCAGATGCTCCGACAGCCGCGGCAGCCTCTCGATGGGCGCGGGGCCGAAAGTCAGCGGATAGCGTTCGAATTCCTCAAGCATGGTCCGGCTCCTTGATCATCACCTAAAGCCGAAGCCTAGTGCATGATGCTTGGAAGGTGCTCTCTACGATTGGCGAGAATTCGTTGATCAAACTCATTCCTGCCCCAAAAGTGAGCCTTGTTGATCAGATTACTGTCTAGAACGGAAGATCCTCTCACATGACTTCGCTTGATCGCATCGACCGCCGTATCCTTCGCCATCTTCAACGGGACGGCCGCCTCACCAACGCGGATCTGGCGAAGCAGGTCCATGTCAGCCCGGCGACGTGTCATCGCCGCACGCAGCGTCTGTTCGAAGAAGGCTATGTCCGCTCCGTCCGGGCCGAGATTGCGCCGGAGCGCGTCGAGCGCGGCACGCTGGTCGTGGTCGGTGTCGTGCTGGACCGTTCGACCCCTCAGAGTTTCGGCGCGTTCGAGCAGGCGATCACCCAGCTTCCCTATGTGCTGGACTGTCATCTCGTGGCCGGCGACTTCGACTATTTCCTCAAGATCCGAGTGCGCGACATCGCCGATTTCAGCCGGCTGCTGGGCGAACAATTGATCGCGCTGCCGGGTGTGCGCCAGACCCGCACCTTCTTCGTCATGAAAGAGGTGATCGACAACGCACCGCTGGACTTCTAGGGCGCTGCGGCCAAGCCCAGGCGGGCCATCTGTGCGTTGGCAGCGGCGAGGGCTTCTGGACTGCCGACATGCATCCACAGGCCGTCGAAGGCGATGCCATGCAGCCGGCCCGCCGCCAGCGCCGGGTCCCAGCAGTCGAGAATGGAAAACGGCCCCTCCGGCATGCCGTCTAAGATGCGCGGGTGCAAGAGCTGAATCCCGGTGTTGACGAACGGACCGATCCGCCCTTCCGCAGGCACGCTGACCCGGCCAAGCTGATCCAACATCAGGTCGTCGCGTGTGCCGATGCCGAGCGCGCGGATCCGCGGCGCCAGCACCAACAGCATGTCCATCCGCGCCCCATCCCACTGGGCAGCCAGCTGGTGCAGCGCCGGGATCGGCCCCTCCAGCCAGACGATGTCGGCATTGACCACGTAGAAGGGGTCTCGGCCGAGACGCCCAAGCGCGTTGCGGATGCCGCCGCCGGTGTCCAGCAGCCTATCCTCCACGATCGTGTGAATCTGCGGCACGGTGCGGCGGGCAAGATGGGCCGCCAGCCGGTCGGCCTGATAGTGAAGGTTGACCGCCACCTGCCGCACGCCAGCAACGGCCAGGCGATCCAGCACATGGTCGATGATCGGGCGGCCCGCCACTTCGATCAGCGGCTTCGGCGTGTTCTCGGTCAGCGGTCGCATGCGGGTGCCCAGCCCGGCTGCCAGCACCATTGCCCGGTCCGGCGGGGTTATACCAGACATGACTGCCGCGTGGCGTGACAGGGGTCCCTTAACAGGAAACGGGTTGCAGCCGGCCCCGATGTGTCCGCAAGGTTCACCATCACACCGATTGTCGGCGCGGTGCCGACCGGCGGCAAGTGGCTCAGGCCGTTGCAATCCAAACTGCAAGCAGGACCCTTCAGCGCAGATGGAACGGAATCAAGAAAGTGCGGCGCCGCGGCCGCTTCGCGGTGGACCGGTTGACCGGCCACCCAGCGGGATGGTGCCCTCGCGCAGCCCCTTGAATGGACGCTTCGTCCGGCTGGAGCCGACCGATCCTGCCGCCGATATCGAAGCGCTGTATGAAGCATCCCACGGCGAAGCCGACGCTCGGAGAGTCTGGGACTACCTGCCCGACGGACCGTGGCCGGACCGCGCGGGCTTCGCGCGATGGGTCGCGGACGCCGCTGCGCGGCTGGATCGGATCGCGTTCACGATTCTGGACGGTCCCTCCGGCCGGGCTTGCGGCATGGCGCAATTCATGGACATCCAGCCGAGGGCCGGCGTGATCGAGATCGGCTATATCTGGTTCTCACCGGCGCTGCAGCGCACACGCGGCGCCACCGAGGCGCTGTTCCTGATGCTCTGCCACGCCATGGACGATCTCGCGTACCGGCGCATGCAGTGGCGCTGCAACGCGCTGAACGCCAAGTCGCGGGCGGCCGCGCGCCGGCTTGGCTTCCGGTTCGAAGGCATCTTCTACAACCACATGATCGTGAAGGGCCGGAACCGGGACACGGCCTGGTATTCCATCCTCGACCACGAATGGCCGGAGGTGAGGGCCCGTATCGCCGCTTGGCTTGACGACGAGAACTTCGACGCGGACGGGCGGGCGCTGAGCTCGCTGAGCGAACGGATGGCGGACCGGGCTTCAGCCCGCCCGGTGTTGGCGGAGGCGGCCAAGCTCTGACAGCCACGCCACCGGCCAGCCCTTAGAGAAGAAAGTCGTCTGCCGCCAGCTCGTGCGCCCCGGTCAGGACGAAGAACGCGTTGGCCACGAGGTCGCCGTCGGTGTCGAGGTAGACCACGGTGTTCACCTGGCCGCCCTCATCAACGATGTCGTAGCGCAGTTCCCCGGCATAGCCGTTGAACGCATCATTGCCGATGAAGGAGAATACCTCGTCGAAGTGCACGCTGGGATCGGCATCGATCAGCATCAGGTCGATGCGGTCGCCCTCGGCCCGGCTGAAATCCAGGATGGTCCCGAGCTTAGCCTGCGCTTCGCCTTCTGCCGGCAGTTCGGTCACGTCACCGAAGAACTGGAAGCGGTCGGCGCCCAGCCCGCCGGTGTAGTGGTCGCCCTTCTCGCCACCGCCGATCAGAATGTCATCGCCGGTGCCGCCGTCCATCAGGTCGTGCCCCGCCCCGCCGTGCAGTGTGTCCCGCCCCCCCTCGCCGAACAGCCGGTCGCTGTCGGCATCGCCGAACAGCTCGTCGGCATCCTCGCCGCCATAGAGGGTGTCCATGTCCGCCCCGCCGACCAGGGTGTCGCTTCCCGCATTACCCATCAGGGTGTCCGACCCGTCACCGCCCTCCAGGTGGTCGTCCCCGTCATTGCCGTTCAGCCAGTCGTCGCCGATCCCGCCGAACAGCGAATCGTTGGCCTTGCCGCCGACAAGACTGTCGTTGCCGCCTTCTCCGAACAGAACGTTGCGCTGCTCTGAAAAGCCTTGGATCAGGTCGCCGCGCTTACTGCCGGTAACCTGCTCAATACCCTTCAGCGTGTCCTTCTCGGCAAGGCTGACATATTCGAACGTCTTGCCGACGTTGAGATCGATGAAGAAGCCGTGGCCCAAAGGGCTGCCGTTGAGATCGCTGTAGTCCACCCGGTCCTGGTCGCCGGTGCCGCCATCCACCGTGTTCGTGCCGCCGCCGGGCCGCAGCACGTCGTTGCCGCCGCCGCCCTCCAGCACATCGTTGCCGCCCAGACCTTCCAGGTGATTGTCGCCGCCGTCGCCCACCAGCCAGTCGTTGAACTGGCTGCCGATCACCCCTTCGATGGCCGTCAGCATGTCGCCATGGGCATCGCCGTAGGCGCCGACCCCGCCCGCCAGCGTGACCCAAACGCCGGCCCAAGATCCGGAATAGTCAGCCAGGTCGAACCCGGTGCTGCCGTTCATACTGTCTGCCCCGGCGCCGCCGGCCAGGATGTCGTCGCCGCTGCCGCCGTTCAGGTAGTCGTTGCCGCCGCCGCCGTTCAGGTCGTCTTCGCCGTTATGGCCGAACAGGAAATCGTCCTGCTCGCCGCCGCTCAGGTCGTCGTCGCCGCTGCCGCCATAGAGCCAGTCGATGCCCGAGCCGCCACTCAGAGTATCGTCGCCGTTGCCGCCGGACAGCGTGTCGTTGTCGCCCAGTCCCAGCAGTATATCGTTGCCGTCCCCACCGTTCATGTAGTCGTCTCCGTTGTAGCCGATCAGCAGGTCATACCCGCCGTTTCCATAGACTACATCGGCAAGAGAGCCGCCGATTAGTGTCTCACTTTGCCAAGTTCCATGGATCGTCGGCATGACACTTACCCCGTCTCTTGCTCAAGGTCTTGGCCGACACGGCCGGTGCGAGGGGAACACTAGGCAGAGTCTACGGATGGCGCTGTGATCGTTGTCACGGCCTTGGGGCAGCATTGGCGGCGCCTTCGTGCCGCAGTTGGTGCCGGGCGATGGACACAGCCTCGCCGGTCACCAGTGCCGCCGCACTCGGAATGGTCAGGTCTTCGGACGGCGCCAGCGGCAAGGCTGCTGTGTGGGCGTGCGTTGGTGACACATGGCCGACGGTCGAGGCCAGCAGCGTCGAGCCAGACTGATGAAAGCGAAACGTTGGATCTTGGCCCCTAGATCCTGTGCTCAGAACTGGGCTCCGCCAGCACCAGATAGCGCAGCGGGCCGCCCGGCGTGATGGCATCGAACGGGTAGCACGTGCTCAGCACCAGAGTTGATCGGCTGGGTATGGCCGCGATGCGGGCGGAGTTCGCGTCCACGACGTGTGTCTCGGTCACCGCATAGTGGTGCATCCCGCCGTCGGGCGTTGCCAGGGTCACTGCGTCGCCCGGCCGCACATGCTCGAGGAACCGGAAATGCGTGTCGCGGTGGGCGCCGAGAACGGTCACGCCGGGCGCTCCGGGCGGCGCTGTTCCGGTCAGGTGGCCGGGCGCCCAGGCGAGGCTGTTGCCCTGAGCCCCGGCCAGGACGATCAGGTTCACATCGTGTGCCGGAACCGCAAGGCGGGCCACCGGCCAGGTGTCGGCCCATGGCCAGGGTCGCGCTTCGGCGCTGCCGTCCACGGTTCGGGCCCAAGCCCGTTCCAGCAGATGCTGGCCGAGCCAGGCCTTGGCCGGAATGGCCGCGGCGCTCGCCAGAAACCAGAGTGCCGCGAGGGCGAGCGGCGGGGCGAGCCATGCCGCCGCGCCCCGCCGCGTCAATCGCCGTACCATCAGGCGGCAACGGGCCGGGTGCGGCGCCGCGACACTCGGAACAGCAGCGCCGCTGCGATGATCAGCAAACCGCCGATGATGGCATTCAGCATCTGTGGCGTTGCGCCAGAGGGCAGGTGCGTGACCACCGTGACCGGCTCGTGCTGCGCCGGCCCGTACAGCTGCGCCATCCCATGGATCAGGTCCAGCGAGCTTTGCGGTCCCGCAGCCGGAGCCGGCAAAGCGGCCGTGTCCATCGAACCGCTGTGCGCGTCCTGAGGCAGCGGTCCCAGCGCCGGCTCCGGTCCATCCCCCTCGACGCCGCCGGCCATCTGCATGTCGACGCCGTCGGGCATGTTGGTGGCGACGGCATCCGTCTCCAGGTCCTCCTCCGGCGGGCGCACGACCTCGCTGTCGATTGCGACCAGGCTGGTGACGCGGCTGACGATCTGGTGGGCCAGGGCGACCTCCAGGATCTCGGCCCGGATCTCTGCATCGTCGCGGCCCATATAGCCGTCCCGCTCCAGATCCGTGATGCGGTTGCGTGCCCACAACGCCGCGACGCCGGGCGCTTCGGCGCCGGTGTCCAGCGCCGCTTCAACCCGCCACGGACGGCCGCCGGCCTGTCCCGTCACCACGACGCGGTCCGTCGTGGCTTCGGCCGGCAGGCGTGCGGTCGCGACCACAGGCTCGCCGACATAGAGATCGGGGATCGGCGAGGGGTACTGGAACTCCACCACCGCATCCACGCCCCAGTCGACATCGATATCCGTCAGCGCCGGCTGCTCCAGCCGGGCGAACAGCTCTTCCATACGGTCACCCACCACCGTCTCAGACGAGATGAAGGTGAACGTGCCCCGCCCCATCGCCGCGGCCTCACGCATGAAGAAGGCGTTGGGTGCGCTGCCGATGCCGACGGTGAAAAGGCGGGTCGTTCCAATCGCCTGACCGATCAGGCCGAACAGCTCAGCCTCGTTGCCGACGGCGCCGTCAGTGATGAAAACGACCTGACGGAACACGTCCTGCGGCCGGGGTTCATGCAGAGCCAGCCAGAGCGCCGGTGCCATCTCAGTTCCGCCGTCGGCTTCAAGCGCCCGTACGAACTCTCGGCCGGCCGCGACCGCCTCAGCATTCGCGGGTCGGGCCTTCTCGAACAGCATCCGTGGCCGGCTGTTGAAGGCCACGACATTGAACCGATCCTGCGGACGCAGCCTGTCCAACGCCATCAGCAATGCTTGGCGCGCCTGCACGATGGAGTCGCCGGCCATCGAACCCGACGTGTCGATGACGAAGACGACCTCACGCCCCTCGATACCGTCGGCTTCGATATCGGTTGGCGGGACCAGCAGCACCAGATGATAGCGGGCGCCATCGAGGGTCTCGCTGAAGACCCCGGCATTGGGTTCCGCGCCGACATCCGGCTGCCAGCGCAGGCGAAAATCGCGATCCGCCCACACGTCATCGGTCGCCAGCGTTACCGTGACGCGGCCGTATTCGCCGGCCGTCAGCATGATCGGGTGGCTAGGGCTCTCGATCTCGCCCAGTGGAAACCCGGCATCGAGTTCGACTGTCAGGCTCACGGGGTTCACCGGCCCCGTTCCCGGGGCGGCTACCGGCGGGGTGATGCGGCTGGCGTCCGGCACCTGATCGGTGTCGTAGGCCCAGCCCGTTCCGTCTTGCGGGGCCGCGCTGGGCGTGCCGGGGATGTACCGGGGCAGGACGACTGTCGGGAAGGTCAGATTGAACGTACCTGCGTCATAGTCGAGGCTCTGTTGATACTCGATCTCCACCGTGATGCTGTCATGCGGGGCGATGTTGGCGACGGCATTGGTGAAGAGGTTCGGCCGTTCCTGGCTGACCAGGCTGGCCTGCTGTCCGGCGTCGCGCGCCTCTTCGTAGGCTTGGCGTGCGGTCTCGCGCTCCTGAATCTCGCCCTCCACGATACGCCCGCCGATCACCATGCGCAGCCGGTCGACCGCAGCCGTCTCGGGCAGGGGAAAGACATACACGCCCTCGGTCCACCGGTCCGTGGGGTTTTCGAACCGCTGCACCACGCGGGCACGGGCGATCATGCCGCTGACTTCAATGGTAACGTCCGTGGCCACCTGGGTTGCCGGCACCACATAGCCGGGCCGTTCGCCCGGCAGGAATAGGCCGCCTTGGTCCATCTCCGGCGCTGCCACCAGGGCGCCGACGGGCGATGCGCGCGCGGCGGTGGCGACCAGCGCAAGGAAGACCAGGATAGTCAGCAGGAATGCGGCCGGCTGGGCCGTATGATGCCGCTGGAACATGGGGATTGCCTCCGAAACTGCCGGGATGTCTGTTGCTCTCGGGCAGGCCGGCGCACGGACTTCACGCTTGGCCTAGGCTCGAAGAGCGCGGCGAAGCGTGCAGAGCGGCGGCCCACGACCCACCGCTTTGCAGCGTGCTCGCGTCCTTTGACCGCAGACCGACGGGAAGGCGGCTGTTCCGTGGCGATTTGAGGCGAATATCCGACGGTGTGAATCGTTGTGGTGTCGTGGTCGATTGCTTGCGCGCAGACTGGCCGGCGGATACGGCCTCGGCACGCCGAGCCGGGGGCTCTGAAATGTCCTTCTTTGCGCAAGCGCTGGGCCGGGTAAAGCCGTCACCGGCGATTGCCGGCACAAGCAGAGCACGCGAGTTGGAGGCCGAGGGGCGCGATGTCGTCAGCCTGCGGGCTGGCGAGCCGGATTTCTACACGCCGGACAGCATCAAGGAAGCAGCCATCAAGGCCATCTACCGGGCCGTTGACGCCGACACAGGCGATGCCGCACTCACCGTTTTCGAGGAAAGTCCCTAGGGCAGGCGGTATCCGGCCATCGCCCAGAGTAGGCGTCGGACCTGGAGCGAGGTGGTGCCCTTCTGCGCCTTCGCCCCCGAGGTCCGCCTGATCGTCTACACCACGAACGCCATTGAGGCCTTGAATGCCAAGCTGCTGTTCCTGGTCTTGAACCGAGCCGAGAAGGCCTGGAAAACTCCGGCCCGCAAGTGGGCCATCGCCAACGCCCAGTTCGCCGTCCTGTTCGGCGAACGCTTCACCCGGGCCATGGCCTGAACGTGATCAACCGCCATCTCGCACACGAAATTCCTGACAGTGGTCGCTACCCGCTGACCTCCAATTGAGACTCAGCCAACTGCATAGAAATCAAGCTCCAGAATGCTCTCAAGATTCGACATCCAGTTACTCAGCGCCGTTATCATCTCTCTACCGTCCAGTTCAACGACAATATTTGCGCCGTTTAGTCCTGTTCTTATTTTCAATCCTTGCTCAACAAACACGCTATTGACAGAAATCTCCGCGTTCATATCGCGGCTTTCAACAATAGGTGAGTAAATATTCGCGCTGCTTATGAAGAACTGACCGCCTAAATCCGAAGAAACATCTGTGTCTTCAACACCGAAATAGGTTTCGGCTCGATGGTACCAGCTAACGGTGGAGCTAATCCCCGCGCCTTGGAAGAATTCAACGGCGCCGTTTGCAGCTTCGATGACGTGCGCTGGCAGTTCAAACCTGTTTGCAAGAATCTTCCGCCAGATCTCTATGTTTCCCAGTGACGAGAAGTCTCCTCTCAGCAAGATACGAAGTATGTTCATGTAGCTATACAAGATCGCCGGCTTCGATGCTCCAACCGAGAGCATCTTAAGAATCCGCCAGCGCGCCCTGGCCATCAGAATCGCGTTAGTCAGCAAGTAACCTGAAGCAATCAACTCTGCAGTGTCTGCATCATAGTCTAGATTGGCGCACCTCAAGCAAAAGATATTCTGCCTATTGGAGATTGCTTCTCCAAGTGCGGCTGAAAAAGAAATCTTTTCCTCGTCAGTAAACAAGGGTGGGGTGCGTGTCTTAGCTGGCATCGTCCAGCCTCCCTTCGTATTCGCTGTCCCACCACGTAAAAGAGCTCTGCGGCCTTACGGTCATCATGCTGCCGGCCGACGGCTCCACATACTTCATCTCATCCACTCCTTCTTCGATAACGCGATGGCTCGCCCATTCACCTTTGGGCATGTTCGCCGGCGTAAAATGCAGAGATAACCGACCATACCGAATGTTACCACCATAGGGAGGGACGCCGAACACTAAGTGAATCTGTTCCTGGCGGGTACTGTAGGACACAGTCAGGCTCGTCGCTTTGCCACGATGTTCTTTAGGATCCTGTTTACGCAAACCTTCAATGGCCCGATAACGGTAGACCCGATATTCGATATCTTCATCGTGATCAAGGAAGAAACCCATTCTTGCAAAGTTGTAATTCTTGTGGAGATCGTCATCATATAGTGTTGTCACATAGGGCCAGTGGCCAGATAATCTCCGGTACTTCCAATATGATAGCCCTCTATGGACCGGCCTAAACACGCGATACACCGTAAAGAACGAAACAGCTGCGGCGAAGACTCTTATGTACGGCTGCTCGCACTGCGAGGGTGGGGCAACAAATGTAGTGACCCCCGCAGTGATTGCCGACATGACTGTAGCCGCAGCTGCTGTTACGTGATCGCGGGCCAAGGAGCCTCCGCACAGTCAGCTCATTAGGATGTCAACAATGCTCGTTACCGTGAATTCAATCGTGTTTTCATTAAGAGCGGCGACGTTGAGCCGTCCATCGTCGACAATATAGATGCCCTTGTCGCGGCGAAGTTTGAGTATCCTCTCTTTAGGAGCATCAATGAGCCCAAACATTCCATGGCCCTGATCCAAGTAGTCCCAGTCGCGGTCGGGGCAATGGTGCCGCAAGGCTGCGGCTAGGCCCCGGCGATTCCGAGCAATCGTCTGCTGAATCGCAGAGAGCTCCGATTGCCAACCTGCCTTCAACTCTGGCGTGCCCAGGATCTTCGAAACGACGCGCGCGCCGTGATCCGGGGGCATCGAATAGCTCTCACGCGCAATAGACATCATCACGCTGCGTGCGTTGATGAGATTGTCGGCCGCGCGACCGATCAAGTACGCTGCGCCGGTTCGTTCTCTATAAATCGAGAAGTTCTTGGAGCAGCTGACAGCGAGCAAGAGCTCGGGACATCTGTCGACGAAGGTAGCGACGCGCGCTGAATCTGTCTCGAGTGACTGACCAAAGCCGAGGTATGCCGCGTCAATCAAAGGGACAATCCCACGCTTAGACAGGAAGTCGGCGATCTGAGCCAACTCCTCCGGAAGTGGGTCGATCCCTGTGGGATTGTGGCAACACGCGTGCACCAGAAAAAGGTCGCCGGGACGAGCCGGCGCGAGTTCCGCAAACAAACCATCAAGATCGAAACCCGTCTTGAAGCCGGGATAGGAATAATGCCGTACATCTATCCCAACCGCTGATGCGATGCCCTTGTGGTTTGGCCAAGTAGGCTCCGACATCCAGAGAGCTGTCGATGGGGAAATCCGTACGGCCGTGTCGAGCAGCACACGCAACGCCCCGGATCCTCCGACGCTCTGCACTCCTACGATCTCACTCCCGTACTTCAACGAGGGCAAAACGGCAGCCGACAATTGGCGGACGAACTCGTCATCGCCCGCAACACCGACATAGTCCTTAGTACGTTGCTCGGCGACAAGCTGCTCTTCCGCCTTCTTCACGCAATCAAGGATTGGCGTGGCGCCGGAGGAATCACGATAGACGCCGATGCCGAGATTGATTTTGTCCCGTCTATCGTCTGCTGCGTATTCTCGCGACAGGGCCACAATCGGATCAAGTAGGCTGGTCTCGGTGCGCTCGAACATTCTGATGTCTTCCTGAGGCAACTAAATGGGGTGAGTCGGCAAGAACCCCGACATTGCTTTGCGTACGCTCGACGATTGGTACGATCCGAGTATTTTTACATACTTTGCTCGGATTTCTAGGTTCTGCAGGGCGCGCTGCATCCGCTCCTCACGAAGCCCGGCTCCGACGTCAATGTAGAACGTGGGCAGTGCAGTCTGCTTTGCAATCGTATAAGTCTCCAGCTTTGTCAGATTGATACCTTCAATTTGGAATACGGCGAGCGCATCCAGAAGTGCGCCAGGTTCGTGGCGCACTTGAAATATCAAAGTTGTCATGTCAGCTGCTTCGTCAGTCTCCGGCATCCTGGAACCAGAAAGTAACACAAAGCGAGTATAATTGTCTTCGATCGCAGCGATATTCTTTTCAATGACCACTGCATCGTAGATTTCCGCCGCGACCTCAGGCCCAATCGCAGCTACAGTTGGGTCCTCCGACTGTGCCACTTCTCTTACCGCGTTTGCCGTGTCACTAATATCGACCAAATCAGCGTCTGGGAAATGTTTGTTGATATATGGCTTGCACTGCATAAAGCCCTGTGGATGACTCAATAATTTCCTGATCTCGCTGTGGTCGGTGATCAACTGCAAGCCTTGACGGCTTCTTATCAAGCAATGCTCGATTGGCAGCATCAGCTCACCGACGATAGTCAGCTGCATCGAGAGTAGGAGACGGTGAACATCAGGGATGCGACCCGTTATCGAATTTTCGACGGGAATGACAGCGGCATTGGAATCTTGATTCTGAACCGATTCAATGATCTCCGCGAAAGACCGGTAACCGAGGAACTTAGCCTCCGGAAAAAAACTCCGCGCAGCCTGGTAAGAATAAGATCCGTCAATTCCGAGGAAGGAAACCAGCATTTGCGTCATGATCTCACTCCAGTTCTTTCCTCATCGCTCCCACATTGTCGATGTATTTCAAAAGGCCAAGTTCATTGCCGCTCTCCATTTTCTCTTCAATGTCCAATAGATGGTCCCTGAAATGATTGCAAAACTCAAGAATCTTTGATTTGTTGTCAAGCAAGATGTCGGTCCACATACGTGGGTCGCTTGCTGCGAACGCCGTCATTGAGCGGAATGACATAGGCGTCAGCTCTTGAAGCAGATCGCCAAACTTCAGCCCGGCTGCGCCAAGCTGGGCGGCGAGGGCGTACGCGATCATGTGAGGCAAGTGTGAAGTCAGAGCGAGGATGGCGTCGTGGGAAGCGGCATCCGTGATAACCACGCGCGCGCCCAGATCCTCAAGGAGTTGAGTGGCACCGGTGACGGCTTCCTGACTTGTCGATCCGTAGGGAGTAAGAACGAAGGTACGGTCGACGACGAGATCTGGCTTGGCGTGTTGTGGTCCCGACAATCGGCTGCCCGCCAATGGGTGCCCGGGCACGAAAGAGGAAAACGCCGGAACCGCAGCACTGACACGGCTTATGATCGACTGTTTCGTAGAGCCTGTGTCGACGAGAAGCGTATTGGTGACAGAGCTGGTCGCAAGACGTATCACATAATTCGGAATTATCGAAACTGGCGTGCATATGAATATCGCGCTGCAGCTGGCTAAATCATCCGGCTGCTCTGCTACTGTTACACCCGAAATCTTGAGTTTTACGGCCTCCGTATGACGATCTTGTTCATCGAAGACGACAATTGGGATCTGTGGCCAGACGTCGCGTGCGCGCGCTGCGAGGGAGGTACCAATGAAACCCGCACCAATAATGCCGAGTGACTCAATAGTCATTTCGAGAGTTCCGACAACTACGTGAAGGCGTCGACAAATCGCGCTTTGCAATGGGCAAGCGCTCGTTGACTGTCAGCAGCATATAAGTGCGGGCGGCAAATCGTTCCGCTAGTCCGTATGTCGGCCATCGCATGTAGGCACTTTCAACTATAAATGAATCGGAGACGCGTGACATTTCCTCGACGTCTACGGCGCGATGACGCGATACCGGCATCCAGTCATAGACGTAGTCAGTAAGCAGTTCAAGAGCGCGATTGGAGGTCTGTCGCTCGCGGTGATGACCATTGGGAAGAGTCTTTCGAGAATCCCGGAATTACTGGATTGCTTGGTCCAAGCGGCGCTTCATTGCGTCAGATTCTTGCTGGTGGGATATGATGTAGGACATGTTGTGTCCGACTGGGGTGGCGCAGCAGTTATCCGGCTCAGTGTTCCCCGCGGGGATCACGATGAAGCGGACCGTACGGCATGCCCACAGCAACGCCGGATGCATGAGTTGCACGATGTGCGGAGCAGCTTGACGGCGAAGACGAGCGCGGCGATCGCTGCGTCAATGCCGACGCCCGGGACGTCAGCGGGACCCCGAGGGCTGCTATAGCGGCTCACGACAGGTTCACGCGCTTGTGTCCCCGCACTCCCGCGTTTTAACAGATTTTCAGGGGATTGCCGGCAGGCTGCGGTGATCGCGGCGACATGCCGGCGCAATGCAGCGCCCGCCGCGAATTCTCGGGAGACGGCGTCAGCCATGTCGGTGGGTTCGATCGGCAGTTTCTATTCTGGGGCGACCAACGGCCATTACGGCACGGTTTCGTCGCGCCAGGTCGTCGGCCAGTTGGCTGACGGGACTGACGTCGTCCACGTCAAGGTCCGCCAGGGCGCCGGCCAGGTGGGCGGTGCTGCCGGTTCCGAAGACACCGTTTCCCATGCCCCGGGCGCCGTCCGCGGCGAACAGCAGCTGACGCCCGCCGAACGGGCGGAGGTGGCGCGGCTGCGCACGCGCGACGCCGCCGTCCGCCGGGAGGAGGAGGCGCATGCCGCTGCCGCCGGGCAGTTCGGTGGGCCGCCGCAGTACACCTACACCCGCGGCCCGGATGGCCGCCTCTATGCCACCGGCGGGTCGGTCAGCATCAAGTCGACCTCGACCGGCGATCCGGACGAGGCGCGCAAGATCGCCTCGCGCATCGCCGCAGCCGCAACGGCGCCGGTCCGGCCCTCGAGTGCCGACTTCGCGGCGGCTGCCAGCGCCTACCATCTCGCAACAAAGGCCCAGGGAGGGGGGCAGCAGCAGGGACCCAACCCGCTCGACCTTCTCGCGTAAACCCACTCAAGACAGTAAGGAGACAAGTTGATGGACATCAGTGGTCCGGCCGCTTCCAGTGCGGCCCTGACGCTGGCCGAAGGTCAGACAAACGTGGCGCTCGCGGGCCTCCGCCAGGCTGCCGGCGCCGAACAGGCGGTCGCGCAGGTGGTCGACGAACAGGCCCATGCCGCAAACGCTCAGGCTCAGGGCCGTGCGCAACACGTGAACGTCACTGCGTAGACCAGGGATGCGGGCCTGACCGAAGGATGGCCGAATACCTCCGGCCAGGTCCGCACCTCACCACGCCGACACGGTTCACTTGAACGCATTGCTCAGCCTGGCGTTTCAAGAGCCCGCTTACGATCCGACGAAGACGCTGCGGGCGACGCGGAATCCGAAGTCATTGTATCGGAGATTGATTAGGACCTTTCCGCGGTTCGCAGAGCGGACGAATTCCGGCCCGTCGATCCACGAGCCACCCCGTGTGACCCGGCGTCGGCAGTCTCCCGATTCCCACACATTGCTGGCCGTTGGCGCACCGTGATAGGTCGGATTCCAGCAGTCTTGCGTCCATTCCCAGACATTGCCAAGCATATCGAAGACGCCAAAACCGTTCGGCAGGTAGCTGCCCACCGCTGAGGTATGGACATGGCCGTCGTGGCATGGCCATACATTAATCAGCCGTCCGGAGAGCTCGACATCGGCGGCCGCCGAATAGTCACTGGCATTCGCGTAGTCGCATCCTGCCGCAACGTTGCTGCCCCAGAACCACGTCGTGTTCGTACCGGCCCGCGCCGCATACTCCCACTCGGCTTCGCTCGGCAGCCGATATTCGTGCGCAGTAATGTCCGATAGCCATTGCGCATAGGCTTGGGCATCGATCCAACTTACGCAGGTGACGGGTTCGCTGTCGGCTTGAGCGAAGCGCGGGAAGAGCCAGTTGGCGGAGGGATCGGATCGTTTGTCGAGGCCGATCCAGTACCGGCAGCCATTGCTGATCGGGTGACCGGTGGCCGATACGAAGGCCCCGAACTCTGCGCGCGTGACCTCGAAGCGGCCGATGGCGAAGGGGCCAACCATGACCTCACGCTGCGGGCCCTCATCAGGCCATCGGTCCGGCTCTGCCTCGGGCGATCCCATGATGAAGCTCCCCGATGGGATCACCACCATTTCGGGGCATGCCTCGCAATCACGGAACGAAGTGCCGGGCGGCGACTGCGAGAGTGCCGGGGCGGAAATCGCCATGGTGACCAGGACGGCAAGCAATCCTGAGATTAACCCCAAGCTGCTTCTCCCCACGTCAAAGTCCCCAGCTGACGGAGTGAATCGCATGCGGCGGCAACCGAATCTGTGGGGCAGACTCCGGTGCAGGTCCATCCACCGGGGAGTCACGGCTCGGTTGTAGCGCGGTGACCATCAGTGTAGTCGTGCGATGCTCTTGGGGCCACGCATACGGGTTTGTCAAGCTGTCGGTGCTATTAGAGATCGCCATCGCCTCGTCTTACCTCGGGAAACCGCGCCGCCATGGTGCATTGCTGACGGCTTGGAATTCCGCATTGTGGATGGCGCGCCAGGGGTTTCGGCTATCCGCCGGTCTCAAAAGCCAAGGTCTCAAGGCCGGTCTTCTTGCCGCCCGCCCAGCCCTGCATGGCACGCACGAGGCGTGAGGGCGCGGTGTCACCGACGTCTTCGGCGCGCATGACAGCCCACCAGTCAAGCGTTAGCCCTTCCGGACCGACGGGCTTTGCGATCATCGTGCCATCGGCCAGTTCCGGCTCGATGGCCCAGCGACTGAACAGGCAAACTCCGAAGCCGGCGCGCACCAGGTCGATCACCGCTTCCGGTGTTGGCATGGGCGTCAGCCGCCGAAACGGCACGGTTGGCGGGCCCAACAGCGCCTCCCACTCGAAACCGGGTTCGGTAGCGAGCGGGTAGGTGTAGAAGCGCTGGTCCTCCAGCGTCGCGGAGTCGAAGTAGGGGACGCTTGCAAGCGCATGGTCGGGCGCCATGACGGCGACCAGTGGGTCGCTGCCCAGCCGATACCACGCGAAGTGCTTGGACAGGGTTGGGCGGCCGTAGATGGTCGAGACGTCGACCGCCCCTTCCAAGAGAGACGCCAGCGGCCGCGCCGTGGCTCGGCCCGAGAGATCGACGATCAGCCGAGGTTCGCGGCGCTCCAGATAGGTCAGGAAGGCGGGCAGCCAGTGATACCGGCTGTACGTCGCCTGTCCCATACGCACCAGTTGCCGCCCGCTGCCATGGGCACTTTCGATCTCCTGCTCCAGCCGCGACAGTTCCCCCAGCGACCGGTCGGCAAAGGCGCGCAGGCGTTCGCCATCCGCGGTCAGCGTTACCCCGCTTGGCCCGCGCCGCACCAGAGCGGCGCCGAGCCGCCTCTCCGCCTCGCGGAGCCGGTGGGAAGCCGCCGATTGCGTGATGCCCAGCCGGACGGCAGCCGCGGCCACACCGCCGGTTTCTGCCAGGGCGACGATCAGGGCCAGGTGATGGATGCCCAGGCGCGGGATCATCTAGGCATTAAATCATTTCATTGAAGTTGTGAAAATTTGGAAATTGATGAATGCGTCCGATGCGCTTGATAAAGGCGTATGACCGCAATCACGCAGACAGCGAACCTCACCTTCGGCCCGGTCGCCGCGACGGTCGCCATCGCCGTTTCGGCGGTGTGCTTCGGGCTTGTCCCGCTGTTTGCGCGCGAGCTGCAAGCCCTGGGCGTCGATCCTGCGGCGATCGCGTTCTACCGCTACGCCTTCACGGCCGCCGTCATGTTGCCCTTCCTGCCGCTGGCCCGCCGGAAGCGCCGGCAGGCCGTGACGCTTGCGGTCGCGGGAATGCTGACGGGTCTCGGCTGGATCGGATATCTGCGGGCAATAGAGACCGAGCCTGTGGCGGCTGCCGGGGTTGTCTATATGTCTTATCCGGTCTTCGCCCTCTTGTTCGCGTGGATGCTGCTCCGTCAGCGGCCCGGCCTGAGGGCCTGGGTGGCGTGTGCACTGGTTCTTGCTGGCGCCGCCCTGCTTGTCGGCGGCGATCAGGACATCAGCGTTCAGGCGCTCCTATGGGCGCTGCCGGCGCCGATAACGTTCGGGCTGATCATCGTCGTGCTGAGCACGATGGTTCCCAATCTCACGGTGCCTGAGAGGTTGGCCTGCGGTATCGGCGGGGCCGTCGTAGGCCTGGCACCACTTGCCATGATGGCGGGACCTGGGTCGCTCGTACCCACGAGCGGCGAGGTCTGGCTGTCGATCCTGGGTATGGGCCTGCTGACCGCGCTGCTGCCGCAGATGATCTATACCTTCGCCTGTCCGCGCGTGGGCCCGGCGCGGGCTGCAGCGACCGGCGCTTTCGAACTGCCGACCATGATTGCGGTCGGCTGGTTTGCCTTTTCCGAGACGGTCGGCGTGCTGGACCTGACGGCAGCAGCGCTGGTGCTTGCGGCAATCCTACTGGCCCCGGCAATCGGCGCATCCAACAGGGGGGGACGTCCCTAGACCACCTTGCCGGGATTGAGGATGCCGTGCGGATCCAGCGCACGCTTAATGGTGCGCATCACGTCGATCGCCGGGCCGCATTCGGCTTCCAAGAGGTGCTTCTTGCCATAGCCGATGCCGTGCTCGCCGGTGCAGGTGCCGCCCATGGCCAGCGCCCGGCGCACAAGGCGTTCGTGCAGTGCCTCGGCGCGCGCCACTTCCTCCGCGTCATCCAGGTCCAGCACGAACACCAGATGGAAATTGCCGTCGCCCACATGGCCGACCATTGGCGCCAGCAGGCGGCTTTCCGCGACATCGGCCTTGGTTTCCACGATGCAATCGGCCAAGCGCGAGATCGGCACGCACACATCGGTAGGCAGGCCACGCGCGCCGGGACGCAGCGCCAGCGCGGCGTAATAGGCATCGTGGCGGGCCTGCCAAAGCCGGTTGCGGTCTTCCGCGAGGGTTGCCCAGCGGAAGTCTGAGGCGCCATGCTCGCCGGCAATCATCCCGGCCATCTCCGCCTGCTCGGCCACCGATGTCTCGGTGCCGTGGAACTCGAAGAACAATGTCGGCGCCACGGCGTAGTCGAGCTTGGAAAAGCGGTTGACGGCGTCGATCTGGACGTCGTCGAGGAACTCGATGCGGGCGACGGGCACGCCGACCTGGATCGTCGCGATCACGGCATTGACGGCGTCGGCGACCGTGGGGAAGGCGCACACAGCAGACGACATGGCCTCCGGAATGCCGTGCAGGCGCAAGGTCAGCTCGGTGATCACGCCCAGCGTGCCTTCGGATCCGACCAGCAGCCGCGTCAGGTCATAGCCGGCCGCCGATTTGCGGGCACGCGTGCCGGTGCGCACGATGCTGCCGTCTGCCAATACTGCGGTCAGGCCCAGCACGTTGTCGCGCATGGTGCCGTAACGCACGGCGTTGGTGCCCGAAGCGCGCGTGGCCGCCATGCCGCCCAGCGAGGCGTCGGCCCCGGGGTCGATGGGGAAGAACAAGCCGGTGTCACGCAGATGCGTGTTGAGCTGCTTGCGCGTGACGCCGGCCTCCACCGCCACGTCCAGATCGTCCGCCGAAACCCGAAGCACTCTATTCATGCCGGCAAGATCGATCGAGATGCCGCCGGCCAGCGCGGCCACCCCCCCTTCCAGCGACGTGCCCGTGCCGAATGGGATGACCGGCACCCGGTGCTGTGCGCAGAGGGTCACGATGGCAGCCACCTCTTCCGTCGATCGGGCGAAGGCGACGCCGTCAGGCGGGATCGTCGGATGATAGGATTCGTCGCGGCCATGCTGCTCGCACACCGCGGGGGCGCGGCTGAAGCTGTCGCCCAGAGCATTACCGAGCGCGGCGATCAGCGCCTCGTTCGCCGGCGGGCGTATGGTCTGCTCCATCGACATGCGGTGTGCCCTTCCCGTTCCTGGGCGAAAGACCGTTGCGAGGTGATGAGCCTAGTGCTGACGCGCCAGGGCGGCAAGCAACGCTGGCGAGTGGCGGCAATGTGCGGGGTTTTGCTTTTCGGGCATCCCGGCTAAAAGGAATGCTGCGCCTAGGGATAGTGGCGGAGACCCTCCGCCGCTCGGCAGTCCCCGCTCCCACACGCTGGCCGCCTGTCTCTTTGAGGATGTCGGATGCCTTTTCTCGTTGGCTTGGTTGTTGCCGTAACACTTGCCGTTGTTCCGATTTCCGGTGCCGCCCAGGACACGCCGCCCTTCGAAACCACAACGCGGCTGGAGGCGCTCGACCGCATCACCGACGGGCCGGCGACGTGCTTCAGCCGCGATCAGGCGCGGGCGTTCGAAGCTATGCGGGTCCACACAGAATTAATGATCGCCGGATTAAGCTGTGCAGAGGTGTACGGCAATGCCGAGATCTATGGCTACTATCAGGATTTTACGATTGCCCATTCCGACTTCCTGACGGCCTCGCAACGTGTGATCGAACAGCGGGACGGCGACCGTGGATACGACGCCTATCGCACCCGCATCGCCAATGTGGAGACCGGTCTGATTGGCCGCTGGGGGACGACAGGATATTGCCGCATTCGCGCGGCACGCTTCGAAAGCCTGATCTTTGCTTCGCCAGACAGTTTTCGTGCCTATGTGGAAGACCTTGCCGGCCGAGTCCTTACCAGCCAGCGCGGCTGCTGAGCCTGCAGAGGCGCCTGTGGGGGGGCCGACAGCCAGGATGCGTCCTCTGCCGTTGTGCTCGGACGATCCGACAGGCGGGCCGGTGGCATGACGATCTGGGCAACGATCGTCGGCGGCGCCGCCGGATTTGCCATCGGCGGCCCCATCGGCGCGCTGATCGGCGCGGCGACCGGCGGCGCCATGGACGCCATCGCCATGGTCGCCACTTCGGGGCCCTCGACAGCGGATCGGCCGTCGGCCGATGGCCCAGAGCGTGACGCGACCAAGAGCATTGCGTTCACCATCGCCGTCATCGCCCTCGGCGCCAAGATGGCGAAGGCGGACGGGACGGTGACGGCGGACGAAGTGGCCGCCTTCGACCAGGCCTTCCGTGTGCCCGCCGATGAGCGGCGCAATGTGGAGCGGGTGTTCAACATGGCAAAGCGGGACGCCCGCGGCTTCGAGCCGTATGCCCGCCAAGTCGCCGGCATGTTCCAGGATCGGCCTGCCGTCCTGGAAGAGCTGATGCACTGCCTGTTTCACATCGCCAAGGCGGACGGCAAGATCCACGAGAACGAGATTGCGTATCTGCGCGGCGTCGCCAGCCTGCTCGGCTTCGGCGATGCCGACTTCCAGCGCATGCGGGCGACCGAACTGGGGTGCCCACGCAGCGACCCGTACAGCATTCTGGGCGTGCCCGCCGGTGCCGACCTGCCTACAATCAAGGCGGCCTATCGCAAGTTGGTGCGCGAGACGCATCCCGACCGGCTGATCGCCCAAGGCGTGCCGGAGGAGTTCGTGGTGCTGGCGACGGACAAGCTGGCGACGATCAACCAGGCCTACGAGCAGATCAGTCGAGAGCGGGAAAGGGTCTGAGCCATGCCGGCCGCGCCTCCGCTGGCCGCGCTGAGCGACGCGACGGTGCGGTTTGCCGAGCGGCCCCTATTCGCCGGCATCGACCTGAGCCTTGCGGCCGGCGACCGGGTCTGTCTGGTTGGCCGCAACGGCAGCGGCAAATCTACCTGTCTGAAGGCACTCGCGGGCCAGATCGAGCTGGACGGCGGTCTCCGTTTCGTCCAGCCCGGTGCCCGCGTCGCCTATCTGCCACAGGATCCCGATCTGGGAGATGCCGCCACAATCGCGGACTATGTGTCCATGGGCCTGCCTGAGGAGCGTCGGCACGAACGCTATCGAGTCGACGAAATCCTGGCCGCCCTGTCGCTGGACGGATGGCGCGCGCCTACAGGCCTGTCCGGCGGGGAGGCGCGCCGCGTTTCACTGGCCCGTGCGCTGGTCGACGATCCCGACATCCTGCTCTTGGATGAGCCGACCAACCATCTCGACCTGCCGACGATCGAGTGGATGGAGGGGCGCCTCGGCGGACATGCCGGCGCGCTTCTGATGATAAGCCATGACCGTCGCTTCCTTTCGGCGCTGGCCCGCCGGGTGCTTTGGCTCGATCGTGGCAGTCTGCGCGTGCTTGAGGCCGGGTTTTCCGACTTCGAAGACTGGTCCGAGCAAGTGTTCGCTGAAGAAGAGAAGGCGGCCCAAAGGCTGGATCGGCGTATCGCTGCCGAGACGCAGTGGTTGCGTGAGGGCCTGACGGCCAGGCGGCGTCGCAATCAAGGCCGGGTTCGGGCGTTGGCGCAGATGCGCGACGACCGCCGCCAGGCCCTGGGCAAGATGGGTGTCGCACGCCTTGACCTGTCGGAGGCGAAGCGGGGCGGCGATCTGGCGATCGAAGCAACGGAGATCAGCAAGGCCTTCGGCGAGCGGACGGTCGTGCGGGGGTTTTCCACCCGCATCCGCCGCGGCGACCGGATCGGTGTCGTGGGCCCGAACGGCGCCGGCAAGACGACACTGGTGCGCATGCTGATCGGTACGCTTGAGCCCGACGCGGGCGCCGTGAGGGCAGGGACGGGGCTTGAGGTCGGCTACCTCGACCAGTCGCGGGATGACGTGTCCGGCACGCTGTCGCTGCGCCAGGTGTTGCTTCCTGAAGGCGGGGATATGATCTCCGTCGGCGGGCGGCCCCGCCACGTCGCCGGCTATCTGAAGGACTTCCTGTTCGATCCCGGCCGGCTGGAGGCGTCGGTGGCCAGCCTCTCCGGCGGGGAACGCAACCGCCTGATGCTGGCCCGGCTGTTCGCCCGCCCCAGCAACCTGCTGGTGCTGGACGAACCCACCAACGACCTGGATATGGAAACCCTGGTCATGCTGGAGGACGTGCTGGGATCCTATGCCGGCACAGTGATCGTCGTCAGCCATGATCGGGAGTTTCTGGACCGCATCGTCGGCTCGATCATCGCCGTCGATGGTGATGGCGGAGTTCGCGAGTATGTCGGCGGCTATGACGACTATGTCCGCCAGCGACCACCACCGCGATCCGCGAAGCCCAAGGTCTCGGTTGGCACGTCGCGCAGTCAGCCGGTTCGGACGTCGCGAAAGCTGAGCTACGGCGATCAGCGCGAACTTGAGGCTCTGCCCGGCGAGATCGACCGCTTGACCGCCGAGATCGCGGCGCTGGAGGCGGCACTGGCCGACACGACGCTATTTGCCCGCGACCCTGGGGAATTCGACCGGGCGTCGCGCCGCCATACCGACGCGCAAGCCGCCTTGGCCCGCGCAGAAGACCGCTGGCTTGAACTCGCCCAGCGTGCAGAAGATTTGGCGGGCTGACGCGTCCGGCTGAACTCCGGTTCGCCAATCTCGTCCCTTCATCTCTCAGGGATCGAGTTGGTAGCGGCAAAGGTGGGTTTGAACCGCGCGCCACCGCTCTTTTTCTTATGTGTCGTTTGTATACAAACTAGTATGCATCGTAGTCCTGCGCCACGGGTTGTTGATCGATTCCGGGCGCCGCATCCCGTCGACAGCGTCGTTTGGCGGACACTGTTGGTGCTGCTATGCGGTGTGCTGACGGCGTTGCGTTTGGCGGCGAACAACAGGTCTGGGAGATTGTAATCGGCAGTTTGATGACTGCTCTCGGAGTCACCGTGATGGTGATCCGCCGACCAAAGGCGGTCCCTGTGGGGCTACCCATCGGCTTACTGCATGTGGGTCGCCGCAACATGCGCGTGTGGCGAGATCGATTTGAGTCGAGTGCAGTGGCGTATCCGATTCTCGTTAACGGATCGGCGCGTCGCTATGTCGACCGGAACTCTTGCCACTCTGTGCTGCGCTGCACCTTAATTTTGCCCGTTCGTATTGAAATGAAACAATGTCGGCAATTTTTGACAGATATTTTATTGTGCGGTGCCGTAGTCGGGTTTGCCCGCCGGGGAGAATTCGGTATACGGAATGAGGGCCCTTTCGCGGCCACAGAGTATACCGACTGGACGACCGGGCGAGGTGGGACAGTGACCCAAGCAAGCGCGCGTGTGGCCGAACGGGATTTTGCGATGAGCGGCGCCGATGACCGCCGATTTGTCGGCAAGACCATCTATTCCCGTCTGAAGACAGAGATTACGTCACTGGTCCTGGAACCGGGCGCAGTGTTGTCGGAGTTGGAGACTGCAATACGCTACGATGCCAGCCGGACGCCGGTGCGCGAGGCGCTGCACCGGCTCGCCCAGGAGGGCCTGATAGAGCGCCGGGGGCGCCACTATGTCGTGCGGCAGTTCAACTGGCACGAAGTGCAGCACCTGTATGAGCTGCGAGAGGGGCTGGAGAAGGCCGCCGTGCGCTTGGCAATCGAGCGGGCAGCAGAAGACGATATCGATCGGCTGGCCGAATTGGTGGAGCAGCAGGTTCAGGCGCGGTCGGAGGACGATACCGCGGAGTTCAACGCTCTCGACAGCGAGTTCCATATCCAGATTGCGCGCATTAGCGGCAATCCCCTTTTGGCGGAGCAGGTCGTTCTGCTGCACGACAAGGTCAAGCTGATCCGGCGTCTGCAGTTGAGTCGCGTTGCCGGCATGGCAAAGTCGATCAGCGATCATCGGCGCATCATCGGCGCCTTGCGACGGCGCGACGTGACCACGGCCGAAGCCGAGATGAGCTATCACATGCGCTCGACGATCAGCGATTACCGCGCCGTGACGGAAGGCGACCAGGCGGCCGATTGAATGGGCCTGATCGCGCAACGGCGACCAGAAGACCGGCCCTGCGCAAGCGCGTGACGATGCCTGCACATTGGACGGCTGCGATACGGATGCTGGTGCTGGTGTTGGCCGCAGGCGTCGCGCTTTCCGCGTGGCGTGAGCTGCCGCGATTTGATGCCAGCGTTGTCATCCACGGTATCGTCCAGGCCGCAATGGTCCTCGTGATCGCGACGCCGATCGCGGGCCTCGTGTACCTTCTCGGTGGTGGGGATGAACGAGCCGGCGTTCGGGCTGCGCGGCTCTGGGCCATCGTGTCGATTGTCGTTCTGCTTCTGGTCCAATTGGCCGGATACACGCTGTTGTCCCGCTTCGCAGCACCGCCGGTGGAAGGCGGATAGCCAACGTCAAGCCATCAGCTCAGGGCACCAGCTCAAGGTCCTGCGGCAGGCGTCCAGCGGTCGTTGCTGGGCTTTGCTGGGAACAGAGGCCGCGAAAGTCGTCGAACTGATCCCGAATGTCGGCGCCGCCGAGCGCCGCGGCCAGGCATCGCACTGGGTCGCCCCGCATCTCGAACGTGTCCATGTCCACGCGTTCGCGCATGCAGGCGAGGCACGAACTGACGGCAAAGCCATAGGTGATGCTGCGGCTGCTGCCGTTGTAGTTGATGAAGGCGTTCAGATAGCCGCTTTCCGTCCCCCGCCCGCCGCTCTCTCGCAGCACTTGGGCCATCAGTTCCAACTGGTGGCGAACGCTCTGTGCGATCTGGGCAAAGACGCGGTCCCAATGGGCAGGGTCGTCGCTTTCGCCATAGGGGACCACGCTGCTGCGAAATCCCCGCCGTTCCCGCAGGCCGTCGAAGGTGGGGCGGATGATCTGTGGGAGGCCCTGGTCCGACGTATAGCCTGTGCAATTGAACTCGCTGACGGTCAGCGGCTCCAGATAGCGGGTCTCGATCGCGGCGATGCAGGGCAGGGCCCGCACGTCCACGTCCACCTCTTCGGCGAACTCACGACCCAGCACCAGGATGCGCTGCATCCGCTGTTCCAGATCCAGGTCCTGCCACATGGAGTTGGTGCAGTAGTGCGTTCTGAGTGCTCGGATGCAACTGCCGCCGTCGCGATGGATTTCTCCGATGGACCGGATCAGCCCGAAATCGCAAGCGGCATCGGTGCACGTGTCGTCGGACGGATCGAGAATACGGGGGTCGGTCGTAATCGGCCGCGGTGCAAGTTCCGGGTTCTCGGCAATGGCCTCGTCGGTCAGGTCGCTGTCGTCGACCTGAACGGGACGCACGAGAGCCGCCCTGTCGGCCAGCAGAGGGGCGAGCGCGTTGGGCAGGAACGGGTTGCGCTGGCACACCGGCTGGCCACCGCGCACGCGGCAGCAGTTGATCCCGCGGACATTCCACCCGGCGGGACACCGCAGGCCAAAGGCGGGGCTGCCCGGCGCAGGATCTTCGCCGCCCGGCGCCAGCAGCACCATCAACGCAACGGCGACCAAGCCCAAGCCGGACGCCAGCAGCCGCGGGATCCGCCTAATGTCGCGCATGACCCGGGGGCGGCCGGCTTGTGTGGTCATCCATTCATCCTATATGCCCGATCGACCGTCCTACGGCCAGGGCATGCGGACCGATAGCGGCCGGCGAGACAACGCGAAGCGGTGAGGCATGGTAGCGAAGCCCTGGATCAGCCAATACCCGCAGGGCATCGCGCCTGAACTGCCACCGTTACGGCACCGAAATCTGGCTGAATTCGTAAAGAGTGCTGCCCAGGAGCATGGAGATGCTCTCGCCTTCACCATGGTGCTGCCCAACGGCATGGCGTCGGGGCTCAGCTTCCTGGAGGTGGACCGGCTGAGCGATCGATTCGCCGCCTATCTTAGGGGGCCGGCCGGGCTCGCGGCAAACGACCGTGTGGCTCTTCAGATGCCGAATTGCCTGGCTTGGCCGGTCGCGGCGTTCGGCGTGCTGAAGGCTGGATGCGTGCTGGTCAATACCAACCCGCTCTACACGCCGGATGAAACGAAGCATCAGCTTGCCGATGCCCAGGCGAAGGTGCTGGTGGCAAGCGACCTATTCGCCGACAACGCGCGGGCTGCGCTTGCCGGCGGCGGCATCCGGCGCGCCGTTCTTTCGGGGCTGGCTGACATCTTCCCCCGGCCGAAACGCTGGCTTGTGCACGGCATGCTGCGGCACGTCAGCCGGAAAGTGCCGCGGGCGGACTTCCCCCATGAACGGTTTCTTGACGCGCTGTCATCGGCGCCCGCTGATGGCGTCGATGCCGGTTCGGCGGATCATGGGACGCTGGCACTGCTGCAGTACACAGGCGGAACGACAGGCGTGCCAAAGGGGGCGATGCTGACCCATGGCAACATCCTGTCCAACATGTTGCAGGTCTTCCAGATGATCGGCAGCAGTCTCTCCGCCGGCCGCGATGTCATGCTGACGGTCTTGCCGCTCTACCACATCTTCGCTTTCACGGTGAACCTGCTGGGCGTGTTCCATGCCGGGGTGCACAACCTTCTGATCCCGTCGCCCAGGCCTTTGACCAACCTCAAGCCAGTCTTCGCAAAGTATCCGGTGTCCCTGATGACCGGCGTCAACACGCTTTACCGGGCGCTGGCCGCCGCGCCCTGGTTCAGCGAACGGCCACCGGCCCATTTGCGCGCCGCAGTCTCTGGAGGGATGCCGCTCGATGTGGCCGTGGCCGAGGCCTGGGCGCGTGTGACGGGTGTGGGCCTGCTGGAAGGGTACGGCATGACGGAGGCGTCGCCGATCCTCAGCCTCAACACGCTTGACGGCCGCGGGCGGCCGGGCACCGTCGGCGTTCCCGTCCCCTCCACCCAGATGCGGCTGGTGGACGACGCGGGCGTTCCCGTGGCCACCGGCGAACCCGGCGAGATCCATGCCCGCGGGCCGCAGGTGATGCAGGGCTATTGGGGCAACGCCGACGAAACCGATAAGACGCTGGCTGACGGATGGCTGAAGACGGGCGATGTCGGCGTCTTCGACGAAGACGGGTATCTGAAGATCGTCGACCGCAGGAAGGACGTCATCATCGTCAGCGGCTTCAACGTCTATCCGGCGGAGGTTGAGGCGGCTCTCGCCAGCCATCCCGGAGTGGCCGAGGCGGGCGTGTTCAGCGTGCCGGACGCGGACACCGGCCAAGCGGTCAGAGCCCTCGTCGTCCGCAACGATCCGGATTTGGCCGTCGAGGCCTTGCTGGACCATGCGCGCGGCAGTCTGGCCGCGTACAAGGTTCCGAAGCAGGTGGTGTTCTGCGAAGACCTGCCACGGTCCGCCGTCGGCAAGCTGCTGCGTCAACAGCTTGCCGAGTGGCGTTGAGGCCGGCACCTCAAGGCTTTCGGCAGGTCAGCGTCCAGACGCGGTGCGGCACGGCCACCGGGTCGGCCGGAAAGCGCGCCCGCAGTATCGCGGCATGGTCTTCATCGAAGCGGGTGACGGCGTCTGCCGCTAGGCAAGCGCCGACGCCGGCGCTTGCCCGGATGCGGCCTATCCAGTCGGCATGGCTGTAGATCACGGCGGTGTCGAACGACCAAGTCTCGATATCATGGAAGCCGGCGATCGCGACATCCGCCAGCCATGCGGGCCAGAGGCCCGTGCCGCCGCTCATCTGCCAGTTCGGGTTGTGGCGGTCGATCAGCCCTTCCGTCTCCGCCACGATGTTCCCTGGCAGCGGCAGCCAGTCGAAATGCGCGATCACCAGTCGGCCCCCGGGGCGCAGCAGCCGCCACGCCTCAGCCGCGGCGGCAGGTCGGTCGAACCAGTGCCAACACTGGCCCGCAGCCACCACATCGAGATTGCCGGAGGGCAGCCCGGTAGCTTCCGCCGACGCTTCCACATAAGTGATCGAAACGCCCGCCTCATAGTCCAGGCGTGCCGCCTCGGCCATCAAGGCGGCCGCCCGGTCGACGCCGGTCACCCGGCAGCCGCGTCGCGCCAGACCGCGGGCCACGGTTCCGGTGCCCGTGCCGAGATCGACGACGGCCCGTCCATCGGCAACGGTGCCGTCCGCAAACAGCCGGTCGAAAAAACGGTCCGGAAAGCCGGCCCTATGTCGTCCATAGTCGGTGGCCGTACGGCCAAAATCGACGGCGAGGGTCATGATGTGCCGGGCTCCCATCCCATGTCGCGTGCCTGCAGGGCGAAGAGTTGACAGCCCAATCTTGGTTGATCAATCTTGATAGATACAATCAATGTAATGGTGGTGGCCGTATGTCGGGTTCCGGCTTTCTCAGCGCCAAAGAGGCGGCGGCGGAACTGAATGTCAGCCTTGCCACGCTCTATGCCTATGTCAGCCGCGGCATGATCCGGTCCGAACCGGCGCGCGACAGCCGCCGGCGTCTCTACAGCGCGGACGATGTGCGAGCGCTCGTGCGCCGCAAGCAGCCGGGGGAGCCGGCCACCCGGCCGCCTCTTGACAGCGGGGAACCGGTGCTGGAAAGCGCCATCACGCTGATCCGCAACGGCGC
>JANQIX010000049.1 GCA_028281925.1 Alphaproteobacteria bacterium
GAAGGGCTCTCTAAGACATGAGAAGTAAGGGGAGCGGCAGATGAGAACGGCCGTGATCCTGGGCGTGGCAGCCGTGTTGGCCGCAGCCTGTTCCCGCCAGCCGATCATCGACACCACGAAGCCGGACTTTGACAACGTCGCCTATCAGCATGATCTGGCGATCTGCGAGCATCTCGCCGATCAGGTCGATGTCGGCAGCGAGGCGCTGGTCGGCGGGTTGATCGGGGCAGCCGCCGGCGCAGCCCTGGGTGCGATCGGTGGTGCCATAGCCGGTGACGCCGCTCTCGGCGCCGCCATCGGCGCGGCAACGGGTGGCGGAAGTGGCGTGATCGGGGGCGGTGCCGATGCCTATGCCTCTCGCGGACAGGTCGTGCGCACCTGCCTGCGCGAACGCGGCTATGTGGTGCTGGACTAGCGGCCGGTTTCGTCCAGGACTGCCAGCAACGCTTCGAATGGCAGCAGCACACAACGATGACGGCTCTTTGCCTCGCGCACCGGCGTGAAAACCTCCGCCTCGGGCCAACCGGCGGGCGCGGGGCCGCCCTGCGTGATCATGCGGTGCATCGCGGCTGCCACGCCACGCAACGTCTCAGGCGAGCTGCCGGAAGCGTGAAGGCCGATCATCGATGCGGCGGCTTCGCACAACAGACAGCCGCGGACCTTGTGGGCGAGCGCTGAAACCGTCTCACCCTCCAGCGACAGCTCGATCGTGACACGGTCGCCGCAGAGCGGATTGTCGACAGTTGAGACGGCCTGGGGCGCATCCAGCCGTCCCGCACCGACCCGGGCGCGGGCGAGATCGATGATCTGCTTCTGATAGATCGCTTCGGTCAATCGGCCGTCTCCAGCCGTGCCAGGGCGTCCGGCGTGTCGACATCCAGCAGCACGCCCGCCTGATCCATGGGCACCTCTGCCACCACCTCTTCGTTCTCGCCGATCAGGTGCTTGGCCCCGACATCACCGGACAGATCGCCCATCGCCGGGAAGAACCTGCTGTCCCAAAGCACCGGGTTGCCGCGCTTGCCGTTCCAGGTCGGCACGACGATCGCGCGCCCTTCCAGCGGGTTGAAGGCGCCGATCAGGCGGTCGAGATCCGCCCCCGTCACCCGGGGCATGTCTCCAAGGCAAACGACTGCGCCGTCAACGCCTTCCGGCAAAACGGCAACCCCGACCTTGAGGGAGGCGCTCAGGCCTTCGGCGAAATCCGGATTTTCCACGAAGTCGACCGGTCGGTCGCCGATGGCTGCCCGGACCTCAGCGGCCTGATGGCCGGTCACCACGACGACGTTCGCCACCGATGATGCCAAGGCGGCATCGACCGCGTGGGCGACCATGGGCTTGCCGTCGACCGGTGCCGTCAACTTGTTCGTCGCACCCATCCGCCGCGACTGACCGGCAGCCAGCACGATGGCGGCGATGCGCGGGCGGCCATCGGCAGCCGTTGCGGCCGGCTCTTCGGGCGTCCCCGACCGTGGCTGCGGCCGTGTCGGGATCTCCGTCAACAGGCCGCCGACGCCGAGCCCCATGATCTCGTCACGCCCAATGGGCAGTCCTGCAACCTGCCGCTGCAGCACCCAGTCGAAACCGTTGAGCTTCGGTGAGCGCGCGCAGCCGGGCAATCCAAGCACCGGTACATCGCCGATGCGTGCCGTCAGCAAAAGGTTCCCCGGATCGACGGGCATGCCGAAATGCTCCACATCGCCGCCGGCCTGCTCAATGGCGGCGGGCAGGACGTCGTGCCGGTCGGTGATTGCCGAGGCCCCGGCGATCAGGATCATCTGAGCGCCATGGTCCAGCATCGCGCTCAACGTCCGGACCAGGGCAGGGGCGTCGTGCGCGCATCGCCGCTCGGCCACCAGCTTTCCACCGACCGACGTAACCCGGCGCTCGGTGACTTGCGTAGTCTTGTCCAGCACCTTGGTGGCCGTGCCCGGCAGCTGCGTCTGGATCAGCGCAATCCGCAGGGGCTGGAATTCGGCCACGCGCAAGAGCGGCCCACTGGCAGTCAGCACTGCGCTGACGAGATCCATCACCGGCCTGGCGACGGCGAAGGGGATGATCTTGACCGTCGCCACCATCTGGCCCGCCTGCACCGCTGCCAGATGCGGCAGCGTGGCGATGGTCACCGCCTCATCGATCCCATTCAGCCGGTCGATCCCGAGCTTGTCGGCCACGAACACGCCGGCTGCATCGGCGAACAGGTTGACGCGTCCGGTGAAGGCCGGGCCACAGCTGACGACTGGCCCGGCCGCGGCTTCGGCAATTCGGGCCGCCGCGGT
This sequence comes from Alphaproteobacteria bacterium, assembly GCA_028281925.1. Classification (GTDB taxonomy): domain Bacteria; phylum Pseudomonadota; class Alphaproteobacteria; order DSM-16000; family Inquilinaceae; genus JACKIG01. The sequence goes on from JANQIX010000049.1 coordinate 2,280, forward strand.
ATCCTCATGGATATCGTCGGTTCCCAACTTCGCCACCGTCACCTCAGTGACTCCGGCCGAAGCAAGCTGGTTCAGATCATCTGCAGAAAGGCGCCGTCCCTTTTTGAAGGCGATACCCTCGGCCTTCACCGCGTGCGCGAGGATCGCACCTTCGGCCTGATCGAGGGGCAGGGCGCCGAAGATCATGCCGCTGGGTCCTGCCGCAGCGCGCGCGTCATCTCCGCCACTACGGCGACAGCGATCTCTGCCGGCGAAACGGCACCTAGCGGCAGACCGGCTGGCCCGTGAATGCGGGCGAGGGTGGTTTGGTCATGCCCAAGGGTTGCCAGACGATCCAGCCGGCCGGCGTGCGTCTTCTTGCTGCCGAGCGAGGCGATGTAGAAGGCCGGAGACTTGAGCGCCACATCCAGCGCCGGATCGTCCAGCTTGGGGTCGTGGGTCAGCGTGACGATCGCCGTGCGGGCATCGGGCGCCAGGGCTTCCAAGGCCTCGTCCGGCCAGTCGCGGCTGACGCGGACGTCGGGAAACCGCTCGTCGCTGGCGAAGGCCCGGCGCGGGTCGACGACCGTGACGTCGTAGCCGGCGATCGACGCCATGGGCACCAGCGCTTGAGCGATATGCACGGCGCCGACAACGATAAGCCGGAGCGGCGGGTTGAAGACGTTGATGAACAGGCGCCGGCCCTGATGGTCGACGGTCCGGCTGCGGTCGGCCCTGACCGCCGCGTCGATCTCGGCCTGCAACGCGGCATCCGCCGCCTGGCCATCGACGATCAGCGTCTCATCCCCACTGGCCAGGTCCGTGACCAGCACCGCCGGCCGTTTGTCGGCCTGCGCCTGCAGCAGGGCCTGGAGCGTCGCGCGCTTCATTCGACCTTCTCGACGAAGACCTGGACGTTGCCGCCGCAGGCCAGGCCCACATCCCAGGCCTGTTCGTTGCTGACGCCGAAGTCCAATAGCTTGGGCGCACCAGTCTCCATGACGACCAGTGCCTCTTGGATCACAGCCCCCTCGATGCAGCCGCCGGAAACGGACCCCATCATCCGACCGTCGCGGTCGACGACCAGTTGGCTGCCGACCGGCCGCGGCGAAGACCCCCAGGTCTTCACCACGGTCGCCAGAGCGACGTCGCGGCCTTCGGCACGCCAGTCGGCCGCTTGGGCCAGGATGCTTTCGCTCGCGTTCATTGGCGTTCTCCCATCGCCTCAGGCGGCACTGGCCAACTTCCGCCATCCGGCAATTCTGGCGCGCTCACCGGACGGATCCCGTGACAGGGCGCTGACCAGATCGGTCAGGCTGGCGAGACTGTGGACCGGCAGGAATTCGTCCACATGCGGCATCATCACCCGAGCCCCCTGGGATTTGGGCGCATAGCGCTCATACCGCAATAGGGGGTTCAGCCACACCAGCCGGCGGCAGCTGCGGTGCAGCCGGTCCATGGCCTCACGCAGCGCTTCGGGCTCGTCCCGCTCCAGCCCATCGGTGATCAGCAGCACGACCGCACCCTGGGCCAGCACGCGGCGCGACCACCACTGGTTGAAGTCATGAAGGCAGCGGGCAATGCGTGTGCCGCCCGACCAGTCGTCGGCCACCTGTCCGACCTTCTGCAGCGCCACATCAACGTCCTTGTGCCGCAGATAGCGGGTGATGTTGGTCAGCCGCGTGCCGAAAACGAAGCTGAACACGCGGTCCCGGTCCGTGGTCACGGCATGCAGGAAGTGCAGCAGCATGCGCGAGTAATGGCTCATGGAGCCGGAGACGTCGCAGAGCACGACCAGAGGCGGCGTGCGCACGCGATGGCGCTTGCGCGCCAGATCGATCACCGCGCCGCCGCCGCGCAGAGACTGCCGTAGTGTGCGTCTGAGATCCACGCGATGGCCGGCCGGGTGCGTCTCGAACCGCCGGGTGCGCATGGCGTCGAGCGGCAGCGTCATCTCTGCGATCAGGCGTTTCGCCTCGGCGATTTCGGCTGCCGTCATCTGCTCGAAGTCGCGATGGCGCAGCACCTCCTTGTCAGACCAGGTGAGGCGGGCGTCGACCTCCATCTCCGGCTCTTCGCCGTCCGGGCTTTCGCCTTCGCCGGGCTTCCTCTCCGGCTGCAGCGCCTCGGCCACTCGGCGGCTGACATCCGTCTTGTCTTCGCCGCTGTCGACGGACATCTGCGGCAGCAGCATCGCCATCGCCCGCTTCAGCAGCTCCGGATTGCGCCAGAACAGATGGAACGCCTGGTCGAAGATCTCCCGCTGATCACGGCGGTTCACCAATGCGGCGTGCAAGGCCCAGTAGAAGTCGTCGCGGCGCTCGATGCCCACGGCTTCCACGGCTTCCAGCGCGGCCAGCACCTTGCCGGGCCCGACCGGCAGGCCGGCGGACCTGAGCGCACGGCAGAACTGCATGACGTTCAGCGCGAACCGCCCCCCCGGGGCCGATGCCGGGGCGGAGGCTTCAGGCATTGGCGGCCGCCAGCTCCGCGTTCACCTCGGCCAGCAGGCGCTCGGCCTCGCCGCCCTGCAGCTTCTGGATATCGTCCTGGTACTTCAGAAGCGTGCCGACGGTGTCGTTGATGGTCTGGGCATTCAGCTCGATCACGTCCAGTTCGGTCAGCGCCTGGGTCCAGTCCAGCGTCTCAGCCACGCCCGGCAGTTTGAACAGGTCTTCCTGCCGAAGGCGCTGGATGAAGGCGACGATCTGAGCGGACAGGCGCGCTGGTGTCTTAGGCCGTTTGACCTCGATGATACGGCGCTCGCGTTCCGCATCCGGGTAGTCGACCCAATGGTAGAAGCAGCGGCGCTTCAGCGCGTCGTGGATCTCGCGCGTGCGGTTCGACGTGATGATGACGAGCGGCGGCTCCTCAGCCTTGATCGTGCCAATCTCAGGGATCGTGATCTGGAAATCGGACAGGATCTCCAGCAGGAATGCCTCGAACGGTTCGTCGGTGCGGTCCAACTCGTCGATCAGCAGCACCGGGGGCCCCGACAGATCCGGCGCCAGCGCCTGCAGCAGAGGTCGGCGGATCAGGAACTTCTCGGCAAAGATATCCTCTGCCAGGCTGTCGCGATCGCGGTCGCCGACGGCTTCGGAAAGCCGGATCTCCAGCATCTGGCGCGGATAGTTCCATTCATAGACGGCCGAGGCGACGTCGAGCCCTTCATAGCACTGCAGACGCACCAGCCGCCGCTCCAGCACCTGCGAAAGGACCTTGGCGATTTCAGTCTTGCCGACCCCGGCCTCGCCTTCCAGGAACAGGGGCCGGCCAAGCTTCAGTGCCAGGAACAGGGAGGTTGCTAGCGACCGTTCGGCCACATAGTCGCCGTCGCCGAGCGCGCTCAGGGTTGCGTCGACGGAGGCGGGAAGGGGCCGTGGCATGGTCTCTCGCTTAACTGTGGCGTCGGGTGGTGGGCTTGCGTAACCGGTATCGAAGGTGTGTGCCGTGCGCCAAGGGGCAACACCGAAGGCGCCTCATGCCTGTTCCAGCATCGGGGAGAACACGGCTTGCGGCGCGGCCAGCCCCTTCAGGTCATGGGTGCCTTCCGGCCGCAGCTGCACGGGACTCGCAGCGGCAAAGGCCTCAGTCGTGAGAATGGGCCGCCCAAGCTCGCGGGTCAGCTTCTCGATCCGTGACGCAAGATTGACCGCCGGGCCGACGACCGTGAAATCCAGCCGGTCATCGGCGCCGATATTGCCGTAGAAGACGGTCCCGACATGCAGGGCGATGCCGGCCTCGAATTCCAGCTTCCCGCCCTCGCGCCGCCTGGCATTGATGTCGTGGAACGCCTGCTGGGCGTCGATCGATGCGATCAGCGACCGGGCGCACGCCTCATCCTGGGCTTCGCCATCGCCAAGCCGGAAGATCGCCAGCAGGCCGTCACCGAGAAACTTCAGCACCTCGCCGCCGGCGCGTACGATGCCGGGCACCAGTGCTGCGAAATAGTCGTTCAGCAGATCCAGCAACGCGTCTTTCGGCAAAGTTTCAGAGACTTGTGTGAAATTCCTCATGTCACTGAACAGGATGACCGCTTCGATCGAGCGGCTGGCCGTCAGCGTAACACGTCCCTGCAGAATGTGCTGGCTGGCTTCCCGGCCAACATAGGCGGCCAGCAGGTTGGGCAGCGCCAGCTTGCGCATATGGATCTCGCAGACCGCGCTCAGGGCTGGCGCAATGGTCTCAATCACCGAGACATACTGAGGGTGAAAACCGTCGACAGAGCGCGTCGCAAGGCTGAGACCGGCGGGCTGGGCCGTTCCCATCGGCAGCGGCACGAGCAGATAGTCGGTCGCACCGTCGGCAGCGAGTTCCTCCAGAACCGGGAAGTCGACATCGGCATCGGGCCCGCGCAGGCGGCGGCGCACGCATCTTTTCGTGCGATGCATCAGCGCGACGGGACTGTGATGATAGGCGAGCGAGTTCTTGGTTCGGCGCTCGAAGGCGCGTTCGACCACGGTCTCGGCACCGTCGTACCACAGGTACTGAGCCGTGATGATCTTCGGGTCGAGCTGCGGCAGGTGGATCGTCGACCGCCAGACCGGCATCCCTTCGGCCTGCAGCCGCATGCTCAGCGACCGCAACAACTCCCCAGGACCGGAGAGCGTGCGCGCATCCGTCAAGAGCCAGGACACAATCCTGGATGCATCCGGAGCGGCAATGACGCCCAGGTGATCAGCGAGACTTTCGGCGGCCGGGACCGGATCGGCCGGAGGCTGTGTCAGGTCCACCGTATGTGACAACTCACTACGTCCAACGAATGGGCAGAAGAATAGGCTACCGAGCGACATCCTGCACCAGGGTCGCTATCAGGCAAATAGGCTGGCCGTCCATCCGTTCCAAGAGAAGCGGGGGGACCTTTCGCTGGTCCCCCCTTGAGCCGTCTCACGTGTGCCCGGCCGTCATCCCGCCGCAGCCACCGCCCGCTTGGCCATCACCGAGACCAGATGGGCGCGGTATTCCGCGGATGCATGGATGTCGGCGTTGAGGCCGCCCGGACTGACCGCGATGCCCGCCACAGCATCCGGCGTGAAGCTGCCGGATAGAGCCGTTTCCATCTCCGGCACACGGAACACGCCGCCGGCGCCGGCACCCGTGACGGCCACGCGCACGCCGTCCGAGGTCCTGGCAACGAACACGCCGACGATCGCGTACCGGCTGGCCGGGTTGGCGAACTTGGCGTAGCCTGCGCTCTGGGGAATGGGGAATGCGATCTTGGTGATCAGCTCTCCTTCCTCCAGCGCCGTCTCAAACAGGCCGGTGAAGTAATCGTCGGCCGAGATCGTGCGGCGATCCGTGTGGACCGTAGCGCCCAGCGCCAGCACGGCGGCCGGATAGTCCGCGGCCGGATCGTTGTTGGCCACCGAGCCGCCGATGGTGCCGCAGTTACGCACCTGGGCGTCCCCGATCAGTCCGGCCAGCGTCGCCAGTCCGGGAATGGCGTCGGCGACTTCGGACGATGCGTGCACTTCGGCATGCGTCGTCATGGCACCGATCACTACGGCGTCGCCCTCACGCCGGATGCCCTTCAGCTCTGCGATGCCGGAGAGGTCGATCAGATCGGAGGGCGAGGCCAGGCGCTGCTTCATCGTCGCCAGCAGCGTCATGCCGCCGGCCAGCGCCTTGGCCTCTTCATTGGCGCCGAGCGCTGCCACGGCTTCCGTGAGCGAGGCCGGGCGTTGGTATTCGAATGCGTGCATCGGATGTCTCCTCTTCCCCGCCCTTATTCCGCGGCCATCTTGGTGCCGGCCTGCAGCGCCTGCCAGACGCGTTCCGCCGTCGCGGGCATCTGCAGATCTGCGCCGATGGCGTCGATCACGGCGTTCATGACCGCTGCCGGGGCGGCTATCGCCCCGGCTTCGCCGCAGCCCTTTACGCCAAGCGGATTGCTGGGGTTGGGTGTGACCGTCATGTCCACCTTGAAGCTGGGCACATCGTCGGCCCGCGGCATGCGGTAGTCCATGTACGAGCCGGTCAGCAGCTGGCCCGTGCCCTCGTCATAGACTGCAGCTTCGCACAGCGCCTGGCCGACACCCTGAACAATGCCGCCATGCACTTGGCCTTCGACGATCATCGGGTTGATCACCACGCCAAAGTCGTCCACGGCGACGAAGTTGACGATCTCGACCACGCCCGTGTCCGGATCCACCTCCACCTCGCAGATCTGGGTGCCGGCGGGGAAGGTGAAGTTCAGCGGGTCGTAGAACGCGTTCTCTTCCAGCCCCGGTTCCAGGTCCGGCGGGAAGTTGTGCGGCACGTAGGCGGCGAAGGCGACCTCCTGGATCGACTTCTCCTTGTCGGTGCCGGCGACGGTGAACTTGCCGTCCTTGAACTCGATATCGGCTTCGCTCGCCTCCATCAGGTGCGCTGCGATCTTGCGGCCCTTGGCGACGATCTTCTCCGCCGCCTTCACCAGGGCAGATCCGCCGACCGCCAGCGACCGCGAGCCATAGGTGCCCATGCCGAAGGGCGTCTTGTCGGTGTCGCCATGCACGACCTCGACCTGGTCCGTCGGCACGCCCAGATGGCTGGAGATCAGCTGGGCGAACGTCGTCTCATGCCCCTGGCCATGGCTGTGGCTGCCGGTGTTGACGATGACGTTGCCGGTCGGGTTGAAGCGGATGCTGCCGCTTTCCCACAGGCCCACACCGGCGCCCAGCGAGCCAACGGCGGCCGATGGCGCGATGCCGCAGGCTTCGATGTAGCAAGAGAAGCCGACACCGCGCAGCTTGGCGCGGGCCCTGGCTTCGGCCTTGCGCGCGGCGAGGCCGCCATAGTCCGCCAGCTCCATCGCCTTGGTCAGCGACGCGTTATAGTCGCCGCAGTCATAGGTCATGATCACCGGGGTCTGGTACGGATACTCATCCGGGCCGATGAAGTTGCGGCGCCGGAGTTCCGCCGGATCGATCCCCATTTCCCGTGCGGCCGTCTCAACGATCCGCTCGACCACATAGGTCGCCTCGGGCCGGCCGGCGCCGCGATAGGCATCCACCGGCGCGGTGTTGGTATAGACGCCGTCGACCTCCGCATAGATCGCCGGGATCTTGTACTGGCCGGACAAGAGCGGCGCGTAGAGGTAGGTCGGCACGCAGGACGCGAAGGTCGAAAGATAGGCGCCCAGATTGGCGATGGTGTGCACCCGCAAGCCCAGGAACTTGCCGTTCGCGTCCATGGCCAGTTCGGCCTTGGTCACGTGGTCGCGGCCATGCGCATCCGACAGGAAGCTCTCGGCGCGCTCGGCCGTCCACTTCACCGGCCGGCGGACACGCTTCGAGGCCCAGAGGCACACGGTTTCTTCGGCATAGATGAAGATCTTCGAGCCGAAGCCGCCGCCCACATCCGGTGCCACCACGCGCAGCTTGTGCTCCGGCGCGATGCCGACGAAGGCCGACAGCACCAGGCGATGCACATGCGGGTTCTGGCTGGTGGTGTAGAGCGTGAAGCTGTCGCTGCCGCGGTCATAGTCGCCGATGGCAGCCCGCGGCTCCATCGCGTTGGGGATCAGGCGGTTATTGACGATGTCCAGCCGCGTGACATGCGCCGCACCGGAAAAGGCGACGTCCGTCGCTGCCTTGTCGCCCAGTTCCCACTCATAGCAGGTGTTGTCCGAGATCTCGTCATGCACGGCCGGCTGACCGGCGGCCCGGGCCGTGGCGGTGGAGGCAACCACGCCAAGCTCTTCATAGTCGACGTCGACGAGCTCCGCGGCATCGCGGGCCTGGTCCAGCGTCTCCGCCACCACGACGGCGACGTGATCGCCGACATAGCGGACCTTGTCCTGCGCCAGAACCGGATGCCCACCGGCCTTCATCGGCGAGCCGTCCTTCGAGGTGATCATCCAGCCGCAAATCAGGCCGCCGATGCCGTCTGCCTTTGCGTCGTCCCCGGTCAGCACGGCCAGGACGCCCGGCGCTGCGGACGCCGCGCCTGTATCGATGCTGCGGATCCGCGCATGCGCGAGCGGCGACCGGACGAAGGCGGCATAGGCCTGGCCGGGGCGGTTGATGTCGTCGACATAGTGACCGTTGCCGGTGAGGAAGCGGTAGTCTTCCTTGCGGCGCACGCGGGCGCCGATACCGTCGGTGCTCATGATCGTGTTCCCTCCCTGCTTGCCGGCCTATTCCGCCGCCTGGGGCGTGGCGCGCATCTTGTCGGCGGCGTCCAACACCGCCTTGACGATGTTATGGTAGCCGGTGCAGCGGCAGAGATTGCCTTCCAGCCATTCCCGCACCTCACGCTCGCTGGGCGACGCGTTGACCTGCAACAGGTCGACGGCGCTCATCACCATGCCCGGCGTGCAGAAGCCGCATTGGAGGCCGTGATGCTCGCGGAATGCCTCCTGCATCGGGTGCAGCGTGCCATCCGCTGCAGCCAGGCCCTCGATGGTCGTGACCGCTGCGCCTTCGGCCTGGGCCGCCAGCATGCTGCAGCTCTTCACCGATTTGCCGTCGACATGGACGACACAGGCGCCGCATTGGCTGGTGTCGCAGCCCACATGGGTCCCGGTCAGGCCCAAATGCTCTCTCAGATAGTGAACGAGCAAGGTGCGCGGTTCCACGTCCCGCGACACCGCCTTGCCGTTCACCGTCATCTTTACGGTGATTGGCATGACATCCTCCCTGAGTTTGTGTCATCGGCAGACCGAAGCGTTGGTCGCCCCGTCGCCGCATCCTTAACCATCGAACCGATGAAATGACCCTAGAATTGACTCAACCACTGGTCAAGCCGGCGTCCCGGCGCATGGCGACGCACCGGCAGGGCCGGCCATGGTTCATGCCGTGAAGATCAGGATCAGCACAAGGACCAGCACAACCACGCCGCCGATCCAGACGACGGGGCTCAGGCCGGCGCGCGCGGGCGCCTGTGCCGACAGCTGCTCTGAGGGTGCTGCCGGCTGTTCCGGCGGTGCGGCCGGAACGTCAGTCGGTGCCTCAGCCGCGGCCTCGGACGCCACGGGTTCTGCTGTTGCCGTTTCGGCTTCCTCCGACGGGCCGACAACCTGCGCATGCACGGCCTGCGAGAAGCGGTTGAAAAAATCGTCGGCCATCTTCTTGGCCGTACCCGAGATCAGGCGCGCGCCCAGCTGTGCCAGCTTGCCGCCGACGCTGACATGCACCTCGTAGGTCAGCACCGTCGCGTCGCCGTCTTCCGCCAGATGAACCTTGGCACCGCCCTTGGCGAAGCCCGCAGCACCGCCCTTGCCTTCGCCGGAGATCGTATAGCTTTCAGGCGGATTGAGATCGCTCAGCGTGACATTCCCGGCGAAACGGGCCTTCACAGGGCCGACTTTCGCCGTGACCTTCGCCGTGAGCTCCGAGTCCGAGAGTTTGTTGATCTCTTCACATCCAGGAATGCACTGCTTGAGAGTTTCCGGGTCGTTCAATGCGTCCCAGACCACCTGCCGCGTGGTGCCGATGCGGTACTCACCGGTCATGTCCATGGTTTGATCGCGCCTCCCCCCGCCTTGCCGCGCTTCAGACGACTCAATTCGCGGTAGCGCAGAGGCTATGTCGCAGGGGCAGGCTCGGCAACCCGTGATCCCGGCTGGGAAGACGCGATTGCGACTTGAGAGGGGGCCACGAATGCGGCACACCGAAGCGCCCCGTTCGCAGGCAGAAGGAAGAGGCGAGCCCCATGGCCGTTCGAAAGCTGACCGTTGCCGGCGCCGCAGTGATGCTGGCTGCCTGTTCGTCGCCGGGCGGGTCCACGCCCGTGGGCTCGGCCACGGCGTCCGGACCGACGCCCGTTCCGGCCCAACCGGTGGCGACCACAGCCGCGCCCGCGCGGCCTGCGACCTTCGAGGAATGGGTGGCCGATTTCCGTGTAGAAGCGCTGGCAGCGGGTATTTCGGCGGCAACCTTCGATGCCGCCTTCGCCGGCCTGACGCCGAATCCCCAGGTGATTGAGAACGACAACTTCCAGCCCGAGTTCTCGCGGCCCGTCTGGGAGTATCTCGACAACGCCATTTCCGATGCCCGCGTCAGCGGCGGCCAACAGCGCCTGCAGCAGCATGCCTCGCTGCTGTCCAGCGTCGAACGCCAGTACGGTGTGGATCCGCGAATCATCGTAGCGATCTGGGGCCTGGAAAGCGGCTACGGCGGCAATGTCGGCAGCTTCGACGTAATCCGATCACTGGCCACGCTGGCTTATCAAGGCCGCCGCAGCCAGGCGTTCCGGGAGTTCCTCTTGCAGGCACTGCAGATCCTCGATCGCGGCGACATCTCGCGCAGCCGCATGGTCGGATCCTGGGCGGGCGCCATGGGGCAGACGCAGTTCATGCCAGGGTCGTATCTGAATTATGCCATCGACTTCGACAATGACGGCCGGCGGGATCTTTGGGACAGCCTGGCGGATGTGTTCGGGTCCACCGGCAACTATCTGGCTAATGCGGACTGGCGTCCGGGCGAGACATGGGGGACCGAGGTCGTGCTGCCGGCCGGCTTCGACTATCGGGAGACCGGGCTTGAGGTGCGCCGCAGCACCGCCCAGTGGGACGCCGCGGGCATCCGGTCGGCAAGCGGCGGGCCGCTGCCGGCCACGTCGGGCCAGGCGTCTGTGATCATCCCGGCCGGCCATCGCGGGCCAGCCTTCCTGGTCTACGACAACTTCCGGTCCATCCTGCGGTACAACAACGCCACCAGTTATGCGTTAGCGGTGAGCCTGCTGTCCGACCGGTTCGCCGGCGGCGGCCGGCTGGTCGCAGCATGGCCGCGCGACCAGCAGCAGTTGAGCCGGCAGGACCGTATCGACCTGCAGACGCTCTTGACGGCGCGCGGCTATGACACCCAAGGCATCGACGGTATCATCGGGCCCAATTCCCGCCAGGCCGTCCGTGCATTCCAGGAAGAAATCGGGGCGCCGCCCGACGGCTACCCGACCATGGAGCTGCTCAATCAGCTACGGCGGCTTTGACCGATAGGCGAGCAACCGAGCGAAATCCCAGTTAATACAAGCCGCTGCCGGACAATCAGAGCCGTCGACCAAAGATCCAAAACGGCGGCGCCAGTTTATGGTCTATCGATTGGACCAGGTCGCCCATAGGTCGACGGCGGTACGAAGGTGTCCGTCGGTAACGTGAAAGCCGACGACCTGGCCGGCTGCAAGCTGACCAATGCCGGCGTCGTTGACTGCCGCCTGCTGCACGCTGATCTCGTGGCTGCCGTCATCCGGCATGATCCAGCCATGGCCGGATCGGGTGTTGAAGCACCTGACGGTGCCGAATCTCAAAGATTTCACTCTTTCTCTCAGTCGTTGTTCTGGTTGGCACTGCTGCCGACGGCCACGGCGCGACCATCCGACCTTGTCACCGGGCCGTCGCGCCGCGACGCAGCGCATCAGGCGAGCTGCAGGTTCGTGGCCTGCGGGCCGCGGCCGCGACGATCGTCCTCGACCTCGAAGCTGACCTTGTCGCCCTCATTGAGGGCCCGCAGGCCGGAGCGTTCGATCGCGCTGACGTGCACGAAGATGTCCTTGCCGCCGTCGTCCGGTGCGATGAAGCCGAAGCCCCGCGCTGCGTTGAAGAATTTGACGGTTCCGCTGACTGGCATTTCTAGGTCCTTTCCCGAGGTCAGTCGCAAGTTTCGCTTGGAATACGGGTCCGGGGGACACAGACACGCTGTACCCTGCGAACTCACAGATTGTCGGGAAAAACCGTTCTGTCCGGCCGTTGCCATGCACAAGCGCATACCAACCTGGCGAGGACTGCATGCTCTAACCGAAGGTCTGAGGAAGCGTCTCTTCCAAGTCCACGCGCTTCGACGTTGCTATTTGGATGCGCTGATGATGAAGTTCAAGAGAATTGGAGCTCGTACCTACGGCGCTGAATTCGTGGCGCCCGACACGGACGTTGTCGACGCGATGGCATTGAAGCTGGCGTAGCAAGCCCGTCGCTTTAGACGTGCGGCAACCGCGACACTAGCTGTTCGGAGGATCACTATTTGACACCGGTGCCTGGCACGCGGCGGACGGAGTATCCGACGACGGACTCTGCCGGCGCGCCGATGATCGAACCCTTGTTGCTGACGTCGGCTCACATCTTCACCTTCGAACAGCAGCGGCACTTGACGAATGCGAGCGGGTTCTTTTTCGAGCGGGAGCGGCGACTGTTCCTCGTGACGAGCCGCCACGTGGTTTCCGACGAGCCGAGTGGGCATTTCCCGGACCGCCTTGAAATCGAGTTGCACATCGACCCGAAGAACCTCGCCAGGTCTACCGGGTTCTCGATGCCTCTCTATCGGGACGGCAGGAGCGTCTGGCGCCAGGGCGTGGACAGCGCCGGAGAGATTGACGTGGCGGTCCTGGAGATCGAGCGTGCGGCGCTGCCGGTAACGACTGTGTATCGTGCTTACACGCCTGACGATCTACTTGGGTCGAAGCCGTGGCCCGAAGTCGGGTCCACGCTGCTTGTCGTCGGATTTCCGCTCGGCTTCCATGACACGCTGCATCACATGCCCGTTGTCCGACACGCGGTCATCGCTTCCTCGTTCGGCCTGCGCTTTCAGGGCAAAGGCTATTTCCTTACCGATGCTCGAACGCACCGTGGCACCAGTGGTGCTCCTGTCGTGATGCGCGCTAGCGGCCGGGATCGAGAACCGGACGATCTGCCGTGGACGCTCCTCGGCATCCACTCCGCGCGGCTCGATGTGGGGACGCGTGACGTGCATCTGGACGAAGCGCTGGGATTGAACTGCGCTTGGTACGCCGACATCCTCATGACCCTTACGGAGAGTTGAGGTCGGCATTTCACTGAACCGCCGGTGGCTGTAGACGACCGCGTCACCTTGCGGTGACGGCGCATTGCAACGACCGGATCTAGATCTCGGCCGTTCGACGCCTGCCCGACGTCACGTTCCATACCATGAAGGCGATCAGCGCCGCCGCGGCGCCGATATGCAGCACCAGGCCGCCCGGCCATAGAAGGGCAGCGCCGACCGCCGCGAGGGCAGGGCGCACGAACATGGGGTAGGGGGCCTCCGCATGGCCTTCGATCGCGGCGATGACCGCGTAGACGCCCAGTACGCCGAAGCCGAAGATCTGCAGCGCCGCGGCGACGTCGCCTGACAGGAACGGCGTGTACGCGAACAAGAGCGGCACGATGTAGAGCACCTTGGCGATCTTCCACGCGGTGAAGCCGGTGGCCATGGGCGTCGTGCCGGCGATGGCGGCGGCGGCAAAGGCGGTCAGGCACACCGGTGGCGTCACATTACTGTCCTGGCTGAGCCAGAAGATGATCATGTGGGCAGACAACAGTGCCGTGGTCACGATCGCCGGCGCCAGCAGCTGGCTTTGCAGGTCGCCGGCAAGGGCAGCGATATCGGGCACGTTCAGCAACGACACCAGCGCCTGTGCCTGAGCCTCCGTCAACGCCTCGCCTGCTGGCACGGCGGCGGCAAGGGCTGCCGCCATCTCAGGTGCGAGAGCGACATTGGCGGCTGCAGCCGCTTCCACCAGCTGGTCGGGCGTGAACAAAAGGAAGATGGCGCTCAGGCTGCCGGGTGCGCGGGTGCCGGCCAGCACCGTGACCAGCTCCGTCTGCAGGATCAGGTCCTTCAAGGCCGGCGCCGAGAGCGTGGCCAGCACGATATAGGCGGCTGTCACCGGCAGCCCCATGCCCAGCACCAGAGAGGCGATGGCGATCAACAGGATCGCGATCAGCACGCTGTTGCCCGACCACGCGGCTATCATCAGCGAAAACGTGTTGCCCACACCGGTGGTGGCGATGACGTTGACGATCAGGCCGACGCTGACCAACAGGATCGCCGTCAGGATCATGTTGTGGGCGCCCAGCGCAAGAGCTTCCAGGATCTTGCGCGGGCCCATGCGGTTGGGCGTCAGCCAGCTTGCCGTAACGACCGCCAGGATGGCGTAGCCGGCGGCATAGGTCGGCGTGAAGCCTTCCACGAGCATGAAGATCAGCACGGCGATCGGCAACAGGAAGGCGATGCCGCCCTGGCGCAGCACGGCCATGACCTTCGGTGCGTCGTGATCGGCGCTCTTCAGATGCCGGCGCTTGGCCTCGATCCGCACGTAGAAGGCGATGCCGAGGAAATAGAGGAAGGCCGGCAGGAAGGCGACAGCCACGATCTGCAGATACGAGATGCCGGTGAGATTGGCCATGACGAAGGCCCCGGCGCCCATGATCGGCGGCATGAGCTGGCCGCCGGTGGAGGAGGAGGCCTCGACGCCCGCGGCGAAGCGGGCCGGAAAGCCGGAGCGCTTCATCAAGGGGATGGTGATGACGCCGGTGGACACTGTGTTCGCCACGGCAGACCCGGAAATCGTGCCCATCAGGCCGGAGCCCAGGACTGCCACGAAGCCGGGGCCACCGATCATGCGGCCGGCAGCGGCGCGGGCGATGTTGATGACAAACTCGCCGGCCCCCGATTTCACCAGGAAGGCGCCGAAGAGAATGAACATGAAGACGAAGCTGGACGAGATCCCGGCGATGAAGCCGAACATGCCGTCTTCGTTATAGGTGCTGCGCAAAAGCAGCACTTCCTCAGACAGACCCGGGAAGTTCAGCGCCCCGCCGACGAAACGGCCCCAATAGACCACATAGGTGAGGCCGGCGACGATGATGATCGGGATGATCCAGCCGGTCGTCCGCCGGGTGAACTCAATGGCGATGACGATGATGGCGGTGCCGGCGGCATAATCCCAGAAGCCATAGTCGAAACCGCGGTTGGCCAGCGGGACTTCGTTGATCAGAAGATAGACGACCGAGGCAACCAGGATCGCGGCAATGGCGACATCGATCGCGAAGATGATCCGCGCCGACCGGCCGTGAGCCCTAGTCAACGGAAACACCAGCGCGCACAGCACGCCAAAGGCCGCGAAATGCAGCGCCGACTTCGTCAAGTCCGGAAGCAGGGCGACCGTGTTGTACCAGATATGGGCCAGGCTGATGACCACGGCCATGGCCATGACCACCCGGCCCAAGGTTCCGTCCAGCGACCGCAGCTTACCGCCGCTGTCCAGCGACGCCTCTTGATCCGCATCCGACGCGGTTGTCATGGTCTGCGCCGCCTCCCGGAAAAGCGCCGCCGGCGCCTGACTGCAGCGATCCGGGCGGCTGTTGGGCCGCCCGGACCTCCACTAACGCCGGTTGACGTGGGACGCGTCGTCAGGGACGAAGGCGGTCCGGGACCTCTAGCCCGGCCTCTTCGAAGTAGCGCAGGGCACCCGGATGCAGCGGCACCGGCAGGCCGGCCAGTGCGGCCTCCAGGGACATCGCCGAGGTCGCGCGATGGATGTTCACCAGGAAGGGCAGGTTCTCATAGATCGCCTTAGTGATCTGATAGACATGCTCTTCATCGACGTCGGCGTTCACGGCCAGGAAGTTTGGCTGCGCAATCGTGCGCACGTCTTCTTCCTGCCCGGGATAGGTTCCGGCCTCGATCACAAACGGAGTCCAGAGCTCGTACCCGGCGTTCGCCGCCTCGATCTGTTCGTCGGTGAATTCCAGGATCGTCACCTCATCGCCCACGGCGGCCATCAGCTGCGTCATGGCGCCGACCGGTGCGCCGGCGGCCGGATTGACCGCGTCGATCGTGCCGTTCTGGAAGGCCTCGACGCTGGGCGTATAGCCCACGAACGCGACTTCGAAATGGGCCTCAGGATCCTCGATGCCGAGGCCGCCCAAGAGATGGCGGTTAGACCCTTCCGTGCCGGAGTTGCGGGCGCCGATGGCGAAGCCGTGGCCTTCCATGGCGATCAGATCGGCAATGGTGCCCGTGTCCACATACTCGCTGCGGATGGCGAAGTGCTCGACATTCTGCCAAAGCATCGAAACGGCGCGGACATTCTCCTGCGTGCCGTCTTCGGTCAGCGGGCCTTCGCCGGACTGGGCGTATGCGCCCCACAGGCCCTGAACGATGGCGAATTGCGCCTGGTCTTCGCGCAGCAGCTTGATGTTCTCGCCCGAGCCGGCGGAGGTGATGGCGGACATCGCGATGCCCTGGCTGTTCTCCAACCGGACCTTGACCAGCGTCGAAATCGCAACGCCGACGGGATAGTACGTGCCGCCGGTGCCGGCGGTCGCCAGCAGGTAACCCGCGTCCTGCGCGCTTGCAGAACCGCCGCCGAGCGTTGCGGCGGCGAGCATCGCCGCGGCCGCCACACCACCGAAAGAGCTTGCCTGGAATCTCATGTCTACGTTGCCTCCTCACCTGTCGATGATTGTGATTTCTCGGGCCGGCGGAACGGCAATCCGCGACCCATTCCATGAAGTCCAGTATGCGAAATAGCACGTCGGCGCGCTAGGCCAAGCAATTTCCTCCGCCTTCGCAGGCGATTGATCGTGCTCAAACTGCTTGGCAACCGGGCGGAACCCGCTTGGCCGGCTTTCTTCGTTTCGTCATACTGCGCCACTCGCGCCTTGGGGCGGCGAATCCCCACTCCCGAACGACCCATGAGACGATGCATCAGCCGATCCTCTCCATATGCCGATCCCGGCTCTGCACCGCCTTGTTGGCAGTTACTGTTCTTATGGCGGCTCTGGCCGGCCACAGCGGTGACGCGTGGGCGCAAGATCACACGCCGGAAGGCGGTCATGACACCGTCGTCGACGATCATGCGGGCGAGGGCGCCGATGATCATGCGGGGGACGGACACGCGGAGGATGGACACGCAGAGGGCGATGCCCATGCCGCACCGCATCTCGACGGAAGTGACCTCGGCCTGATCTGGGTCGTCCCGTTTGTCGGGATCCTGTTGTCGATCGCCATTTTCCCGCTGGTGCTGCCGCATTTCTGGCATCGGCATTTCGGCTCGATATCGGCGCTCTGGGCGCTGGCTTTCCTGGCGCCGTTTGCCGTGCTGTTCGGCGCGGAACTCGCGTTGTTCGAGTTGCTGCACGTCGCTCTGCTTGAGTACTTTCCCTTCATCATACTCTTGGGCGCGCTGTTCACGGTCGCCGGCGGCGTACGGCTGACCGGAAGCTTGGTGGGCACGCCCATCGTCAACACCGGAATCCTTTTGATCGGCACCGCGATCGCCAGCTGGATGGGGACGACCGGGGCGGCCATGCTGCTGATCCGTCCGCTCTTGCGGGCCAACGAGCGGCGGAAGCACAAGGTTCACACCGTCGTATTCTTCATCTTCCTGGTCGCCAATATCGGCGGGTCCTTGACGCCGCTCGGCGATCCACCGTTGTTCTTAGGCTTTTTGAAAGGGGTGAGCTTCTTCTGGCCGACGACGCAGATGTTGGTGCCGATGCTGTTCGTGTCGTCGATCCTGCTCGTTGTCTACTTCCTGCTCGATAGTTTCTTCTACAGGAAAGAGGCTGACGAGGTGAAGGTGCCGCCGACGGAGCGGGAGCCGCTGGGGCTGGAGGGTAAGGTCAACATCCTGCTGCTGGCCGGCGTCGTCGGCTCGGTGCTGATGTCGGGCATCTGGCGCCCCCATGTCGAGTTCAACGTCTTTCACGTGCATGTCGAGCTGCAGAATCTACTGCGCGACTTGCTGCTGATCAGCATCGCCATCCTGTCGCTGAAGTTGACCAGCAAGGAGAGCCGGAAGCTGAACGGGTTCACTTGGTTCCCGATCCTTGAGGTGGCGAAGCTGTTTGCCGGCATCTTCATCACGATCATTCCGGCGATCGCCATCCTGAAGGCTGGCACCGACGGGGCGCTGAGCGCGATCATCGAAGCCGTGAGCGTCGACGGCCAACCGCTGGACGAAGCTTATTTCTGGCTGACCGGAATCCTGTCGAGCTTCCTCGACAACGCGCCGACCTACCTGGTGTTCTTCAACACTGCCGGCGGCGACCCGGAAGTCCTCATGGGGCCGCTCTCCAGCACGCTGCTTGCGATCTCCGCCGGGGCAGTGTTCATGGGTGCGAACACCTATATCGGCAACGCGCCCAATTTCATGGTCCGGTCGATCGCGCAGGAACGCGGCATCCCGATGCCCAGCTTCTTCGGCTACATGGCGTGGTCGGGCATTTTCCTGCTGCCGATTTTCGTGCTGGTGACTTGGGTGTTCTTCCTCTGACCGGCGGCGGCTGCCTGTCAGTGTGACAGCAGAACGGGCCGTGTCGCGTGGCTCAGCACGTGGTCCGTGTTGCCGCCCGTCAGCATCTCTTTCCAACGGGCCCGGCCGTAAGCCCCCATCATGATCAGGTCGCAGTCAAGCGCATCCGCCTGGCGTAGGATCGCGCGACCCACATGGCGGGTATCGCTATCACGAACCGTTTCTACCTCCAGCTCATGGCGCCGGAGGTAGCCGACGATGTCACGGCCGGCATCGCCCGATTTCACATCGGCCACGGTCAGCAGAAAGATCTTCTCCGCCGTGTTCAGCAGCGCCCGGCCGCGGCGGACCACGTGGCAGGCTTCCGGTGAATCCCGCCAGGCAACCATCACGCGCCGCACCGGATCGGGAAAGCTCCGGCCCCGCGGCAACACCAGCACGGGACACGACGCCAAACTGATCAAGTTTTCCGGCCCTTCAAGCGTCACCTGTTCGTCGGGGTCGATCCCGTGGTTCTGACTGACGATGATACCGTCGGCAAACAGGCTGCGCTCCGCCAGGGCCTCGTTGTGCTTGCCTTCCAGCACTTCCCATGTCCATTCCACGCCGACGTTGCGGCAATGTGAGATCACCTCTTTCTGGATCTCTGCGGCCCGTTCCCGCGCAATCTCCGTCGCCTCGGCAAGATAGACCGGCGAAGCGCCACGGCCCTGGATCTCCGCCGGCATGCCGACGGGGCTGACCATGAAGGCGATTTCCAGATGGGCGTCATACCGGCTCGCCAACCGCAGCCCGCAATCGAGCCGTGCCATGTGTTCGGCATCGCCGGCCATGTGCAGGATGATGTTTCGAATGTCGGTGCGGGGCATGGGTCGCTGTCCGTGGTCCGCCGATGGGGCCAATGCAGCGTAAGGCTTCAGCAGCGGATTTGACAACCGCCGGCCCGCCGCCGTCTGGACAGGGATTTGGACCGCTGGCATAGCATTAGGGGCGCACGGCGATGGGGCAGGGGGCTGGAATGCGATCGTTGATGATGGCTTTGGTGGCCGCCGGTGTACTCGCGTCGACCGGTGCCATGGCCGGCGAGGCCGACGTGGTTTCGGCCGAGGCGACGCAGTCCCCTGACGGTACTTGGCGGTTCACCGTGACTGTTCGGCACGGCGACACCGGCTGGGACCACTACGCCGACGCGTGGGAGGTGCTGGGCCCGGACGGCACAGTGCTTGGGCGCCGAGAACTGCTGCATCCGCATGAGAACGAGCAGCCGTTCACCCGAAGCCTGAGTGGTGTTGATATTCCCGAAACTGTCGACCGAGTGACCATCCGGGCGCGCGACAACGTGCATGAGTATGGCGGGGCGACGGTTGAAGTGCTGCTGCCGCGGTGACGAGATTGAGGGCACATCGGCCCCGCCGACTTTATTGTTCGTTTACAATCTAATGTTTTCCAAATCCTAAGCCACCGCACAGTTTACCGGTAGGTAAGAGGTGTGTGACAGATTTTATTCGGCATGACCATTGAATTGGTCTATCCTGTTACGGATTGTAAGAGATTGTTCGGAGTGGCGACTGATGGACGATCAGCTCTTCATCGAGGGCATGGACATCCCGTTTGTCGAATGCCGTCGGGCCTATCCCCGCATGGATGTGGACTGGAAAGGCTGCATCTACTCCAACAGGGACTCGACCATCTGCTGGATTGAGAATGTCGGCCTCACGGGGGCCCGCATTCGTGCGCCGCATCGCTTGCGGCGGATGCCCGGCGCGGTCTTGTCCATCGACGGCATCGGGCACTTTCCCTGCCAGGTCGTCTGGTCAGACCGTAATGAGTACGGCGTGGCCTTTCTGGAGCCGCCGGAACGGCTTGAGCAGTTTCTCGGGTTCACGCTGCCCTCGCCGCGTGTCGACTGACTGCGACTCTGCCGTCTGACGGGATCGGTCGAGGGTCGCAAAGAAGACCCGCCCCCGCGCGAGGCGAGGGCGGGCAATGTCATACGCTGAACCTCGGCGTATCGGCCGCGCCTAGCAGCTGTAGTACATCTGCACTTCGATCGGGTGCGGCGTGTGCTCGAAGGCGTAGACCTCTTCCCATTTCAGCTCGAGGTACCCTTCGATCAGGTCCTTAGAGAACACGTCACCCTTCAACAGGAATTCGTGGTCGCTCTCCAGGGCCGTCAGAGCATCCCGCAGGGAGCCGCAGACGGTGGGCACGCCCGCCAGCTCTTCCGGCGGCAGATCGTAGAGGTTCTTGTCGATCGGGTCGCCCGGATGGATGCGGTTCTGGATGCCGTCCAGACCGGCCATCAGCATAGCGGCGAAGGAGAGATAGGGGTTCGCCGACGGATCGGGGAACCTGACTTCCACCCGCTTGCCCTTCGGGCTTGCCGCATGCGGGATGCGGCAGGATGCAGAGCGGTTGCGCGCCGAATAGGCCAACAGAACCGGTGCCTCGAAGCCGGGGATCAGCCGCTTGTAGCTGTTGGTGGTCGGGTTCGAGAACGCGTTGATCGCGCGGGCATGCCGGATGATCCCGCCGATGTAGTAGAGCGCGGTTTCCGACAGATCGGCATAGCCCGAACCGGCGAAGGTCGGCTTGCCGTCTTTCCAGATCGACTGGTGGACATGCATGCCCGAGCCGTTGTCGCCCTTGATCGGCTTCGGCATGAACGTTGCCGTCTTGCCGTAGGAATGGGCGACCATGTGCACGCAGTACTTGTAGATCTGCAGTTGGTCGGCGCAGGACACCAGCTCGCCGAACTTGATGCCAAGCTCATGCTGCGACGGCGCCACTTCGTGGTGGTGCTTTTCCACGGTGACGCCCATCTCGGCCATCGTGCTCAGCATCTCCGAGCGAAGGTCGGCACCGCCATCTACCGGCGGCACGGGGAAATAGCCGCCCTTGACGGCCGGACGATGGCCGGTGTTGCCGTCTTCGTAGTCGCGGCCGGAGTTATAGGGGCCTTCTTCGCTGTCCATCTCGTAATACTGGACATTCATGTCGCTCTTCACCTTGACGTCGTCAAAGACGAAGAACTCGGCCTCCGGGCCGAACACGGCCGTATCGCCGATGCCGAGTGAGGCCATGTACTGCTCGGCCTTGCGCGCGGTCGAACGCGGGCACCGCTCATAGGGCTGGCCAGTCGACGGCTCCAGTGTGTCGCAGAACAGGATCAACGTCGGCTGCGCGGTGAACGGATCCATGACCGCTGACGCGCAGTCCGGCATCAGGTTCATGTCGCTCTCGTTGATCGCCTTCCAGCCCGCGATCGATGAGCCGTCGAACATAATCCCGTCGGTCAACGCATCTTCGTCGATCGTGCTGACATGCTGCGCGGTGTGCTGCCACTTGCCGCGCGGATCGGTGAAGCGGAAATCAACGTACTTGACGTCGTGCTCCTCGATCATCTCCAGCACTTTTTTCACATGTTCGTCGGCCATGATCCTTCTTTCCTGGCTGCTCTGGTGGTCTTTACGGATGGGTGCGCGGGCGGTCGCCCGCGCCTTTGGGGATATCGGCGCCGCTTGCCCTTGCCGGCATGTTCAGTGACAAGACGAGCGGGGGCTAGATCGCTTCCGCCCCCTTCTCGCCGGTGCGGATTCGCACGACTTCCTCCACCGGTGACACAAAAATCTTCCCGTCACCGATGCGGCCCGTTTGTGCGGCCGTCTGAATGGCCTCGATGGCCCGTTCGACCAGCGCGTTGTCCATGACGACCTCCACCTTAACCTTCGGCAGGAAGTCGACGACGTATTCGGCACCGCGATAAAGCTCCGTGTGGCCCTTCTGGCGCCCGAAACCCTTCGCTTCGGTCACGGTGATGCCTTTGATTCCGACTTCGTGCAGTGCCTCCTTTACCTCGTCCAGCTTGAACGGCTTGATGATGGCTTCGACCTTCTTCATGGAGCCTCAGGATTGCTCTAACGGTGGAAATCCAGTCCCGCGCGGCAATGCCGGGCGACACATCGCAAAGCACCACTTAGCACGTCCCGTGCCAACCCGTTTCGTCTTCTGCCACCAGGGAGGCACAGCAGCGTTAGGCGAAAGAGGTTTCTATTGGTTGCCCAAATAGGCGGCAAATGATGAAAATTTAGGCGACACCGTCCGATGCCGGGTGGGCTTCCAGCCAAGCACCGATCCGCGCAACGCCTTCCTCAATTGCATCCAGTGTATTTGCATACGAAAGACGCAAGAATCCTTCGCCCGCGGCGCCGAAGCTTGTCCCGGCGATCGTCGCCACACCGGCATCTTCCAGAAGCCGCTGTTGCAATGCTTCTGCCGGCCAGCCGGTCGCCGTCATGTTCGGGAATGCGTAGAAGGCGCCTCCGGGTTCGGCGCAGGTGACGTTCGCAAGCCGGTTGAGCGCGTCTAGCACGCCGCGCCGGCGTGCAGCGAAAGCAGCGACCATCTGCGCGACGGCGTCCTGCGGGCCTTCCAGGGCGGCGATCCCGGCGTGTTGGGCAGACGCATTTACGCAGGAATGGCTGTTGACCGCCAGGCGTTCCGCCGCATCGAACAACGAGGCCGGCCAGACGGAAAAACCGAGGCGCCACCCCGTCATCGCATAGGTCTTCGACCATCCGTCCAGCAAGATCAGCCGGTCCTGAAGCGAGGGATAGCCGAGCAGCGTGACGTGCTCACGGCCGTCATAGGTCATACGGCTATAGATTTCGTCGCTCAGCACCGCGACGTCGGGATGCCGCTCAAGGCCGGCGACCAGGCGGTCGATTTCATCCTTTGTGACCACGCCTCCGGTCGGATTGGCTGGACTGTTGAGAATAATCAGGCGTGTCTGCGGCGTGATCCGCGACAGCACATCGTCGGCCGTCCAGGCAAAGGCGTTCTCCTCCCTCAACGGAATCGACACTGGCATGGCGCCGGAGAACCGGACGGCGGACGCATAAATGGGGAAGCCCGGGTCGGGCACCAGGATCTCCGTGCCAGGCGTGCCGAACATCAAGATCGCGAACCACATGGTCACCTTGCCACCGGGCACGGACAGCACACGGCCGGGATCGACCTCGATGCCGTATAGGCGATGAAGATAGGCCGCAACCGCTTCACGCAGAGCCGGTATCCCGGGGGCCGGCGTATAGCCGTGATGGCCATCCCTGAGCGCCTTGACCGCCGCCTCAACGATGTGATCTGCGGTGCGAAAATCCGGCTGGCCGATGCCGAGATTGACGATGCTGCGCCCCTCAGCGGCGAGCGCGCCTGCGCGCGCAAGCACGGAGAAGGCGCTTTCGGTACCAAGCTGGGCTACACCCGGGGCGAGGTCGAGCATGAGACGGGCCTCTTGTGACAGTTTTGGAAGGCTTAAGGTCTGGCGCGATCTGTTGAGGATTGATCCCGAAGCCCTGGGTTGTCCAGGCTCCGGCGCGCATCTCGGGCGCCGCAAGGGTTGACGCTCGCCACTCCATTGGCGCATACACTTTTGCCCTGCCAGCAGGGCCCGGTGGCGATCGTAGCTCAGTGGTAGAGCCCTCGGTTGTGGTCCGAGTGGTCGTGGGTTCGAACCCCATCGATCGCCCCACCTTAAACAAGTTCAAACTCGGTCCACCGCTGCTGTGAAGGGACGCCGCGTCCCATGTACCGGCCCAATCCGCTGTTGACGACGTTGCGCGAAGGCCGGTCGGCCATCGGCATGTGGCTCTCTTTCGGCGACCCGATGGTCACCGAGATCTTCGCGCTTGCCGGGTTCGACGCGGTTCTGATCGACCACGAGCATGCGCCCATCGGCATCCGCGAGACCGTTGGGCATCTGCAGGCGGTAGCAGCATCACCGTGCGCCGGTATCGTGCGTGTGCCCTGGAACGACCCGGTGGCGGTTAAGCGTGTCCTGGATATTGGTGCCGAGGGCATCATGTTCCCGGCGATCGAAACGGCCGAAGAGGCGAGGGCGGCCGTGGCGGCAACCCGCTATCCGCCGAAGGGTACGAGGGGAGCCGCCATCGGCTCTGTACGCGGCAGTGATTATGGCCTGGCAGCGCCCGCCTATGTCGAGACTGTGAACGACAACCTGATCGTCATCTGCCAGATCGAATCCGCAGCGGCGGTTGGCGCAATCCCAGAGATCGCCGCTGTCGAAGGCGTCGACATGCTTGTGGTCGGACCGACCGATCTATCAGGCAGCATCGGCCGGTTCGCCCAGTTCAACGATCCCGAGGTCGCCGCGCTCGTGACCAAGGCGGAACGCCTGATTAAAGACAGCGGCGTCTGGCTTGCCGGCATCGGCTCGCTCGGCCGCTCAGCGGCGGAGATGGCGGCCGACGGGCACGATCTCGTGTTCGCCAGCATAGATACGACCTTCCTCGCCCAAGCGGCTGCCGGCGAGGTTCGGCAGTTCCGCAATCGGACTGACGGCACGGACGATGCGCGGTAATGCGCTTCTGACCGTTGCCGAAATGGGCCGCGCGGACGCGCTGGCCATCGAACAGGGCACGCCCGGCATCGCGCTGATGGAGGCGGCGGGCCAAGCCATCGCGCGTTCCGTGATGGATCGGCACAGACCGCAACCTACGGCAGTGCTCTGCGGTCCGGGCAACAATGGCGGGGATGGGTTCGTCGTCGCCCGGCTTCTGAATGCAGCCGGATGGCCCGTACGGATCGGGCTTCTGGGGTCCCGCGAACGGCTAAGGGGGGACGCCGCTCTGGCCGCCGCCGCGTGGTCAGGGCCGGTCGAACCGTGCGGCTTGCCGCTGCTGGACGATGGCCCCCTTGTGATCGACGCTCTGTTCGGGGCTGGCTTGGCGCGTCCGCTGGACGGAACAGCGGCGGAGATCGTGAGCGCGGTTGCCGCGAGGGCGCTCACAAGCATCGCCGTGGATATGCCCAGCGGCGTCAATGGCGATACCGGAGAGATCTGGGGCGCCGCAGCATCCGCCGCGCTGACTGTGACGTTCTTCCGCAAGAAGCCGGGCCACGTGCTGTATCCCGGACGCGGCCTCTGCGGAGACGTAATCGTTGCCGATATCGGCATTCCGGAGGGTGTGCTGGACGAGATCGCCCCATCAGCGGATGAGAACGGTCCCGAGTTATGGGGAGTGTCCGTTCGACCACCGGCAGCGGACAGCCACAAGTACAGCCGCGGGCACGCGTTGATCTGGGGTGGCGGCCCCATGACCGGCGCGGCCCGACTTGCTGCCCAGGCGGCGCGGCGGGCGGGTGCGGGCCTGGTGACGGTCGCCGCGTCCGCCGATGGCATGGCGATCTACGCCGGCGGCGATCCGGGCAACATCGTGGCACCTGAGGAAGACTGGGAAGGCCTGCTGGCCGACCCACGGATCACGACGGTGCTGATCGGGCCGGGTGCCGGGCGCACCGACTCGCTGAAGCAAAGGGTGCTTGGCGTCCTGGCCACGCAGAAGAGCGTCGTATTGGATGCCGACGCCTTGTCGGTCTTCGGCGGCGACCTCGACAGCTTCTGTGACGCCGCACACGCGAAGACCGTACTGACCCCGCATGAGGGGGAGTTCGCCCGGCTTTTCCCCGACCTCAGCGGCGACAAGGTGACGCGTGCGCGGACGGCCGCGCAAACCACCGGTGCCGTTGTTCTGTTGAAGGGGGCCGATACCGTGGTCGCCGGTCCCGACGGGCAGGTCGCATTGAACACCAATGCGCCGGTCACGCTGGCCACGGCCGGGTCCGGCGACGTGCTGGCCGGTATCGTGGCGGCCCTGCTCGCCAAGGAAACAGCGGCTTTTCCGGCAGCAGCCGCAGGGGCCTGGTTGCATGGCGCAGCTGCTGCGACCTTTGGTCTTGGGCTGGTTGCCGAAGACATCGTCTCGGCCCTCCCGCGAGCCTTGACAGCCTTGCCCAGTTGAGCGAATCAAGCCGACACGGAGCGCCCAGCTTCGTGTCAGAATCGTACTCTCCGACAAGCCGAATTTTCGATTTGTTTACCCTTCCGGCGTCATTGTGCGGGCGTGGCAGTCGATCCTCGACGAAAGGAAGGGTTCAGGCGCCGAGCGGCGCGAGGAGTTCGAGGAATGTGGTTCGGGCGATCACAGAAATCCGATGTTCTGAGCGGGAACATCTATCGCCGGATACGGGGCAGCCGGGTGACTGAGACGGTTGAGGTGCTGTCGGTCATTCCGGACCGTGCGGGTATCCCCCACGTGCGATACAAGCTGAGCTTCGCGAGACCGGAGAGACGCAGCGACCCGGCGGAGGACCGCACGCTGGCTCTCAGCGCCTTCACGGAGCTTTATCGCGATCAGGTAATGGCCTGATCGGCACGGATGTTGTCGCTGGGCCGGATGCGGCCCCGCTTGCTCCGGCGCGTGCGATGCTTTAGACCCCGCCCATGCGAGAGCGGCCCGCAATCGGCCGCCCCAGTTGGCCGAGGCGGGCGTGGCGGAATTGGTAGACGCGCTGGATTTAGGTTCCAGTGACTTTAAGTCGTGGGGGTTCAAATCCCTCCGCCCGCACCATTCGGGCATCTGGGGCACGCGTTGCGGGGGCCAGCACCGCTCACACGCCTTCATGCCAAGAAAGACAAGCGTATCCTTCCGATGCAAGTGACAGAGACCAAGGCCGAAGGGCTTCGGCACGAATTCAGTATTGTCGTCCCGGCGGCAACCATTGAAGAGTCCATGACCAAGCGGCTGCAGACATTGGCACGCGAGGTCAAGTTGCCGGGCTTCCGGCCGGGCAAGGTTCCCATGCAGATCGTCCGGCAGCGGTTCGGCACGGCCGTGCGCGGCGAAGTGCTGCAGGAACTTGTGGACGAGCAGAGCCGAAAGACCCTGAGCGATCGGGGGCTGGAGGCCGCTTACCGGCCGGACGTGCAGCTGCAGAGCGATGCCGCCGCCGACGGCGATCTGGCGTTCACGCTCGCCGTCGACGTAATGCCCGACATCCCCGAGTTCGACTTCGCGACACTGTCGCTTGAACGGATGTCGGCAGATGTCACGGACGAGATGGTCGATGAGGACGTTGCGCGGATCGCATCGGCCAACAAGCGCTACGAGCCTCTGGCCGACCCCAGGCCGTCTGAGGAGGGCGACCTTCTTGTCGTCGATTACCGGCTGAGCGTCGAAGGCGGTTCGGCTGTTGATGAACCGGTGACGGATTTCCGGCTGGAGTTGGGGTCGGGCACCTTGCCGGAGACCGTGGAGTCGGCGCTGGCCGGCACGCAGGCCGGGGATGAACGGTCCGCATCTGTCCCGTTTCCGGACAATCACCCCAATCCGGAGTTTGCCGGTCGCGACGTCGCCTACACGGTGACTGTCAAAGAGGTGCAGGCACCGGCGAGCGCGCCTGAGGGCGATGCCCTGGCAACCGAACTGGGGTTGTCGAGCCTTGAAGAGCTGCGGGAGACCTTGCGGTCGCGCCACGAGCGCGAACTGGGGCGCCTCGCGCGTGAGCGGCTTAAGCGCCAACTGCTGGACAAGTTGGCAGGCGTGTTCGACTTCCCGGTGCCGCAGCGGCTTGTCGACGCGGATTTCGAAGGCATCTGGAAGCAGATCGAGAGCGCGCGTGAACGTCAGTCCGAAGGCGCGGAGGCCGCCGATCCCGACTTGGCGAAGCCGGACGATGAGCTGCGCGCAGAGTATCGTGCGATCGCCGAACGGCGGGTTCGGCTGGGACTACTGCTGGCGAATGTCGGCAAGAGCAGCGGCATCACGGTTTCGAGTGAAGAGCTGAACTCGGCCCTGATTGCCGAAGCGATGAAGTTTCCGGGGCAGGAGAAGCAGATCTACGAGGCGTATCGACAGATCCCCTCGGCCGTTGAACAGCTCAGGGAGAGGGTGCTCGAAGACAAGGTGGTGGACTATATCGTCGAACTGGCTGACGTCTCCGAGACGACCGTGACGGCGGAGGAGTTGCTTCGCGAGCCGGAAGACGATACGCCAATGTCAGCCACCCCCAGCGAGATGTCGCCCGAACCGGCCGAAGAGGATCAACCGGCCGCGGATGACGTCGAAGACGACCAGTCCCGATGATGCGCCGGCAGCCCGTCATCGTGAAGGCCCGAGGCACCAAATGAGAGAGTTCGACTCACCGCGCATGAACGCCCTTGTCCCGATGGTCGTTGAACAGACCAATCGTGGCGAACGGGCCTATGACATCTATTCCCGCCTGCTGAAGGACCGCATCATCTTCCTGACCGGGCCTGTCTTCGACGAGATCGCGAGCCTGGTCTGCGCACAGCTGCTGTTCCTGGAATCGGAGAACCCGACGAAGGACATCGCCTTCTACATCAACTCGCCGGGCGGCATCGTCACGTCCGGTTTGGCGATCTACGACACGATGCAGTACATCCGCCCTGAGATTTCCACGGTGTGCATCGGTCAGGCGGCGTCGATGGGATCGATGCTGCTGGCGGCGGGCACGCCCGGCAAGCGCTTCGCGCTGCCCAACAGCCGGATCATGGTGCATCAGCCGAGCGGCGGTGCGCAGGGCCAGGCCAGCGATATCGAGATCCAGGCTCGCGAGATCATCAATCTGCGCCGGCGGCTGAACGAGATCTATGTGAAGCACACCGGCCAGCCGCTGGATGTGATCGAGAGCTCTGTGGAGCGGGACAAGTTTCTGACGGCCGGAGAGGCCAAGCAATTCGGCATCGTCGACGAGGTTGTCGTCAGCCGCCCGAAGGCGGACGGGGCCGAGGCGCTCAAGGGATCGCGTTAAGCACCTGTTGATCCGATTGTGAAAGATATGATGAAGTCCATGGTTGTGTGGGCGGCAGGGCCTGAAGTAGGGATGGAAGCGATACCTCGGCTCTTGTCGAACTGACGCCGGCGGACCGGGCTGGGTCGACTGCGAGGTTGGACTTGGCTTGAGGTCGGCAAGCCCCTAGATGGTGTAGGTATGAGCAAGGCCAGCGGCGGCGATTCGAAGAACACTCTCTACTGCTCCTTCTGCGGCAAGAGCCAGCACGAGGTGCGGAAACTCATTGCCGGACCCACGGTGTTCATCTGCGACGAATGCGTCGAGCTGTGCATGGACATCATCCGGGAGGAGAACAAGACCACCCTGGTGAAGAACCGGGATGGCGTTCCCACCCCGCGCGACATCCAGAAAGTGCTGGACGACTATGTGATCGGCCAGGACCACGCTAAGCGCGTTCTGTCCGTCGCCGTCCACAACCACTACAAGCGGCTCGCGCACGGCCAGAAGAACGGCGAGGTGGAGCTGGCGAAGTCGAATATCCTGCTGATCGGCCCGACCGGCTGCGGCAAGACGCTGCTGGCACAGACCCTGGCGCGGATCATCGACGTACCCTTCACCATGGCGGACGCAACGACGCTGACGGAAGCCGGCTATGTCGGCGAGGATGTGGAGAACATCATCCTGAAGCTGCTGCAGTCGGCCGACTACAACGTTGAGCGCGCGCAGCGCGGCATCGTCTACATCGACGAGGTCGACAAGATCAGCCGCAAGTCGGACAACCCCTCTATCACGCGGGATGTCTCGGGTGAGGGCGTTCAGCAGGCGCTGCTGAAGATCATGGAAGGCACGATTGCATCCGTCCCACCCCAAGGCGGGCGCAAGCATCCGCAGCAGGAGTTCTTGCAGGTCGATACGACCAACATCCTGTTCATCTGCGGCGGCGCGTTTGCGGGGCTGGAGAAGATCATCGCCCAGCGCGGACGCGGCACCTCGATCGGCTTCGGCGCGGATGTGAGGGCCCCCGACGAACGGCAGACAGGCGAGGTCTTGCGGGACATCGAGCCGGAAGATCTGCTGAAATTCGGCCTGATCCCCGAATTCGTTGGCCGGTTGCCGGTCGTGGCGACGCTGACGGATCTCGACGAAGACGCGTTGGTGGAGATCCTGACAACGCCGAAGAACGCTCTGATCAAGCAGTATCAGCGCCTGTTCGAGATGGAGGATGTCAGGCTGTCCTTCGCCGAAGAGGCGCTGCGGAGCATTGCTAGAAAAGCGATAGAGCGCAAGACCGGTGCCAGAGGGCTGCGCTCGATCATGGAAGGAATTCTGCTCGATCCCATGTTTGATCTGCCCGGAATGGATGGCGTCGAGGAAATCGTCGTCAACCGGGAAGTCGTGGAGTCGAGGGCGAAGCCGCTGATGATTTATTCCGAGAAGCGAAGCGATATCGCACCAAGTGCTTAAGGTTGAACAATTTCGGCGGCATCGCTGGCCGCTGACGGTTTGGGGCGCGCCGGCTGCAGCGCGGACTTGAAGGTCGGGCGACGGGGGCCAACGTTATCGAGACACCCGGGCCGCTGTCGCCGCCCCCGTCGGGGCAGATTGCCCGCTTTTGTCCAAATGCCGGTGCTCATCCCACGAGGCCGGCCTAAAGAGGCCTGAATGATGCTCGAGTTGCATTCCGGATCTGCATATCCCGTCCTGCCCCTGAGAGACATCGTCGTCTTCCCGCACATGATCGTGCCCCTGTTCGTGGGCCGCGAAAAGTCGGTGCGGGCACTGGAAGACGTGATGAAGGACGACAAGCAGATCCTGCTGGTCACCCAGAAGAACGCGGCACAGGACGACCCCACGCCGGAGGACATCTTCAGCGTCGGCACGGTGGGCACGGTTCTGCAGCTGCTGAAGCTGCCTGACGGGACGGTCAAAGTTTTGGTCGAGGGCGGCCGCCGCGCGCAGATTGTCCGCTATACCGACAACCAGTCGTTTTTCCAGGCCTTCGCGGACATCGTCGACGATGAGGTCGGTGAGGCGAAGGAACTGGAGGCACTCGCCAGGGCGGCGATCGCCCAGTTCGAGCAGTACATCAAGCTGAACAAAAAGATCCCGCCGGAAGTGCTGGTTTCGGTCAACCAGATCGACGACCCGAGCAAGCTCGCGGACACGATCGCTTCCCATCTCTCGTTGAAGATTCCGGAGAAGCAGCAGCTTCTGGAGACATCCTCCGTCGGTCAGCGGCTGGAGCGGGTCTACGGCTTCATGGAAGGCGAGATCGGCGTGCTGCAGGTGGAAAAGCGCATCCGCAGCCGCGTGAAGCGCCAGATGGAAAAGACGCAGCGCGAATACTACCTGAACGAGCAGTTGAAGGCGATTCAGAAAGAACTGGGCGAGAGCGAGGACGGCCGCGACGAGCTGCAGGAACTGGAAGACCGGATCAACAAGACCAAGCTCACCAAGGAAGCCCGCGACAAGGCCCTGCAGGAGCTGAAGAAGCTGCGCAATATGAGCCCCATGTCGGCGGAGGCGACAGTTGTTCGCAACTACCTGGACTGGATGCTGTCCATTCCGTGGAAGAAGCGCAGTAAGGTGAAGAAGGATCTGTCCCTGGCAGAGTCGGTGCTGGACGACGATCATTTCGGGCTGGAAAAGGTCAAGGAACGGATCCTGGAGTACCTCGCAGTCCAGCAGCGGATGAACAAGCTGAAGGGTCCGATCCTGTGTCTGGTCGGCCCTCCCGGTGTCGGCAAGACGTCGCTCGGCCGGTCCATTGCGCGGGCGACCGGTCGCAACTTCGTACGCATGTCGCTGGGTGGTGTGCGGGACGAGGCGGAAGTCCGCGGCCACCGGCGCACCTATATCGGCTCCATGCCCGGCAAGATCGTGCAAGGCATGAAGAAGGCCAAGACGTCCAATCCGCTGTTCCTGCTGGATGAGGTCGACAAGCTGGGCGCCGACTGGCGCGGCGATCCGTCGTCCGCCCTGTTGGAGGTGCTGGACCCCGAACAGAACCACACCTTCAATGATCACTACCTGGAGGTCGATTACGACCTGTCAGATGTGATGTTCATCTGTACGGCCAACACGCTGCGCATGCCGCAGCCGTTGATGGACCGGATGGAGATCATCCGCATCCCGGGCTACACGGAAGACGAGAAGCTGGAGATCGCCAAGCGGCACCTGATGCCGAAGGTGCTGAAGGCCAATGGGCTGAAGAAGGGCGAATGGTCGATCTCCGATGAGGCGGTCCGCGACCTGATCCGCTACTACACGCGTGAGGCCGGCGTGCGGAACCTCGAGCGTGAGCTGGCCAGCCTGGCGCGTAAGGGCGTGCGGGAGATCCTCAGCAAGAAGATCGACAAGATCACGGTCTCGCGCCGCAATCTTGAGAAGTTCGCTGGTGTCCGGCGCTTCCGTTTCGGCGAGGTCGAGGCGGAGGATCTGGTCGGTGTCACGACCGGTTTGGCCTGGACCGAGGTCGGTGGAGAGCTGCTGTCGGTCGAAGCGGCAATGGTTCCGGGCAAGGGAAGGATCACGACGACCGGCAA
The DNA here is from genome assembly GCA_028281925.1 of Alphaproteobacteria bacterium. Taxonomy (GTDB): domain Bacteria; phylum Pseudomonadota; class Alphaproteobacteria; order DSM-16000; family Inquilinaceae; genus JACKIG01. Next base: position 34,391 of record JANQIX010000049.1, read on the forward strand.
ACTCGGCGACGTCATGCGCGAATCAGTGCAGGCCGCAGAGACCTTCGTGAAGGCGCGGAGCGTCGCTTTCGGCATTCGGCCACCGCTTTTTGCCCGTAAGGACATACATGTGCATGTGCCGGAGGGAGCGACGCCGAAAGACGGTCCGAGCGCCGGTGTCGCCATGGTGACGTCCATCGTGTCCGTCTTGACGGGAATTCCGGTGCGTCGGGACATCGCCATGACCGGCGAGGTCACGCTGCGCGGTCGCGTTCTGCCCATCGGCGGATTGAAGGAAAAGCTGCTGGCCGCGCTGCGTGGAGGTCTGAAAACCGTTATAATTCCGAAGGATAACGAGAAGGACCTGGCAGAGATCCCCGACAACGTGAAGCGCGGTCTTACCATCGTCTCTGCCAGCATGGTCGACGACGTGCTCAAGGAAGCGCTGACCGAGCCGCTCGAAGCGATCGAGTGGGAGGAGCCAGAGGCTGTCGATCAGGTCCCTTCCGTGGGCGGAGAGGGTGATGACGAGGCCGTGCTTCGCCACTGAAGCGTTGCGCCGGATCACCGCACAGAGTAAGGGAACCTCAAGGCTGCAGGATTACAGGCTGGGCTCCGGGCGGAATATCGCTGTGCCGGGGCCCACTTGCAGGCACCGTCGTTTGCGTCCCTCCTTACCAGAGGCGACCATCAAGCGGGTCGGATGCCTGGGCCGAACAGCCGACGGTACAACCTTGCCCATCATTGGAAGAAGGGGGGCGCGACGTGAATAAGAACGATCTTGTAGCTCATGTGGCAGACTCAGCGGGACTGAGCAAAGGCGACGCGACCAAGGCTGTCGATGCCGTGTTCGATGGGATCACTGAGACGCTGCGGCGGGGCGACGAGGTTCGGCTGGTTGGGTTCGGCACGTTCAGCGTGGCTGACCGGGCGGCTTCCGAAGGCCGCAATCCGCGCACCGGCGAGAAGATCGACATCCCGGCCTCACGCCAGCCGAAGTTCAAAGCTGGCAAGGGGCTTAAGGACTCCCTCAACTGAGCGACTTAGGGCGCCGGCGGGCTTCAGAGCACCGGCCGCTATCCGAAGCGCGATAGGCACGGCGCCCCGAGATGGGCGCCGTCGCCGAGGTTAGCCGTCCCGTGGGCGATTAGCTCAGCTGGAAGAGCATCTCGTTTACACCGAGAGGGTCGGCGGTTCGAATCCGTCATCGCCCACCATAGGCTGACCGGTGCAGCAGCGGTCGGTCCCAATCAGTATTTCCAGAGTCCGGGGATGGCGATGATGGAGCGCCAATCGTGGAAAGAGCGTATTGAAGATGCGCTGAGGCGCGAGGCAGAGGCACATCAGCGCTACCTCGTTGCCGTGCAACTCAACGCCCCCTTCGAGATGGACGGAATCGACGCCCCTGAAGAGTCCCTGTCCCGGGAAGATGCCGCCTACCGCGAATGGCACGAGGCGCAGACTTTGACCCGGGACTTGGTGGAGCGCTATCGGGCCGCCATGCGAAAGCGGTAATGAGGCGTTATAGGATCATCAGAGGGACGCGAACGGTTCGCCGGAAGCTAACCGGATTGCGGACGTACCGCTTGGCTTGACAGTCTCTGCAGCACAGGCGTAAGAGACGTCCCTTGCGGCGGGATGGCGGTTCCATCGCGCCGTTAGTATTGCGGGTGTAGCTCAGTTGGTTAGAGCGCCGGCCTGTCACGCCGGAGGCCGCGGGTTCAAGTCCCGTCACTCGCGCCATTACCTCCCGTCCGTCCCATCTGCGCAGACAGTCGTTCAATCCAGCCCGAAGGAAGCGTTTGCAAAGCGCCTAGCGGTCGGCGGGTGCGGCACGATAGAGCTTTGCTTGACGTGGGCGGCGCTCTATATAGGGCCTCGGAAACCGGGGCAGCGGGTGTCTTGCGCCCTTGATTTCCACGGTTTTTCCGCGATGCTGCTGATCTTGGATGTGGCGGCGGCGAGGGCGCCATGACGGAAGACTTGCTTATCGAATATTTGCCGATCCTTTTGTTTCTCGCGATTGCGATCGCCATGACAATCGCGATGGTCGGCATGTCGTATGTACTGGGTCCGCAGAAGCCGGATGCTGAGAAGCTGTCGGCATATGAATGCGGGTTCGAAGCGTATGATGACGCCCGGTCCAAGTTCGACGTCCGCTTCTACCTTGTGGCCATCCTGTTCATCATTTTCGACCTTGAGGTGGCGTTCCTGTTTCCGTGGGCGACGGCACTCGGGGATATCGGAATGTTCGGCTTCGTCTCGATGATGATATTCCTCACAATCCTGACGATCGGTTTCATCTACGAATGGAAGAAGGGGGCCCTGGAATGGGAGTGAGCACCGGGGGTACCGCACCAGCGGGGCCCGTCGGCGTCGGCCAGCCGATCCCGCCCGGGGCCGATCAGGATGCGCTGATCAAGGCGGCAGCCGCAGAGCTTCAGGACAAGGGGTTCCTGGTCTCGACTATGGATGCCCTCCTGGCCTGGGCTCGCACCGGCTCTCTGTGGCCGATGACGTTCGGCCTCGCGTGCTGCGCGATTGAGATGATCCATTCCTACATGGCCCGGTACGATCTCGACCGGCTGGGTGTCATCCCGCGCCCCAGCCCGCGGCAATCCGACGTCATGATCGTGGCAGGCACTCTGACCAACAAGATGGCGCCGGCGCTGCGCAAGGTGTACGACCAGATGCCGGAGCCGCGTTGGGTAATCTCCATGGGCTCCTGCGCAAACGGCGGCGGCTACTATCACTATTCGTATTCGGTGGTGCGGGGCTGCGACCGCATTGTCCCCGTCGACATCTATGTACCGGGATGTCCGCCGACGGCCGAAGCGCTTGTCTACGGCATCATCCAGCTTCAGAAGAAGATCCGCCGCGGCGGGCGGATCGCCCGCTAGACGCCGCTGCCGGTAGGGCACGGCCAAGAACCCAGGGACAGGCGCCATGGCGCTACCGACACTGCGTGATCTGGCAGACTATCTCGGACAGTTGGACCCGGATGTCATCGGGCATGACATGGTCTGCGGCGAGCTGATCGTGCGCGCCCGCAGAGGGGCCATCGTCCGGGTGCTCACTTTCTTGCGTGACGATGCCAATTGCCAGTTCTCGCAGCTCATGGATTTGTGCGGCGCCGATTATCCGGAGCGTGAGGAGCGCTTCGACGTCGTCTATAACCTGCTGAGCCTGAAGCACAATCAGCGCATCCGCGTGAAGGTGACGACGGACGAAGACACGCCCGTCCCGTCGGTTGCCGGCGTGTTTCCGACGGCAACTTGGTTTGAGCGGGAAGCGTGGGACCTGTTCGGCATCTTCTTCTCAGACAATCCGGATCTGCGGCGCATCCTGACCGATTACGGCTTCGACGGGCATCCGCTGCGCAAAGAGTTTCCGCTGACCGGGTACACTGAGCTCAGATACGACGAAGAACAGAAGCGCGTGGTGTACGAACCGGTCCAGCTGCAGCAGGACTTCCGCGTCTTCGACTTCCTGAGCCCCTGGGAAGGGATGACGACGGTGCATCTGCCCGGTGACGAGAAGGCCGATCAAGAGACCGAAGACGGAAAGGCGGCGCCATGACGACGACCGAGGCGCCCGAGGCTGGCGTCAAGATCCGGCCCTACTCGGTCAATTTCGGGCCGCAGCATCCGGCAGCCCACGGCGTGTTGCGGCTGGTCCTTGAGATGGACGGCGAGGTGGTAGAGCGGGCGGACCCCCATATCGGGCTGTTGCACCGCGGCACGGAAAAGCTGATCGAGTACAAGACCTATCTGCAGGCCGTTCCGTATTTCGACCGCCTGGACTACATGGCGCCCATGTGTCAGGAGCACGCCTTCGCCCTGGCGGTGGAGAAGCTCTTGGGCGTGCGGGTGCCGGAGCGGGGTCAGTACATTCGCGTCCTCTTCTCAGAGATCACGCGGATCTTGAACCATCTTCTCAACGTTACGACCTTTGCCCTTGATGTTGGGGCGACAACCCCGTCGCTCTGGGCGTTCGAAGAGCGCGAGGTTCTGTTCGAATTCTGTGAGCGCGTTTCCGGCGCGCGCATGCACTGCGCGTATTTCCGGCCGGGCGGCGTGCATCAGGATATGCCCGCCGGACTGGCTGACGATATCTGGGCCTATACCGAGCGCCTCCCGAAGTTTCTGGAGGAGCTGGAAGGCCTGCTGACGGAAAACCGCATCTTTAAGCAGCGGACGGTCGATATCGGCGTCGTCAGCCGGGACGATGCGCTGGGTTGGGGCTTTTCCGGCCCGATGCTGCGCGCCTCCGGCGTGCCGTGGGACCTACGCAAAGCGCAGCCCTACGACGTCTACGACCGCATGGACTTTGATATCCCCACCGGCACGACCGGCGATTGCTACGCCCGTTATCTGGTGCGGATGGAGGAGATGCGCCAATCGTTGCGGATCATGCGGCAGTGCCTGACGGAGATGCCGAAGGATGGGCCGGTCAAGGCCATCGACCACAAGGTGTCGCCGCCGCCGCGCGGTGAGATGAAGCGGTCGATGGAGGCCCTGATCCACCACTTCAAGCTCTACACCGAGGGCTATCACGTGCCGGCCGGCGAGACCTACTCGGCCGTTGAGTCCGTGAAGGGCGAGTTCGCCGTCTATGTCGTCAGCGACGGCACCAACAAGCCCTATCGCTGCCACATCCGCTCGCCCGGCTACGTCCATCTGCAGGCGCTGGACCTCATGTCCAAGGGCCACATGCTGGCCGATGTGGTGTCGATCATCGGCGCGACCGATATCGTTTTCGGAGAGATCGATCGATGACGACCGCGACATCGCAGGCCGAGGTCGAGCAGCCGGCGAGCTTCGCCTTCACGGCAGACAACTTGAAGCGCGCCAAAGAGATCATCGCCCGTTATCCGGAGGCCCGGCAGCAGAGCGCGGTGATGCCGCTGTTGGATCTGGCGCAGCGGCAGAACGGCAACTGGCTGCCCCGGGCGGCCATGGACCATGTGGCAGAGCTGTTGGAGATGCCGCGGATCCGCGTGTACGAGGTCGCAAGCTTCTACACCATGTACAACAAGACGCCGGTGGCGAAGCACTTCGTGCAGGTCTGTCGGACCACGCCATGCTGGCTGTGCGGCTCCGACGAGATAACACGGGCCATCAAGGACGCCACAGGTGCCGGCGTTGGTGAGACGTCCGGTGACTTCACGGTCGTCGAAGTCGAATGCCTAGGCGCTTGCGTGAATGCGCCGATGGTCCAGGTAAACGACGACTACTACGAAGATCTCGACTACGACAGGACCGTGGCGCTGATGGACGCGCTGAAGAACGGCGAGCGGCCGGCCATCGGATCGCAGACGGGGCGGCGCGGTAGCGAGGCGGCATCCGGGCCGACAACGATGCTGAAGGCACGGCCAAGACCGGAAACCGACGGCGGCACCAAGAAGGACAAGGGGTAGGGCGATGCTGCGCGACGAAGATCGCATCTTCACCAACCTCTACGGCTGGTACGGCGCCGATCTGGAGGCGTCCCGCCAGCGGGGCATCTGGGACAACACCAAGGCATTGGTGGCGCTCGGCCGCGACGAAGTCGTCGAACAGGTCAAGATATCGGGTCTGCGGGGTCGGGGCGGGGCCGGGTTCCCCACCGGTCTGAAATGGTCGTTCATGCCGAAGCAGAGCAAGGACGGCCGGCCGAGCTACCTTGTCATCAACGCCGATGAGTCCGAGCCCGGCACGTGCAAGGACCGCGAGATCCTGCGCTACGACCCGCATCGGCTGCTGGAAGGCGCGCTGCTGTCCGGCGTCGGCATGGGGGCGAGCGCTTGCTACATCTACATACGTGGCGAGTTCTATAACGAGGGCTCGGCGGTACAGGTCGCGATCGACGAAGCTTATGACGCTGGCCTGTTGGGCAAGAACGCCTGCGGCAGCGGCTATGACTATGACGTCTATCTGCATCGCGGAGCGGGCGCCTATATTTGCGGCGAGGAAACGGCGCTTCTGGAGAGCCTGGAAGGCAAGAAGGGGCAACCCCGCAACAAGCCGCCGTTTCCGGCGATGGCCGGACTCTACGGATGCCCGACCACGGTCAACAATGTCGAAACGATCGCGGTCGTGCCGGAAATCCTGCGCCGCGGCGGCGAGTGGTTCGGCGCGCTCGGCCGGCCCAAGAATTGCGGCACCAAGCTGTTCTGCATATCCGGGCATGTCACCCAGCCGTGCAATGTTGAGGAAGAGCTGGGTATTCCGTTGAAAGAGCTGATCGACCGCCATGCCGGTGGGGTGCGCGGTGGCTGGGACAACCTCTTGGGCGTGATCCCCGGCGGCTCGTCCGTTCCGGTCATCCCGAAGGATATCTGCGATACGGTCTTGATGGATTTCGATAGCCTCCGCGACGTCAAGACGGCGCTTGGAACGGCGGGCGTCATCGTCATGGACCGGTCGACAGACATTGTCGAAGCGATCGTGCGGCTGGCGCATTTCTACATGCATGAGAGTTGCGGCCAGTGCACCCCCTGCCGCGAGGGAACTGGCTGGATGTGGCGGGTGCTGAGGCGCATGGGTAAGGGCCAAGCGACGGTCGAGGAGATCGACACGCTCTATGAGGTGACGAAGGAGATCGAAGGCCATACCATCTGCGCCCTCGGCGATGCAGCCGCCTGGCCTGTACAGGGGTTGATCCGCCATTTCCGCCCGGAACTTGAGCGCCGCATTCAGGCCTACCGACGCGAGGCTCAGGCTCGCGCGGCCTGACCGCGGCCCTGCGGACAAAGCGGCACGACGGGCCGCCGATCGACGTGGATGTGAGGAGGAAGCGATGCCTAAGCTAACGATCGACGGCATCGAGATCGAGGTCGAACCGGGCACGTCGGTGCTGCAGGCCTGCGAGCGCCTCGGCATCGAGATTCCCCGGTTCTGCTTCCACGACCGTCTATCCGTCCCCGCCAACTGCCGCATGTGCCTGGTGGAACTGGAGCGTTCGCCCAAGCCCATTGCCTCCTGCGCCAATCCGGCGACCGATGGCATGGTCATCCACACCGACAGCGAACTAACCAAAAAGGCGCGCAAAGGCGTCATGGAGTTCCTGCTGATCAACCACCCGCTGGATTGCCCGATCTGCGATCAGGGCGGGGAATGCGATCTGCAGGATCAGGCGGTGGCCTATGGTCTGGATCACAGCCGCTATCAGGAAAACAAGCGGGCGGTGAAGGAAAAGTATCTCGGTCCGCTGATCAAGACCTTCATGACCCGCTGCATCCACTGCACGCGCTGCATCCGCTTCGCCAACGAAATCGCCGGGGTGGAGGAGCTGGGCGCGACCGGCCGTGGCGAGCACATGGAGATCGGCACCTATATCGAGAGCGCGATCACCTCGGAGCTTTCGGGCAATCTGATCGATGTCTGCCCCGTCGGGGCTCTGACTTCCAAGCCCTATGCGTTCGCGGCCCGGCCGTGGGAGCTGAAGCGCACGGACTCCATCGATGTCATGGATGCTGTCGGCAGCAGTATCCGCATCGACAGCCGCGGCGGCGAGGTCATGCGCGTGCTGCCGCGCCTGCATGAGGACGTGAACGAGGAGTGGATCAGCGACAAGACGCGGTTCGCCTGTGACGGGCTGAAACGCCAGAGGCTGGACAGGCCCTATGTCCGTAAGGACGGGCGCCTGCAGCCGGCCACATGGCCCGAAGCGTTCGCCGCCGTTGCCGACAGGCTGTCGGGCCTGAAAGGCGAGGAGATTGCGGCCATTGCCGGCGACCTCGCCGATGCCGAAGGACTGATGGCCCTGAAGGATCTGATGGCCTCGCTGGGCTCCCCCAACCTGGACTGCCGCCAGGACGGCGCGAAGATCGGCGAGGGCCCTCGGTCGGGCTACATCTTCAACACCGGCATTGCCGGCATCGAGTCGGCAGATGCGATCCTGCTGGTGGGGACGAACCCCCGCTGGGAAGCGCCGATGGTCAATGCGCGCATTCGCAAGCGCTGGCTTTTGGGCGGACAGATCGGGGCGTTGAAGGTCGGCGTTGTCGGCCCGGATGTGGATCTGACCTATCGTAAAGAGCATTTGGGCGCCGGCCCTCGTACTCTGGAGTCGATTGCGCAGGGCAAGAATGCCTTCGCCGACGTTCTGAAGGCTGCCGAGCATCCGATGGTGATTGTCGGCATGGGTGCCCTGACGCGGTCTGACGGTGCCGCCGTGCTGGCTATGGCGCGCTCGATCTCAGAGACGTACGGCGCGGTCAAAGAGGGATGGAACGGTTTCAACGTGCTGCATACGGCCGCGGGCCGCGTGGGTGCGCTGGACTTGGGCTTCATGCCGGGCGAAGGCGGCCGCGATCTTCCCGGTATTCTGGACGGCGCCCAGTCCGGCGCCGTCAAGCTGGTCTGGCTATACGGCGCGGATGAATTCGACGTGTCGCAGCTGGGTCCCGATGCAGACAACGGCGCCTTCGTTGTGTATCAGGGCCATCATGGTGACCGTGCGGCCCATCGTGCCGACGTCATTCTGCCGGGGGCTGCGTATACCGAGAAGAACGCGACCTATGTGAACACGGAAGGGCGCGTGCAGCGGGCCCGTATGGCGGTGTTTCCGCCCGGCGATGCGCGGGAAGACTGGCGGATCATTCGTGCCTTCAGCGAGACGATCGGCCGGAAGCTGCCTTATGACAGCCTGACTCAAGTGCGTAACCGGCTTGCGGAGGTGAACCCAGTCTTCGGCACCCTCGACCGGCTGCCGGAAGAGGGGCTGGGCGATTTCGGCGAAGCCGGCAAGGTCGGCTCGGCAGGGTTCGTGTCGCCGGTCGACAACTTCTATATGACCGACCCGATCAGCCGCGCCTCGATTACCATGGCGAAATGCATGGACGAGATCGTGGGCCGGGCGTCGGCAGCCGCGGAATAGGGGCAGGCTAAGGCGATGGATTTTTGGAGCGTATATGCCTGGCCGACGATCCTGATCGTCCTGTCGATTCTGGCGATCGTCGTGCCGATCATTCTGTCCGTGGCCTACCTGACCCTCGCCGAGCGCAAGATCATGGGCGCCATGCAGCTGCGCCAGGGACCCATGGTCGTCGGCCCGTTCGGGCTGCTGCAGCCGATCGCCGATGGCGTGAAGCTGATGGCAAAAGAAACGATCGTTCCCAGCGGGGCCAACCGCGTCGTCTTCATCGTCGCGCCAATGCTGACCTTCTTCCTCGCTCTGGTCGCCTGGGCGGTGATTCCGTTCGACGATGGCTGGGTGCTGGCGGACATCAATGTCGGCATCCTCTATCTGTTCGCCATCTCGTCGCTCGGCGTCTACGGCATCGTCATGGCCGGCTGGGCCTCCAACTCCCGCTACGCCTTTCTCGGTGGCCTTCGGTCGGCCGCGCAGATGGTGAGCTACGAGGTCTCGATCGGCTTCATCATCATCACGGTGCTGCTGTGCGTGGGCTCGCTGAACCTCAGCGACATCGTGCGGGCGCAGGAAGACCTGTGGTTCTTCATCCCGCTGTTCCCGATGTTCGTCATCTTCTTCGTCTCGACCGTGGCGGAAACCAACCGTCTGCCGTTCGACCTGCCGGAAGGCGAGTCGGAACTGGCGGGCGGCTTCATGGTGGAATACTCCGCCATGACCTATGCGCTGTTCTTCCTTGGCGAATACGCCAACATGATCCTGATGAGCGGCATGACCACGGTCCTGTTCCTCGGGGGCTGGCTGCCGCCGTTCGATTTCGCGCCGTTCACCTGGATCCCCGGGGTTGTCTGGTTCGCGCTGAAGGTGGCGGCGTGCCTGTTCGTCTTCATCTGGATTCGCGCGACCTTCCCGCGCTATCGCTACGACCAGCTGATGCGCCTGGGTTGGAAGGTATTCCTGCCGCTGTCGCTGTTGTGGATTGTGGTGACCGCGGGCGCGCTGATCGCTTTCGACTGGTTGCCGGAATGACCGGCAATCGCAGCATGCCTTCAAGGGGGAAGACCCTATGGCGTTTATAGACCGTACGGCCCGCAGCCTGCTGCTGACCGAGCTGCTGAGCGGCATGGCATTGACGTTCAAGGCCATGTTCAAGCCCAAGGTCACGCTGAACTATCCCTATGAGAAGGGGCCGCTCAGCCCGCGCTTCCGCGGCGAACATGCGTTGCGCCGGTATCCCAACGGCGAAGAGCGGTGCATTGCCTGCAAGCTGTGCGAAGCCATCTGTCCGGCGCAGGCCATCACCATCGAGGCCGAACCCCGCGAAGACGGCAGCCGCCGGACGACCCGGTACGACATCGACATGACGAAGTGCATCTATTGTGGCTTCTGTCAGGAGGCATGCCCGGTGGATGCTATCGTCGAGGGGCCGAACTTCGAGTTTGCCACCGAGACGCGTGAGGAACTGTACTACAACAAGCAGAAGCTGCTGGAAAACGGCGACCGCTGGGAAGCACAGCTTGCCGCCAACATTGCAGCGGACGCTCCATACCGCTAAAACGCAGCAGCTTTCGGCTAGGGGGCCCACCGCTCGGGACATTTCGTGGCATAGGTGCCAGATGCGCACTTGGTTCGCCACAGGGTCCCTGACGTCCAAACCTGCCGGCAAGTCGTCGATGCTGGAGCCGGTTCTCTATGGTCATTCAAGGCCTGGCTTTCTACCTGTTTGCCCTCATGACAGTGGCGTCCGGCGCCATGGTCATCACCGCGCGCAATCCGGTCCACTCCGTATTGTTCCTGATCTTGGCGTTCTTCAACTCCGCTGCGCTGTTTCTTTTGATGGGCGCGGAGTTCGTGGCGTTCATTCTGATCATCGTCTATGTCGGCGCGGTGGCCGTGCTGTTCCTGTTCGTGGTCATGATGCTGGACATCGACTTCGCACGGCTGCGCGAGGGATTCCTGAACTATCTGCCCATCGGGGCACTGGTCGGGCTGATTCTTCTGGTCGAGCTGCTGCTCGTCCTCGGCGCCTGGGCGATCCTTCCGGAGAGTGAGCTGCGCGTCACGGCGCCGGCGCCTGAGGCGGCCTCCGGACTGACCAACACGGAAGCCTTGGGCAACCTGATCTATACCGAGTATGTCTACGCCTTCCAGGTGGCAGGGCTGGTCCTTCTGGTGGCGATGATCGGGGCCATCGTGCTGACCCTGCGCAGCCGCCCGGTGCGGCGCCAGCGGATCGCCGATCAGGTCAACCGGCGCCCCGAAGACGTGCTGGTCGTGCGTAAGGTCGACCCGGGGGAGGGGATCTGACGCCCATGTTCGAGATCGGCCTGTCCCACTACCTGACCGTTGCCGCGGCCCTGTTCACGATCGGGATCCTCGGCATCTTCATCAACCGCAAGAACGTGATCGTCATCCTGATGTCGATCGAGCTCATGCTGCTGGCTGTCAACATCAACCTGGTCGCGTTCTCTGTCGCGCTGGGGGATCTGATGGGCCAGATCTTCACGCTGTTCGTGCTCACGGTCGCGGCCGCTGAGGCGGCGATCGGCCTCGCCATTCTGGTCGTCTATTTCCGCAATCGCGGGACGATCGAGGTCGAGGACATCAATCTCATGAAAGGCTGAGCGGGGTCGCGCGATCCATGGAAGTCGCTGCCGTATTCCTGCCGCTGGCCGGCTACCTGATCGTCGCCCTGTTCGGGCGCACGATCGGCGACAAAGGCTCAATGGCGATCACCACCATCGGCGTCAGCCTGGCGATGGTGTTGTCGATCATCATCTTCTTCAATCAGATCGGCGCCGAGCCGTACACGGTCACGCTCTTCACCTGGATTTCCAGCGGCACGTTCGAAGTGGCCTGGGCGCTCAAGATCGACATGCTGACGGCGGTGATGCTGGCAACCGTCAACATCGTGTCGGCCATGGTCCACATCTATTCCGTGGGCTACATGCACCACGACAAGGCCAAGCCGAAGTTCTTCGCTTATTTGAGCCTGTTCACCTTCTTCATGCTGATGCTGGTGTCGGCCGACAACCTGGTGCAGCTCTATTTCGGCTGGGAGGGCGTGGGCCTCGCCTCCTACCTGCTGATTGGCTTCTGGCACGAGCGGCAGTCGGCCAGTGGTGCCGCCGTGAAGGCGTTCCTGGTCAACCGCGTCGGCGATTTCGGCTTTGCGCTGGGCATCTTCGCCGTCTTCGTGCTGTTCGGGTCGGTGCAGTACGACGCCATCTTCGCCGGCGCTGGTGCCCTGGCCGATGCGCGGTTCGAGTTCCTGGGCATGGAATTCCACGCGCTGACCGTCGCCTGCCTGCTGTTGTTCATGGGCGCCATGGGCAAGTCGGCACAGCTTGGCCTGCACACCTGGCTGCCGGATGCGATGGAGGGGCCGACGCCCGTTTCCGCTTTGATCCACGCTGCGACCATGGTGACGGCCGGCGTGTTCATGGTCGTGCGGCTTTCGCCGCTGTTCGAGTACGCGCCGATCGCACTTGGCTTCGTTTGCGTCATCGGCGCGGCGACGGCCTTCGTGGCGGCCACCATCGGCCTCACCCAGTTCGACATCAAAAGGGTGATCGCCTATTCGACCATGAGCCAGCTGGGCTACATGTTCTTCGCGGCCGGCGTATCCGCCTACAACGCCGCCATGTTCCATCTGATGACTCACGCCTTCTTCAAGGCCCTCTTGTTCCTAGGTGCCGGCTCCGTGATCCACGCCCTGTCGGACGAGCAGGACATGCGCAAGATGGGCGGCATCTGGCGCATGATCCCCTACACCTACGCGATGATGTGGATCGGCAGCCTTGCGTTGGCGGGCATCGGCATACCGGGGCTGTTCGGGTTCGCCGGCCACTATTCGAAGGATCTGATCCTCGAAAGCGCCTATGGCGCGCATTCCTTCGTCGGCGATCTCGCGTTCTGGCTGGGTATCGCCGCGGCGATCATGACGGCTTTCTACAGCTGGCGCCTGTTGTTCCTGACGTTCCACGGCACACCGCGGGCGGATGACCGCGTGATGGCCCATGTGCATGAGTCGCCTTGGATCATGCTGGGCCCGCTGGTGGTGCTAGCGTTGGGCGCGATCTTCGCCGGTGCGCTGGGCTATGGCGCCTTCGGCGGCTACTCGATGGAAACCTTCTGGGGCGACAGCATCGCCGAGGCTGCGTTCGTCGCCACGGAGGCGGCCCACCACGTGCCGTTCTGGGTCAAGGTGCTGCCGGTGATCATGGGCCTGAGCGGCATCGCGCTTGCTTATCTCTTCTACATCCAGATGCCGCATCTGCCGGCCCGCACGGTGGCGGCGGCTGGCCCGGTGAACCGCCTGTTCTTCAACAAATGGTACTTCGATGAGATCTACGATGCCGTGTTCGTTCGCCCGGCGATGGTGATCGGCCGGGGCCTGTGGAAGGGCGGGGACGGCGCCATCATCGACGGCCTGGGCCCGGACGGGCTGGCGGCGACCACGCGTCGTGCCGCGCGGCGGGTTGCGGCACTGCAGACCGGCTATGTCTATCACTATGCCTTCGTCATGCTGATCGGCGTCGTCGTCTTCGTATCCTGGTATCTCTACGCAGTTAGCGGCTAAGGGGCGCGCCTCACACATGGGCGAATGGCCGATCCTGTCATTGACGACGTTCGTGCCCATCGTGGGCGCGGGCTTCATCTTCCTCTTGGCGCGCGGCTCGGCGGAGACGGTGGCGCGCAATTCCCGCTACATGGCGCTGTGGACGTCGCTGATCACGTTCGCGCTGTCGCTGTTCATCTGGTTCGAGTTCGACCGCTCCACCGCGGAGTTCCAGTTTGTCGAGCATGTGGAATGGTTCCCGGACCTGGGCATCGCCTATCACATGGGCGTCGACGGCATCTCGATGATGTTCGTGCTGCTCTGCACCGTGCTGGTGCCGGTCTGTGTGCTGGCAAGCTGGGAGAGCATCAAGGATCGCGTGAAAGAGTACATGATCTCTTTCCTGATCCTGGAAACGATGATGATCGGGATGTTCTGCGCCCTCGATTACGTCGTTTTCTACATCTTCTTCGAAGGCGTGCTGATCCCGATGTTCGTCATCATCGGGGTTTGGGGCAGCGGGTCGCGCCGCGTCTATGCGGCGTTCAAATTCTTCCTGTTCACGCTCTTGGGCTCGATCCTGATGCTGTTGGCCTTGCTGGCCATGTATCTGGAGGCCGGCACGACCGACGTGCCGACTCTGCTGGCGACCGAGTTCGGCTATGAGATGCAGATCTGGCTGTGGCTGGCCATGTTCGCATCCTTCGCCGTGAAGATCCCCATGTGGCCCGTGCACACCTGGCTGCCCGATGCCCATGTGGAGGCACCGACTGCCGGCTCCGTCATCCTGGCCGGCGTGCTGTTGAAGATGGGGGGCTACGGGTTCCTGCGCTTCTCCATCCCCATGCTGCCGGAGGCGACGGAGTACTTCACGCCGCTGGTCTATACCCTCAGCGTAGTGGCCATCATCTACACGTCGCTGGTGGCCCTGGCGCAGGAGGACATGAAGAAGCTGATCGCCTATTCGTCGATCGCCCATATGGGCTTTGTGACGATCGGCATGTTCACGCTGACCACCCAGGGCATCCACGGCTCGATCTTCCAGATGCTCAGCCACGGTGTCGTCTCCGCGGCCCTGTTCCTGGCCGTGGGCGTGGTCTACGACCGGCTGCACAGCCGCGAGATCGCACGTTACGGTGGTCTGTGGAACAACATGCCGCGCTACGGCATCGTCTTCATGATCTTCATGCTGGCCTCCGTCGGCCTTCCCGGCACCAGCGGCTTCGTCGGCGAGTTCCTGAGCCTGGTGGGGGCCTTCCAGGTCAACACCTGGGTTGCCTTCCTGGCGTCCACGGGTGTGATCCTTGGGGCGGCCTATATGCTCTACCTCTATCGCCGGGTCATCTTCGGACGCCTGGTGAAAGAGGACCTCAAGGGCTTCAGCGATCTCAGCTTCCGTGAGATGGCGGTCTTCGCGCCGCTGCTGGTGCTGGTGTTCTGGATGGGCATCTATCCTACGAGCTTCATCGACGTGATGGACGCGTCGGTGGCGCAGCTGATCGAGAACTACGAAGCGGCTCTGCAGGCGGCGGCCGATCGTGAGGCCCTTGACGCCGCCGTCGCGGCCTCGCAGTAGGGCAGGCGAAAGGGCACGCAGACGCGATGACGCAGATTCCCGACCTTTTGCCGGCCCTGCCGGAGATCTTCCTGGCCATAGCCGGCATGGCCCTACTGATGCTGGGCGCCTTCAAGGGCGACGGCGCGACACGCCTGGTCGCCTATCTGACGGTCATGAGCTTCGTGATCGCGGGCTTCCTGTTGCTGGTGGTTGTTGAAACGCCGGCTGAGACGTTCAACGGCATGTTCGTGGCGGACGATTTCGCCGTGTTCATGAAGATTCTGGCGCTGTTGGGCTCAGCTTTTGCCGTCATCATGTCCCAGAGGTTCATCGAGCGCGAACAGATGGCCCGCATCGAGTTCCCGGTGCTGTTCCTGTTCGCCACGCTCGGCATGATGATGATGATCAGCGCGGGCGACCTGTTGTCCCTCTATCTGGGGCTGGAGCTGCAGAGCCTGTCGCTCTATGTGGTCGCCGCCTTCCGCCGCGACACGGTGCGGTCGTCGGAGGCCGGGCTGAAGTACTTCGTTCTCGGCGCTCTTTCGTCGGGCATGCTGCTCTACGGAGCCTCGCTGGTCTACGGCTTCACCGGCACCACCAGCTTCTCAGGCCTCGCGGAAGCCTTTGCGGGCGGGGGTGAGGTGGGGATCGGCCTGA
Organism: Alphaproteobacteria bacterium; assembly: GCA_028281925.1. Lineage (GTDB taxonomy): Bacteria > Pseudomonadota > Alphaproteobacteria > DSM-16000 > Inquilinaceae > JACKIG01. The sequence goes on from JANQIX010000049.1 coordinate 50,002, forward strand.
TCCTGGGCATCGTCTTCGTCTCGGCAGGGCTGGCGTTCAAGGTCTCTGCGGTGCCGTTCCACATGTGGACGCCCGATGTCTATGAAGGCGCGCCGACGCCGGTCACCGCTTTCTTCGCCGTGGCACCGAAGATCGCTGCCATCGCCCTGTTCGTGCGCGTGATGATCGAACCGTTCGGCGAACTGGTGCAGCAGTGGCAGCAGATCGTGCTGGCGATCTCGATCCTGTCGATGATCCTGGGTGCCTACGCCGCCATCAATCAGACCAACATCAAGCGGCTGATGGCCTATTCGTCGATCGGGCATGTCGGCTACGCCCTGATGGGCCTTGCGGCGGGCAGCGAGGCCGGCGTGCGCGGTGTGCTGGTCTATATGGCCATCTACCTCGCCATGAATGTCGGCACCTTTGCCTGCATCCTGTGCATGCGCGTGAACGGCCGCATGGTCGAGGGCATCAACGACCTGTCGGGGCTCAGCCGGACCCATCCGCTGATGGCGCTGGTGCTGGCGGTGTTCATGTTCTCCATGGCTGGCATCCCACCGCTGGCGGGCTTCTTCGCCAAGCTGCAGGTCTTCCTGGCGGCCATCGACGCCGGCCTGATAACGCTTGCCGTGATCGGTGGGCTGACAAGCGTCGTGGGCGCCTTCTATTACATCCGCATCATCAAGCTCATGTATTTCGACGATCCGGTGGAGAGCTTCGACCGGCCGATCGGCAATGACATGACCCTGGTGCTGACGGGAACCGGGCTGTTCACGGCCTTCTTCTTCCTGTTCCCGGCCCCCATCGTTGACGCGGCAGCACGGGCTGCGGCCAGCCTGTTTGCCGGATGACTGCAGCGGAGCGGCCGCTCGCCGGCCCCGGTTTGCCACCAGGCTGGCAGCTGAACACCTACGGGGCCGTCGGCAGCACCAATGACGAAGCCCGCGCGCTCGCCACGGCCGGCGCGCCGGAGGGCAGCGTCGTCTGGGCCCATAGCCAGCAGACCGGACGGGGGCGGCGAGGGCGGCAATGGGACTCGCCGCCGGGAAACCTCTACTGTTCGGTGCTGCTGCGCCCGACCAGCAGTCCCCAGCGCACGGGCCAGCTTCCATTTGTGGTGTCGCTCGCCCTAGCACGCGCCGTTTCCGCATTGGCCCCGGATCTGCATCTGCAGGTGAAGTGGCCGAACGATGTGCTGATCGGCGGTGCCAAGATTTCAGGCATCCTTTTGGAGGGGTCGGTACGGCCCGACGGGAGCTGTGATTGGGTGATCATCGGGACCGGCATCAATGTGGCCCACTTCCCTGATGGAACGGAGTTTCCGGCCACGTCCATCGCCGCCGCCGGTGCCTCCGACGTCACGGTGGAGGCTCTGCTTGAGGCGTATCTGGCCGAACTGTCAGAACTTCTGATCGTGTGGGGAAGGGATGGCTTCGCCGGTATCCGCCGCGATTGGATCACCCGAGCCTGGGGCATGGGCCAGTCCTTGGTCGTCCGGCTGGAGAATGCGTCATTGACCGGCGTGTTCGAAGACCTGGACGACGACGGCCATTTGATGCTGCGGCTGGAAAGCGGCGAGTTGCGCCGGATCGCCGCTGGCGATGTGTTCTTTCCGAGGGCGTGAGATGCTTTTGGCAATCGATGTCGGCAACACGAATATAACGGTCGCGATCTTCGACGACCGCAACAAGGTCGGCAGCTGGCGCATTTCCACCGACGGCCGGCGCACGGCCGACGAATATGCGGTGTGGCTGACGCAGCTTCTGGGCCTGTCCGGCATCGAGCGTGGTGCGATCGACGACGTCGTCATGGCCAGCGTCGTACCCTCGGCCACCTTCAACCTCGAATGGCTGTGCCGCAAGCATCTCGGCTGCACGCCGATGATCGTCACCAGCGAGCTGGACCTCGGCATCAAGAACCGGCTGGACAACCCGAAAGAGGCCGGCGCAGACAGGCTGGTCAACGCGCTGGCCGCGCGCAACGCGTACGGACCGAACCTGATCATTGTGGATGTCGGCACTGCTACCAATTTCGACGTGATCGACGGGAATGGCGACTATGTCGGCGGCGTCATCGCGCTGGGTCCACATCCGGCGCTGGAGGCTTTGCACCAGATCGCCGCCAAGCTGCCGAAGGTTGAGCTGGAGCGGCCCGATCGTGTGATCGGTAAGGGCACAGTCGGCGCCATGCAGTCCGGCATCTTCTGGGGCTATGTCAGCCTGATCGAAGGCGTGGTCAGGCGCATTCGCAGCGAAATGGGCGCGCCGATGCAGGTGATCCTGACCGGCGGCCTCTCGGTGCTGTTTGCCGGGTCGACACCGGTGATCGATCACTATGACGCTGACCTGACCATGCGGGGCCTGCTCGAGGTTTACGAGCGTAACAGACAGAAATGACGTGGACCGCCATGGACACCGCCGATCCGAACGCCGGCCTTCGCTTCGTCGCGCTGGGCGGCAGCGACGAAATCGGCATGAACCTCTATCTCTACGAGGTCGACGGCCAGTGGCTGATGGTCGATTGCGGCGTGGCCTTCGGCGACGAGACGACGCCCGGCATCGATGTGCTGATGCCGTCTGTCGACTTCATCGCCGACAAGTGCGACCGACTGGTTGGCTTGGTCCTGACCCACGGTCATGAAGACCATTTCGGTGCCATTCAATACCTTTGGCCGCGGCTGAAATGCCCGGTCTACGCGACACCGTTCACCGCGGCCTTCCTAAAGCTGAAGCTGCGCGACGCGGTGTTCGACGAGACTGTGCCGGTGCGCGAGGTGCCGCTGGGCGGGCGGGTTTCTCTCGGGCCGTTCGACGTGACCTTCGTCGAGATGACCCACTCGATCCCCGAGCCCAACGCCCTGATCATCCGCACGAAATACGGCAATGTGGTCCATAGCGGCGACTGGAAGCGGGATCCGCAGCCACCCATCGGCCGGACGGTGGACGAAGACACGCTGCGGCAGGTCGGGGCGGAAGGTGTGCTGGCCCTCGTTTCCGACAGCACGAATGCTCTGGAGGATGGGCATTCGGGCTCGGAAAGCGACGCGCGCGATGCCCTGGTCGATGTGATCGCCCGCCAGCCCAACCGGGTTGCCGTCACCTGCTTTTCCACCAATGTGGGCCGCATTCTCGGCATCGCCGAGGCCGCGGCTGCGGCCGACCGCCAATGCGCCCTGGTCGGCCGCTCGCTCTGGCGCGTGCATGAGGCCGCGACGGCGACCGGCTATATGAACCCGCCCGCGCCATTCCTGACGGAATCGGAGGCAGCCTATCTGCCGCGTGATCGCGTGGTGCTGATCTGCACGGGCAGCCAGGGGGAGTCCCGGGCCGCACTGTCGCGGATCGCCGCGGACACCCATCCCCATGTGGTTCTGGAGCCGGGCGACACGGTGATCTTCTCCGCCCGTGAAATCCCGGGCAACGAGAAGGCCATCGCCCGGGTGCAGAACGCGCTGACGCGGCAAGGCGTGCGCGTGATCACGCCGGCCGAGGCGCCGGTGCATGTCTCCGGCCATCCGGCGCGCGATGAGCTGACGGCGCTCTATCAGTGGGTGCGGCCGGAGATCGTGATCCCGGTGCACGGCGACCCGCGACGCCAGCGGGCGCAGGCGGCACTGGCGCGGACATGCCAGGTGCCACAGACACTGATCCCCGAAGACGGTGTTATGTTCCAGCTGGCCCCCGGGCCCGCAGGCGTTGTCGATCATGTTCCGGTCGGCCGGATCGCGCGGGACGGCGAGCGACTGGTGCACCTGAACGACGGCATAATGAAGCAACGTCATCGGCTGACGCATAACGGTGTGGTGACGGCAACACTTGTGCTTGATGACGCAGGCCGTCTGCTGGCGGATCCCCAGATCGCGGCCTTCGGCCTCTATGAGAGCAATGCGCAAGAGGCAGCGGCCCGCGACCTGGCGGACGATGTCCGCGACCGGGTTGAGGATCTGCCGAGGCCACGCCGGCGGGATGATGAGGCGGTGCGTACCGCCGCGACCCAAGCGCTGCGACGGCGGCTGCGCACCGAACTCGGCAAGAAGCCTCTTATGGAAATCAAGGTTTTGCGTCTCGGCGATTGACCATAATCAAACCTTTATGCCGCAGGCCTTTGCCGATTCTCGGCGTTTCGACTTTGGTGTATCGTCCAAAGTCCGTGAGGCACATCGCCGGAGAGGATGAAAGCGGCCATGATCGGAAGGCTCAATCACGTTGCTATTGCGGTACCGGACCTGGAAGCGTCGTCAGCGGTCTATCGCGCCACTCTTGGCGCAAAAGTTTCCGATCCGCAGCCGGTGGCGGAACATGGCGTGACCGTTGTGTTCATCGAACTGCCGAACACCAAGGTCGAGCTGTTGCATCCGCTGGGCGACAAGTCGCCGATCCAGGCATTCCTCGACAAGAACCCCTCAGGCGGCATCCATCACGTCTGCTATGAGGTCGAGGATATCTATGAGGCTCGCGAGAAGCTGAAGGCAGACGGCATGCGTGTGCTGGGCGATGGCGAACCGAAGCTGGGCGCGCACAACAATCCGGTTCTGTTCCTGCATCCGAAAGACTTCTGCGGAACGCTGGTCGAACTGGAGCAGGTGCCGAAGGCATCGTAGTCGCGGCGCAGACTGTACCCCGGCGCGCGGCAACCCGTCGGCGCCGGATTTTGGGGCTCGCGAGTGCATTTGGTTACGGTGGCACCGGGCGCGCCTTCAATGGCTGATCCGGTCAAAGAGCGCGTGGCGGCGATGGCTGTCACGCGCGTTCTGCTGTCTTGGCGGGCTTGATGGGAATCGTTTCCGGTATTGTCGTCTATCTGATCACGTGGTGGGTTGTTCTGTTCGCGATCCTCCCCTGGGGTGTGCGCACGCCGGAAACGCCGGAACAGGGACATGCCCCCAGCGCCCCCCTCAAGCCCAGGCTGCGCCTGAAGTTCGCCGTCACCAGCCTTGTCGCAGCAGTCATCTGGGTTGGGATCTTCGCGCTCGTTCAATCCGACCTGATATCCTTTCGGCGGACTGCAGCCGGTATGTAGGGCAGTGTAGGCCACGCACGAACAACGGCCGGCTGCCATAGACGGGACCGCGGGTCGAGCGTCGGTTCGGGCGGAAGCCAGCCGTGACCGATCCGGCCCTGTCATGATACTCCTTCGCCATGTTGAAGAGATCTGCCGCTCGCCTTCTGGTTCTTGATCCGGAGGACCGCATTCTGCTCTTCAAATTCGTCTTCGACGAAGGACCGCTGGCTGGCAAGCAGTTCTGGGCCACGCCGGGCGGCGCGCTTCATGACGGCGAGAGTTTCCCGGAGGCCGCCGCGCGGGAGTTGCTGGAGGAGACGGGCATATTAGCGCCGATTGGCGACGAGGTTTTTCAGAAGCGCGTGACGTTCCTGACTCCGACCGGACAGTTTGCCGAGGCCGACGAGAGATACTTCCTGGTTCGGGTGTCTGACGATGCAGTGGATGAGAGCGGCCAAGAACCTTCAGAGGCCCGGTACATGAAGGCCTACAGATGGTGGGCTCTTGAGGACCTTGCGAATACCCCGGACACGGTATTCCCGGAAGGACTGGCGGCTCTGATTGAATCGTCGATAGTCACGTGAGCCTGAAGGCTCCCCGGATCAAGCTTAACGCCCAAGGACCCATCGTTTTGCGCGGCGCAGGCTCTTGCCAAGCGGGGCAGGCAGATACTGCAGTCCTTCGCGGACGAACCGCATGGCCTGGCCCGGCAGGAAGGGCCAGACAAGCAGCACACCACTGCATGACAGCTTCTGGCCGCGGCCGAGCCTTGAGCGCCACACCACGCGCCAAAGATCGGCGTAGAGGCGGGACACGACGGCCAGCCGCTTCGGCTTCTGCTGCGGGTAGTAGAGTTCGGCTATCACCTCAGCACCGTGAGCGGCCAATTCCGACGCTGCAGCCGAGTGGCGGCGGTTCATGAAAAGCGGCTCTGCGATGGCGAGAAAGCGTCCCTGCAACATCAGATCCGCCAACAGCGCGCGGTCGGATCCCAGGTACTCCTGATGCCCGCGGGTGCGTCGCATGGCGGCCGATCGCATGACGGCCAGCGACTCGTGGCAGATGCGGGGGCGCAGCAGGAAGCCCGCGAACCGCCTGACCGGCGAATGGGACGTGAGACCGACGGGCAGGGCCGGACTATCGGCAATCACATCGCCATTCTCGTCGATCATCAACGTGTCGGTGTGGCAGAGGACGGCATCTGCGTTGGCGTCCAGCTCCGCGATACAGCGCTGGAGATAGTCCGGCGCCACCACGTCGTCATGGGGACACCACTTGAAGAAATCGCTGTCGGATGTGGCGAAGAGGAAATCGAAATTCGCACCCACGCCGATGTTTCGCTCATGGCGGTGATAGACGATCCGCTGGTCCGATGCCGCGTATTGGCGGCAGATCGCCTCGGTCCCGTCGATGGAACAATTGTCGGCGATCAACAGAACATAGTCGGTGTAGCTCTGACGAAGGATCGAGTCGATCGCCTGCCGGAGATAGCGCTCGCCATTGTAGACGGGCAGTCCCAAGGTAATGCGCGGCTTAGGCATGGGGTGGCTTCGGGGATGCGGGCCGATCCGGTTCCGGTCGCAGGGTCACCCATACCATCTCGCGCGGTCATTACCAGAGAAAGCAAATCCGGGCCGACCAACTCCGGCCGCTCAATCCCGATCGGTGCCTTCGGGTGACTGTCTGAGCGAGCGGAGATGGTCACGCAGACGCATCAACTCCGCCCGATTGAACGCCGCCTGCCAAAGAGCATAGGTCAGAGCTCCAACCGCGACTGAGGCTGCGAGACCGATGGCGCCCTCAGCGGCAACGGGTGTCATCATCCTGAAGAGACTGACAGCGATCGCCATAACGGCGATGCCGGCCGCCGCCGGCGCCACCAAACCACTGAACTCGCGAGGCGTTATCCCGACAATCCGCCGGACGAAGGTGAGATTGACGGGAACCGTCAGCACCGTTCCGGCGACGATGACGACGACCGGCCAGAGAATGCCGAAGGACGCGACGGCAGTGATGGCAATCAGGGTAGCAATGGCCCAGCAGGCGGCTTCCGCGGTGAGCCAATGGACCTTGCCCGCACTCCGAACGGCGGCGTCGCCCACCACCATCGGTGCACTCAGCACGCCACTGGCGACGTAGAGAACGAAGATCCAGACGGCCGGCGCCCATTCGTCGCCGAAGACCATGGGAACAAGCTCGGGCCCGACCAAGGCGGCACCGGCGAATGCCGGAAACGCAATCAATGAAACCAATCGGACCAGAGTCGCGAATGCCCGGCGCATCCGCTCCGGCTCCGCCATCAGGCGCGAGAAGAGGGGAAAGGCGACCCGTGTGGCCGGCGTCACGAACACAGCCATCAGCATGTCGTAACAGCGGGTCGCGAGATTGAAGAAACCGACAGCGTCCGCCCCAAGATGGACGCCGATCAGGAAGGTCACCAGCCGTTGATGAACGATCGACAGAGATCGCAGGATCAGCATGTTGACGGCGAACCGCCAGAGATCCTGGAAGTGCCGTCGCTTGCCGCGCAAGCCCGGCCGCCAAGGGACGCTCCACCACACCACCGCCAAAGCTGCCACGCGCATGGCAAGTTGATGGCCAACCAGGCTCCAGATCCCATAACCCTGGACTGCCATGGCCAGCCCCACCGCACCGCCGATGACCACACTGGCCGTCGTGCGCACCGCCAAGGCGCGGAAGGCGAACTCCCGCTGCAGGATCACACTTGGAATCGTCGCCAACGCGGTGAGAAGGATGATCGGCGTCAGCCAATAGATCGCACCTTCGACCAGCGGCTCGCCGAAAGCCCACGCCACGGCCGGGGCGAGCGCGACGGCGATCACGCTGACGATCGCTGAAAACCCCAGGATGCCCCAGAACGCAGCGTCGACGTGCCCTTCTTCGATGGACTCTCGCTGCACTAGGCCTTGCGCCAGTCCTTCCGCCACCGTCTGCTCGGCAAGGCCGACCACGACCAGCGCCATCGCGAAGAGGCCGAAGGTGTCGGGTCCAAGGATGCGGGCCAGCACGACGAAGACAACAAGCGCAACGATCTGGCGCCCGATCATCTCCAAAGCCGACCAGGATACGCCGCGAACGGCACGACGCTTGAGATCCAAGACTGCTATCCCCCTGGGAGACTGCCGCTCCCTCGCCAGTCCGCCGTCTGTCCCACGGTTCGGTCCAATCGGCAACCCGAACGCCGCCGAAATGCGAACGGACCCGCGCCGCAAGGATGGACAGGCTAAGGACCTTGCGTGGATCCGCCGGCTAGACTAACAACCGAAGGTGCTTTCTCTGGGAATTGAGTCAAATCCCAGCAACCAGACGGCAATGACGATGGGTTCCAGGACGCTACAGGCGTACCGGACCCGGGCGCTGCGGACCCGTCCACGCTCTCGGACAACCCTCTGCATCGGGGGACATGCCCGAGTGCTTAAAGTCCCTACGACCGGACGGCGATCGGTGGTGTCGGGTCTGGGCGCCAATGCCAGGTGCGAGGCCGTGCCAGATGACCCGGCGGGAAGTACCCCTTCACGCCTCGTTAAATGCCGCTCTGGTAGGCTGGGTTGAAACCTGCCGTCTGAGACCCACCATTGAAGAGTGAAGAAGTGTACGCAGCCGCTAAAGCGGACGCCCCTGGCCAGGACATGCATCGGCTGATCACCCAACTCTACCCCATTTGCAGGAGTATTACGGGTGACGGTCTGCGGGCGACACTGAGGATAATACAAGAGATTATACCACTGAAGATTCATGAAGTTCCCAGCGGAACTAAGGTATTTGATTGGGTAGTTCCGAAAGAATGGAACATTCGAGATGCGTATATAAAGGACAGCAGTGGAAAGCGTGTCGTAGATTTCCGAAAATCTAATCTTCATGTTGTCGGTTACAGTCAGCCGATCTCAGCAATCATGTCACTGGACGATCTGAGGCCGCATCTTTTTTCCGATCCCCAGCATCCAGACTGGGTACCCTATCGGACGAGTTACTACAATGAGATGTGGGGCTTCTGCCTCAGCCATAGGGCGCTCGAAGCGCTTCGCGAAGACCGCTACGAGGTGCGCATCGACAGCTCCCTGACCCAGGGCGCACTGAGCTATGGGGAATGTGTCATTCCCGGTGCGGTCGACGACGAAGTCCTCATATCTTGCCATGCCTGCCATCCGTCTTTGTGCAACGACAACCTGTCCGGGATTGCCGTGGCAACGGAGCTGGCGCAGCGATTGCTCGGCCTTCCGTTACACTACACCTATCGCTTCATTTTCATTCCGGGAACGATCGGGGCCATCACATGGCTGGCACGGAATGAAGAGAGATTGCCGTCCATCAAGCATGGCCTGGTAGCCGCCAATCTGGGCGATCCCGGACACATGCATTACAAGCGAAGCCGCCGAGGTTCCGCAGAGATCGATCGGGTCGTGGAGCATGTTCTCAGGCGGCAGGGAGGGGACTTCACGGTCATCGACTTCTCGCCTTACGGGTATGACGAGCGGCAATTCTGCTCACCGGGAATCAACTTGCCCGTCGGCTCGCTCACCCGCACGCCCTACGACCAGCTTCGCGAGTACCACAGTTCCGCCGACAATCTCGATCTGGTGCGCGCGCCGTTCCTTGCCCATTCCCTGGAGACGTACTGGGCGGTAATCCAGGTTCTGGAACGCAATCGGAAGTATCTGAACCTCCAACCGAAATGCGAACCCCAACTGGGTCGGCGCGGACTCTACAGTCTTATCGGCGGGGGGACGGACAAACGGCAGCGAGAGATGGCGCTGCTGTGGGTGCTGAACCTTTCGGACGGCGACCATTCCCTTCTCGATATCGTGGAGAGGTCCGGGCTTGACTTTCGGGTCGTCGCGGACGCGGCTACCGCCCTTATGCGCTGCGACCTGTTAGCCGCTGTTGGCGACAACGGTGCGAAGACCGAGGTCGACATCCCTGTTGTCGGCTGCCGCAGCCGCATCTTCGCAGAGCGTTGACGCAGATGGAGATGCCTCACTGTGCGCGCGTTGCAGTGCTGTCGAAGATGCGGTATGAGCCGAAGGTGAGGCCGGCATGAGCGCTTCGCCACAGTCGGCCGTCAGACGGTTCGTCGATCATGAGACACCGCTTGCCGACCTCTATGTCGTCGAGCGGATGCGCCTCGCGGACGACAGAGGCTACTTTTCAAGGCTGTTCTGCGAGGACGAACTTGGCGCCCTTTGGCCGAGAGGCTCGGCCGTACAGATCAACGAGTCTTGGACCACAGGCAGAGGGGTGGTTCGGGGGCTGCACTATCAGGCAGCACCGCATGAGGAAATGAAGTTCGTGACCTGCCTGTCGGGCAGGATCTTCGATGTGGCCGTCGACGTCCGGCCCTGGTCACCGACATACCTGCGCTGGCACGGCGAGGAATTGAGCGCGGAGAACATGCGATCCATGCTCGTGCCGCCGGGATTTGCCCATGGCTTTCAGACGTTAAGCGAGGCGTGCCTGTTGCTGTATCTGATCGATACGCCCTATGCGCCCGCCTTCGAAGGCGGTGTGAATCCGCTGGACCCGACATTGGGGATCGAGTGGCCGCTGCCGATTTCGCTGTTGTCCGACCGGGACCGGAACCTGCCGACACTTTAGGTCAAGGTGCACTGGCGACGCGCTTGCGGATGTCGCCCGAGAGGCTGGGTGGCCGTACGGCAAACGAGAGTGCTGTGAATGGGGTTCGAACGATCGCGATCTCTTTCTGCTCGCGCCCACCGATTAATCCCCGGTGGCGCCCACACCTATGCGAAGGGGGACGACCAGTATCCTGAAGAAGCGCCGGGTTTCATCGCCCGCGGGCAGGGGTGCCACGTCTGGGATGTCGACGGTAACGAGTTCATCGAATACGGCATGGGGCTGCGCGCCGTCACCCTGGGTCATGCCCATCCGGCGGTTGTCGAGGCGGCGATCCGGGAGATCCGACAGGGGCTGAACTTCAATCGGCCGTCGCCGGTCGAAGTGGCCTGTGCCGAGCGCTTCCTGTCGATGATCACTACAGCGGAGATGGTGAAGTTCGCCAAGGACGGCTCGGCGGTCACGACGGCTGCGATCAAACTGGCGCGCGCCCATACCGGGCGAACGAAGATCGCCCTCTGCGCCGACCATCCCTTCTTCTCATACAATGACTGGTTCATCGGCACCACGGCTATGGATGCTGGGATCGCGGAGACGGAGAAAGAGCTGATCGCGACGTTCCGCTATAACGACCTTGCCAGCCTTAGTGCCGTCTTCGACGATCACCCGCGCCAGATCGCTGCGGTCATTCTCGAGCCGGCCCGCCTGGAAGAGCCGGCGGAGGGATTCCTGCAGGGCGTCCAGGCGCTATGCGCCGCCAACGGCGCGGTGCTGATCTTTGACGAGTGCATGACCGGGTTTCGCTGGGCCAATGGGGGCGCGCAATCGGTCTATGGCGTGACCCCGGACCTCAGCTGCTTCGGCAAGGCGATGGCCAACGGATTTGCCCTGTCTGCGCTGGCGGGACGCCGCGAGCTGATGGAACTCGGCGGGCTGAATACCGACCATGCCCGGGTGTTCCTGCTGTCGACCACCCATGGCGCGGAAACCGGAGCGTTGGGGGCCGCCATCGCCACCATGGGCGTCTACCAGTCCGAAGACGTCATCGGTGCCCTTCATCGAACAGGAGAGCGCTTGCGATCCGGCGTGGAAAGCGCAGCGCAACGTCATGGCGTGTCCGATCAGGTGAGTGTTGCCGGCCGGCCCTGCCACCTGCTCTACGCAACACGTGACGGAAGCGGTCAACCATCACAGGCTTTCCGCACACTGTTTCTTCAAGAACTGCTTCGTCGGGGCGTCCTCGCCCCGTCGTTCGTCGTCAGCTACGCGCATGGCGATGATGATGTTGACAGAACAGTCGATGCCGTCGACGGCGCGTTGTCCGTCTATCGCCGCGCTCTGGATGAAGGCGTCGAACGGTATCTGGTCGGACGTCCGGTCAAGCCCGTGTTCCGCCAATTCAGTTGATAGGCGTGATACGACTTCGATGTGGGCGGAGGCTTCTCCACGAAATCGGCAAGAGCCATCCCGAGAAACCCCCTGAGTCGCCGCGTCGACGACAGACATCGACATGACGCACCCACGATGCTGCACGGATCGTGTGCAGAAAATGTCTAACTTGCACGCAACTGCACCGAGATTGAGCAAAAGTGCAAGAAACAATGCATACGGCAATGGGCAAGCCGGATTGCGGCTTGCCTTAACAGCAGCTCCGTTCCACCCTTGTTGTTGACCGGAGGGCGTCCCCCTTCGGTTGACGCCTGGTGGCGATTCCTCCCTAAACTTGGGCCGCGCCGCTTAGCGGCGGCGTGGCTCATTTTTTCTTTCTGCGCACCGGCAATTCTTGACGTTACAGGAGCAGCGGCATCAAGTCACGCCCATAATAAGGCAGAATCACTGGACTTTCGCCGCCACACCCAACCGGAATTCCTTGCTTTTAGCTTAGATACGCGAATTTCACCACGAACAGGACGGCCAAGATCAGGACGGCCGGCTTGGCGTCGGCAAATCGGCCGCTCAACAGCTTGATCGCCGCATAAGTTATGAAGCCGAACGCGATGCCGTGGGCGATGGAGAAGGTCAGCGGCATCGAAATGGCGGTGACCAGCGCCGGCGCATACTCCGTAACATCGTCCCAGTCGATCTCGGTCAAACCGCGCGCCATCAGGCAGGCGACGAATACCAGAGCCGGGGCCGTTGCATAGCCTGGGATGCTGCTTGCGAGTGGTGAGAAGACCAGGGCCAGCAGGAACAGTAACCCCACGACGACGGCTGTCAGACCGGTGCGCCCGCCCGCATTGATGCCGGCGGCACTCTCGATATAGCTGGTGGTTGTCGACGTTCCGAGGGTGGAGCCGGCGACCGTCGCGACACTGTCCGCCATCAACGCCTGGCGCAGGCGCGGTAGCTTGCCTTCGGAATCCAACAGACCTGCCCGGGCCGACACGCCGACAAGCGTGCCCGCCGTATCGAACAGGTCGACGAACAGGAAGGCAAAGACGATCGTGATCAGGCCGACCTGCAATGCCCCTCCCAGATCCAGCTGCAGGAACGTCGGCGTCGGATCCGGCGGCGTAGAGATGATCCCTTGGAACTCAGAGATGCCGAGAACCATGCCGATTGCGGCGACCCCGATGATCGAGAGGATCATGGCACCGGGGATGCGTAGGGCCGTGAGCGCAGCCATGGCCACAAATCCGACCGTCGCCAGGATGGGTTCGGGGGCCGCGAGGCTGCCCAGCGTGACCAGGGTCGCGTCGCTACCTACGATGATCCCTGCGTTCTTGAGGCCGATGATCGCGAGGAACAGACCAATGCCCGCCGCGATCGCCATTTTCAGCGATCGCGGAATGGCGTTGATAATGGCCTCCCGGAGCGGCAGCAGGCTCAGGATCAGGAAGAGAATGCCGGAAAGAAAGACGGCGCCGAGGGCCACCTGCCAGCTGTATCCCATGCCGCCGACGACACCGTAGGCGAAATAGGCGTTCAGGCCCATCCCGGGCGCCAGAGCCACCGGATAGTTGGCGTAAAGCCCCATGATCAATGTGCCGATCGCAGCCGCCACGCAGGTGGCGACGAACACGGCACCGAAATCCATCCCTGCGTCGGAGAGAATCGAGGGGTTGACGATAACGATGTAGGCCATCGTCAGGAACGTCGTCACCCCAGCCAACAGCTCCGTGCGCACCGTCGTGCCGTGCTCACGCAGCTTGAAAAGACGCTCGATCATGTCGCTGAACCTCTGGCGTCACGTTTGAGAAGGGACGCTCTGGCTATCCGGTTCTGTTGCCGGACGATTCCTGGAGGGGGTTATTGGAGCATTAACGCCTGGTGATCAAGGATCACGCTCATGACGGGAAAGATCCTACCTTCGATGCTATTGGTGCTGCTCGCCAGCAGCATGCTGGCGCACGGTCAGCCGCTGGAGTCGCCGCGGCCGGTAGAGGCCACCATCACGGAGCGTGAGTGCCTGGCGCTGGTTGCCCATCGCGCTGCCGGCGATGTCGCCTATCAGCCGGGCAGGGATGTCCACGGCCGACCCGTTGCCCCGGCCGATCTGGCCGGAAGCCTCTCGGTGCCGGCGCTTTCCACCATCAGGATCCCGCTGACCCTGTCCCTCGGCGATATCTTTGCGATACCGCCGGCCATCGACGCCGACATCCCGCTCTGGACCATCACGGTCGAGGCAGACGGGCGCGCCTATATCGACGGGCAGCCGCTGTATGACGAGGCCGCAGCCCAGGTGGCGGAGATCTGCCGCTCGCAATTCGGCCTCTAGCCCGGTGCACATGGACAAGCTGCGGGCCGATTGCCTAGAGTGCGCCCCGTTTCGCAGTTCACGCCCCGATTAGAGAAGAGCCGCCGTATCCCATGCGCCTGTCACGCTATCTGCTGCCCACCATGAAGGAAACGCCGGCCGAGGCCCAGATCGTCTCGCACCGGTACATGCTGCGGGCTGGAATGATCCGGCAGGCCAGCGCAGGGGTCTATTCGTGGCTACCGCTCGGCTATCGCGTATTGAAGAAGATCGAGCAGATCGTGCGGGAGGAGCAGGATCGCGCCGGCTGTCAGGAAATGCTGATGCCGACGATCCAGCCGGCCGATCTGTGGCGGGAAAGCGGGCGGTACGACGATTACGGCAAAGAGATGCTGCGCATCCGCGATCGGCACGATCGCGATATGCTGTATGGCCCCACGAATGAGGAGCTGATCACCGACATCTTCCGATCTTCGGTGAGGAGCTACCGCGACCTTCCGAAGCTGCTCTACCACATTCAGTGGAAGTTCCGGGACGAGGTCCGGCCACGCTTCGGCGTGATGCGCGGCCGCGAGTTTCTGATGAAGGACAGCTATAGCTTCGACGTGGATTTCGAAGCTTCCAAAGTCGCTTACCGGAAGATGTTCGTTTCCTACCTCAGGACGTTTGCCCGGATGGGGCTGCGCGCCATTCCGATGGAGGCGGAAACCGGGCCGATCGGCGGCAACCTGAGCCACGAATTCATCATCCTCGCCGACACCGGCGAGTCTGAGGTCTTCTGTCATCGCGACTACGTCGAATACGATGTGCTGGCGGACGATGTGGACTACAACGCCGATCTAAGCGGGATCGTCGATTTCTGGACAAGCAAGTATGCCCGTACGGATGAGCTGCACGATCAGGCGGCGTTCGAGGCGGAGGTTCCCGAAGACAGGCGCGTGACCCGCCGCGGCATCGAAGTGGGCCACATCTTTTATTTCAGCACGAAGTACTCCGATCCCATGGGCGCGCGGGTGACCACGGCCGACGGCCAGGACATGCCGGTGCATATGGGCTCGTACGGCATCGGCGTCTCCCGGCTGGTCGGGGCGATCATCGAGGCTTCACATGACGAAGCCGGCATCATCTGGCCGGAGCCTGTCGCCCCCTTCGATATCGGGCTGATCAACCTCAAGGTCGGCGATCCGGACTGCGACAAGGCCTGCGAGGACCTCTACAACCAGCTCCAGGCCGCCCACAAGACGGTGCTCTACGATGACCGGGACGAACGGCCGGGCGCGAAATTCGCGGATATGGACCTGATCGGTTTGCCCTGGCAGCTGATCATCGGCCCGCGTGGCCTGCAGCGGCATGTGGTCGAACTGAAGCGGCGGGACACGGGTGAGAGGGAGGAACTGTCCATCGGTTCCGCTTTGGCCCGGCTGTGGGCGTACGCAACATAGATTGGCCACAAAAGAGCGGATTGTCACCCTCGGGTCGGCACCAGAGACCGCTCGGTCGGGAAGAAAGGGGCGGACGAGGGGGATGTTCGACAAGTTCGAGCGGACGGTCGCGTTCCGCTATCTCCGAGCCCGGCGCAAAGAGGGCTTCATCTCCGTCATCACCACCTTCTCCCTGCTCGGCATCATGCTTGGGGTGGCCACGCTCATCATCGTGATGGCCGTGATGAACGGCTTTCGCGCAGAGCTTGTATCGCGCGTTCTGGGTCTGGGCGGCCATCTCAGCGTTCACGGCAGCGAAGGACCGATCACCGAGTTCGACGCTCTCGCCGATAGTCTCCGCGACATCGATGGTGTGGTGTCCGTGACGCCGACGATCGTCGGCCAGGCCCTTGTGACCCATAGGGGGGCAGCCGGCAGCGCGGCTGTGCGAGGGGTCCGTCCCGAGGACTTTATGGCGCGCCCATCTTTGGCCGAGAACCTTCAGCAACTGTCGCCGGGAGACTTTGCGGGCGCCGACGTGATTGCCATCGGTGTAGATATGGCGCGGCGGTATCGCGTTACGCTCGGTGAGAGCATGACGATGATTGCACCCAGCGGAGACCTGACCGCGATGGGCACGTCGCCGGAGATGCGCTCCTTCCGGGTCGCTGCCATCTTCGAAGTGGGCATGGACAAATACGACGGTGGCTACGTTTACATGCCTCTGGAAGCAGCACGGGCCTTCCTGCAGATCGAGGAGGGCGTGACGTCCCTGGAGATCTTCCTGGCAGATCCTTACGAGCTCGACGCCGTCGCGGAACAGATTGCCGAGGTCGTTGGCGATCAGGGCCGTCTGTCGAACTGGCAGGAGGAGGACGCCACGCTTTTCGGTGCGCTACAGGTCGAGCGCATGGTGATGTTCCTGATCCTCACGCTGATCATCGTGGTTGCCGCGTTCAACATCGTCTCGGGCCTGGTGATGCTGGTGAAGGATAAGGGCAGAGACATCGCGATCCTCCGCACGATGGGCGCCACGCGCGCGACCGTAATGCGCGTCTTCATTCTGACCGGGGCATCGATCGGTACCGTCGGTACGTTGATCGGTCTTGGACTGGGCGTCGGTTTTGCGGACAACATCCCCAGGATCCGCGACTGGATCCAGACCACGTTCGGAATCTCCGAGTTTCCGCCTGAGATCCAGTTCTGGACCCAGCTGCCCGCCATCGTCGACTGGACGGAGGTGTTCGTGGTGGTGGCGCTGGCCATCGGCCTGTCGTTTGCCGCCACGCTCTATCCCTCGTGGCGGGCCGCGCGCCTCGATCCGGTGGAGGCGCTTCGCTATGAATGAGAACCGCATCGTTGGCGTAGGCCTGACCGGCGCAAGGCAGGGCGTCGATCATTCTCCAGGGCTGGCCGCGGTCCATCGGCTCAACAATCGCGCCACAGGCGACAATGATGTTCGATAAGTTCGAGCGAACCTTGGCCTTCCGCTATCTGCGGGCACGGCGGAAAGAGGGGTTCATCTCCGTCATCACGGCATTTTCGGTCCTGGGGATCATCCTGGGTGTCGCCACGCTGATCATCGTCATGGCCGTGATGAATGGCTTTCGTGACGAGATGGTGTCACGGATCCTGGGTCTGAGCGGCCACCTGAAGGTTTATGGATCTTACGGAGCACTACGCAATTACGACGACTTGGCCGTCCGGCTCGGCGGTCTTACGGGAGTTGAGTCAGCCTCACCGATTGTCGAGGGGCAGGCTCTCGTGACCTATGGCGAGGCGGCAAGCGGCGCGGCCGTGCGCGGCATCCTGCCGGAGGACTTCCTGGCGCGACCGCTGCTGCGCGACAACCTTGAACTGGAGTCGCCGGAGGCTTTCGCCGGGAGAGACGTGGTCGCCATCGGCTCCCGCATGGCGAGCCGCCTGGGCGTCGGGTTGGGCGACAGTATCACCCTGGTTGCACCACAGGGTAGCGTCACCGTCTTTGGCACTGTGGTGCGGATGCGCGAATATCGAATCGCCGCCATCTTCGAAGTTGGCATATTCGACTACGACGACAATTTCGTCTATATGCCGCTGGAGGCAGCACAAATCTTCTTTCAGGTCCGGGAAGGCGTGACCTCACTTGAGATATTCCTGGAAGATATTGATGAGCTTCAATCCCTGCAGCTGGCTATTTTGGCTGAGATCGGGAACGAAGGAAGGCTCTGGGACTGGCAGGCGTCAAACTCATCATTCTTTGAGACATTGAAGGTGCAGCGTAATGTTATATTCTTGATCCTCACATTAATCGTCATTGTTGCGGCCTTCAACATCATCTCCGGCATGGTCATGCTGGTGAAAGACAAGGGCAGGGACATCGCCATCCTCAGAACCATGGGCGCCACACGCGCATCGATCATGCGGGTCTTCTTCCTGACGGGCGCATCGATCGGTGTCGTCGGCACACTGATCGGCCTTGGCCTGGGCGTCGCCTTCGCCGACAATATAGAAGCAATCCGTCAATGGCTTCAGAACACGTTCGACATCAAGGTGTTCCCGCCGGAGATTTACTTCCTCACGCAGCTCCCTTCCACCATCGACTGGTCGGAGGTCGTCTCCGTCGTCGCGCTGGCGATCGGCCTGTCCTTTGCCGCCACGCTTTACCCCTCATGGCGGGCGGCACGGCTCGAGCCGGTGGAGGCGCTCCGCTATGAATGAGGCGGCAAGAGCTACGAGATCGGGCGGCGAACGGCTCGCGGCCACCACCCGTCCGCTGCTGGAACTCGATCGAGTCTTCCGGTCTTATCACCAGGGTGGCAATCGGCTGGACGTGCTGCGCGGCGTGTCTCTGACGGTCGGCCATGGCGAGTTGGTGGCGCTTGTAGGGCCGAGCGGGGCCGGCAAATCAACGCTGCTGCATCTCGCCGGGCTGCTGGAGCGGCCCGATGCCGGAGAGGTGATCATCACCGGCAAGCGCTGCGACCGGCTGTCGGACAGAGTCCGGACAGAACTGCGCCGATCCGTCTCCGGCTTCGTCTACCAGTTCCACCACCTGCTGCCCGAATTCAACGCGTTGGAAAACGTGGTGCTGCCGCAGATGATCGCCGGCAAGAACCGCAAGGCCTCCCTGCAGCGCGCCAATGAGCTGTTGCGGTTGGTGGGCCTGGCGGCGCGGGCGACGCACCGCCCGGCACAACTCTCCGGTGGTGAGCAGCAGCGCGTCGCCATTGCCCGTGCGCTTGCCAATGCGCCGCAGATCCTGATCGCCGATGAGCCGACAGGCAATCTCGACCACCACACGGCCGACGACGTGTTCGACGTACTGGCCAAGCTGGTCCGGTCCACAGGCACCGGCGCCCTGGTGGCCACCCACAACCTCGACCTCGCCTATCGCATGGACCGCATTTTGGAGCTGCGGGACGGCGTGCTGGTGCCGCACGAGCCGGCCGACTAACGGTCGTCTTCGCTACCATCCGCCCGAAGGGCTTCGAGCACGACGTCGCCGACCAGCCGATAGCCTTCCAGCGTGTAGTGGTTGGCGAAGAGGTTCCGTGGCCGGCGGTGGGCTTCGAACTCCGGCACCAGATCGATGATCGGGACATCGAGGTCCGTCACCTGATCCAACACCGCACGGCGATAGGCATCGGCATCCAACCGGGCCAGCGTCCCCGTAAAGCGCGCCTCGCCCGGCAGATAGACGAACACCAGGCGGCCGCCCCAGGCATCCGTGACCGCCCGTGCGCGTTCCAGAGCCCGCACCAGAACGTCGAGACTTTCCGGCGGGAACCCGTAAGCCAGGCCCAGCGCCCGACGCAGTGCGCCCAGCCGTAGCAGCTGGGTCCAGTTGACGGCGAAGGTCTCGGGCTTGGCCGGACGGTCGACGGCTTGCGCCATCGCCGCCGCATGGCCCTGGAGGTAGTGGAGCAGGCTAGCCTGAACGGCATCATGGTGTTGCACCAGACCCTGGCTGAATCCGGGCTGGAGATAGCGTGGCAGGATGGGCGACGTCATCTCCAGACCTGCGTCCTTCACTAGATCGTTGCCCTCGTAATAGGCCCAAACCACCACTCGAGGGCGCAGATGGGGGCCATACTCGGCAAGTCCGGCCAGCTCAAAAAGCGGGCCGTTGCCGTTGCAGCCGAGATTGACGGTTCTGCCCAGTTTGCGGCGCAAATGGTCGACGAACCCGTGGCCGAAGGGCACGTCGGCGCCCATGGTGAAGGAATCGCCGATCGCCATGATCTCCACTGCGCCCGGCATCCATTGGCCCGGTGGGTTGTTGAAGCCCCGCTGATCGGCGATGCGCTCATTCAATCCGTCAGGCGTAACCCACAGCATGGCGTTGCCGGCAAGGCCGCCGACGGGCAGCACGGGCCGGCCCTCGACCGTCACCGGCGAGCCGGCGCGGCCGCCGGCCACACGCAAATTCCAGCCGCAGGGTTGCGGATAGGCCAAGGTGCCAGCATCGCGCAGACGGGCCAGAAGCGTTGCCGGGGCGGGCAGCGGTGGGCTGGCCATCCGGCGCGCTTCGGCTGCGACGTGGCTTTGCCATTGCACCCAGATCTCGGCGCCGGCGAGCGCGAGCACGATGGCGACGACCTGCAGGCCGGTGATCAGGCGCGCCCGGTGACCCATGAACAGAAGCAGACACGCCGCGAGGGCCACAGCGGCGGGCAACACGCCGTAGAGTGCGACCCGGATCGGGGAGACAAAGTCTCCATGCTGGAAGGCAAGCCAGATGCGCCATACGGCCAAGGCGATCAGGGCCGCAAATCCGACTTTGAGGACGAAGCGAAAGCACGCGGGCATCATGCCAGGGGACTTAGCAGATCAAGCGGCCGTCCAGAGCCGAAACCGTACAGAGACAGGTGGCACGCTTCCCCTCGTGGTGCCGTGTCCGTATTCTCCCGCAGCGCCTTGCGGGCCACGGCGCCCCTGACCTTGAACCTCTGCCGGCATCGCGGACATGCAGTCGCTACTGGACACCATCCTCGCGACGTTCCCCCCAATCGAACTGGCCGCGGCGGTGGTCACACTCGCCTGTGTCTGGCTGACGATCCGCCAGAATCTGTGGTGTTGGCCTACGGGGATCGTGGGGGCAGCGATCTATGCGTACGTGTTCTTCGACGCGCGTCTCTTGTCCGACTCCGCCCTGCAGGTGATCTTCATCGGGCTTCAGCTCTATGGCTGGTATCACTGGCTCTATGGCGGCGGCGAGGGCCGCAACTCTCTGCCCGTTACGGACTTGGCGCCGAAAGAGGCGGCCCTCTGGGTGGTCGTGGTCGCGCTGGGCACGGCCGCCGTGGGGCGCTTGACGACCGAGATGGGGGCTGCACTGCCCTATTGGGACGCCTTCACGACCGTGCTCAGCCTGGTCGCCCAGTTCCTGATGGCCCGCAAGATCGTCCAGGCCTTCCTGATGTGGATGACCGTGGACGTTGTTGCCATCGGCATTTACGCGGCGAAGGATCTGTATGTCACCGCAGGCCTTTATGCCGTCTTTCTCTGCCTGGCCACGCTCGGCTTCCTCCGCTGGCGGCGGGCGCGGCGCGCGCAGGAAAGACTGGCGATTGCCTGAGGTGCCGCGTAAGGCCCGCGGCCTGGTGCTGGGCAAGTTCATGCCTCCGCACCAGGGGCACAGATACCTGATCGACTTCGCGCGTGGCTTTGTGCGCGATGTGACGGTTGTCGTCGGCACGCTGCCGTCGGAACCCATCCCCGGGGCGCTCAGGCACCGCTGGATGCGCGATGCGTTCCCCGGCCTCGAGATACTGCATCTGCCGGAAGACCTGCCGCAGGCGCCCAGCGGGCCGCAGGATGACGCGTTCTGGGAACTATGGCGCACGGCATTGCTGAGGCTGTGTCCAGACGCCGATTTCGTGTTCGCGTCCGAGACCTACGGGCCGCGTCTTGCGACCGAACTGGGCGCCCAATTCGTGCCGGTCAATCTGTCTCGCGACCTGGTTCCCATTTCGGCCTCGGCCATCCGGACCGACCCGATGGCGCATTGGGACCGTATCCTGCCCGAGGCGCGGCCCTATTTCCTGAAGCGGGTGGCGATCGTCGGTCCGGAAAGCGCCGGCAAGACCACGCTGACCGCACGCATGGCCCTTCAATACGCGACCGTCCATATGTCGGAATTCGCGCGCGACTATCTCGCCTTCCACAACGATCGATGCGGCGACATCGGTCAGATCGAGACGATCGCACGGGGGCAGGCGGCCGGTGAGGACGCCTTGGCGCGTCAGGCGAGGCGGGTTCTTTTCACCGACACCGACACGCTGACGACCGTCTTGTGGTCCGAGCACTTCTTCGGGCACTGCCCGGACTGGATCGTCGACCTTGCCGACCGGCGGTCCCACGACCTCTATCTCGTGGCCGATGTTGCGCCCTTCGTGGCCGATGCCCAGCGTTTTCATCCCGAAGAGGCGACGCGGCAACGCTTCCGCGACCGCCTGATCCACGAACTTGACCGTCGCGGTCGGCGCTGGACGCTGCTCAGCGGCAGTTGGGACCAGCGGTGGGCCGAAGCCTGCCAAGCGGTCGACAGGCTGCTTGCCGACCCTTCGCCGCCGGTACGCCGCGGCGATTGACAGCCGGGCAGGTCACGACGTGCAATCCGCAAGGCGGCCGGTTCATGGCCGGACCGGCTGCAAAGGGGTGATCGTAAATGTTTCGCTCGCGCTTTCAGAAAATCTCGCAATCGCCCACCAACCCTAAGGCCGAACCCGCCACGCGGCGCTTCGATGTGGCGAACCTTTATGAAGGCCCCGCATCCCGGCCCGATGCGGCCTCTGCCGCATCCCTGGGGCTCGATGAGAAGCTGCGCCAAGCCTATTTCTGGATCGTCAACACCGCCATCATCAGCCCGTTCTACGACATCGAGTACGAAACCGGGCCGTCATCGCGATTCAGCTTCGGCGACAGTGCGGTCCGCGTGACGTTGCCGTCCGGCCAGAGCTATTCCAGTTTCGTCCTGCTGCCGCTATTGAACCTGGTGGTGCGCAAGCGCTGTCTGATCGTCGGTGGTCCGGGGCGAGGGAAGACGGCCACCGCCATCCTGATGGGCGTCCTTGCCGGATACGGCTTGCGCGACATCAAGCGCGCGATCCAGCACGGTCAGCCGCAGATGACGATCGCCGATCTCTTGGGCAACCCGCTGCCGGCCGACCTGGTCGGTGCGGAAAGCATGGACAACATCCGCATCGCCTGGCGCAAGTGGCTGGGCATGCGGGTCAAGGTGATCGACGAGTACAATCGCATCCCCACGCGCACCCAGTCCGCGCTGCTGACGGTGATGGCCGACAACTATGCCGAGCTGCTGGACCAGATCTACGAATGCCCGGAAGCGGCCTGGTACCTGACGGCCAACGACGATGCCGGCGGCGGCACCTATCCGGTGATCGAGGCGCTGCAAGACCGCATCGACATCGTGGTCCGCGCGCTGCACTTCAACACGCGCTTCGTTGGCGACCTGCTGCAGCGCATCGAGCACAAGTTCCGCCCGGAAACCATGGTGCCGCCGGAGATCATCTTCAACGAGGGGGAACTGGACCGTATCTCCGACCAGATTCTGGAGGTGGTGATCCCGCCGCAGATCCGCCGGCGGGTGGAGTTCTTCTGCTCGCATTTCGAGTTCTGCGAACCGGCGGCGACGCAGCTGGAATACATGACCAAGGATACGGTCAAGCTGTCCGGCATCGACTTCCACCAAGTAGTCCGCCAGGACACGGGCAAGGACAAGCTGAAGGATCTCGGCAGCCAGACGCGCAACGGCGTGTCGGTGCGCACGCTGTTGACCCTGTTCGTCTTCGTCAAGGCGATGGCCTATTTCCGCGGCGCGCGCGAGGCGACCTTGGACGATGTCCGCCAGCTGTTGCCGTTCGTGCTGCACGACCGACTAGACCCGCATCTGTCGTCACCCTTCTTCGACCAGCCGGAGCACCAGGCGCTGCGGGTCGACCGGCTGAGTTGGCTTCGGCACCTGTTCGACCTGTCTTGCGGAGAGTACGACCGTCTGGACCTGGATCGCGACGACCCCGTCGCCCGTCTGGAGCGGGAGTTCGAGCGCGGGCTCGACGGTCTGAGCGAACGTCAGGCCCGTGCGCAGCTGGTTGAGATCGAACGCGTGCTGGCGGATTGGAGCAGCTCGCGCAAGATCTACGGCCACATCTTCGATGATGTGCTGAAGCTGAAATATCTCCATCAACGGTACACGAACTATCTCAGGTGGCGGCAGTGGCAGGGATAGGCCAGCCACCGATCACCGGAGTCTTCGCAGAGCGGCTTCGCGAGCGGCGGCAGGAGTATAACGACCGCTTCACCGCCATGCGCATGGCGGCACCGTCGCTGTCGGGCGAGGCCGTGCTGGCCCACCTGGCGGAAACGGTCGCCCCCATCATTGATGCTGTTGCGGCCGCGGCGCCGGAGAAGGCCGGATCGGTCTGCGACGCGCTCTACGCGGTGTCGCTCGAGCTGATGGCGCGCGATCTGCTCGGCCCGCGATGCCGGATCGCCGCCGTCAACGACGCCTGGCAAACCCTGCTGGGCGGCTTGCCGCACGTAACGGCCGAGGCCGCGGATCCCTTTGCCCGCACCGTCACCAATGCGGTGCACGCCGTTGAAAGCCATGCATCGGCCGACGCTGCAGCGTGGATGACCCGATTGTCGGAGGTCCGGCACCTGGTCGATGGCCTGGAGACCTTTCGGAAGTGCGGGATCGTCGCGGCGTGGCAGGCCGGTATGGCGCAGTATCGCGACGCGGGCCTGGACGCCGCAGCCACACTGAGCGAAGCGACGGTGGCAACGCTGATGCAGGTTCCGCAGCCGGCAGTGGCATCGCTCATCGCCGCCTTGCGGCGCGACCCTTGGGCCGAGCCGCAGGCACAAGCGGCCCGTGCCCCCAGATGCGTGGCAGCCGTCGGGGGCTTCCGCGGGTTTGGCGGCCCGTTCCTGACACCGCCCCTGGCCGTGACGCATGGCCGGCGGCTCGTCGTCTTCGATGCGGAGAGGGCGTGGGAGCTGATTGCGGACCGATTCGGCAATACGCTCTTGCCCGTCCCGCTTGACGACTACGACATCGACGTGCCCGGCGATCGGCCTCAGATCGATCAGAAGGGCCATGTCCGCTTCGGCCGCGCCAGGTCGCACCTGCCGGACCTTGCCGGCGCCAGCAGTCAGGCCAGCGACGGAACGACACTGGCCGTCACGCTGCCGCTATCGCACTTCGTGCATCTGGTGGCCGTCGCATGACCGCGGCTGACGCTCCGGGCGCGGGCGATGTGCCGGATTCGCGCGCTCTGCTGGCTAAATGGCAGGACGCCTGGCCGAAGGCGCTGGCGGCCTGGAGCCGGTTCACGAAGCTGAGCCATCCGCGCTGGTGCTTGAGCGAGGCGGACGAACAGGAGCATGGCCTAAGCGGCAGCTTCGCCATGATCCGGCTGGACGACCACGCCGTGGTGATCAGCCTGCGCCAGATCGCCCAGCAGGGGCTGACCAAATTCGCGCCGGAGATCCTCGCCCACGAGATCGGTCACCATGTCTATGCGCCCGGCGACCTGACGGACCATGCACGCATGCTGGCGCGGATGCGGGCCGCACTGCCGGACCGGGAAGAGGATGCGGGCATGGTCGGCAACCTTTACACCGACCTGCTGATCAACGATCGGCTGCAGCGCGTGGCGGAGCTCAGAATCGCCGAGGTGTATGCAACCCTGTCCCGCGCCTGGCGGGGGAGCGCGGGGCATCTCTGGTCGTTCTATATGCGGATCTACGAGGTGCTGTGGCGCCTGAAGCCGGGTACGTTCGTCAGTCTGAAGGACGACGCTCTGTTCGAGCACGATGCCCAACTGGGCGCCAAGCTGATCCGCGTCTATCGCCGGGACTGGCTGGCCGGCGCGGCCAAGTTCGCGGCCCTCTGCTATCCCTATCTCGCGAAGGACAAGTCGACGGCGCTGCGTCGCGTTCTGGTGCCGTTGCTGGATGCGGAACGGCCGACTGCCGGCACCATCCCGTCCGGTCTGACGGAACTGGAGGCGGACGAGATCGGGAACGTGCTGCACCCACGGGAAGACCCGGCCCTCGGCGGCTATGCCGATGACGGCGCTGAGGACGGAGGCGACGGGACGGCGGAATCGCAAGGCGGCAAAGGGCCGAACGATGAGTACCGTGGGCCCGCCGACTATCGCGACCTGATGCAGTCGATCGGCGTCACCCTGTCGGACGACGACCTTACAATCCGGTATTACCGCGAGCGGGCGCTGCCCCATATCGTGCCGTTCCCCGAACAGGTTCTGGACGTGACGGCGGAGCCGTTGCCCGAGGGCCTCGAAGACTGGGAGTTCGGCGCCCCGATTGAGGAGATCGACTGGCTGGAAAGTGTGATCGCCAGCCCACAGGTCATCCCGGGCCTGACCACCCGACGGCGCGTCTACGGGCAGGTGGAGGGCAGCGAGCGTGACAGCGTGCCGGTCGATCTGTTCCTTGGCGTCGACTGTTCAGGGTCCATGATGAACCCCAAGAGAGGCGTCTCATTTCCCGTGTTGGGCGGTGCCATCATCGCGCTCTCGGCCTTGCGGGCCGGCGCCAAGGTGATGGTCACGCTGTCCGGCGAACCGGGACGGCATTCATCGACCGACGGCTTCGTGGAGGATGAGACGGCCATTCTCGGGGCGCTGACCGGCTATCATGGAACGGGATATACCTTCGCCATCCCCCGCCTGGTGGACGCCTTCCCGGAAGACACCGAACGCGACCACCCGGCACACATCCTGATCGTCACCGACAGCGACATCTACCGCATGCTGGAAGGCAAAGACGGCAAGGTGGGCGACAAGTCGGGCTGGCAGGTTGCGCTGGACTGCCTGCAGCGCGCGGCCGGCGGTGGCACGATGCTGCTGCATGCGAACGCTAAAGCGCATCAGGACAAGGTGGAGCGGTTGCGCGGGCAGGGGTGGGCGGTCCACCACATCACGCGCTGGGAAGATGTGGTGGCCTTCGCCGCCCGTTTTGCCGAAGCGGCTTATGCCAACCCGCGGGGCCGCCGGTGACACTTGCCAGCCCAGACCTGCACGGCTTGCTGAGGCGCCTGAGCGATTGCCCGGCCGACTTCCTGCTGCCGCCCAGAGTCGGGGGTGCCGGCACGGTGCATGTGGCCGCGGTGGTTTCCGACGTGCTTGCCAGCATGGGTGGCGACAGGCTGTCGGATCTGGCCGCCAAGACCTTCTCTCACCCCGCGCGACAGATGCCGGACGGATGGCTGAACGTCGTGCTGGTGGCCTGCTGGCTGCTGGGCGACCCATGGTTCCGTGGCCGGACCTCCCTTGCGCCGAAAGCATCGATTCTTCTTGCGTCCCACCTGCAGCCCTTGGCGCGCCTGGTCAAGCCGGATCAGTTCGTTGCCGATCCCGACCGGCGCGAAGAACTCGCCCGGTTCTGCCTGGCACGCCTCGACCTGTGCCCGCTTGGCGAAAAGGAAGCCGCGGCGCGCGACCGGCTGGCCGCCATCAGCAGTGTGGAGCGGGAACGGGTAGCCCGCGAAGCCGCGGCGGCGGAACGCAGGGCCCGCGAGGTACGCAAGGCCATGGCAGCCAAGCGCGCCCGCGAGGCGGCGTCAGTGTACGGTCGTGAATAGCCACCAGCGACTGAGGCATGGGCGATGAGCAGCCGCACACCCGTGTTGACCGACGACGACCGATTTCCGCTGATCCCGGAAGAACGACGGCAACTGCTGACCGATCTGCGTGAGCACCCGCATGCGCCCATCTTCAACTACGGCTGCGGCGACCGGCTCACCGCAACAGGGCTGGAAGAGGTCCGCCGCTATGAAAGCGCGCTGGCGGTAGAGCCGAGGTTCTGGCAGCCCGGCAAGCCACCGCCCTGGGTTGAAGCTTTTGCCGAGCGCTGCCTGCGCACCGTCCCGTTCTATCGTGGGCGTGGCGGTGACCCGGGGGATCTGACGAGCATTCCGCCCTGCGACCGCACCGATCTGGAGCGCGGGCCGGAGGCCTTCGTGCCGGACGACCAGCCGCTGGACGACATCATGGTCTACGACACGTCGGGGACCGTAGGGCCGGTGGTGCGCGTTCCGTCCCACCCTGTGGCTGCGGCCAAGTATCTGCCTGTACTGCGATCGATCCTGAAGCGCCGTGGCGTCACATTGGAGGGCGGGCCCGACCGTGTGGCAATCGCGCTGGTCTGCGCCCAGGCCTACACGCTGACCTATGCCACTTTGTCCGCCTATCTGGGCGGTGCGGCGCATGTGAAGATCAACCTCAATCCGCGCGATTGGCATGATCCCGATGACAGGATGCGGTTCCTCGACGGCTGCGATCCGGAAATCGTCACCGGCGACCCTTACGCCTTCGCCGAATTGGCGAAGTTGCCGCTGGCCATCCGGCCAAAGGCACTGGTGTCGACCGCCATGGCACTGACGGACGGGCTGCGGAGCGACCTGGGGCACCGATTCGGCTGCCCGGTCTTGGATGTCTATTCGCTGACAGAGGCGCGCATGGTCGCCGTCAGGGAAGGGGACGTCCATGTGGTTGCCGCGCACGACATGTATGTCGAGATCCTCGACGACGACGGCGCACCATTGCCGGCGGGAGAGCGGGGGGAAATCACGCTGACCTGCCCGCGCAACCCATTCCAGCCGCTCTTGCGCTATCGTACCGGCGACTTCGCGGCCCTTGAGGCGCGGGGCGAGGACATGACGTTGGTCGGGCTGGAGGGTCGCCGGCCGGTTGCCCTGTGCGACGATGCGGGCCGGCCGGTCAACACCATCGACGTGACGCATGTGCTGCGCCGCTTCTCGCTGCCCGTTTTTCGTCTCAGTCAGGCGCGCGACGGCGCATTGACCCTGGAGGTCCCGCAGGACGCGGAAGCCGACCCGGTAGCTCTGCGGGCGGCCATTCTGTCCGTCTTCGGTGCCCGCCAGACACTTTCGATCCGGCCGCTCGACCCCGCGGCGGGGCTGACCGGCAAAGTACAAGCCTATGTGAGCGAGCTTGACGATATCAGTGCGCTGCCCAAATCGCAGACATCGCCAGAGAGACGTTAACCGGATCTTCGCCCGGTGATGGTAACGGTCGTCTCTCAGGACAGACCGGCAGTGTCGGTGCAAGCCGCTGTCGGGCCCTTGCGGCGGCCAGAGGGCGGATCGGCTGCTCCCGTTCGCCGCCGGTTTGGAGCGTGGCCATGCGATCCCTCGGCGTTCTCGGCCTTGTGCTGGCGACTGCGGCGTGCGGACCCGACACGACCCTTGATTCCCAGCTTGGATCTGGTATCGGCGACCGCGACCGATCGGATTTCGTGCGCGTCCTTGTCGAGGAACAGAATGGCTGGATCGACTCCTCCGCCGCCCATGAGGAAGCCGCCGACCATTGCGGCCAGCGCCTGCAGACGGCCCAGTTCTTCATGGCACAGGACGTGGGGCCCGGCCGCCGCGTGTTCATGTTCCGCTGCCTCTAGGGGGCTTTCGTCGATCCGGGGCCTTCGCCCGGAATGACGCAGATATTCCTGATCGCCGCGCTGGTGGTGACGCTCTTCCCAGGCATCCGCCGGCGGTTGGGCCGTCTGGTGTGGATCACCCTGACAGCGATCTTGATTCTGTTGATTGTGATCGCCAGTGCGCCTCGGTGAATTTGTGACAACTCAGTGTTGACCGGGCGGCGGCCTATCGTGTCAGAGTGTGGGCTTGCGTCCGTCCGCGCGGCGACGAGCCGATGCGTGAGTCCACAGAGAGTCCCCGATGCGCGGTGAGGTTCCCGAACGGCTTGGATACCTGCTGGTCCCGCAATTCTCGATGATGTCCTTCACAGCATCGATTGAGGCGTATCGCGCAGCCAACAGGGTCAGCGGCCGACAGCTCTATGATTGGCGGCTTTTCACTGTCGACGGGCAGCCGGTCGAAGGGGGCAACGGCATCGCCATCATGCCCCACAGCAAGATCAACACCACGGAAAAGCTGGACACGATCATCGTCTGCTCGGGGCTGGATCCGCAGAACTACCTCTTTCCGGAGGCGATTGGGTGGCTGCGTCATTGGTCGAGCCGCGGGGCGGTGCTGGGTGGCCTCTGCAACGGCACATACCTGCTGGCGCAGGCTGGCCTCATAAGCAACTACCGGTGCACCGTGCACTGGGAAAACCTGCCAGGCTTTCTCGAGACCTATCCCGATCTGGACGTTTCGATGAAAGTCTTTGAGGTGGAGCGCAACCGCTTCACCTGCGCCGGTGGTACAGCGGCGCTGGACATGACGCTGCATCTGATCGGCGAGCAGCATGGCGCGTCGATGAAAGCGGCCGTGTCAGAGCAGTTCGTTCACACCATGGTGCGGGAAGGGGCAGCGCCGCAGCGCATGGACCTGCGCCAGCGGATTGGCGTCAGCCATCCCAAGCTGTTGGCCGCCATCCGAGAGATCGAAGGCCATCTGGATGAGCCGCTGTCGCGCAGGGACCTGGCCGATCGGGTCGGGCTGTCGACACGCCAGCTTGAGCGCCTGTTCCGCGTCTATATGGGCCAGACGCCGACCCGATACTATCTGGAGGCCCGCCTGCGCCACGCAAGGCAGCTGCTGGCACAGACGTCGCTGTCCATCCTTGAGGTCGCGCTGGCGTCGGGCTTCGCCTCGGCATCACATTTCGCCAAGAGCTATCGGGCGCTGTTCGGCCATCCGCCGCGCCATGAACGGGCGCTTCCGACGCCCGTGGCCGTGCAGGCCGGCCGGCGCGCTGCGACCTGAAAGACCGGCCCCTAAAAGACCGGCCGCGGGACCAAGCGTACCAACGCCAATCAGCCCCGCACGTCCTCCACCATCTCTTCAAGCTGGTGGTAGTCCTCGACCAGAAGATGGTCGCTATGGCGGGTCACCAGGCCGTCGCGGGCCAGCTCGCTCAGCACGCGGGCCACCGTCTCCCGCGTCGTGCTCACGCGGCTGGCGATATCGCTGTGCACGGGGATGGGGCGCACTTTGGCCGACCCGTCTTCCTGCAGGTTGGGCTTGGCCAGGCGCAGGATCTCAGCATGGACCCGGTTGTTGGCGCCGAGCGTCGTCAGATCCATGATCCGCTCGGTGGCAAGGCGCACCATCTTCGCCAGCCTGCGGAAGACAACACTTGCCAGTTCAGGGTTCTCGGATACCACCTGCTGGAACAGCGATGGCGGCATGAAGGCGATTACCGTCTGTTTCAAGGCAAGCACGCTGGCCGACCGCGGTTCGCCGTCGATGGCTGCGAGTTCCCCAAAGAAACCGCCTTCCTCGATATCGTCGAAGCTGACCTCACGCCCCGCGATGGAGAAATTGACGACGCGGACCCGGCCGGACGCAATGAAGCACACGTCGCGGCTGTCGTCGCGGCGGTCCAGGATCTGCTCGCCGGCGCCGAAGCGCCGCCACACACACTCTTTGCTGATTCTAGCCCGCTCTTCGCTGTTCAGGGCACGCATCAGCTCGATACTGTCAAGGGTATTGGGTTGAGCCTCCCCCATCGCCCTGCCTCACATTCTTTTGTGCCTTTGGTCCCTACAATAGGCCCCTGCAGCCTCCCCGGCAAAGATGTTGATTCGCCACGGCTTGCGGACCGAACGCCGGCTGATCAAACGGGCAGCACGCAGTGCTTGCGGTGGCCGGCCGCAATGTCCACTTTGCTGTAATTGGTCAACGTTAGGCGCGAGCAACCGTGTCGGCCCAGAAAACCAGGCATACAGGGTCGCCGCGCGGGCGGCCGGTCATCATAGGTCCGCACCTGAGCTGGGGGGCGAGGCTGCGGGCCTACTTCCTCGCCGGCATTCTGGTGACGGCGCCGCTGTCGATCACGCTCTACCTTGCCTGGTTGTTCATCAACTTCATCGACAACCGCGTCGCGAGCCTCTTGCCGCAACGCTTCCACCCGGAAACCTACCTGCCGTTCGGCGTCCCGGGGATCGGCGTGCTTGTGGTCGTCCTGTTCCTGATTCTGATCGGATGGATGGCCGCCGGATATCTGGGCCGCATGATGCTGCGGTCGAGCGAGAATATCCTCGCGCGCATTCCGGCGGTGCGCACCATCTACGGCGCGGTCAAGCAAATCCTGGAAACGGTTCTGGCCAAACAGTCGTCGGCCTTCCGCGAGGTCGTGCTGATCGAGTACCCGCGGCGGGGTATCTGGGCGGTCGGGTTCATCACCGGCACCAGCCAGGCGCAGATCCAGGAACTGACCGACGACTCGATGGTGAACATATTCTTGCCGACGACGCCCAATCCCACATCCGGGTTCCTGCTGTTCGTGCCCAATCGCGATGTCATCCGCCTGAACATCACCATCGAGGAGGGGATCAAGCTGGTTGTGTCGGCAGGGATCGTGACGCCGTCCCAATCGGGGAACGCTGAGCCCCAGCCATTGCCGGCTCCCGTCACGCCGGTTGCCAAGACCGCAGGCAGGCGCGTCACCGCTCGAGCGGCCGGTCAACCCGATCGCAGATAGCGCACGGCGGCATCTCGTTCGAACAGATACAGCAACACGCGCAGGGCCTTCCCGCGATCCTGGGCCAGGTCCGGATCGCGGGACAGGGCCAGCAGCGCATCGTCCCGCGCCGCGGCGATCAGATCGGCATGCTGGGCCAGATCAGCGAGCCGCAACTTCGGCAAGCCGGACTGGCGCGTGCCCAACACCTCACCCGCGCCGCGCAACCGCAGATCCTCTTCGGCGATGGCAAAGCCGTCCTCCGTCTGCCGCAGGGTCTTCAGGCGCGCCTTCGCCACTTCGCCCAGTGGCGGCTGATAAAGAAGGATACAGACCGAGTCGGCCGTACCCCGGCCGATTCGCCCACGCAGCTGATGAAGCTGGGCCAGCCCGAACCGCTCCGCATGCTCTACGATCAGCACATTGGCCGCAGGCACATCGACGCCCACCTCAATCACTGTCGTTGCGACCAGGATATCGACACGCCGGCCCGTCAGATCGCCTTCATCTCTGGCGAAGGCGGCGATGGCGGCATCGCGCTCGCCAGCCTTCATGCGCCCATGGACTAGGCCGACCCGCTCGCCGAAATGCTGGCCCAGCACCTCATGTCGTTCCCGCGCGGTGGCCAGGTCCAGATCTTCGCTCTCATCCACCAGCGGGCAGACCCAGAAGATCTTCGCCCCTTCAGACAGCTTGCGGCCGACTGCGGCCAGTACGTCGTCCAGCCTGTCGAGCGAGACGGTCCGAGTGTCCACCGGCCGGCGGCCGGGCGGCTTCTCCATCAGCCGCGATACGTCCATGTCGCCATAAGCCGTGAGCTGCAGCGTTCGGGGAATGGGGGTTGCGGTCATCACCAGGATGTCGACGGCCGTGCCCTTGACCGAGATCGCGAGCCGCTGATCAACGCCGAACCGGTGCTGCTCGTCTATCACGGCGAATGCCAGATCGCGGAACGCTACGTCTTCTTGCAGCAGCGCGTGCGTTCCGACCGCCAGAGCCGTGTCGCCCTCGGCGATCCGCTTCAGGATCTCCGCCCGACCGCGTCCCTTGTCCCGCCCCGTCAGAATGTCGACGCGCACCGGAACGGGTTCCAGCAGGCGGGTGATCGTGGCGAAGTGCTGTCTTGCAAGGATCTCCGTCGGGGCCAAGAGCACGGCCTGCGCACCCGTTTCGACCGCCGACAGCATGGCCAGCAGGGCGACCACCGTCTTGCCGCTGCCGACATCGCCTTGCAGCAGCCGCAGCATCCGAAAGGCCGAAGCCATGTCGCCCCGAATCTCGGCCAGTGCAGTGCTCTGAGCGCCGGTGAGCGCAAAGGGCAGGGCGCTCCGAACCGGCTCCGTCAGTCGACCGTCACCGCTTGTCGGGCGACCGGGACGGCGGCGCCAGGCATTCCGGACGACCGCCAGTGCCGTTTGATTGGCCAGCAGTTCGTCGTAGGCAAGTCGGGCACGTGCCGGTGCCGTAGCCTCCAGGTCCATGCCGGCTTGCGGCTGATGGCTCTGCCGGATGGCCGTTTGCCAGTCCGGCCAGCCTCGGGCTTTCAGCAGTCCGGCGTCTATCCATTCCGGCAGGGGCGGGGCTGCGGCAAGGGCGGCTTCGATCGTCCGCCGCAGGGTCTTCGGCGTCAGTCCCGCCGTAAGCGGATACTGCGGTTCGACCGAGGCGACCTGCTCCAGCTCCTCAACTGGCGCGATGTGGTCTGGGTGGACCATCTGCACCATCTCTTGGAAACGATCAGCGCGCCCGCTCACCACCCGGCGTTCGCCGACCGGCAGCGTGCGCATCAGCCAATCCGTCTTGCCGTGGAAATAGACCAGGTCCAGGCCGCCACTGTCGTCATGGCAGCGCACGCGATAGGGTCTCCGGCCGCTGCCCGGCTGGTGGCCGTCCACCGTCACCACCAGCGTTACAAGGTCGCCCTGCCGGATCGATGCGACGGCAGCGATGGTCCGACGATCCACCAGGCCGGTCGGCAGATGCCACAGAAGATCGACCAGCCGCGGCCCCGCGAGCTTGGCGATCGACCGTGCCGTCTTCTGGCCGATCCCCGACAGGCCGCCGACATCCGTAAAGAGGGGATAGAGGATTTGCGGGCGCATCGGCCGAAGTCTATATCCACAAACTGATCAGCAAAGCACAGGGGCGTCCCATGAACGCGGACGGGGAACCGTTATCCGACGGAGATCGCCGGCGACAATTACGATTTCGCAGTTGGCACCGCGGCACGCGTGAGGCAGACCTGCTGCTCGGTTCCTTCGCGGACCGCTATCTTGAGACCTTCGACCGTCCGCAGCTGGAGCGCTATGCGGTCTTGCTGGAAGTTGCAGACCCCGATCTCTGGGACTGGCTGGTCGGAATGGCACCGACGCCGCCGGAATTCGAGACCGATGTCATGCAGTTGCTGCGCCAGCATAAGCTGACGGAGCGCTTTGTCTGAACCAGGGCTGTCCTCCCGTGCCGGACCTTCCCATCGATATCTCTGCCGGACGGCGGACGCTGCTTGCCGGCTCCCCCGAAGGTCAGGACGCCCGCCTGATCGCGCAGCTTGCCGAACAGGCTGGCAGTCGCGGCGTGCTGCACGTGGCACTGGACGATGCGCGCATGGCGCGCCTTGCGCAATCGGTTGCCTTCTTCCACCCCGGTCTGGAGGTGATCAGCTTCCCGGCCTGGGATTGCCTTCCCTACGACCGGGTGTCGCCGAACCCTGAGATCGTCAGCCGCCGGATCGGCGTGCTCTCACGGTTGGCCACGTCGGAGCAACGAAAGGGGGCAGCGCCCCGACTGGTGCTGACAACGGTCAACGCGCTGCTGCAGCGAATTCCACCGGCTGCGGTCTTCGCCGCAGCGGCGTTCGAGATCCGGGCCGGTGCCAGGTTCGATTTGGACGCCTTCAACGCCTTTGTCGCCAGGCAGGGATACACAAGAACGCAGACCGTCAGGGAACCGGGCGAACTGGCGGTGCGCGGCGGTATCATCGATATCTGGCCCCCCGGACGCGCAGAGCCGGTCCGGCTCGATTTGTTCGGCGATGAGATCGAGGCCATCCGGTCCTTCGATCCCATGACCCAGCGGACGACGGGACCTGCGGACCGGGCCGACCTTCGGCCGATGAGCGAACTCACCCTGGATCCGGAGTCGATCGCGCGTTTCCGCTCCGCCTATCGTGCCGAATTCGGGGCTGTCACCGGAACGGATCCGCTCTATGAGGCCGTCAGCGAAGGCCGGCGGTACATCGGCATGGAGCACTGGCTGCCGC
The DNA here is from genome assembly GCA_028281925.1 of Alphaproteobacteria bacterium. Classification (GTDB taxonomy): domain Bacteria; phylum Pseudomonadota; class Alphaproteobacteria; order DSM-16000; family Inquilinaceae; genus JACKIG01. The sequence continues at coordinate 85,375 of JANQIX010000049.1, forward strand.
TGTTCCATGAGCGGATGGCGATGCTGCCCGATTACCTGCCCGGGGCCGGTCTCTCGCTGGATCATCAGGCCGAAGACGCGGTGGCGGCGCGACTGCAGCAGGTGGCCGAGTTCCATGAAGCCAGGGCCATGATGCAACAGGCCAAGGGCGCGGATGAGGCCACGCTCTACAAGCCGCTGCCGGCGGACAGCCTGTATCTTTCCGAAGGGGAATGGACCGACCTGCTGCAGAGTCGGACCGTCTTTGCCCACTCGCCATTCGCCCCGCTTCCCGGTGCCGACGCAGTCGAGGGTGGTGCGCGCAAGGGGCGGGATTTCGCCGATGCGCGGGCCAAGGCCGATACCAACGTGTTCGATGCCGTGCGTGACCACGTGTCGTCCCTGATGGATGCGGGGCGGCGCGTGATCGTGGCCGGCTACTCCGCCGGCACCCGCGAACGGTTGGGGGCGCTGCTGCGTGATCATGGGCTGAAAGATCAGGCGGCCGCGGAGACCTGGCCCGAAGCGATGGACTGGCCTGCCCGGCGTGTCGTGCTGGCGGTCTTGCCGCTGGAATCCGGATTTGCCGCCCAGGACGTGGCTGTTGTCACAGAGCAGGATATCCTGGGCGACCGCCTGGCCCGCCCAGCCCGCCGCAAGCGCCGCGCCGACAATTTCATCGCCGAGGTTTCGGGTCTGTCGACCGGGGATCTCGTCGTCCATGCCGAACACGGCATCGGTCGGTACCAGGGGCTCGAAACGCTCACCGTCTCCGGCGCACCCCATGACTGCCTGCGCCTGATCTATGCCGACAACGACAAGCTGTTCGTGCCGGTTGAGAATATCGAGGTGCTGTCGCGCTTCGGCTCGGAAGATGCCGGCGTCGCCTTGGACAAGCTGGGCGGCGCGGGTTGGCAAGCCAGGAAGGCGCGGGTCAAGCGCCGCCTGAAGGATATGGCTGAGGCCCTGGTCCGACTGGCGGCACAGCGGTCGCTGTGCGAGACGACGCCGCAATCTCCGCCCTCTGGGCTTTACGACGAGTTTTCCGCCCGTTTTCCCTATCCGGAGACGGACGATCAGGTTCAGGCCATCGATCAGGTGATCGAAGACCTCGCCACCGGACGGCCGATGGATCGCCTGATCTGCGGCGATGTGGGTTTCGGCAAGACGGAGGTGGCGCTGCGGGCCGCCTTCATCGCCGCCGCCAACAGCCAACAGGTGGCCGTCGTGGTGCCGACGACCCTGCTGGCACGCCAGCATTTTCGCACTTTTCAGGACCGCTTCCGAGGCTTCCCCATCAGGGTGGAGCACCTGTCGCGGATGGTGTCGGCGAAAGACGCCAAGCAGGTGCGGGACGGGCTGAGGGACGGGTCCGTCGATATCATCGTCGGCACCCATGCTCTGTTGTCCAAGACCGTTGCATTCAAACGCCTCGGCCTCTTGATCGTCGACGAAGAACAGCATTTCGGCGTCAAGCAGAAGGAGCGGCTGAAAGAGCTGGCCGCCGACGTCCATGTGTTGACCCTGACCGCCACACCCATCCCCCGGACGCTGCAGCTCGCCCTGGCCGGCGTGCGCGAATTGTCGCTGATCGCCACGCCGCCGGTCGACCGGCTGGCCGTCCGGACATTCGTCCTGCCGTATGACCCCGTGATCGTGCGCGAGGCGATCATGCGCGAGCACTTCCGGGGCGGTCAGACCTACTATGTGTGCCCGCGAATCGACGACCTGGACGGCGTGCTGGAGTCGCTGAAGCGGTTGGTGCCGGAGGTCAAGGTCGCCGTGGCCCATGGCCGGATGGCTCCCAGCGTCCTGGAGAATGTCATGACCGACTTCTACGAAGGTCGGTTCGACATCCTGCTCTCCACAACGATCGTTGAGAGTGGGCTGGACATTCCATCGGCCAACACGTTGATTCTGCACAGGTCGGACATGTTTGGCCTGTCACAGCTCTATCAGCTGCGCGGCAGGATCGGCCGATCGAAAGTCCGTGGATACGCCTATCTGACCTATTCCAGCCGTCGCCCCCTGTCCGCCGCCGCGGTGCAGCGGCTGCATGTCATCGACACCCTCGACACGCTGGGCGCGGGATTCACCCTTGCAAGCCACGACCTGGACATACGCGGTGCCGGAAACCTGCTGGGTGAGGAGCAGTCGGGCCATATCCGCGAAGTCGGGATGGAGCTCTATCAGCAGATGCTGGAAGATGCCGTAGCGGCGGCACGGCGCGGCGAGCTGACCGGCATCGAGGAGGAGGGGTGGACACCGTCCATCCATCTGGGCATGCCTGTGCTGATTCCGGAAACCTACATCGCAGACCTGGAAATCCGCCTGGACATCTATCGGCGGATCGCAAAGCTGGTCGATCATGCGGAGATCGAGGGCTTTGCCGCTGAGCTGATCGATCGGTTCGGTGCCCTGCCCGCTGAGGTGGACAACTTGCTGGCAGTGATCGGACTGAAACGGCAATGCAAGGCCGCCGGCATCGAGAGGCTGGAAGCGGGTCCGAAGGGCGCGGTCATTCAGTTCCGCAACAACATCTTCGCCAACCCGGAAAAGCTGGTTCGCTATGTGCAAAAGCAGCACGGTGCCGCGAAGATACGGCCCGACCATCGGCTGGTGCTGATGCGGCCCTGGTCGAACCCGGCAAATCGCATGAAGGGCGTTGCCCGCATGGTGGACGAATTGGTGGGGCTTGCGACCTGACCCTTGCCGGGGCCTGCGGGCGGTATTGCCGCTTTCACTCAAGACCTGCGATGGACGCACGCACGCGGGAGGCGGCAATGTCCAGAAGCGGTAGGTAGACCCGCGGCTCTTGCGCACCGGCGGCGGCAAACCGGCGGTCTATGACCACGCAGGGGATGGCATGGATCCCGATGCGCCGCGCACTCGCGTCGGACGCCAGAACTGTCCTCTCCTCGCTGCGATTCGCCAGGAAAGCCAGCAGATCCGCCCGATCCAGTCCGGCCTCACAACCAATATCGGCCAGCACGCCCAGATCCCCGATATCCAGCTGATACTGAAAGTGTGCCCGAAAGGTGCGGTCGACCATGTCCGCCGCCGACAACCGGCGGGCAATCGCATAGCGAACCAGCCTGTGTGCGGCCAACGTGTTCAGCGGCCTGTCGATACGGTCGAGGTGGAGAACGAGGCCTTCCGTTGCTGCTGCTTCGGATACAGCTGTATGGAGATCTCGGCCCCGCAACGGGTGGCGCGCCCGAACGGAACCGCCAGCCGCCGCCCGTCCGGCTGGTTTGGCGCGCGGCGGTGACAGCAGGAAAGGTTGCCAGTGGAGCTCCACCTGCGCCGGCTCACGCAAAGCGATCGCCCGTTCGAGCCGACGCTTGCCGATGAAGCACCAGGGGCAAGCGAAATCGAAGAAATAGTCCAGCCTCATTCGACTCAGCACGACCCAATCAAACTCACCACCAGCGTAGCAGATATCGGCCCTGGTAACCCCGCGTCATCTGCTGCCGATCCTTGTTCGACGGAAATGGGCAGTAACAACGGAAGGGATTTGTTAACGGGGCGTGCCGGATTGTTGACGCTGTCCATTCCAGAGATGGCCGTCCGGATGCCCTCGACCTCTTATCTGACCGAGAGAATTCACGACGCGCTGGCGCAGTCGGAGGGGGATCCCTTGCGTGCCAAGCGCCTTGTCCTGCAGTGGGCTGGGCGCGACGAACGGCTGCTCCGCATGCTGGTCGGCCCGCATATCCGCGCCATCATCGCCGATACCGTCGACCGTCATGCGGGAAAGCAGGCAAGGCCGCGTGCCGCGGCACCGAAGCGCGCTAAGGCGCCGGCCAAGATATCCCTCGATTCGGTGGTCGATCGTATGGGCGAGCGGTTCGGCGGTGCGGTGGAACCCCCGCGCGGCATGACGGCATTGCTGCATGGCGCGGGGTCGAAGGAGCATCACGCCGGCCAGCGTCACGCCGACAGTCTGCGCACTCTTGCTGTCGCCTTCGCGCGCAAACGCTTCGACCCCTAGGGCCGCCGTCACGCGCCCTGCAGACGCTGTGAGGCGATGATGCAGAAGGGCTCGTCCGGAGACGCCTGCTTGGACACCACCAGGCAATCCAGCACGAACGGCTCGTCGATCACGTCGACCAGTCGTGTTCGCAGTTCAGGCTCAATGGGATCGCGATGCTCGCGGGCAAGCGGCCCCGTCAGAGTCATATGAAACCTGAATTCCTCGAACACATAAGGATAGCCCCAGGCTTCCAGATAGGCACGCTGCCTGTCGGTGAGAGGCGATTTCAGCCGGCGCTGTCTATCGGCATCGGAAAGCTGCGCCCTGAGCGACTCAAATCCCCGAACGCAGTCCGCGGCCATTGCATCGACCGCAGGGCTGGGGGATGACGGCACCAATGCCAGGAAGTCGCCCAGGGTCGCAAGGCACAGGGGCGACGCCTCAACTGGCGGACGCCGTGCCGCGAAGCCGTCGAAGGCATCCAGAAGTGCGGCCTCACTTGCCGCAGGCTTCAGGACAAACGGTGCCTTCAGGGTAGCATGAAAGCCGTATCGCCGTGGGAACGCCGTCGCCGACGCCAGATCGATGTTTTCGATCGACGGCTGATCCAGCACGGTGTCGGTCCAGGCATCCCGCCCGATCCAGTGTCGGCCGAAGCGGTCCAGAGCACTGCCGGGCTGTGGTGCGAAATAGATGGCGTAGCGGGGCACGGGACGCGGTGTCAGGCCACGCGTTCGCCGGCACGCCAGACGCCGCGGACCAGCGGCAGGTCCGCCGATCGATGAACGCGGACGAGGTCCGCCCTGCGGCCTATGGCGATCTCGCCCCTATCGTCCAGTCCCGCCGCCTTGGCCGGCGTCGCGGTCACGGTGGCGATTGCGTCTGGCAGCGGAATGCCGAAATCATCGTCTGCAAGGCAGAAGGCAGCGATGATCAGACTGGCCGGATAATAGTCGGACGAAAGAATGTCCAAGAGACCGGCACGGGCCAGGTCTGCTGCAGCGATATTGCCCGAGTGTGAACCGCCCCGCAGCAGGTTGGGCGACCCCATAAGGATCTGCAGGCCCTGTTCGCGGGCGGCCGCTGCTGCTTCCATCGATGTGGGGAACTCTGCGATTACGACGTTGTCGCGTTTTGCCTCGTCGATATGGTCACGGCAGGCGTCGTCGTGGCTGGCAAGCACCTTGCCGAGGGCATGGGCGCTCGCCGCAATCTGCTGCCTGTGGCGGGTGCTGTACTGTTTCTGATCGGCGACAAGCTGGCCGATATGCGTTTCCACCTCGCTGTCGCTCAGATGTCGGCCGAGTTGGTAGAGCTCTTTGTACTTCTCCACATCGGCGAACTGGCGCGACCCCGGCGTGTGGTCCATCAGCGAAATGAGGCCGACGGCCGGGTCCTCCACCAGGGGGGCATAGAGGTCCATGACGCCGGCGAAGCTTACTTCGCACCGCAAATGCAGGCGATGCTCCGACCTTAGGAGACCGCGATCTCCGGCGTCCTTGACGGCGCCGATCAACTCGTCCAGCGCGGCCGCCTGGTCTTCGGTGCGGTAGCGGTCGCCCAGCGTAAGGGCGTCGAAGACCGTGGTGATCCCGCTGGCGGCAACCTGCGCATCGTGCGCCACCATTGCCGTCAAGCCTGGCCACCAAACGCCCGGCCGCGGCGCCACATGCTTTTCCAGATTGTCGGTGTGCAGCTCGATCAAGCCTGGGATCAGAAAGTCGCCATCAAGATCGATGGCGCCGGGTGCGGTCGATGGGCTGCTGTCGATATCGGCAATCAGGCCGTCGCGCACCACGACAGTGCCCGCCACCACGTCGTCGCGGGTGACCAGGCGCGCGTTGCACAAGATGGCCTGGCTTGCCATGGCTGGTTGCCGTTTCATGTCGCTGTGAGGGGCGTCGCCACTGCCGGCGGCCACCCGCTATCGGATACCGCACCTAACGGTGCGGCGCAACCTGACCCCCGTTCAGAAATCGCATGCCTGGCGTGCAGCGCCGGATGCGCGTGTAAAGCCGATCAGCGACACAGGGATCGAAACGGCGCGGGGCGCCTGGGCATCCAGCACCAGTGACAGGGCGAGTCGGCGTTCCATCGCTGAGAGAATCTCTGGTCCGTCGACCGCGGCGTTATAGAAATGCAGATCATGGCCGCGCATCAGCTGGAACCGCCTGCCGTCGTCGAATACGATTTGGGCAGAGCGGGCGTCCGCGACCAGCCGCCGATCTACCGCCAGGTAGCCGTCGTGCAAGGTGTCGCGCGACGCGGTGTTGAACACCCAGAGCACATCGCCGTTCACCAAAGCCGAGTGAAGGGCCCGGGCCGCGCACTGCTGCGCATTATCTTCCGATTGGAACACTCTGGTTTCCCAGCTGCCGAAGATCCCGAGATAACCGGTGTCTTCGGCAATCCCCCGCGATGCAGCAGCAACCAACGGCAGGATCAGGGCAAGACCGATCGCAACTTGGCGACATCTGTGGCCGACATGGGCCGAGAAGGACAGCATCAACGTAAGCAAACCCCCAGAACTGTCGTCTGATCGCACCTGGCCAGTCTAGGCGCAACCCGTAAACAGTGTCTGGAAGCGGTCAAGGAACTCTCTTTTTGCGTCTTCCGGTGGCAGCGGCACCAAAGCCGGCCCGCGCGCTTTGCGCCGATATCCCAGTACGCGACGTGCCTCCGGCTCGGTGAAGCCAGCCAGGTCGACGGCCTCTGTGAAGGCCGCCACCTTGTCCGCGCGCTTGAGCAACTGCTCGATGTCCTTGGGAATACGGGCCGGCAATCCGAACCGAATGTGGATAGCATCCAAAAGAGCGCGCTCGATCCCCTTATACTCACCGCCGATGGCGGCCTTGAATGGCGAGATCATGTCGCCGATCACGTATTCGGGCGCATCGTGCAGCAGGGCAGCAAGACGCCATTGTCGTGAAAGGGCATCGCCAGCCTCCAACACCGTCAACCTCTCGACCAGCACGCAATGCTGTGCCACCGAGAAGGCGTAAGCCCCCGATGTCTGGCCGTTCCACCTGGCCACACGGGCAAGACCATGGGCGATATCGTCGATCTCAATATCCAGCGGGGAGGGCTCGAGCAGGTTCAAGCGTCGGCCACTCAACATGCGCTGCCAGGCGCGCGCTCCTGCCATAGTGCCTCACATTCCCGATGGGAGATGGATCCGACTTCCTAACTGACGGTTTCTGGTACCCCAACAGCCCGGCCAAATGCCATGGCTTCAGGCAGGCGGCAGAAGTCGTGACTGGGTGAAGCGACCAAAACATATAATTATCAATATACTACTTGACATTCTTGTCCTGGACACTGGAGATTTCGCTGGGCGTCAGCGGAATTGCGCGCAGCCCAACACCCTGTCGACTCCGACGCTCGGCGTCTTCTGCCACGGACGAGAAGCGCATTTCGCATCATTGATATGCGGCAACGGAGCCAAGACAGACGGGCAAGACCGCTGCGCGTCGCAGAGGACGCGTGCCGGCCGTTGGTGATGGCACTCGGAAAAGGGTCGGTCAAGCCGACGGCCAGATTATGCAGTCGATTTCTCGCTGTCTTAAGGCATCGCGTTAGCATGTCTAGACATGCACTGAAGCTAAGATTCTACGAAAGATTTGACATCCTATTTATTGATTTATCTGATTTTCTCAGATTCCAATGGGAGGCAAAGGCGGTAACATCCAGGACGTGCTGATATCAGCCTCACGCATCCTTTTGCGTAAGATGAGCCAAGCGCACGGCGTTCGCCGAACGGCTCAGCCGCGGTTGCAAGCAGGGGATTTCGCGGATGGGTAAGGGCGGATGATCGTCGGCAGATCCCGACAGCCTGCCTCAGCCATCACGACGGCCCGGTTCGCCGTCACTAGCGGTCCGCACAATGCCGCCAAGCAGCGGTACGGACCGGATCAGGTAGTGACGCCGGGCGTAACGGTTGGCCGGACGCGAACGATCCGGCCCCGAAGCCATGACAGTCTCAGAACGCCTTATCGAGCACGGCCGCCAGGAACAGGGCGGTAAGGGCGGCACAAGCGAACCCCGTCACGCCAATTCCGGTGAGTGTGAACTTTTCAGGGAAGTGTATGGACATCGTCGATCTCCATCGGTCAGACGCGCGCTTTGTCGCTGTACTTGCCATCCGGTCTCGTGCCTGCGCTCCGAAGCGCATTGCGACAATCATTGCTGGCTAACGACTCACGCTCTTAGTTTCGTACGCTACTATATTACGCGCTCTGTGATGTTGTTGCATCGCAAAATCGGAATAGCTGATAACGCAACTTTTCACGGCTGCGTTAACCGTATCCATACGCTTACTTTTTCACACTCAGCAGCAACCTTTGGAACTTCGATCGCTGATTAGCATGCGAACGAAGCACTACTTCATGTTTCCCTAAATACTTCAATATCAAGGTATCAATCTTATTGAATGTGCTCCCCGAGTGTGCTTGAGATTTCGCGTTCGCGAGAATCTGCGCAAATATGTTTCGTGTCTTGAAGGAAATCGCGCTTGAGAGGCATCAGCTGGGCCGGCGTCACGGTGCTGACCGTCGCAGTCGCGATCTCGGCAAGCCTGGTGCTGACCGGAAACGGCGGCGAACGGGATTGGTCGACTAATCCCCTCGTAGAACGCGGGCGGCAGGTCGTTGAGGCTTGCACGGTCTGTCATGCGATCGCGCGCCAAGATCCCCCGAGGGTGGGCCCGCCGTTGTGGGGCATCGTCGATGCGCCCAAAGCGCGCACGAATGGGTTCGGGTATTCCGCCGCCCTGGCCGCTGCCGACGGTGTATGGGACGACGCGTCGCTGGATGCCTTCCTGCGTGACCCGCAGGCATACCTGCCCGGCACGGCAATGGTGTTCAACGGGATTGCGGACGATGCCGATCGGGCGGGGGCCATCGCCTATCTCCGGACCCAGGCGGCCCAATAGACGGTCGTCTTTTGGGGCCGCTGCGGTGAGGAGTGTGCGCCGCGTGCGCGCCTTGTCGCCGGTAGCGCCGCATATCTGACGCCCCGAACGCACATTAGACCTATTAAAGTCTATCAAGTCATCGATTGAAATTGTGAGGGGAATACAAGAGACGACGTTGCAGACTACGGTAATCTGGGGTGCCGAGTTCAGGCAAAATGGTGGAATTGATATACATCACTGACAGTCATCACTTGCTTAGAATACATGTCAAAACAAACGGTGGGGGGCATGCCGCAGGTCTCCCAAGGGGTCGATTTTTGTTCCGATCGTCTCTCCAGCCGACCTTTCAGACAAAGCGGTCCAATTGGGGGAAACGACATGCGCACAGGGCCGCACGGCACCCGTGACGTCGATGATGTCGACAGGATCGGTGACCTCGACAGCTACCGTGGCGCGTTGGGCGGTTTGACCCGCCGCGACTTCCTGAAATACTGCACCGGCATTGCCGCGACCCTGGGCCTCGCGCCGGAATTCGGTGTGCGCATCGCCAACGCGGCCACCAGCGGTCAGCGTCCGTCCGTCATCTGGATCTCCGCCCAAGAGTGTACCGGCTGCACCGAAGGGCTGCTGCGGTCGTATCATCCGACCCTTGAGACCCTGATCCTGGACCAGATCTCGCTCGACTATCACGAAACGCTGTGTGCCGGGGCCGGCCACCAGGCCGAAGCCTTCCGCGAACAGGCAGTTGAGGAGAACTGGGGCAGCTTCCTGCTGGTGGTCGACGGCGCCATCCCGACCAAGGATGACGGCATCTATTGTCAGATCGCCGGTAAGACGGTGCTGGAGACGGTTCTTCGTCTCGCCGAAGGTGCAGGCGCCATCTTGGCCATGGGATCCTGCGCAGCCTGGGGCGGCATCCCGTCCAGCGACCCCAACCCGACGGGCGCAACGGCGGTTCACGAGATCCTGACGGACAAGACCGTCGTCAACATTCCCGGATGCCCGCCCAACCCCTACAACTTCCTCTCCACCGTCCTGCACTTCGTCACCTTCGGCGCCTTGCCGGCGCTGGATTCCAAGAACCGCCCGCGCTTTGCCTACGGCCGGTTGATCCACGAGAATTGCGAACGGCGCCCACATTTCGACGCCGGACGCTTTGCGCGCGAGTTCGGTGACGAAGGCCATCGCCAAGGCTGGTGCCTCTACTATCTCGGCTGCAAGGGGCCGGAGACCTGGGCCAACTGCCCGGCGATCGGGTTCAACGACGGCGGTGAGGGGTCATGGCCCGTGGGCACTGGTCATCCCTGTTTCGGCTGTACAGAACAGGGTGTGGGCTTCACCAAGTCCATACATAGCCTGGCAAAGCTGGAGACCGTCACACCGCCCACCGCCTTCCCGCGTGTGGAGGAGGAACAGGGCGGGGCAGGCACGGCAGCCGTGGCGCTAGCCTCCGGAATCGTCGGTGCCGCCGTCGGCGCGGGCGCTGTCCTCGCAACACGGCTGGGCAAGCACGGCCCGACGCCGGAACAGCCCCCAGAAGGCTCAAGCTAGACCGGCAAGACGGGAGCGCATGCCATGCAGCTCAATCGCCGTGCTTTCCTGAAATTCGCCGCCGTCGACGGGGCGGTCGGCGCAGCTGCCGGCGGAACCGCTTTGGCGGCTGCCGAGACGGCTTCCGCGCAAGGGTTACAGCGGGATGCGCGCGCCATGCCGGACGACGCCGTGGGTCTGCTCTATGACTCCACGCTGTGCATTGGATGCCGGGCGTGCCAGGCCGCATGCAAGCAGGTCAACGGCATGCCCGTTGACATCCCGGAGGTGTACGAGGACTGGAACGCCGACGGCACCTGGGATACGGCCGTCGACCTCTCCGGCGACACCCTGACGGTCATCCAGGTCTATCAGCACGGCACCATGGCCGTGAAGGATCGAGCCGAAGACGGGTACGCCTTCGTCAAACGCCAGTGCATGCACTGCACCGATGCGTCCTGCATCTCCGTCTGTCCAGTGTCGGCGATGACCAAGGACCCCGTCTCGGGCGTCGTCAGTCACCATCCCGACCGTTGCATCGGCTGCCGGTACTGCGTGCTGGCGTGCCCCTTCGGCGTGCCGCGCTATGAGTATGACGATCCGTTCGGCCAGATCCAGAAATGCCAGTTGTGCACCAATGTGGAGGGCCAGGACATCCCGGCCTGTGCCGACGTGTGCCCGACCGGTGCCACGCTCTACGGCCGCACCAAGGACCTGCAGGACGAGGCGGAACGCCGGCTCGGCATGACGGCCGGGGAGAAGCACTGGTTCCCGCGCGGTGCTTTGGGCGACGACCGTGCGCCGCATGAAGCGCCGGCCGCGCAGTATCTGAACGACGTCTACGGCGAGGAGATCCTGGGCGGCACCCAGTGCCGCATGGTGTCCGGTGTGCCGTTCGAGAGCCTGGGCTATCCGGAAGATGTGCCGGACTATTCCTATGCCTCGATCACCGAGGGCATCCAGCACACGCTCTACAAGTATTTCATCGCCCCGGCGGTCCTGCTCGCCGGGCTTGTCTACTTCGCCTACAAGAACGCTCGCGGCCACCGGCCCGAGGAATGGGACTGATCCGTCGGTCTTCGGGGGAGGGCGGTCATGGCCAAGCAATCCGACCAAGTGCATGCCCCGCTGGGCGGCCCAATCTTCACGCCGATGTTCTTCGGGCTCGGTCTTCTGGTGCTGGTCGCCGGCTTCTTTCTGTTCAACCGCTTCTTCTTCGGCTTGGCGTCGGTCACTAATCTGAGCGACGGCTACCCTTGGGGCATCTGGATCGCGATCGACCTGGTCGTCGGCACGGCCCTGGGGTGCGCCGGCTATGCGATCGCGCTGTTGGTCTACATTCTCAACAGGGGTGAGTATCACCCGCTGGTGCGGCCGGCGCTTCTGGCGAGCCTGTTCGGCTATGCGCTGGGCGGTGCGGCGGTGATGATCGATCTCGGCCGCTACTGGCAGGGCTACAACATGTTCCTGCCCTGGCTGTCGCAATACAACTCGGTGATGCTGGAAACGGCGCTGTGCATCGCCGCCTACATCACTGTGCTGATGATCGAGTTCTCGCCGGTCTTCCTGGAACGGCTCGGCATGAAGAACGTGCGCCGCAAGCTGGACCGGGTGCTGTTCATCTTCATAGGGCTCGGCATCCTGCTGCCAACCATGCACCAGTCGTCCATGGGCACGATCCTGGTGATCCTCGGTCATCAGCTCTCCGCCCTGTGGCAGACCCAGTTGTTGCCGCTGCTATTCCTCTCATCGGCCCTGTTCATGGGCTTTGCCATCGTCGTGTTCGAGGCGGTGCTGTCGTCCGTCGGCTTCCGCCGGCCGATGGAGGCCTACATCCTCAACAAGCTTTCCACGGTCATGGCGTGGCTGCTGCTCGGCTATCTGGTGCTGCGGCTGGGCGACCTGATTTTCCGCGGCGACATCGTGTTGGCCTTCGACCTCGGTGTCGATGCGGTGATGTTCTGGATCGAGACCGTGCTGCACGTGATCGCCCTGGTCCTGCTGTGGCCGCGGAAGGAGCGGGCCAGTCCGCAACGCATGTTCGTTGCGGCAAGCACCATGCTCGCGGCCGGCACCGTCTATCGCATCAACTGCTACCTGATCGGTTACCACCCCGGGGACGGCTGGAGCTACTTCCCGACCGTCGGCGAGATCATGGTGACCGTCGGCATCTTCTCGCTGGAAGTCATGCTGTATCTGATCTTCGTGAAGAAGCTCCCGGTGCTGCACACGGTGGAGCGGGCATACATCGAAGAACACGCGGCGGAAGCCCGCGACCAGGGCTCCGCCCCGGTCGGGCATGCCACGTGACGGTCAGGGGCGAAGCAGGGTCCATTGATTGAACAAGAGGCCGGAAGCGAACCGGGCCTGACGGGAGAAACAGATGCGCGTTGTCGTCGATCCGATTACGAGAATTGAAGGGCATCTGAGGATCGACTGTGAGGTCGATGACGGACGCGTCACCAAGGCTTGGGCGTCGGGCCAGATGTGGCGCGGGATCGAGCTGATCTTGAAAGACCGCGATCCCCGCGACGCCTGGATCTTTGCCCAGCGCATCTGCGGCGTCTGCACGACGGTCCACGCGATCGCGTCTGTCCGGGCGGTGGAAAACGCGCTCGGCCTGGAAGTGCCGCTGAATGCCCAGTACATCCGCAACCTGATCATCGGGGCGCACGCGGTGCACGACCACATCGTGCATTTCTATCACCTGTCCGCGCTGGACTGGGTGGACATCGTCTCCGCGCTGTCCGCCGATCCGGCGGCCGCAGCCCGCTTGGCGCAGAGCCTGTCGGACTGGCCGCGCAATAGCGTGCAGGAATTCACCCAGGTCCAGGAACGGCTGAAGGCCTTCGTGGAGTCCGGGCAGCTCGGTGTCTTCGGCAGCGGCTATTGGGGCCATTCGGCCATGACGCTGTCGCCGGAGATCAACCTGTTGGCGGCGGTGCACTATATGCAGGCGCTGGACTATCAGCGCCGGGCCAACCGCATCGTCGCGATCCTGGGATCGAAGACGCCGCATATCCAGAACGTGGCTGTGGGCGGCGTGTCCAACCCCATCAACCTGGACAGCCAGTCGACACTCAGCGTCGAGCGGCTGATGGCGATCCGCACCGCGATCGACGAAATCGGTGCCTTCGTGACCCAGGTCTACCTGCCCGATGTGGCGGCCATCGGTGCCCAGTACGCCGATTGGACCGGCTATGGCGCCGGCATCACGAACTATCTGTCGGTGCCCGATATGCCTCTGGACACCAAGGGGACGGAATTCGCGCTGCCGGGCGGCTATATCCCCGGCGGAAATCTTGGCGAGTTCCAGCCGATCTCCAGCTTCAACGACGAGTTCTTCGCCAACAGCGTGAAGGAGAGCGTCAAGCATTCCTGGTACCGCGGCGGTCGCGGCGCCCTGCACCCCTATGACGGCGAGACGGACCCGCAATACACCGAGTTTGAGGACGACGGGAAATACTCCTGGGTCAAATCACCAACCTTCCGCGACGAACGTGCGCAGGTCGGCCCGCTCGCCAATGTCTTGGCCATGTATGTTGCCGGCCACGAGCCGACCCAGCGCTATACCAACCAGCTGGTCGAGATGGTCAGCAGCCATCTCGGTTCGGAACTGCCGCTGGAGGCGCTGCATTCCACGATCGGTCGCCATGCGGCCCGTGCCGTCCGGTGCGCGGTGCTCTATGAGACGCTGGCCGATCAGTGGCAGCGACTGGTTGACAACATCGGTGCCGGCGATACCGACACCTTCAATCGCCCGGAATTCCCCGACGGCGAGGTCCGCGGTGTCGGCTTCCACGAGGCCCCGCGCGGTGTGCTGTCGCACTGGACGGTGATCCGCGACGGCCGCATCGCCAACTACCAGGCGGTTGTGCCGACCACCTGGAATGCGGGCCCACGCGACGAGGATGATGCCCCCGGCCCGTACGAAGCCTCGCTTCTCGACAACCCGGTTGCGGACACGGAGCTGCCGCTGGAGATCCTGCGGACCGTCCACTCCTTTGACCCATGCCTCGCCTGCGCCATCCATCTGCTGGACACAAACCAGCGCGAGATCGTGCGCGTTCGTGCCCTTTGACTGGGGAAGACAGCATGGAAGGCGCTGTCCGGCTCGACGTCCTGGTCTTGGGCGTGGGCAACGTGCTGTTGCGCGATGAGGGATTGGGCGTACACGCCATACGCCGACTGGCGGAACGCTATCGCCTGCCGGAGAGCGTGACGGTTGTAGACGGCGGCACCAGCGGGCTCGATCTCCTGGATCTGATCGCGGGGCGGGAGCAGCTGATCATCGTCGATGCCGTCGCGCATGACGGTCCGCCGGAAACCATGATCAGGATGGTGGACGGCGAGATCCCCGCTTTCTTGCAGACGAAAATCTCGCCACATCAGCTCGGGCTGTCGGATCTGCTGGCGGTCCTGCAGCTGACCGGTGACGCGCCTTCCCGCATAACGCTGTTCGGACTGCAGCCGGCGGACATGGGTCTCGGCCTTGACCTTAGCGCACCGCTGTCGGCGCGTGTCGACGCACTGGTGGAAGCCGTGGCCTCGGAGCTGTCGGCATTGGGGTGCGACCTCCAAGACATGCGAGCCTTGGATACCACCGACGCCGATTGACACTGTTCGCTGCGTCGCTCAGAGACCTGGAATCACCGGCTTGCCTTCAGGCTTTCGATGAGCATGATGGCCGCGCGTTTTGACGACGCCGCCAAAGCGCCAACATCCCCCAAGGGAGTGAGCGCCTCGATATTGAAGTAGATGCCCGTTATCCCGGCCGCGACGGCGGACACGTTCGCCGGGGCCGCATCCGGAAAGTCGTCGGCGACGAGTTGGCCGAACCGGGCTACGAAGCTGTTCACCCAATCCCGCATCTCCGCAGCCAATGCTTGATCATCCGCAGACGCCATGATCAGTGCGCTGGCGACCTGAACCAGATGTGCATCGGCACTGTTCGGCTCAAAAAGCCAGTCGATCGCCGTTAGCATCCTGTCTTCAGCGGGAAGGGCGGCGATCATCGTATCGAGACTGGCCCGGCTCCTTTCCAGATATCGGGCAACTAATGCGGCCAGCAGCGCATCCCGATTCCCGACGTTATGGCGCACCAGAGGTCGGGCAAGCCCGGCGACTTCCGCCGTTTTCGCAAGCGTAGCCCCCTCAACGCCATAGCGGGCCACGCAGACCTCAAAGGCGTCGAGTATCTGCTCCCTGCGCTCGTCCTTGATGTCGGGTCTGGGCACGCTCGCGCCTGCATTGTTTGCCAACCTTGACAAACAAGCTAATTGGCCGGAGTTTCATGTCAATTGCGACGACGGAATGCGGGCAGGCGCCTGGTTGGACCAGACGGCAATTGGCGGATGGGGTGGGATTCGAACCCACGAGACGCTTTCACGCCTGCCGGTTTTCAAGACCGGTGCCTTCAACCGCTCGGCCACCCATCCGCGTCTGCGGCGCAGTCAGTTATCACGGGCGCCGTGTCACAGGAAGGTGGAACTTGGGTCTGGCATCAGCGCCAACCTGACCGGCTCGGTCCCGTCGGCCCTTGGGGGAACGAGAAGCAGAACTGGCCGGCCCCAGCCCAGCTGCCATGGTCATGCCAAGCTCTTCACACTGTTGGGCAAAGGCATCTTGATAATTGCCGCAGCAGTTCAGAATGTCCTGGACACACCGCAACGGCTATGAACCGGAATGATGGGAATCCGTCTTAGCTTCGATTCTCAGCTAGCACTTATAGCGTCAAAAATAGACTGCTCGAATTCTACATTTTCCTCAATCATCAGTGCCCCAATATAAAATATGAACTCAGCTAGTTTGCGCTGGTTGGTCGACGTAGCTGACCATGGTGTCCAAACTCCTCCCTCTCCTAAATCCGTAGAACTGCGTGCGCTCATAAAGAAAGCCGGTCGACCACCCCTGAATTGCAGATGTGTCCCTGGCTCAATGAATTCCAGCACGAAGCCATCTTCGCTGTCGTATTCGATATTGAGATTTCTGCTGAATTCTTGATGAATCCAGGCCACCTGCGCTGAAAATGGCTCGATCGAATCTCCATCGGATATCTTCGGAAGTATCACGTTGTTGAAAAAGGATGTCCAACCGCCCTCATCCTCCACATAACGATCCACATCTTCTTTGAGAATAGTTAAGTTGTCAGGTGTTGCAAAGGCAACCCACATGTTCAATTGTAGCGCAAAGTGGTTGATCGACAACTCAAAGTGTGTCTGCGTGTTGGGCGTCAACTCTACTTCTTCAACATCACTCTCGGCCATGTGGCCAAGCAAGTCGACACTACCGTCGCACCCATCATCTGCAGCCAGCCAGCCTCTGAGATAGTCAGAGTCACTGGACCCGAAGCGAGCAATGAGACATCGGACCTGCCCGTCATCGTAGTTCCTCAACTGGAATTGATACTCGACATCGCCGACCGCCAGCGCGAGGACCCTATCCTCTCCATCATTAGCGGGTCTTACCGTAACAAGCGCTTCCAGATGCTCCATCCAAGTCAAGATGAAAGAAATCTGATCTTCCGTCGACAGATTGCCCACAGAACGATACTCATCATGCGGCAGCGTATCCGCGTTCGAATATGAAAAAGCCACAGAGAAAACCAGTATAGCCGCAATGATCTGCAGACCGAATTTGCGACTAATCAAATTCATCGTAACGACTCCGCGGCAAGATAGCAGTGGTCAGTTCCACGTGTGATCAGCCAGACTTGGTCACTCGGGGCGGACATTAATTCACTCCTATCTCTGCACGCAAGAGGATCCCGGCAGATTTGTTGGCACGTGAGGACCGGGTGCCGATCAGAACAGGCCGGCCTCAAGCCCAGCCGCCATGGTCATGCCAAGCTCTTCACACTGATCGGCAAACGCTTCTTGATAATTGCCGCGGCAGATCAGAATGTCCTGGACACAGCGCCAGCGAAGCCCTGTCGTTATCGAATCCACGGCCCTTCGTGTCCCGGTGCCGTCGTGGCCGGCGCGGATGTACAGGGCGAAGGGCAGGCCTTGCGTCCGCTCAAGGCAGGGGTAGTAGATGCGGTCGAAGAAATCCTTCAGCGCACCGCTCATGTAGCCGAGATTCTCGGTCGTACCGAGCAGGATGGCGTCGGCCGCCAGAACATCAGCCGGGCCGGCCTCCAGCGGGGCAATGGCCGTTACGAGAACCCCGCCGATATCCGGGTGGTTGGCCCCGCGGATCGCGGCATCCAGAAGAACCCGCGTGTTCGGTGAGGGGGCGTGGGCCACGATCAGCAGGCGCTTTGGCTCCATCTCAACTGTTCCCGACCCGGATGCGCGGCCACGGCGTGGGCTAAGCGCTCAAGGCATCGCCGTGTTCGCCCTTTTCCCGCGCAGGGTAATCCTGTAGCCGTCCTGGGAAACCCCGAAACCGCACCCGGCCCGAACAGCCCCCATGGCCCCGAAACGGCCGCGCCGGCCCACCGCCGGCCGTACTTCCGCCCGACCGCGCCGCGAAGGTGCCCGCCGCCGTCCGGTTCGCAGACGGTGGCGGCGCTGGCTGGCGGGGTTTCTGCTCGCCCCGATCGTTGTGCCGCTGGTGCTGGTGGGCCTCTATCGCTTCGTGCCGCCGCCGATCACGCCGCTGATGCTGATCCGCGCCGGAGAGGGCCACGGCATCGAACAGGACTGGGTGCCGCTGGAGGCCGTCTCGCCCCATGTGATCGCGGCCGTCATCGCGGCGGAAGACAACCTGTTCTGTTCGCATTCCGGGGTCGATTGGGACAGTGTGCGCGACGCGATCGACACCTATGAAAGCGGTGGGCGGCTGCGTGGCGCCAGCACCATCAGCATGCAGACGGCCAAGAACCTCTTCCTGTGGCCGGGACGCAGCTGGGTACGGAAAGCGCTGGAAGTCTATCTCACGCTGTATCTCGAAGCGCTGTGGCCCAAAACGCGCATTCTGGAGGTCTATCTGAACATCGCGGAGTGGGGTCCGGGCCTCTACGGCATCGGCCCCGCAGCCGGGCACCATTTCAACCGATCCCCAAGTCTGTTGAACCGGGGCGAGGCCGCTCTCTTGGCCGTCAGCCTGCCCAATCCGCTCACACGGTCGGCGTCGCAGCCAACCGGCGCCCTGCGGCAGCGAGCCGGCGTGATCCAGCAGCGCATGGTGCAGATCGAATCTCTGCTCGATTGTGTCCGAGGCGGCTGATCCACGGCCAAGCGAACGCCTGGCAACGGCCTGCCGTTCGGGGCCTTTGACGTGTATTTGACCGTTGCTTGACAAATCGGCGGAGGCGCTGCCAGCGTGGTCCGCACGGCGGGCCGGGGCCCGGCTTTCGGCGCCGATCGACAACGGAAGACCAGCGGCCAACGCGTCATTGGCCGTTCAACGACGGAGGATGCCGATGTCGGAACGGCGGCAATGCCCCCTGCGTTTTGTAGCTGTAGTTACCGCGGCGGTGGCCCTCGCTGCATGCGCGGAAACCGAACTGGCAGGCCACCTGGCGACATCGCTGGAGGGCGACAGCTCACCCGGCGAATACAAAGTCGGCAATCCCTATCAGATCAACGGGATATGGTACACGCCGCAAGAAGACTTCTATTACGACGAGGTCGGGGAGGCCTCCTGGTACGGCCCCGGATTCCACGGCAGGACGACCGCGAATGGCGAGCGCTTCGATCAGGACGCCCTGACGGCGGCGCATCCCACGCTGCAGATGCCGACGATGGTGCGCGTCACCAACCTGAACAATGGGCGATCACTAGTGTTGCGCGTGAACGACCGCGGGCCGTTCGCGCATAACCGGATTATCGATGTTTCCAGGCGCGCCGCAGATCTGTTGGGGTTCCGCGAGGCGGGAACGGCCGAAGTCCGTGTTCAGGTGCTGAGCGACGAAAGCATACGCCTTGCTGAGGCCTCCGGGCGCAGCTTCTCCGAAGGGCCGCCGCCGGGCGCGTCGAGACCTCAGGTGGCGGCCCTCCCGCAGGCCCCGACCGTGGCAGAGCCTGTACGATCGCCGGCACCGTCGATCGCAGCCACGTCAGCGGCGGCGCCAGCATCAGGCGTTTTCGTTCAGGCCGGCGCCTTTGCCAATTATGGAAATGCGCGGCGGCTTGTCGGCGAACTGAGCGGCTTGGGGACCGCCCGCATCTCGGACGCCATGGTGGGCGATGTGACCTTCTACCGGGTGCAGCTGGGCCCTTATGCCGATGCCGGCCAAGCCAGCCGCGTTCTTTCCGAGGTCTTGGCGGC
This sequence comes from Alphaproteobacteria bacterium, assembly GCA_028281925.1. GTDB lineage: Bacteria > Pseudomonadota > Alphaproteobacteria > DSM-16000 > Inquilinaceae > JACKIG01. The sequence continues at coordinate 104,987 of JANQIX010000049.1, forward strand.
CGGCCATAGCGACGCCCGGCTGGTCCAGAACTGACGGCCGGGCATGCAGCCGAAGGCGAGGTGGAGAATGCCAATCACGATCCCGATGCTTGCGAGGACGCGCTTCGCCGCTGTCCGGCACTTGGGCGCTATCGCTCTCGCCATGCTGGCGCTAACGGCGTCAGATGCCGCTGCAATCGAGACCCGCGCGCGCGAGGCCATTCTGGTGGACGTCACCACGGGGACCGTGCTGCTGGAGCACAACGCCGATGAGCGCATGCCCACGGCGTCCATGAGCAAGATCATGACCATGTTCATGGTCTTCGAGGCCCTCGATTCCGGTCAGCTGTCGCTGGAGGACGAGCTGACGGTCAGTGAGTACGCGTGGCGTACGGGCGGATCGAAGATGTTCGTCGAGGTGAATGACACCGTGCGCGTGGAAGACCTGATCCGCGGCGTCATCGTGCAGTCCGGCAACGATGCCTCGATCGTGCTGGCGGAGGGCCTGGGCGGCACCGAGGAGGCGTTCGCACGCCAGATGACGGAGCGCGCACACCAATTGGGCATGCTCGGCAGCAATTTCGCCAATGCCACGGGCTGGCCGCACCCCGACCACTACTCCACAGCGCGGGACCTCTCGCTCCTGGCGCGCGCCATGATCGAGACCTTCCCGCACCGCTACCACTACTATTCAGAGACGGAATTCACCTACGGCGTCGATATCAGCACCGGCCAGCCGATCACCCAGCAGAACCGCAACCCGCTGCTCTATCGCGACATCGGCGCCGACGGTTTGAAGACGGGCCATACCGCAGAGGCCGGCTATGGACTGACGGCATCCGCCGTACAGGATGGCCGGCGCCTGGTCCTGGTCATCAACGGGCTGGGCAGCGCAACCGAACGCGCCGAGGAAGCCGTGCGCCTGTTGGAATGGGGGTTCCGGGAGTTTGAGGCACTGCCCCTGTTCGACGCTGACGAGGTGATCGAAACGGCGGAGGTCTGGATGGGATCGCCGTCGACCGTGCCGCTGATCGCCAGAACGCCATTGGCCCTCACGATCCGACGGGGCCAGACGGCCGACATGGTGGTCACCGTCCGGGTGGAGGAACCGGTGCCTGCGCCGATCGCGGCGGGAGATGTCGTAGCGACGCTGGTGGTCTCTGTACCCGGCATGCCTGTGCAGGAAATCCCGCTTGTCGCCGGCGCCGAGGTGGAGCGGCAGGGGTTCCTGGGGCGGGTCACCAGCGCCGCCGGCCACCTGATCTTCGGCTGGCTGCAGTAGCGCCGCCTGGCGGACACGGAACCCATGACGCGGGGCAGGCTGATCACGCTCGAAGGCGGAGAGGGGGCGGGGAAGTCCACCCAGATCAGGGCGCTGGATTCGGCCTTGAGCACCCACGGCATCGCAGTGACGACGACGCGAGAGCCGGGCGGCACGCCGCACGCCGAAACCATAAGAGGGCTACTGCTGAACAGCGAACCGGGAACGTTCGACGGCATGACCCAGGCGCTTCTGCACTATGCGGCCCGGCGGGAGCATCTGCGCCAGACGATCCTGCCGGCGCTGGAGGAGGGGGGCTGGGTGCTCTCCGACCGGTTCTCCGACAGTACCATGGCCTACCAGGGATACGGCGCGGGGCTCGGCCGCGACCTGATCGAAGCCTTGCACACGATCGCCATAGGGACGTTCAAACCGGACCTGACCGTGATCCTGGACCTGAGTTCGGAACGATCGCAGGTTCGGCTGGACACCCGGGCCGAAGACCGAAACGCCTACGAGTTGCTGGATCAGGCGTTCCATGACCGCGTCCGTGCCGGCTTCCTGGACATCGCCAGGCGCGAACCAGACCGCTGCATCGTCGTCGATGCTACGCTGCCAGAGGCGGCAGTTACGGCCGCGATCTTCGAGGCGATCGAAGACAAGCTGGGGCTGCCCTGATGGCACGCGGCGCGCCTGAACCGGTGCCGCTTCCGCATCCGCGCGAGACGCCGGATCTGATCGGTCACGATCATGCCGAGGCGCTGTTGTCGGCCGCTTTCCGGTCGGGCCGGCTGCCGCATGCCTGGCTGGTCGGCGGCCCGGCTGGGGTGGGCAAGACGACGCTTGCGTATCGGTTCGCCCGGTACCTGCTGGCGGCAGAGACCGTCACCGGTGCCAGCGCAGACCCAGAGGCGGATCTGTCCGTGCCCGAGACCAGCGCGGTGTTCCGCCAAGTTGCCGCGGCGAGCCATCCCGACCTTCTGGGAATTGAGCGGCCCATCGACCCCAAGCAGGGCCGTCGGACCGGGGACCTGCCGGTCGACCAGGTGCGGCGGATTGCCCCGTTCCTGCACCTTACGGCGTCTGGCGGTGGCTGGCGGATCGTTGTTGTCGACGATGCTGACCGCATGAATCGCAACAGTGCCAACGCGATCCTCAAGATCCTGGAAGAGCCGCCACGGCGCACTGTGCTGATTCTGGTCAGCGACCAACCGGGCGCGCTTCTGCCCACGCTCCGTTCCCGCTGCCGCCGGCTGAAGCTCTCACCGGTGCCCGAGCCGCGGATCCTGGAGCTGTTGGAGCGGCGCATGCCGGACCTCCGACCGGATGAACGCATTGTGCTGGCGCGGCTCGCGGAGGGAGCCCCCGGGAGAGCCCTGAGCCTGGCGGCCGCCGGCGGACATGCGGTCTACACCGATCTGTTGGAGCGGTTGCGCCAACTTCCCAGCCTGGACTGGGTGGCCGTGCACGCGCTGGGCGACCGCGTTGCAGCGACCGGGGCTGAAACGCTCTACCGCCAGGTGTCCGACCAGCTCCAGGGCATCTTGCAGCGGATCGTCAGGCTGGTGGCGACGGGGCAGCTTGAGCACGAGGTTATGCCCGGCGAGCGGCTTTGCCTCACGGATCTGGCAGGAATGGCCAACCTTGATCGCTGGCTGCAGGTGTGGGACAACACCGGCCGCCTTTTCAGGCGCGCCGATCAGGCCAATCTTGATCGCAAACAGACCATCCTCGCCGCCTTCAACGAGCTGCGGGCGGCACTTTAGGGGGCGGTCGACCCGTTGGCGCGCCGGGAGCATTCGGCGACATCGAGGACCGGAGGCGGAGAGCGGGCAAGGATGGCGGCCGCGAAGACATACTACGTCACATCGCCGATCTACTATGTGAACGACAAACCCCATATCGGCCACGCCTATACGACGCTGGCCTGCGACGTGATGGCCCGGTTCAAGCGCCTGGACGGATACGACGTCCGCTTCCTGACCGGCACGGACGAGCACGGGCAGAAAGTGCAGAAGTCAGCGGCGGCGGCGGGCGAGGACACGCAGGCCTTCACCGACCGGGTCAGCCAGAACTTCCGCGACCTGGCCGCTGCGATGAACTATTCCAACGATGACTTCATCCGCACCACCGAGCCGCGGCACCACAAGTCCTGCGCATCGCTGTGGCAGGCGATCGCCGACAAGGGCCATGTCTATCTGGGCGCCTATTCCGGCTGGTACTCGGTGCGGGACGAAGCGTTCTACGATGAATCGGAGCTGACGACGGAAGCGGACGGCCGCAAGCTGGCCCCGTCCGGCGCTGAGGTCGAATGGGTGGAAGAGCCGAGCTATTTCTTCCGGCTGTCGGCCTTTCAACAGCCTCTGCTCGACCACTACACCCGCAACCCCGACTTCATCCTGCCCGAAAGCCGCCGCAACGAGGTGGTGGCCTTCGTCAGCGGTGGATTGCGCGATCTGTCGATCAGCCGCACGACATTCGATTGGGGCGTGCCGGTGCCCGGCGACGACGCACATGTGATGTATGTCTGGCTCGATGCGCTGACAAACTACCTCACGTCGGTCGGCTATCCGAATACGGCAGATCCGCGTTACGAGCAGTATTGGCCGGCCGACCTTCACATGGTGGGCAAGGATATCCTGCGGTTCCATGCCGTCTATTGGCCGGCCTTCCTGATGGCGGCGGGTCTACCGCTGCCCAAGCGGGTGTTCGCGCATGGCTGGCTGTTGAATCGCGGGATCAAGATGTCGAAGTCCATCGGCAACGTGATCTCGCCCTATGATCTGAAGCAGCAATACGGGCTGGACCAGAGCCGGTACTTCCTGCTGCGCGAGGTCACCTTCGGCAGCGACGGCTATATCAGCCACGAGGCCATGGTCCACCGGATCAACAGCGACCTTGCCAACGATTTCGGCAATCTGGCGCAGCGCGTGCTGTCCATGGTCCACCGCAACTGCAACGCACAGGTGCCGGAGCCGGCGCCTTTCGAGCCGGCGGACCAGACGCTCTTGGACCGCTGCGGCGCGAGCCTGCTGGCACAGGTGCGCACCGAGTTCGACCGTCAGGCCTTCCATCGAGCGCTGGAGGCGATCTGGGCGGCGATCGGCGATGCCAACCGTTATGTGGACGAACAGGCGCCCTGGGCTCTGCGCAAGACCGATCCGGTGCGCATGGCGACGGTGCTCTACACGCTGGCGGAATGTGTGCGCCGCCTGGCAACCCTGGTCCAACCGGTCATGCCCGACGCCATGTCCCGCATGCTGGGGCAGCTTGCCGTGCCGGAAGACGGCCGGACGTTCGAGCATGTCGCGGATGCCGGCACCCTCACGCCAGGTACTCCGCTGCCGGCACCCGAAGGCGTGTTCCCGCGGTATGTGGATCCGGAATAACCAATTCCGATCGAGCCGGAGCGCGGATACGGACCATGATGCTCGTCGACAGCCACTGCCATCTCGACTTCGACGATTTCGGCGATGACCTTGCGGGCGTTGTGGAGCGAGCGCAACGCGCAGGGGTCGTGCGGATGGTCACTGTCTGCACGCGACCGAGCCGGCTGAGCGAAACCTTGGCGATCGCGGAGCGGTTTGCGCAAGTGTATGTGGCCGTCGGCGTCCATCCGCACGAAGCGTCCGGTGAACCGACCGTCACGACCGACGCGCTTGTGGCCATGGCGGACCATCCCAGAATCGTGGCCATCGGCGAGACGGGCCTCGATTTCCACTATGACCACAGTCCCAGACCGCAGCAGCGCGAGCGCTTCCGCCAGCACATCGCGGCGGCCAAGCGGACCGGGCTGCCGCTGGTGGTCCACACGCGCTCAGCCGATGACGAGACGATCAGCCTCTTGGAGGAGGAAGGTGCCGGGCGCGAGCCGCTGACCGGTGTGATCCACTGTTTCTCAGGCGGACGCGCGCTGGCCGAGGCCGCCGTCAGCTGGGGCTTTTACGTGTCGTTTTCCGGCATTCTGACGTTCAAGGCTGCGGAGGAACTGCGCGACATCGCAAGGCACGTCCCGATCGAACGGCTGCTGGTGGAAACCGACGCCCCCTATCTCGCGCCTGTGCCGAAGCGCGGCAAGAGAAACGAACCCGCCTTCGTCGCGCACACGGCCGAACGTCTTGCGGCGCTGAAGGGCATGGAAACGCCTGAGCTTGCCAGGCTCACCTCGGAGAACTTCTTCGCCCTGTTTTCCAAAGTCCCGCGGCCCGAGGCCGCCGCTGCCTGATCGCGAAGGATGCGCGCAACGATCCTGGGCTGTGGCGGCTCGCTGGGTGTGCCGATGGTGGGAAACCACTGGGGCAAATGCGATCCTGCCAATCCCAAGAACCATAGACGTCGCCCGTCGCTGCTGGTGCAGCAGGGGAACACGCGTCTGTTGATCGACACCACGCCGGATTGCCGGGCACAGCTGCTGGACGCGCAAGTCGACCGGCTGGACGCCGTGCTCTTCACCCATGCCCATGCCGACCATATACATGGGTTGGACGACCTGCGCGGCCTGACATACCGGCAGAACGGGCCGCTGCGGGCCTTTGCGGATACCGCGACCGCGGCCATGCTGGAAGACCGGTTCGGCTATGCGATCGCGACTGTCGATATCGACCGGGGCCTTTACGCGCCGATCATCGACCTGGAGACGATGGAAGGCCGCCTCAAGATCGGCGAGATCGATGTGCTGCCTTTCGTGCAGGCCCATGGCCCCGGTACGTCCTTAGGCTTCCGGTTCGGGCCGTTGGCGTATTCGACCGACGTGTCGGGGCTGGACGATGCGGCGTTCGAAGTCCTGCGCGGGGTCGATGTCTGGATAGTCGATGCGTGCCGGGAGGCACCGCATCCCAGCCATGCGCATCTGGACCTGGCACTGGAGTGGATTCGGCGCCTGCGGCCGACCCGTGCATATCTGACCCATATGAACCACACGATGGACTATGACACCTTGCTGGCAAAGCTGCCGCCCGGCGTGTGGCCCGCTTACGATGGCCTTGTCATCGACGCATGATCTTCGCGCGTGTCACGCCAGGCGCGCCAGCATCGCCCTGATACGGTCCGGGTCGGACTGAAGCATCTTGGGATCGAGCAGCAGCCGCGGCCGCGCCGCGCTCGGCGAAAGATCCCATCCGGCGGCAACCGGCGATGGCCCGATGGCCAGACGGTAGATCCGTCCGAAGGGTGTGAACACGACCAAGGTGCCGTCCGGCTCAACCAGGGCATGCTGGTCGAGGTCTCTGGTTATGCCGAGCACGTTTTGCGTGGCTTCGCTGACACCTTCATCCTCGCCGCCGGTCGGTGTTGAACCGCTGCCGACCGCGTGCGACAGCAGGTCGGCCAACGGCCCGCCTGCCTGCCGGCACAGAATCTCGTCAGCGATCACATGGACACCGATGCGGGCCGCCCCGACGGCGTCATGGTAGAGGATCGGATTCGATGCCAGCAGGCTGGCGCGCGCCGGCGGCATGTCAGGCGTGATGCCGGGCAGCAGCACAAGCAGGTCGGTGATCCGTCCGCTAAGCGCCTCTGGCCCGCCGACGATCAGCGATTTGGCCATGTGGCCGTCCGGAAGCACGGACCGAACCGCACGGCCAAGCTGATCCGACCGCTCCGGAAAGGGCGTCACGACAGCCAGCGAGAATGGGCGATCCCCGTCAAAGGCGCCGCCCTCTTTCCACGAGGCGACAAGGCGAACAATATCCTCCGCTTCGTTGCCCCCTGGACTCTCCGAAACGGAAGGTTGGTGCCAATGCACGCCGGAAAGCGACGGGTAGTGCCGATCCCACAGCATCATACGCCGGTCCACGAGGATGCGCAGAGCACCGCCATGGAACGTCTCGCTGATGTAGAGGGCGATCCGTGGATGGCATCGCCGATGCTCCGTAATCTTCAAGGTCGGACGCCGCAGCAGCGACAGGGCGACCCCAAGGCCATCATCCTCGCTGTCGCGGTCGCCGTGGATCAGCGAACCGAAGACAACGGCGGACCTTGCCCGCAGGAGGATGGTCAGCAACGTGGCGCCGTCCATCTCTTCGGCGTCGTCAATGACGACGAGGTCGAACAGTCCGGGGGCAGCGGGCAGAGCCCCCTGAACCTCGCCCGCCTCGATGGTCCACAAAGGCAGCACCGCTGCCGCGTCCGCGATGGCCGCAACCAGTGGATCCTGTTCGCGCTCTGCGCTGGTGTCGCCCGAGGTCGCTTGCCGATCGGCCGACAAACGGAACACCTCGCGCACTTTGTCCGCCATGGTGGTTGAGCCGAGGCCTTCGATCTCCATCCGGCGCCGGCGCGACAATACCCTGGCAGAGGCGCGGCTGACCGCTTGTTGCCCGGCACCAAGCTGCGGGAGGAACGATCTTGCCGGAGGACTCCCAAGCCAGGACTCCACGGCCTCACGCTCGGCCTTAGTCGCTGCGTGCCACTCCGCGAACACCTGAAGCTGGTTGAAGGCCTTTGCCAACGCGTCCGGCTCGATCGCGGTTTCGGGCGACCTGGCCTCGGAAAGTGCAATGGGCAGCTCCGCCCAGCGGTCATCCGGAAGGGGGATCAGCGTATCGTGAAGCGACCGGGTGAGGGCGCTCACCTTGGCATCGTCTCGCTCATCCGATTGGAGGGCGGCAAGTTCGGCCGCTTCGGCTTCCCACTGGGCCAGCTGTACCGTATCGACTGTGATGTCGTGGTCCGCGTCGAAAAGGGCCGACCATGCGTCTCTGCATTGGCTTTCCGCAGCAATTCGGGCCTGCTGAGCTTCGATCACGCGGTCGGCCGCGTCGCGAAGCGGCGCGATGCGGTCGGCCAGCTGCTGCATCCGGGTCAGCCGTTGGGCCAACTCGTCAAGATTTCGGGCATCTTCATCGGCTTCGTCAGGCTCGCTCGCCTTGGACTTGCTCAGCCCGTCCAAGACCTCATTGCGCGTGGCCTGCAGTCCTTGCAGCGGTATGACACATGGGTGGTCAATTTCTGCCAGGGTCTGCAGCCGTTGGGTCACATGTTCCAGCAGCGCCCGCCGCGGCGCGATGTACAGGGTGCTAATGCGCGATGCACAGGCGCTGGCGAGCAGATCAATGATCAGCGCTAGTTTCCCGCCGCCGGGCGGAGCCTCGACCACCGAATAGCGTTCGGCAAGGCAGCTTCCCAGAACCTCCATCAACTCAAGGGGAATCGGGACCAGTGGCAACTTGAGCGGGATCGCATCCGTGTCCGAAGCCGCCGTCGACCGCTCGATCGACCCGAGAACGCAGGCGTCCAGTTGTGCCGCCCCTTCAACAAGCTTCAATTCTGCCAGTAGCCTGCTGTCCACAGTGGTGCGACCGTCGGCGAAGAGGATGGCCGAGTTTGCCCAGGCTGGGGAGGCTTGCTCCGACCCAGGCGCAGGCAAGGGCGTGATCGCCTGGGGGCCGCATTCGGGCTCGATACCGAGCATACGGCACAGCTGCGATAGGCTGTTCGCGAAAGCTGATGGTCGGCCGCTGCCCAATTCACGCTGCAGACGAGCCGTTGCGGACTTCGGAAGGCCGAGCTGGGTCAGTAGTCGCCGGTTCAGGCTTGTCTCAGCCCTTGGTGCTCGGTCGGCAATGAGCTTTCCATCCGAGCCCAATCGCAGCGTGGTCGGGCAATAGAACAACGGGGACAGTTGGCCCGAAGGCTCAAGAAAGACCGGATACCCATAGGCCAGTGGCGTGCGGCGCTGGCGGAATATGAAGCCTTCCAGAAGAGGGTCGGCCAGCGTCACCGGTGCCGGTTCACCGTTATCCTGGAACAGCCTTTCGCGGCCCTCAAACGGGGCAACGAAAGAGACCCCGCGTTCGCGGGTCGCGAGAGCCGGAGGGGAGTATCCGCCATTGACGATATGATCGCGAAGGCGGTTCAGGAGGCTTTCGAACGCCGGAGGCACCAACGCAGTGGTTTCCGCCACATCTAAGAGAACATCGTTGGCCAAGGCAGGACTGCATCGACCAGGGCCAACTTACTCGAAAATCTCCGGCATCGGACCGGAAATGGCCCAAGGCTGCACCATTCCGTGGGATACATCTGTTTTCCATAATATTGATTATCCGGCAAACCGATATCCGATCAGCGGTCTCCCCTTGCGACCGATCCGATTTCGGATAAGGTCGGATCCACACTTTCCCGCAGAGAAGCGCTTTCCTCGCCGTGTCAGGCCAAGGAGTTTCTTGCATGAATGTCAATGACTTCAACAGCGGCATTGAATGGCTGCTCCATGTCATGGCGCGTCTCAGAGACCCTGACAGCGGCTGCCCTTGGGACCTGGAACAGACTTTCCGGACCATCGCCCCCTACACGATCGAGGAAGCCTATGAGGTGGCGGATGCCATCGAAAGCGAAGACCCTGCGGCCATCCGCGAAGAAGTCGGCGACCTGCTGCTGCAGGTCGTCTATTACGCCCAGATGGGCCGGGAACGCGGCGAATTCGATTTCGACTCCGTTGCCAACGCGATCGCCGACAAGATGGTCTCTCGCCACCCCCATGTCTTCGGCGATCAGACGGTCACCACAGCCTCAGAGATGAACCAGCGCTGGGAGGCCCAGAAAGAGCTTGAGCGAAACGGAAAGGCCGCCGGCAGCCGCGACGCGGCTGGCGCTCTGGACGGGATCGCCCGGAACCTCCCTGCCGTCACGCGGGCGCTGAAACTGCAGCGCCGTGCTGCCCGTGTCGGCTTCGACTGGCCTTCGGCTGCGCCAGTGTTCGACAAGATCACCGAAGAGATCGACGAAGCAAGGCGCGCGCTGGCCGATGGCGATACGCGCGCGGTGCAGGAGGAGATCGGCGACCTGTTGTTCGCCGTCGTCAACTTGGCGCGAAAGGCGGAGATCGATCCCGAGCAAGCGCTGCGGACAAGCAACCGCAAGTTCGAAGTCCGCTTCCGGCAGATGGAGGCATGGCTGGCTGAGGCGGACCGGCACCCGAGGGACGCGACTTTGGACGAACTGGAAACGCTGTGGCAGCGGGCAAAGACCGTCGCCGGGACATGAGCGGAGACAGAAAGAAAACAACAGTGAATCAAATCTCTAACGCTGATTTTTAGAGCATCGCCTAATGTCCATGCTGCGCCATCAGATGCCGCACCTCGTCCCAGGACTGCCGGTCGGGTGCTGTGATCAGCACGCCGGACTGCAGCAGCGGTGAATAGCCGGCGCCAGTCGACATCGCGGCATAGCCGCCCGCCTCGCGATGCATCAGGTTGCCTGCCGCATGATCCCAGGGCTTGAGGCGACCATGGGTTCCGCCGACACACACCTGTGCCCGACCCGACGCCAACCAGAGATAGTCCAGACCGGCGGAGCCGAGCCAATGGTGCCGATTGAGTCGTGAGCGAAGGTCCTCGGCAAACGGCCTGAGCGCCGAGGTGCGTGGCGGCAGGCTGAAGGCACCGGTGAGCGTGTCCAGGCCGCCCTCACCGGCGCCCACGGTCAGGCGGGTTGATCCGATCCACGCCCCCTCGCCCCGGGCGGCAGTTCCCGTCTCGCCATTGACCGGATCATGGATCAAACCGGCGACCGTCTCACCGCGATAGCACAGGGCGACGATGGTCGAAAATCGGTCGACTCCGTTTGCGTAGTTATAGGTGCCGTCGACGGGATCGATGACCCATACGGGGTCGTCCGTTCGCAGCAGGTCGACCTGCGACGCGTCCGCATCGGCCGCCTCTTCCCCCACGACGACAGAGCCCGGAAGCAAGGTCCGCAAGCCCTCGGACAGGCGAGCCTCGCAGATCTCATCGACGATGGTCACGAGGTCGCCGGGGCCCGCTTTCTCCCGCACATCCGCGGCATCCAGACGGCGGAACCGCGGCAGCATCTCTTCCGCTGCGACGCGTTCCATCAACGCCCGCACCCGCTCCAGATCGGGCATGCGCATGTTTTCGCCTCTTGCGCTCAGTCGGTGGGATGGTGCGAGGTGTCCTGAAGCCGGCGCGCCAAGCGGCCCGCATCAGCCGGCATCAACCTGACCCGAAGCCGGATCGTGCTGTCGTCGTCTTCGCGCTCGACAACCTCACCATGGGCATAGAGCCAAGCCAGCGTCTTGCCGTCGGCCAGATCGAGCGTCAGATCGATATCGCGGCGGCAGGCGTCGAGAAAATCAGCAATCGCCCTCTGGATCCCGTCGCACCCCTCGCCCGTGAGCGCCGAAACCGGGACACCACGCGCCGGACCACCGACCGTGCCCCCCGTCAGCCCGTCACGCCTGGCCGGCGGAAGCAGGTCGATCTTGTTCCAGACCTCGACAATGCGGTCATCCGTCTCCGGATCGATGCCCAATCCGTCAAGAACGGACAGTACGTCGTCACGCTGTGCCTTCGTCTCAGGATGCGCAATGTCGCGGACATGCAGGATCACGTCCGCCGTCTCCACCTCTTCCAGCGTCGCCCGGAACGCCGCGACGAGATGCGTGGGCAGATCGGAGATGAAGCCAACGGTGTCGGACAGGATCGCTTTATGCCCGCCGGTCAGGTCGATCAGCCGCATGGTGGGGTCGAGCGTCGCGAAAAGCATGTCTTTCGCCATCACATCCGCCACGGTCAACCGGTTGAACAGCGTCGACTTGCCGGCGTTGGTATAGCCCACCAGTGCCACCACCGGATACGGGACGCGAGCGCGTGCCTTGCGGTGAAGCCCGCGGGTCCGTCGTACGGCAGCCAGTTCCTTCTTGATCTGGTCAATCCGTCCATCGATCTGACGTCGGTCCAACTCGATCTGCCGCTCACCCGGACCGCCCATGAACAGCCCGCCGCTGCGCTGTCGTTCCAGGTGGGTCCAAGACCGGACCAGCCTGGACCTTTGGTACGAGAGATGCGCCAGTTCGACCTGAAGCTGACCCTCTGCAGTTCGCGCCCGCTCACCGAAAATCTCCAGGATCAGCCCGGTGCGGTCGATCACCTTGACCGTCCATCGCCGCTCCAGATTGCGCTGCTGCACCGGGCTCAGCGTACCGTCGACCACCACAAGGTCCGCCTCCAGTGAAGCGATAACGGCCTCAACGGACTGCAGCGCCCCCTCGCCGAACAGCGTCGCCGGCCGCGGGCGTGCCACGGCCAGGCATGCCGATTCCGCCACCGTGAGACCGATGGCAGCCGCTAGGCCGATCGCCTCGGCGAGCTTGTCTTCGGGCGTGCGCCCGTTCCCCCCGGTCTCGCTACCGAAGACCGGATGGAGAACGATCGACCGTCCAGTGGATCCGCCGTTCGCAGCCTGTCGGTTATCCGCGCCGCGCGACAACCTCTTCGCTGGCCTCCTCTTTGGAAGGTTCGAACAATTGGATCGGCTGGGCTGGCATCACCGTAGATATTGCGTGCTTGTACACCAGTTGCGAATGGGTGTCCCGCCGCAGCAAGACGGAGAAATTATCAAACCACGTAATGATTCCCTGGAGCTTCACGCCGTTGACGAGAAAAATCGTCACCGGCGTCTTGTTCTTGCGAACGTGGTTGAGGAACACGTCCTGCACATTTTGGTTTTTTTCTGACATGCGCGATGTCCTGCCTTTTCGTGTTCGTTCGTTCGATTGGTCTTTCCGCGCTTGCTTTGTGGGACGCAACCGGGACCCTCCGAGGCCCATGCAGTCGATATGGTGCCCCGGCGAGGATGCGCCAAGGGCCGGTCGAGATCGAAGGATTCATGATTGGATGTCCGGCCGCTGTCCGGCCGCGTATGACGCATAGGCCTGCCTTAGCCGAGACGCAAGCAGCCCCGGATGCCCGTTGCCGATTACCTGATCGTCGATCTGCACGATCGGAATACAATAGGTCGAGGCGCTGGTCAGGAACGCTTCACGGGCCTGGACGGCCTCCTCCAAGGTAAACGGCCGCTGTTCGAACGGCAGTCCGGCCTCCTCAGCAATGCGCAGCAGTGACTGGCGGGTGATGCCGTTCAATATCATGTGATCGGCCTGGCGCGTCACCAGAACGCCGTCCTTCGACACGATCCAGGCGTTGGACGAACAGCCTTCCGTGACAAACCCCTCGTCGTCCAGCATCCAGCCTTCGAACGCCCCGGATTCAGCCGCTCGCTGTTTGCCCAATGCTTGAGGCAACAGGGCGACCGATTTGATATCGCGCCGTTTCCATCGGATATCCGGCATCGAGACCACCCGTACGCCTTGTTCCAGCACTTTGGTGGGGAACAAGTCCGTGCGGCGCACGGTCATGACAAGCGAGGGGGGCGTTCCCGCCGGCGGGAACCGGAAATCGCGAGGCGCCACGCCGCGCGTGACCTGCAGATAGATGACGCCGTTGCGCACACGGTTGCGGCGGACAAGCTCGCGCATGACAAGCCCATGGGCCCGCCGGCCCATCGGTCGGGACATCTTCAGCTCACCCAGAGAGCGGTCGAGGCGGTCGATGTGCCCCTCCTCGTCCACCAGCCGGCCTTCCTGAATGGCAATGACCTCGTAGACGCCGTCGGCGAACTGATAGCCGCGATCCTCGATATGGACTGTCGCCTGCTGAAGCGGCAGGAACCGACCGTTGACATAGGCGACACGGGACATTGCGCCCTTCCCCTTTCTTGTTTTCCGGATCGTGCGTCGCTCAGAAGAACTCGAGGCGCACCGCGAAGAGTTTCTCGATCTTTCTCACCGATTCCGCGCGCGCCAACAGGATCACGCGGTCGTGCGGCTTCACGATCGTGTTGGGGCGGGCGATGATGACGGCGCGGTCGCGCACCAGCGCCCCGATGATGACGCCCGGCGGCAATGGGATGTTGCGGACCGCGTTGTTGACCAGGCTTGATGTCTCAAGGGCTTCGGCTTCGATCAGCTCCGCGAAGCCGTCGCGCAGCGAATGCACGGCGCGGATCCGTCCCCGCCGGACATGCTGCAGGATGGTCGAGGCCGTGATGGCACGCGGACTGACGGCCGCATCGATGTTCAGCGACGAATTCACCAGCGGCGCATAGGTGTTCTGGTTGAACAGCGATACCGCGCGCTTGGCGCCATAGTGCTTGGCCAGCACGGACGAGAGCACGTTGACCTCGTCATTGCTGGTCACGGCCACGACGACCTCTGCCAGATGCACATTCGCCTCGGCCAGCACCTCGGGATCCAGCCCGCTTCCCTTCAGCACCGTGGTCCGCGACAGCTGCTGGGCCACATGTTCGGCCCGATGCGGATCGGATTCGATGATCCGCACGGTCATGCCCGGATGTTCGTGCTCGATCTCCTCGGCAAGGCAGAGGCCGATATTGCCGCCGCCGATGACGATGATGCGACGGACTTCCGGCTCTTCATGGCCGAAGGCGGCCATGGCACGCGCGACATGGCTTTCTTCCGTGACGAAGTACACGTCGTCGCCGGGCAGCATCTGGTCCAGGCTGTCGGGGATGATGGCGCGGCCACCGCGGATGATGGCGATCACCTCGATATTAAGGTCGGGAAACAGGCCGGTGAGCTGACGGAGCGGCGTGTTGACGATCGGGCAGTCGGCCCGGCAGGTGACGCCGATGACGCGGACAAGCCCATCGGCCATGGGGATCATCTCGAACGCGCCCGGCACGACCAGCCGGCGGACGATCGCCCGCGCCACCTCGATCTCCGGCGAGATGATCACGTCGATGGGCATGTTGTCGCGGCTGAAGAGATCGGCCCAGATTGGGCTCAGATAGGCCTGCCGGCGGACCCGGGCGACCTTGGTCGGCACGCTGAACAGCGAGTGCGCCACCTGGCAGGCGACCATGTTGACTTCGTCGGACAGCGTCACGGCGACGATCATGTCGGCATCCGCTGCACCCGCCCGCTCCAGGATCGGCGGGCTGGACGCGTGGCCGACGATGGCCTGCACGTCCAACCGGTCCGACAGCCTGCGGATGAGATCGGGTGACTGGTCGACGACCGTAACGTGGTTGCCTTCCTGGGCGAGATAGTGAGCGATGTTGGCGCCCACCTGACCGGCGCCGCAGATGATGACTTTCATGGCCTTAGATCACCGTAGGGTCACACACGCCCGCGCCATCGTCACTCGACTGCCAGCTTGCCGGCCGGCCTGTCGCCGGGGCCGTGGACCCCGAGGCCCTTGAGCTTGCGGTGCAAGGCGGATCGCTCCATGCCGACGAACTCGGCCGTGCGGCTGATGTTACCGCCGAACCGGGTGACCTGCGCCAGCAGATACTCGCGCTCGAACAGTTCCCGCGCATCGCGCAACGGCAGCGCCATGATCTCCGCCCCCCCGTGGTCGGCCCTCAGCACCGCCGGCGTGATTGCCCCGATCTCCGGCGGCAGCATGTCCGCCCGGATGGGTGTGCCGCCCTCACCGCCCGCCATGATCAACAGCCAGTCGATCACGTTGCGCAACTGGCGCACATTGCCCGGCCATGTGTAGGCCTGAAGGGCGGCCATGGCGTCCTCGCCGATGATACGCGCGGGCAGCCCCTGGGCTTCGGCCGAATGCGCCATGAAATGGCGTGCCAGAAGGTCCACATCTTCACGCCGGTCCACCAGCGGCGGGACGCGGATCGGCACAACGTTCAGGCGATAGTACAGGTCCTCGCGAAACTGGCCGCTCTCGATCTCTGACGGGAGATCGCGGTTGGTCGACGCGATAACGCGGACATCGACCTCGACCAGGCCACCACCGCCCACGCGCGTGAAAGTCTGTTCCTGCAAGGCGCGGACGATCTTGCCTTGCGTCGCCAACGGCATGTCGGCGACCTCGTCCAGAAGCAAGGTCCCGCCATGGGCCTGCTCCAGCGTTCCCACCTTGCGGGCCGCTCCCTGGACGTCGCCGCCCGGCTCCGCACCGAACAGTTCTTCCTCCAGCCGATCCGGGTGAAGGGCAGCGCAGTTCAGAATGACGAACGGCCCCTGGCTGCGTTTGGAAAGCCGGTGCAAGAGGCGGGCGACCACCTCCTTGCCTGTGCCGGCGGGACCGGTGATGAGGACACGGCTTCCGGTCGGGGCGACCCGCTCTATCTGGTGGCGTAGCTGAGTGATGGCGGCCGATCGGCCCAAAAGCTCCACCGTCGCGCCGGCCTTTGCCCGCAACTCGGCATTCTCGCGCCGCAACTGGGCAGCCTCGATCGCACGTTCGATCAGCACCAGCAGCCGGTCCGCCTTGAAGGGCTTCTCGATGAAGTCATAGGCGCCGCGCTTGATGGCATTCACGGCCATCTCGATATTGCCGTGGCCGCTGATCAGCACGACCGGCAGGTTCGGGTAGTCTGCGCGAATCCGATCCAGCAGCTCCAGCCCGTCCAGCTCGCTGCCCTGCAGCCACACATCGAGCACCACCAGACTAGGCAGCCGTGCCGCGAGAGCTGCCAGGGCGGATGTCGAATCCGAGGCCTCCCGAGCCGAATACCCCTCATCCTCAAGCACGCCGGCGATCAGCATCCGGATATCGGACTCATCGTCGACCACCAGAATGTCGTGCGCCATTATCAGACAGCCTCTCGCCCGGACAGTGCGTCGGCGGCCACCGCTTGTGGCGTGCCGGAGGCTGTATCCTCAAGCCCGAAACTCAACACGATGCGCGCTCCATCCTCCAAGCGATCCTGCAGGATCAGGCGACCGCCGTGATCCTCCATGATCTTCTTGACGATGGCGAGGCCCAAGCCGGTTCCCTTCGCACGTGTTGTCACATAAGGGTCGGTCAGACGGTCACGATCCTTGCGCGGCAACCCGCAGCCGTTGTCTTCGACGACAAGTTCGATGGCGCCTTCATGGAGCTCGATCGCGACACTGACCATCCCGGGCGGCGCCGCCTCGCCTTCCGCCTCTTTGCGCCCTTCGATGGCATCGGCCGCGTTCTGCAGCACATTCGTCAGAACCTGGGTCACCTGACCGGCATCGCAGATCAGCGGCGGGAGCTCCTGGGGCGGCAGGGCGAGTTGAAAGGTGATCCCCGGATGGGCTGACTGCTGAAGATGGATGGACTGGCGCGCCAATTCGGCGACCGACTCGGGCCGCATCACCGGTGACGGCATCCGGGCGAAGGAGGAGAACTCTGACACCATTCGGCCGATATCGGCGACATGACGCACGATCGTGTCCGTGCACATGGTAAACACCGCCGGATCGCTCTTGATCTCTTTCAGATAGCGCCGTTTCAATCGCTCCGCCGACAGCTGGATCGGCGTGAGCGGGTTCTTGATTTCGTGCGCGATCCGTCGGGCCACATCAGCCCAGGCAGCCTTCCTCTGTGCGGCCAGCAGTTCAGTGATGTCGTCAAAGGTGACGACATAGCCGTTGACCTCGCCCTGTGCCAACTCTGCGACGATGCGCACGAACAGGATGCGCGACTCCCCATGGCGCGAGACGCTCACCTCGGCTGTGACCATCCGGTTGGGCCGCGCTCGGATCTCCGCCATCAGATCGGCCATTTCCGGCACGGCGTCGTCCAGCAGTCGGTCTGTGAGATCCTTGCCGGCTGTGCCGAGAAGAACCGTGGCGGACCGGTTCGGCAAGTCGATCCGGCCTGCGCCGTCCAACCCCAGAACCCCCGCCGACACGCCCGCAAGGACGGCTTCAGTGAACCGCCTGCGATGGTCAAGCTGCTCGTTGGCGCTCACCAGCTCTTCGCGCTGGCTCTCAAGCTGGCTGGTCATTCGATTGAAGGCGCGGGACAGGTTGCCAAGCTCGTCATCGCTGCTGGGATCGGTAACGCGGGCGGCAAGATCGCCCGACCGGACCCGATCGGCGGCTGCAATCAGGTGACCGACCGGTGTCACGATGCCATCGGCAAGCATCAGGCCGATCCACACGGCCACCATCAGCAGCAACAGAGCCACCACAACGTAGATGAGCGAAAAGGTGATCTGCAGCCGCGATTGACGCTGCTGCAGGTCGCGGTACTCCGCGACAGCCCCTTCCGCCAAATCCATATGGGCGATGACACGCGGTTCGACCAGTCTCCCGACCACAAGGAAGGAATCCACGAACCCTCTCAGATGAACCATGGCCCTCACCCGGTCGTTGTTCTCGCTCGAAAGAAGAACCACGTCGGTTGACCGGGCAGAGGCGAAGAGCGACTCCGGCAGCGGCTCGAACTGCAGGGTGAAGGCCATATCGGATCGGGCAATCACGCGGCCCGTGCCGTCGACCACCATCGCCTCTGTCAAATTGCGCACATGCACCTGGTGAGAGACGACGTAGTTGAAGAACTCCGGGTCGTTGGCAGCCGTCAGCCGCGCCGCTTCCTGGTTGAGGTTGCTTGCCATTGCCAAGGCGGAGGCCCGCAACCCCTGCTGATGTTCCGCCAGATAGGCCTGCGCGACGGAGAGTGACTCGTCGACGGCAATGCGGACGCGTTCGGAGAACCACGACTGCAGTCCGAGATTGAAGAACAACACCGAGAACCCGGCGACGAAAATGGCCGGTGCCACCGCCAGCAGGCTGAACAGGGCCACGAGACGCACATGTAGACGCGATCCGGCCATTCCGCGCCGGCGCCGGGCCCAAAGCGCCACGATCCGGCGGGCGATCAGCGCCAGGAACAGCAGCAGGATCACCAGATCGAGGTTGAGCAACAGATAGACGGTGTTCGGGTCGTGGCCGAATGGCGGCGTCTCGCTGAGTGCGGCATAGGTGGCAGCGCCTGCCAGGGCACCGGCCACCATCAGCATCAGCGCGAGCTTGTTTGCCAAGCGCACGCGGCTGGCCCAGCGGTTGAAGCGCTGCCAGAAGCTTGGCTCCGCGGCCTCGATCAGCTTCTCATCCCCGGCAAGAACAACGGTCCTCGGTTCCATCACCGAAACCAGATCCTACTTCAGTCCACGAACCACCCTAATGTCCAACTCGCGGATCTTCTTGCGCAAGGTATTCCGGTTGACGCCCAAGAGATGGGCCGCCTTGATCTGGTTGCCGCGCGTGGCGGAGAGGCTGAGCGAAATCAGGGGCCGTTCGACTTCCTGCAGCACGCGATCGTAAAGGCCGGACGCGGGCAACCCTTCCTGGTGTGCTGCGAAATAGTCCCTGAGATGGCGTTCGACCGCGGCGCCTAAGCCTTCGTTGCGTGGCTCATCGGTCGACGGCTGTGCCGGCGCAGCGCCCGACAGCTCTGTGCGGATGACGTCTGCACCGATGACTTCCTGGGAATAGAGGGCCGCCAGACGCCGGACCAGGTTCTCCAGTTCCCGGACATTGCCCGGCCAGCGATGTGCCTTCAGCCGCTCCATGGCATCGGCGTCGACGATCTTCGGCGGCAGACCTTCCTTCGCGGCCTCAGCGAAGAAATGGGTCGCCAGCGCCGGGATGTCTTCGGTGCGTTCTCTGAGCGGCGGCAGACGGATCGGTACCACGTTGATCCGGTAAAAGAGGTCTTCACGGAACAGCCCCTGGCGGATCAAAGCGGTCAGGTCGCGATGCGTCGCCGCCACGATACGCACATCGGCGCGAATCGGCGTACGGCCGCCGACCGTCGTGAACTCACCTTCCTGCAGGACGCGCAGCAGCCGGGTCTGGGCTTCCATCGGCATGTCGCCGATCTCGTCCAGGAACAGCGTGCCGCCCTGTGCCTGCTCGAACCGTCCGGTCGCCCGGGTGAGCGCGCCCGTAAACGCGCCCTTCTCGTGACCGAACAGCTCGGACTCGATCAGCTCCCGCGGGATCGCAGCCATGTTGATGGCAACGAAAGGGCCGGCGCTGCGCCGGCCGTAATCGTGCATGGCGCGGGCCACAAGCTCTTTTCCGGTCCCGCTCTCGCCGGAGATCATGACCGTGAGATCGGTGCGCATCAGCCGCGCCATGATGCGGTAGATTTCCTGCATGGCCGGAGACCGGCCGATCAGCGGCAGAGCCTCTTCGGCCTCCTCGGCGTCCTGCTGCGGTGGCGGGGTCGGCGTGGCCAGGGCCCGCCGGACGACATTGACCAGCTCACCCAGATCGAACGGCTTGGGCAGGTATTCGAAGGCCCCTCGCTCTGCCGCCTTTACCGCGGTCAGAAGCGTGTTCTGGGCGCTCATCACGATGATCCGCAGTTCAGGCCTGACCCTGCGGATGCGCGGGACCAGTTCCAGGCCGTTTTCGTCCGGCATCACGACATCGGTGATGACCAGATCGCCTTCTCCGCTTTCGACCCAGCGCCAGAGCGTTGCCGCGTTCGCGGTGGTCCGCACCTCGTAACCGCGGCGGGCGAGCGCCTGTGTCAGCACCATCCGGATCGATCGGTCGTCGTCCGCGACCAGGATCACGCCCCCCGCCATCACGCCTCCTTGTTGGCTAGCGGATCCAACCCGCTGGACCGCGGCAGCGAAACCTTGAAAACGGTTCGCCGCGGCCGGCTCTCGAAATCGATGATGCCGCCGTGATCGCCGACGATCTTGGCCACCAGCGCGAGACCAAGCCCCGTCCCGTTCTTGCGCGTGGTCACGAAGGGATCGAACAGGTGATCGTTCAGGTCTTCCGGCACGCCGTCGCCGTTGTCCCGAACGGTGACGAGAAGCGGTAGCTGAAGACGATGGTGCTGCCCGGGAAGAGAGATGCTCACGCCACGTTGATAGGACGTGGACAGAATGATCTCTCCGCCCTCCTCCGGCACCGCCTCTGCCGCGTTCTTCACGAGATTGAGGAACACCTGGATCAGCTGGTCGCGATGGCCGTGCGCCGGTGGCAGCGAGGGGTCGTAGCGCTCGATGAATCTGACATGGCTGGCAAAGCCCGACTGTGCCAGGCGCCGGACATGCTCCAGCACCGAATGGATGTTGACCGGGCCATGGTCCACCGGCCTGGCGCTGGAGAAGGCCTCCATCCGGTCAACCAGGGCGACGATGCGGTCGGCCTCGTCACAGATCAGCCGTGTCAGCGCCCGGTCTTCGTCTTCGGCATTCTGTTCCAAGAGCTGGGCGGCACCGCGAATACCGGACAGCGGGTTCTTCACCTCATGCGCCAGCATAGCCCCCATCGCGGTAACCGACCGGGCAGCGTTGCGATGGCTCAGCTGGTTGTCGATCCGCCGTGCGATGGAGGTCGGCTGCAGCGTGATCACCACCGTGTTGGGCGGGTCGGTGATCGGCGCCATGGTCACGGTCACAACCGTGTTGTCGATCCTTGGCGTCTCCAGCGACACGCCGTAGTCCGACAGGCTGCAAGTGCGGGCCAGGACCTGGTCGATCATCGGAAAGATCGGGCTGTGCGGGGGCACAAGCTCCGACAAAGGCAGGCCGACCATGGCCCCTTCGCTGGCGTCGAAGAACTGCTGTGCCTCAAAATTCACAAAGCGGACCACATGCTCGCCGTCGACCACAAGGATCGGATGCGGCAGAGCATTCAAGATATATGCCGGCTCCACCATCGATCGGCGGGGCAGGCTTCGCACCAGCGGGGCCGACTGCCTGGGCATGGGCCTCACGCCGCCTGGCTGGCGGGCGCGCCGGCGAAGGCAGCCGCAAGAAGGCGGCGGACGCGCCCCGGCTCAGTCTCGCCGAAGATCGCCTGTCGTACGGCGGCCGCCCCCGGCAGTCCCTGCACGTACCATCCGAGATGCTTGCGGGCGATGCGAACGCCGGAGAAGGTGCCGTAGTGGCTTAGCATCGCGTCATAGTGCTCCAGAGCAATCGACAGCCGCACGTCCGCCGGCGGTTCAGGTTGCCAGGCGCCGGTCCGCAGGTAATGCCGGACTTGGCCGATCGCCCAGGGCCGCCCCCGGGCGGCACGGCCCACCATGACGGCATCGGCACCCGAAGCCTTCAGGCTGCGGCGGATGTCGGCCGGCCCTGCGATATCGCCGTTGACGACCACGGGAACGCCAACGGACTGCTTCACATGGTTGACGTACCCCCAATCAGGGGCTCCGCCGAAGAACTGGCAGCGTGTTCGGGCATGAACGGTGATCATGCGGGCGCCCGCGGCCTCCACCAACTTTGCCAGGCGCGGCGCGTTGCGATCGCCATCGTCCCAGCCCAGACGCATCTTGACGGTCACCGGCACCGATACGGCCGCGGCCACCGCCTCCACGATGCTCACCGCCAGTTCCTCGTCGCGCATCAACGCAGAGCCGGCCGCCTTGCCGACCACCTTCTTTGCAGGACAGCCGAAGTTGATATCCACGACATCGGCACCGCAATCGACGGCCAGTCGGGCCGCTTGCGCCATGATCGCGGGCTCGGTGCCGGCAAGCTGGACGATGTGGGGGCCGTCGCCATGGGCACGTTCGATCCGCCGCTGTCGTTCCGGGGCCGCCAGCAGTTCGCGGCTTGCCACCATCTCGCTGACCACCAGAGCGCCGCCAAGCGATCGCACGAGATTGCGGAACGGGAGATCGGAGATCCCCGACATGGGCGCCAGCAGGACGGGACAGTCGGTGAGGTGCTGGCCGATGGTCGCGCGCATCACATTTCGCCTAAACTTTAGGCAGCAAAACTTGCTGCCGAAATTTTGGGCACCGTATCAGGATTTCGCTAGCGGGCAAGCGACATTCCGCAGATGCGTAATCCCGTCGCGCCGCCGCCGGCTAAGGCGTGTCAGGGACGTGGTGCAGCGAGGATCGTTTGGGTAGGGTGCTGCGCCCGTGCCCAACGCACCCGTGGAGTCCCGATGAGTCGGTGTTATGCGCTGATCGTTGCAGCAGGCAGCGGCGAGCGTTTTGGCGGATCAACGCCGAAGCAGTTCAGAGACTTGGCCGGCGTTCCCGTGCTACGCCGCTCCGTCCTCGCCTTTCTCGACCATCCGGCGATCGCTGGCATCCAGGTGGTGATCAACCCGGCCCACCGGGCGCACTATGATGCAGCCGTGGGCGACCTTCCCGTCGCAACTCCGGCCGATGGCGGGGCAACGAGACAGGAAACCACCGTGAACGGCTTGATCGCCATGGGGGCGCGGGATCCGGACCATGTGCTGATCCACGATGGCGTTCGCCCGCTGATCGACGCCGACACGATCCAAAGGGTGGTCGATGCCCTTGACGAGCACCAGGCCGTCATCGCCGCCGTGCCGGTGACGGATACCTTGAAACGGGCCCAAGACGGCAGAGTGTCGGGCACGGTCGACCGCTCCGGCCTCTGGCGCGCGCAGACGCCGCAGGGCTTCCGGTACCGCGACATCGCCACCGCCCATCGGCTGCCGGGGGCCTCTGGGCTCACCGACGATGCGGCCGTTGCCGAGCATGCGGGAATGGTCGTGGCGGTGGTCGACGGTCATGTCGACAATCTGAAGATCACGACCGAGGCTGACCTTGCGCGAGCCGAGCGGCTCTTGTCCGGACGCTCGCGCACGACATCGACCGCCACCGGGACCGTGGATTTGCGCGTTGGCAACGGCTTCGACGTGCACCGCTTCGGCCCCGGGGATCGGGTGACGCTTTGCGGCGTTGGCGTGCCGCATGACCGCGCACTGCTTGGGCATTCCGACGCCGATGTCGGACTGCATGCCCTCACGGACGCCATCCTGGGTGCACTCGGCGAGGGCGATATCGGATTTCACTTCCCGCCGAGCGACCCGCAGTGGCGTGGCGCCGACAGCACGGTGTTTCTGCGCCATGCGGTCGACCTAGTGACCGGCAGAGGCGGAACCCTGCGGCACGTCGATGTGACCCTGATCTGCGAGCGGCCCAAGATCGGGCCGCACCGCGACGCCATGCGAAACCGTCTGGCGGAGCTGCTTCGCCTCCCCCTCGACCGCGTCAGCGTAAAAGCGACAACCACGGAAAGGCTGGGCTTTACCGGCCGGGGTGAAGGCATCGCCGCACAGGCGACGGCGACGGTCGGGCTGTGAGGCCGATGTGGCGACGGGTGGTCAGGCCCATGCCGTGGGGATGTGCTTTCTGGCATCCCTACGCACTGGTCGCCACCTGGGGCGGCGTCGGGCTGCTCCGCCCGGCGCCCGGCACTTGGGGGTCCTTGGCGGCGCTTGCCCTGGCGGTGCCGCTGGTCTGGATCGGCGGCCCGTGGTTGCTGGCTGTGGCCCTGGTCGGCGTGACGGCCGTGGGCATTCAGGCGGCCGACTGGATCGGCCGCAGCGGTGAGCACGATTCGCCAACGATCGTCGTCGACGAAGTTGCGGGCCAATGGCTGACGCTGCTGCCGGTCTGCCTCGATCTCAGCTACTATCTGCCTGCTTTCATTCTGTTTCGGATAGCCGACATCGCCAAGCCCTGGCCGGCAAGCTGGATCGATCGTCACCTGCAATCGGGCCTGGGCGTCATGCTCGACGACATCGCCGCGGCGCTCTACGCGGGCGCCGCGGCGCTGGCACTGAAGCTCTTGATCGGCTGACGGAATGTTTCCCCCATCTCTGATCGATCCGACGGCCGCGCTGCTCGATGCTTGCCGGGCCCGAGGTCTTCGGCTGGTGTTCGCGGAAAGCTGCACAGGCGGCCTCGTCGCCGGATGCCTCACGGCCGTTGCGGGGTCGTCGGACGTGGTCGATCGGGGCTTCGTCACCTATTCCAACGAAGCCAAGACGGAGATGCTGGGCGTACCGGCCGAGCTGATCGTACGGCACGGCGCGGTCAGCGCCGAAGTAGCCGCCGCCATGGCGGGTGGCGCGCAAGCTCGCTCAGCGGCGCACATCGCACTTTCCGTGACCGGCGTGGCCGGCCCCGGGGGCGGGACGGCGGCAAAGCCTGTCGGGCTGGTCTTCATCGGTCTCGCCGGAGGTTCGATGGACCAGCCGGTGGCACACAGGCATCAGTTCGCTGGGGACCGCGATGCGGTGCGGCTCGCGACGGTGCAAAGCGCCATCACCCACCTGCTCGATCTCGTTGGCCGGGACGGCCGTTGAGCGCGGCCTTCGATCGCTTCATCGGCGTCGATTTCAGCGGTGCGCCCGATGCCGGCCGGCGCATATGGATAGCGGTCGGTCATGCCGACAATGGCCGGCTGACCATCACCGACATTCTGCCGGCGGCGGATCTGCCCGGTAGTGGCGTCGACCGAGCCGACGCACTTGCCGCACTGCGGCGTTTCGCGTCGGCCCAGAGCGGCGCGATCATCGGTCTGGACTTCCCTTTCTCGCTGCCGGCAGACCTGCTGGATGGAGACAACTGGCCCTCATTTGCCGAGACGTTCCGACGTCGCTGGCCCGATCCGGACGCCTTTCGAGAGGGATGCAGGGCGCGAACGGGCAACCGTGAACTCAAACGGCTGTGCGATCGGGAGGCCCGGACGCCGTTTGCCGCGTACAACTTGCGCCTCTACCGACAGACCTATTACGGCATCGCAGATCTGCTGGCACCGCTGGCGCGCGACGGCGGCGTCTGCATCGTGCCCCTGGTCTGCCCACCGCAGGCTGCGGTGACCCTGGTGGAAGCGTGTCCCGCATCGCTGCTTAAACGGCTCGAAACCTATCCGTCCTACAAGGGGCGATCGTCCGGCCATGCCGCTTCGCGGGTCCGGATTGTTGAGAAGTTGGCGGAGCAAAGCGTTGTCCTTCGGCGAGAAATCGCCGATACGGCCATCGCCCAATCGGGTGGGGATGCCCTGGATGCAATCGTGGCTACCCTTTGCGCCTGGCGGGCCTCAACGGATCCGGTGTTCCCAAAGCCACACGACCGGCGGGAGGTCGTGGAAGGTCGCGTATACTTCTGAGCGAAGATTAGACTCTCAACACACAGTTGCGGCGCACGACTCGGAACGCGTATCTGGGTGACAACAAGTGTCAGGATTCACAGGCGCATGATCGAGACTGAACGTCACACCGGCGGTCCATGCTGAAGCTTCGCCCGTTCGCCGGCGCCGCAGTTGCCGTCGGTCTCTGCATTGCGGGCGCTACGACCGGTGCGGTCGAGGCCCCGATGTTCGAAGCGGCGTCCTGCGGCTTCTGGGTACCGGCCCATGAACGTGCGACCTGTGGCTATGTCACGGTCCCGGAGCGTCATGACCAACCGGCATCCAGACAAATCAAACTGTTCACTGCCGTTCTGCACGCTATAGATGAAGATCCGCAGTCCGATCCTGTGATCTATCTGACCGGCGGTCCGGGCGAAACGGCCTTCGCGGAAGACAGCGCCGCGGACTGGTGGTGGTTCAGCGAACCGTATAGGCAACAGCGCGACTTTATCGTGTTCGACCAGCGCGGCGTGGGCGGGTCGCTACCATCCCTCAACTGTCCGGAACTCGAGGCCGTCGCCCTTCAGGTTGCGCGCGTGCCCGTCGGTCTGGCACAGCTGCGCGCCGCGGAGATTGAGGCCACGATCGCATGCCGTAACCGGCTGCGGACTGCCGGCGTCGACTTGGCCGCCTATACGACGTCGCAGTCCGCCTCCGATGTCGTTGCCTTGGCAGGGATCATGGGGGCCGAGCGCTTCAACCTCATGGCCATCTCCTACGGCACGCGCGTGGCCCTCACGGTGATGCGCAGGCATGCGCAATCCGTCCGCCTGGCCGTTCTGGACAGCCCCTACCCGCCGGGTGTGTTCGACCTTGTGGAACGCCCCAGGCTGACCGCCCGCGTCTTCCGGCAGTTGTTTCAGGATTGCGGGGACGATCTGCTGTGTGCCGCGGCATTTCCGGATCTCGAGCGCGGATTTCTGCGCACCGTCGCCGCGTTGGAGGCTGACCCGATCAGCCCGGCGGCGCCGGTCGAACCCGCCCCCATGACCATGATCGATGGCCGGCGACTGGTGGACGGTTTTGCCGCCGCATTCCTCGATCTCAACGACATCCGTACCCTGCCGGCCATGTTTGCCGCCGCTGGTGAGGGCTCGCTGTCGCCACTGAGGCGGTGGAGTGCCGCCCCGACCTTCGGATCGGAAGCGCTTTCCGAGGGCATGCGCCTGTCTGTGGAGTGCCGGGAAAACGTGCCTTTCAGCGACCTTGTGGTGCTCGCCAAACGCCAGAGGGACTATGCGCCCTACGGCGGATCGGCCGGAACGGAGCCCGAATGGACGCTCTGCGATCACTGGAACGTCGATGCGGAGGACCCCTCATTTCACGAGCCGGTCATGGCTGGGGTACCCACGCTGTTGATTACCGGCACCTACGATCCGATCACGCCGCCGGAATGGGCCTATCGCCAGGCTGATGCCATGCGCAATGCGGCCGTGCTGGAGGTCGTCCATGCCTCGCATGGCGTCATCGCCGATGTCCCGTGCGTTGAAGTGGCGGTGGCCGCTTTCCTGGAAGAGCCGGGCCGAGACGTCGGCATTTTCTGCCCGCGACGCCTTGCCCGCCCGCAATTCTATACGCAGCCGTAGCGGCTTTCGGCTGGCTCTATTGACCCTGCGCAGCCGAAGGACGGGTGGTTGCGGTTGCCTGCTGCAGGATCGGTGCCGTCGCCGACGGTCCGCTGCCATAAAGGGCGTCGGCGCGCGCCTCGAAGGCAGCGGCCATGCGTTTGAAGGCCTCGTTGAACAGGGCGCCGATCAGCTTCTGCAGCATCTTAGAATGAAACTCGAAGTCGACGTAAAAGTCGATCAGGCAGCCATCGGGATGCGGCAGGAAACGCCAATGGTTGTTCAAGTACCGCATTGGGCCGCGGACATATTCCACGTCGATGCAATCGGGCCGATGCAAGGTGACGCTGCTGGTGAACTTCTCCCGCACCATCTTGAAGCCGATGACCAGATCCGCGACCACGACATCGCCTTTGCGGCTGCGGATCCGCGCGGCTCGGCACCAGGGCAGGAACTCCGGATACCGTTCGATGCCGGCCACCAGGTCGAACATCTGCTCCGGTGTGTAGGGAACGATCCTTTTTTCGCAATGCGTCGGCATGAATCTCCAAATGGCGCTTCGATGACGGGATGTCCAGCGAGAGGACGACGCAGGACGACAATACGGCTCAGTGGGACGCCTCTTGAGCCCCCGCGAGGTCTACGAGATTGATCGTTTCACCCGCCCTCGCCCTCAGACTCTCCTCGCGGGCTGCCTTCAGCCGGTCGAAATCATCGCCCGCCAGATAGGAAGACCGGGTCAGCGGCGACGCCGACACCATCAGGAAGCCCTTGCCCCGCGCGACTTTCTCGTAGCTGTGGAACTCTTCCGGCGGCACGAACCGATCGACGGCAGCGTGCTTCGGCGTCGGCTGCAGGTACTGGCCGATGGTCAGGAAGTCGACATCCGCGGACCGCTGATCGTCCATCACTTGGAAGACTTCTTCCTTGGTCTCCCCCAGCCCGACCATCAGTCCCGATTTGGTGAAGATACCCGGGTCCAGGTCCTTGACCCGCGCCAGAAGCTGCAGCGAGGTGAAGTACCGAGCGCCAGACCTGATCGTCGGATAGAGGCGCGGCACCGTCTCCAGATTGTGATTGAACACGTCGGGGCGCGCCTCGACCACGATTTCCACCGCGCCCGGCTTGCCCTTGAAGTCCGGTGTCAGGATCTCGATGGTCGTCTCCGGCGCGGTCCGCCGCACAGCTGCGATGGTCGCGGCGAAATGGGCGGCGCCGCCGTCGGGCAGATCGTCCCGGTCCACCGAGGTGATGACCAGATGGCGCAGCTTCAGCTGGCCGCAGGCCTCCGCGACATTCTCCGGCTCATGCGGATCGACCAGGTCCGGCCGTCCCGTCGCAACATTGCAGAAAGCACAGGCGCGCGTGCAGACGCTGCCCAGGATCATCACCGTGGCGTGCCCGTGGCTCCAGCATTCGCCGATGTTCGGGCACGCCGCCTCTTCGCACACGGTGTTCAGGTTCAGCCGCCGCATCAGCAGCCGCAGGTCATTGTATTCCCGCGAAACTGGCGCTTTGACCCTTATCCAGGCTGGCTTGCGGCGCACGACCGGGTTGTCCGGCTTGTGCTGCTTTTCGGGGTGACGCACCTGATCCTTGGACACCGGCATGGGACTTACATCTCCGCGCGGTCCGGGCAGTTCCGACACCTCGCGCTATGGGCACCTGATTATCAGAAGTGGATGGCGCGTCCGTAGGCGTCAAGGACGCTCTCGTGCATCATTTCCGACAGCGTGGGATGCGGGAAGATGGTGTGCATCAGCTCCGCCTCCGTCGTCTCCAGCGACCGGGCGATGCCGTAGCCCTGGATCAGCTCCGTTACCTCCGCCCCGATCATATGGGCGCCCAGGAGTTCGCCCGTCTTGGCGTCGAACACCGTCTTGACCATGCCGTCCGGCTCGCCGAGCGCTATGGCCTTGCCGTTGCCGATATTGGGGAATTTGCCGACCCGCACCTCGTGCCCCAGCTCCTTCGCCCTGGCTTCGGTCAAGCCGACGCTCGCGACCTGGGGCATGCAATAGGTGCACCCGGGGACGTTGCTCGTATCCAGCGGATGGACGTCGGGCAGGCCCGCGAGCCGCTCCACGCAGATGACGCCTTCGTGGCTTGCCTTGTGCGCCAGCCAGGGCGGGCCGACCACGTCGCCGATGGCATAGACGCCGGACTCCGCCGTCGCCAGCCATTCGTTGACCACGATATGCCCCCGGTCGACCTGAACCTTGGTCGTCTCGAGGCCGATATCTTCAGTATTGCCGACGATGCCGATTGCCAGAATGACCCGGTCGACCGTCAGCTCCGTCTTCTTGCCGTCGGCCCCTGCGATCGTCGCCTTCACGTTGGTGGCTGAGGTCTGCAGCCCTTCCACCTTCGCGCCGGTATGGATCTTCATGCCCTGCTTTTCGAAGGCCTTGCGGGCAAAGGCTGAGATGTCTTCATCCTCCACGGGAAGCACGCGGTCGAGGATCTCCACGACCGTCACCTCGGCCCCCATGTTGCGGTAGAAGCTGGCGAATTCGATGCCGATGGCGCCGGATCCGACGACCAGCAGCGACTTCGGCATGGCCTCGGGAACCATGGCTTCCTTGTAGGTCCAGATCAGCTTCCCATCCGGTTCCAGCCCAGGCAGAGACCGCGCCCGCGCCCCGGTGGCGATGATGATGTGCTTGGCCGACAGCGTCTGACCGCCCGGCGACACGTCGACCCGTCCAGCGCCATTGAGGCGTCCATGGCCGTCGATCACCGTGACCTTGTTCTTCTTCAACAGGTGCTTCACGCCGGCGGAAAGCTGGCCGGCCACGGCACGCGACCGCTTTATGACCTTGCCGAAATCGAAGCTGATGTCCTTGGCGGAAAAGCCGAACTGATCGAGGTTGTGAAGCAGGTGGCTGATTTCCGAAGACCGCAGCAGCGCCTTGGTCGGGATACAGCCCCAGTTGAGACAGATCCCGCCCAGATGCTCGCGTTCGACCACGGCGGTTTTCATGCCGAGCTGGGCAGCGCGGATGGCGGCCACATAGCCGCCCGGTCCGGAGCCCACGACGATCAGGTCGAAGCTGGTCTCGGCCATCACAAGGTTCCTTGACTGTTGGACTGGATGCCGGCCGGTGGCCGGCCTAGAGCATCATCGTCAGCGGATCTTCGACGATGCGCTTGAACGCCTTCAGGAACTGGGCCCCGACGGCACCGTCGACCGAGCGATGGTCGACGGCCAGCGTGCAGCTCATCACCGTCGCGACGCCAAGCGCACCATCCTTGACGATAGGCCGCTGTTCGCCCGCGCCAACCGCCAGGATGCAGCTCTGGGGCGGATTGATGATGGCGCCGAAATGCTGGACGCCGAACATGCCGAGGTTGGAAATGGTGAAGCCGCCGCCCTGGTATTCCTCCGGCTTCAACTCCCCTTGGCGCGCCCGCGCTGCAAGGTCCTTCATCTCAGTCGCGATCGTTGCCAGCCCCTTGGTATCGGCATCCCGGATGATCGGCGTGATCAGCCCACCGTCGGTGGCAACGGCAACCGACACATCGACCCGGTCATAGAGCAGAATCGCATCGTCGGTCCATGACGAGTTACACTCAGGCACCTTACGAAGAGTGCGCGCTACAGCTTTGATAATCCAGTCATTCACCGAGACGCTGATGTCACCGGCGCGCTGGTTCAGGTCCTTGCGAAGCTGCAGCAGCCGGTCGATCTCGCACTCCACCGTCAGATAGAAATGCGGCACCGTCTGCTTCGATTCCGCCAGCCGCCGCGCCACGGTCTTGCGGGCCGTGCTGTTCTTGACGGCCTGATAAGACATGCCCAGCGCATCGGCATAGGCCCGCGCATCCATGCCGGCCGCCGGCGCCGGCCTGGGCGCCGCAGCCGCTGGGGCTTCCGCTTTCACCGGTGCCGGGGCTGCTGCTGCGGGCGCCGCTTTGCCGGTGCCGGCTGCGATGGCCGCCTCAATGTCAGCCTTAACGATCCGGCCATGCGGCCCTGAGCCTTGGATCAGGGAGAGATCCAGCCCCTTCTCTTTGGCCAAGCGCCGCGCAAGCGGGCTTGCGAAGACCCGGCCCGCCGCTGGCGCTGCGGACGGCTGGGCGGTCGGCGCTGCCTGAGGCGCGGAGGTCGGTGTCGGCGCCTCGGCGGCCGCCGCCGGGGCCGGTGCCGGAGCAGCGCCAGGGGCGTATCCATCCAGCAGCGTGGCGTCCTCACCGTCGCCGAGCATCACCGCAATCGGCGTGTTCACGGCGACACCTTCCGTTCCGGCCGGCACCAGGATCTTGCCTAGGATGCCTTCGTCCACCGCCTCGACTTCCATCGTCGCCTTGTCGGTCTCGATCTCGGCGATGACGTCGCCTGAGGTCACCTCATCGCCTTCGGCCTTCAGCCAGTTGGCGAGCGTGCCCTCCGTCATCGTCGGTGACAGGGCCGGCATCAGAACTTCGATCGGCATTGGCTCATTCCCCGAAAGACACGGCCTGACGCCCCGTTTGCGGCGCCGCCGATTGCCCGGACCTACGCCCGGGAGGTCCGGTGGTCAGGTGCGGTAGCAGGCAGCCTTGGCGGCATCGACGATGTTCTGCGCCTGTGGCAGGGCAAGCTGTTCCAGGTTCGCGGCATAAGGCATGGGCACGTCGGCGGCGCAGACCCGCATTACCGGCGCATCCAGGTGGTCAAAGGCGTGCTCCATCATCAATGCCGCCAACTCACTGCCGATGCCCGCGAAGGCCCATCCCTCTTCCGCGCTGACCAGCCGGTTGGTCTTCTGAACCGACGCGACGACCGTTTCCACATCCAGCGGCCTGACCGACCGCAGGTCGATGACCTCGGCCTCGATGCCCTCCGCCGCAAGCGTCTCCGCAGCGTCCAACGCCTTGCCGACCATGATCGAAAGCGCCGTTATCGTCACGTCGCTGCCCGGCCGTACGATTTTTGCCCGGCCGACCGGCACGATGAATTCCGGATCTTCAGGGACGTCGAAACTGTGGCCGTAGAGAATCTCGTTCTCCAGGAAGATCACCGGGTTGGGATCACGAATGGCGGACTTCATCAAGCCCTTCGCGTCGGCCGCCGACCAGGGGGCGACAACCTTCAGCCCGGGAATGTGCCCGTACCAGCTCGCATAGTCCTGGCTGTGCTGTGCTGCCACCCGCGAGGCGGCGCCATTGGGGCCACGGAAGACGATGGGGCAGCCCATCTGTCCGCCCGACATGTAGAGCGTCTTGGCGGCACTGTTGATGAGATGGTCGATCGCCTGCATGGCGAAGTTGAACGTCATGAATTCCACGATCGGGCGCAGCCCGCCGAAGGCCGCCCCGACGCCAAGGCCGGCAAACCCATGCTCGGTGATCGGCGTATCGATCACGCGCTGCGGTCCGAATTCATCGAGCAGACCTTGGCTGACCTTATAGGCGCCCTGGTACTCCGCCACCTCCTCACCCATGAGGAAGACGGTCGGATCGCGGCGCATCTCTTCCGCCATCGCGTCGCGCAGGGCTTCGCGCACCGTCACACGCTGGGTGCGCTCGAAGAACTTGTCCTCTTCAGCCGTCGAAGGGGCGGACACTGCGGGCGGGGGGGCGGACGCCACTGGAGGTGCCTTCGCCTGCTGAGCCGCGGGTTGCGGCGCGGCCGGCGCCGCACCATTGCCGGATCCGGCGGCCGGGGCGGCATCCAGAGCGCTGGCATCTTCGCCATCTGCCAGCAGCATGGCGATCGCCGTGTTGACCGCCACAGCCTCGGTCCCCTCGGCGACAAGGATCCGCCCGAGGATACCCTCGTCGACGGCCTCCACCTCCATCGTCGCCTTGTCGGTCTCGATCTCGGCGATCACATCGCCGGACGACACGCTGTCGCCTTCCTGCTTAAGCCACTTGGCCAGCGTCCCCTCCGTCATGGTGGGGGAAAGTGCGGGCATGAGGATTTCAATCGGCATTGGTGTCTTCCCTAGGCCCCGGCTGATCCGCTTCGTGTTGCCGTCAACATGCGCCTGCCGGCCGCCATGGCGCTACGCATCGACAAGAACGTCGGTCCAAAGCTCCGAAACGTCCGGCTCAGGACTCTGCTGGGCGAACTCCGCGGCATCGTTCACGATGCTGCGGATATCCCGGTCGACGTCCTTCAGATCGTCCTCCGTCGTCATCCCGCCTTCCAGCAGTATGGCCTTCAGGCCTTCGATCGGGTCCTGCGTCTGGCGCACGCCGGACACTTCCTCTTTGGTCCGGTACTTCGCCGGGTCCGACATGGAATGGCCGCGATATCGGTAGGTCATCATCTCCAGGATGGACGGGCCTTCGCCGGCGCGCGCGCGCGCGATCGCCGCTTCGCCGGCCTGGCGCACCTCCTGCACCTTCATGCCGTCGACCTTGGTGCCCGGAATACCGTAGGCGGTGCCGCGCTCATGCAAGTCGGGATTGGCAGAGGCGCGTTCGACGGATGTGCCCATGCCGTACTTGTTGTTCTCGATCACATAGACCACCGGCAGATCCCACAGAGCCGCCATGTTGAAGCTCTCGTAGACCTGGCCCTGGTTGACCGCGCCGTCCCCCATATAGCAGATGCAGACGCCGCCATCCTTGCTGTACTTGTGGGCGAAGGCGAGCCCCGAGCCGAGCGGCACCTGCGCGCCGACGATGCCGTGGCCGCCGAAGAATTTCTTCTCGCGGCTGAACATGTGCATCGAGCCGCCCTTGCCCTTGGAATAGCCGCCCCGCCGGCCCGTCAGCTCCGCCATCACGCCGCGCGCTTCCATGCCGCAAGCGAGCATATGGCCGTGGTCCCGATAGCCCGTAATCACTGTATCGCCGGGCTGCTGGGCCGCCTGCATGCCGACCACCACGGCCTCCTGCCCGATATAGAGATGGCAGAAGCCGCCGATCAGACCCATTCCATAAAGCTGGCCAGCCTTTTCTTCGAACCGGCGGATCAACAGCATGCTGCGATAGTATTCGAGCAGCTGTTCCTTCGACGCCTCGGGCTGTTCGGCGACAGTTTCCTTGTCGCCGCGGCTCTTCGCTCTCGCCACGGTGTCCTCCCCGCCGGTATCGAACTATCAGCCAGCCTGTCCGTCCGCCAATCCATCAGGATGGGGTTTGAAGGGCGGTGCGGCCGGCGCAACGAATTTAGTTACAGCTAACGCGCCGTGCGGGCCATTGCAAGGTACGCCGAAGCGAAATCCTTCGACGTCAATCTTCAGCGAAGGGAATGACCAGATCGTTGGGATGCGCCAGGTTCAGCATCACCCGAGAGCGTTCGTCCAACAGATCAAGATCAAGCTGGCGCGGGTTCAGTCGGTCCGCCTGGGCCTCAAGCCGCTCACGCTCGACACGCAAAGCCGCAAGCGCGCTCCGCCCCTCTTCCACCTCGCCCAAAAGCCGATCGCGCGCGATCAGTCCGTGGTTGCCCTGGACCATATGGAAGATGAAGTATCCAATCAGAAAAATAGCGAGTGCCGGGCCGAAGAAGGTCCGGAATCGCCGTCTCATGAAGTGGTTCATTCGCATGGACCGGACTGAATCACGCCCGGCCGGCCCGGTCAATTGCTTTCCGCGGCCTGGACTCTTTGCAGCAAGACTGCCGCCGGGCCCATCCGGCCCGGCGGCAGCCCCATGCAATCAACCGCGCAGCACGCCCTTGCCGTGATAGCGGGCGGCCTTGTCCAGCTCCTCCTCAATGCGGATCAGCTGGTTGTACTTGGCCATGCGGTCGGTACGGCTGAGCGATCCGGTCTTGATCTGGCCGCAGTTGGTGGCAACGGCCAGATCGGCGATGGTGCTGTCTTCCGTCTCGCCGGACCGGTGCGACAGCACGGCCGTGTAGCTGGCCTTGTGCGCCATCTCCACCGCTTGGAGCGTTTCGGTCAGCGTGCCGATCTGGTTCACCTTCACCAGGATCGAATTGCCCACACCCTGCTGGATGCCGTCGGCAAGCCGCTTGGGGTTGGTCACGAACAGGTCGTCGCCGACCAGCTGAACCTTGCCGCCGAGCTGACCGGTCAGGATCTTCCAGCCGGCCCAGTCGTCTTCGGCCAGCCCGTCTTCGATCGACAGGATTGGGTACCGGCTGCAGAGGTCTTCGTAATACGCAACCATCTCTTCGGCGCTCAGCACCTTGCCTTCGCCTTCGAGGTGGTATTTGCCGTCTTTGAAGAACTCGGTCGAGGCGGCGTCCAGCGCCAGCATGACATCGTCGCCGGGCGTGTAACCGGCCGCCTCGATCGCCTTCATGATGAAGCCGAGCGCTTCGTCTGCGGAGGCGAGATTGGGCGCAAAGCCGCCTTCATCGCCGACATTGGTGTTGTGCCCGGCCGCCTTCAGGCCCTTCTTCAGCTCTTGGAACACTTCGGAGCCCATGCGCACCGCCATGGCGACCGTGTCGGCCGACACCGGCATGATCATGAACTCCTGAATGTCGATGGGGTTGTCGGCATGCTCGCCGCCATTGACGATGTTCATCATCGGCACCGGCAGCACAGAGGCCAGCGTGCCGCCGACATACCGGTACAATGGCAGCCCCGCTTCCTGCGCTGCGGCCTTCGCCGTGGCCATGCTGACGCCGAGAATGCCGTTGGCGCCAAGGCGGCCCTTGTTGGGCGTGCCGTCCAACTCGATCATCACGCTGTCGATCAGCACCTGGTCTTCGGCGTCCATGCCGGACAGTGCGTCGTAGATCTCTCCGTTGACGTTCTCCACGGCTTTGCTGACGCCCTTGCCGCCGTAGCGGCTCTTGTCGCCGTCGCGCAGCTCGACCGCTTCGTGCGCACCCGTCGATGCGCCGGACGGCACCGCGGCGCGCCCCATGACGCCGGTTTCGAGCAGGACGTCGACCTCGACGGTCGGATTGCCACGGCTATCGAGGATCTCGCGCGCTTGAATGTCGGTAATGGCGGTCATCGCGATGCCTTCCTAGGATGCGGATGTCTCGTCTGTTTGGCTTTGGACACTTCGACGGCAGGGGACGGCGAAGCGTCGCGGACTATAGACGAGCGTGCGCACGTTCGGCTACCGGCAAGCGGCCACCATCGCGCTATCCACGGTTGCCGCACCGGCCCCGGCCCTGAGTGCCGGCTGGGCCGGCGATCCGGATCCCCTAATCCTCGTGAGTTTGGCTCTTCGCGAGCCGATCGAACGCGACCAGCGTCTCCAGCAGTGCCGGCATTCGGCTGAGCGGAACCATGTTCGGTCCATCGCTCGGGGCCGCATCGGGATCCTGGTGGGTTTCGATGAAGACGCCGGCCACGCCGACCGCCACAGCAGCACGCGCCAGCACAGGCACGAACTCGCGCTGCCCGCCGGAGGCCTGACCCAGCCCCCCCGGTTGCTGTACGGAATGGGTCGCGTCGAAGACGACGGGAAAGCCGGTCGCGCTCAGAACCGGCAGGGAGCGCATGTCGCTGACCAGCGTATTGTAGCCGAAACTGGTGCCGCGTTCGGTCAGAACGACCTTGCCGTTGCCGGTCGAGGCCACCTTAGCCGCCACATTGGCCATGTCCCAAGGTGCGAGGAACTGGCCTTTCTTGACATTGACGGTGCGGCCCGTGTTCCCCGCGGCGAGCAGCAGGTCTGTCTGCCGGCAGAGGAATGCTGGGATCTGCAGCACATCGACGGCCTCGGCCACCGGCGCGCATTGCTGCTCGGTATGGATGTCGGTCAGCACGGGGCACCCATAGGTCTCCCGAACTTCGGCCAGGATCGGCAGGGCTTGGTCCAGGCCGATCCCGCGGGCGCTCTGCAGCGCTGTGCGATTGGCCTTGTCGAACGACGTCTTGTAGATCAGGCCCAGATCCAGCCGACGGCAGAGGGCGCTCAGCGCATCCGCCATCTCCAGGGCATGCTGGCGGCTCTCCAACGCACAGGGGCCGGCGATCAGGACAAACGGCCGGTCATTGGCCAGCGTGACCGGCCCCACATCGACCGAACGCATTTCGGCTTGCATCTGCAGCTTCCGTTCCAATCAGACGAGCCGCGACTGCTCCAGCGCGGCGCGGATGAAATCGGTGAACAGCGGGTGCGGATCGAACGGCTTGCTCTTCAGTTCCGGGTGGAACTGGACGCCGACGAACCACGGATGGTCCTTGCGCTCGACGATCTCGGGTAGTGTGCCGTCGGGCGAAAGACCGGAGATGGACAACCCCGCCTCTTCCAGCCTGTCCGTGTAGTTGATGTTGACCTCATAGCGATGGCGGTGCCGCTCGCTGATGACGCCTGACTCGTCATAGATCGCACGGACCATGCTCGACGGCTGCAAGACGGCCGGATACGCGCCCAGCCGCATGGTCCCGCCCTTCTCGGCGTCAGATGAGCGGATCTCTCGCTCGTTGCCCCGAATCCATTCCGTCATCAGCCCAACTACGGGATGGGCGCAGCTTCCGAATTCGGTGCTGCCGGCATCCGGCAGGCCCGCCAGGTTCCGCGTCGCTTCGATCACCGCCATCTGCATGCCGAAGCAGATGCCGAAATAGGGCACCTTGTGCTCTCGGGCGAACTGGGCGGCGCGTATCTTGCCCTCCGACCCGCGTTCGCCGAAACCGCCCGGCACGAGGATGCCGTCGACGTCTTCAAGCTCAACGGCGGCACCGTCGCGCTCGAAGATTACCGAGTCCATCCAGGCGATGTTGACCCGCACATTGTTGGCAATGCCGCCATGGGTCAGCGCTTCCGACAGGCTCTTGTAGCTGTCGATGACACGGGTGTACTTGCCGACTATCCCGATCGTGATCTCGCCTTCCGGCGATTTCAGCCGCCTTACGATCTCTTCCCATCGGTCCAGGTTCGCCGGCGGCGCTGCGGTGAGCCCGAAATAGTCCAGTACCTGACCGTCGAAGCCGGCCTCATGGTACTGGATCGGAACCTCGTAGATGCTCGCCGCATTGAGGGCGGGGATCACCCTGTCGTTCCGCACGTTGCAGAACAGCGCAATCTTGCGCCGCTCATCCTCCGGAATGGGATGCTCAGATCGGCACAGGATGATGCCGGCCTGGATGCCGACGGACAGCAGTTCCTTCACCGAATGCTGGGTCGGTTTGGTCTTCAGCTCGCCGGCGGCGGCCAGATAGGGCAGCAGCGTGCAATGCACGAACAGGGCCCGGTCCGGCCCGACCTCGTTGCCGAACTGGCGGATCGCCTCAAGGAACGGCAGGCTTTCGATATCGCCGACGGTGCCGCCGATCTCGCACAGCACGAAATCCTCGTCGGTGAGGTCGGAGCCGATGAACTCCTTGATCGCGTCCGTCACATGGGGAATGACCTGGATGGTCGCCCCCAGATAGTCGCCGCGCCGCTCGCGCGAGATCACTTCGGAATAGATGCGGCCGGTCGTGACGTTGTCGGACTTGCGGGCCGGAACGCCGGTGAACCGTTCATAGTGACCGAGATCCAGGTCGGTCTCCGCACCGTCATCGGTGACGAACACCTCGCCATGCTGGGTCGGGCTCATCGTCCCGGGATCCACGTTCAGATACGGGTCCAGCTTCCGCAGCCGGACCTTGAATCCACGGGACTGCAAGAGCGCGCCAAGCGCCGCCGTTGCCAAGCCCTTGCCGAGGGAGGAGACCACGCCGCCGGTGATGAAGATGAACCGCGTCATGGACCTCGAAGATAGAGCAGATGGGGCCGGTCCCCAAAGGTCGGGGGAGTCATAATTCCGTCAACAACATTCGACGAGCCAAGAGTCCAATAATATCAATCTGTATCCGGAACAACCGGAGATTCGGCTTCAGGCTGCTCTTCCACCTGCTCAGCCTGTTCGGGCACGATTTCGGAGGGTCCGCTGCGCTGGCTTGCGAGAATCGCCAGCGTCAGGCTGGTGGCGATGAAGCAGGCAGCGAGGATGGCCGTAGCCCGTGTCAGGATGTTGGCCGTCCCCCGGACCGACATGAACTGGCCCATTCCGCCGGAGCCGCCGCCCAGTCCCAGGCCGCCGCCCTCGCTGCGCTGAATCAGGATGATCCCGATCATCGCCAGGGCGATCAACAGGTGGACCACCAGTATGATTGTCTCCACGACACACTCTCCCGGTCGGCACGGGCAGGTGGCCGCGACGCCGTTGCGACGCGGCTACCAGCACACCGGCTCCGAATTGGTTAGGCCGACCGCAATCACTCCTATCAGGAACAGGCTTTGGCGATCGCCCAGAAATCATCCGCCTTAAGGCTGGCCCCACCTACCAGAGCGCCATCGACATTGGCAACCGACATAAGCTCTTCGGCATTGGAGGCCTTCACCGATCCGCCATAGAGGATCTGGACGTCGTCAGCATCCGCCAGCATGCGAGACAGTTCCGCACGCACATGGGCATGCACTTCGGCCACGTCATCCGCCGTCGGCGTCCGGCCGGTCCCGATGGCCCACACCGGCTCATAGGCGATTACCGTATTCTCCGCCGACGACCCCTCGGGCACCGATCCGGCGATCTGGCGCGAGCAGACGGCAAGCGCCTGGCCCGCATCCCGCTCTGCCTCCGTCTCGCCGATGCAGATGATTGCCGTCATGCCGGCCTCGTGCACGGCCTTCGCCTTCTCCGAGACCAGGAGATCGATTTCACCGTGATACTGCCGGCGCTCGCTGTGCCCGACGATCACATGACTGCAGCCAAGATCGCCAAGCATGGGGGCGGCGACGTCGCCGGTGAAGGCACCCTTACGCTCGCGATGGCAGTCCTGCCCGCCCAAGAGCACGCCGCTGCCGGCGATCGCCGCGCCCACGGCATCGATGATCTGCGCCGGCGGGCATACAAGCATATCGAACACGGGATCGGCCTCGCCGGAATAGCGTACGCCCAGATCCCGCGCCAGTGCGACACCGTCCGCCTTCAGACAGTTCATCTTCCAGTTACCGGCGATCAACTTTCGTGGCATCGTTGTATTTCTCCCCGACCACGCACTGCCATCGTCCGATCTTCATAACAGAGCGATGGCGGTGCGACCAGCCGGCAGTGGCCCTGTCCTGCTCGGGGCCGTACTTGTGGTCGGCGGGCGGCGTTTCTATCATCCGCCCTCGTTCCAGCGCCGGAAACGGACGATAGAGGCAGCACCAGATCCATGCTTCAGGCCATTCGCGGCAGGGCCGCATCCTGGGTCGTTAAGATCCTGTTCTTCTTCCTGATCCTCAGCTTCGCCGTCTGGGGCATCGGCGACATCTTCCGCGATGCCGGCCCCGACAGCACGGTAGCCGAGGTGGGTGAGATCGAGATCGACGCCCGCAGTTTTGATCGCAGCGTCCGCCAACAGGTCGACCGGTTCCGTGGTCTCTACGGGCCAGATTTCGACCTGCGCATTGCTCTGGAGCTGGGATTGCACCGCGAGGTGCTGAATCAGCTGATCCGCGATGCCCTGTTCGCCCAGGCCAGCGGTCGTCTTGGCCTGCAGCCCAGCGCCGACCTGATCGCCGAAGGGATCAGGCGGGACACGCTGTTCGCCGAACCCGGAACGGGCCAGTTCGACCGCATGCGCTTCGAACAGTTCCTGTTCTCCGTGGGGATGACGGAGACCGACTACGTGGCCGCGCGAGCGCAAGAGCTGACCCGCGGCCAGCTGGCCGCGGTGGTCGCCGTGGGTGCAGCACCGCCGCAGGCCCTGACCGATGCGCTCTACCGCTATCGGTACGAGACCCGCACCGCCGACGTCCTGATCCTGCGCAATGACGACATCACCGATGTGCCGGAGCCCACGGAAGACGAGCTTG
The DNA here is from genome assembly GCA_028281925.1 of Alphaproteobacteria bacterium. GTDB lineage: Bacteria > Pseudomonadota > Alphaproteobacteria > DSM-16000 > Inquilinaceae > JACKIG01. The sequence continues at coordinate 145,934 of JANQIX010000049.1, forward strand.
CCGCCTTTCACGACGAGAATGCGGCCCGCTTTACCGCGCCCGAATACCGTGAACTGACGCTGGTGACCCTCACGCCGGATGACCTGGCAGAAGAGATCAGCATTTCCGAGGCTGAGCTGCTCGACGAATACGATGCGCGCATCGGATTCTACGAACAGCCGGAAAAGCGGACGTTCAACCAGATCATCATCGAGGACGCAGAGATCGCGCAGGCCGTCGCGTCGGCTGCGCGCGAGACGGATGGGGGGTTGGCGCCTGCCGCCTCCGCGGCCGGCATCGAGGATGACGTCCTGCCGCTGGAGGATACCGAGCAGGATGACATGCCGGTGGCCGAATTGGCCGATGCCGGCTTCGCCTTGCCGCTGGGGGGCATCAGCGATCCGGTGCAAACGCCCTTCGGCTGGCACATTCTTGAGCTGATGCGCATCGAGGAAGCCGGTGTGGTTCCCTTTGAGGATGTGCGGGACGACATCGAGCAGGCATTGCAGTATGACCGGGCTATCGACGGCCTGTTCGAAATGGGCAACACCTTCGATGACGCTCTCGCCGGCGGCGCCACTCTGGAAGAAGCCGCCGACCTGGTCGGCCTCGAGACCCAGGCGGTGCCGGCGGTCAGCCGCTCCGGCGCTGCTATGGATGACGGTACCCTGCCCGAACTGGATATCCTGAACGAGGTCCTTGAGGAGGCCTTCGCCCTCGACCCCGCCGACGATGACCCCACAAGCCGTCTGATCGAAACCGATGACGGCGGCTATTTCATCGTCCGCGTAGATGGAGTGATCGAGCCGGCCCTGAGACCGCTTGAGACGGTCCGCGACGACGTCGCGGAAGCCTGGGCGGAGAACCAACGGGAGGTCGCGACGTTGGCGCTGGCGGAGAGTGCCGCGGAACGGCTAGACGCAGGAGAAGCAATCGCGGACGTCGCCGAAGCGATCGGCGCCGAGGTCGACGAGACGCCGGAGCTGCTGCGCGACGGAAGCGACCGCGGCGACCTGCCGTCCACGGTGGTCGCCGGTCTGTTCCAAGAGGACGAAGGCGGCGTGGTCGTTGCTGCCACGGCAGACGGTCAGGTCGTGGCCCGCCTTGCGTCCATCACTGGCGCGAACGCAGGCAGCGATGCGCAGCGGCAGGAGTCGCTGGCTGAGGAGGCCGCAGAACAGATGGCCGGGGACCTGATCCTGCAATTCACCGAAGCCCTGCACGGCACTTTCGACGTGGAGATCCACGAACAGGCCATCGAGCGTCTCTATGCACCGGGCGGCGACCAACCCTACTCACCGGGAATGTGACCCCCAGATGAAGACCACACCGGACTTTGAGGGCTTTGCCCAAACCTATCGCTCGGGCCGGCCACAGGTCGTCGCCACGACGCTGGTCGCCGATCTGGAAACGCCGGTATCGGCGATGCTCAAGCTTGCCGACGGGCGGCCGAACAGTTTGTTGTTCGAGTCCGTCCAGGGCGGTACCGCCCGCGGGCGGTATTCGTTCATCGGCCTTAAGCCCGACCTCATCTGGCGGTGCAAGCGCCAGGCCGCCGAGATCAACCGCCGAGCGCGTGCGGATGGGGACGCCTTCGAGCCTCAGCCGGGCCATCCCCTCACCCATCTGCGAGCCCTGATCGAGGAAAGCCGGATCGATCTGCCAGCAGGCATGCCGCCGATGGCAGCAGGTCTGTTCGGCTATCTCGGCTATGACATGGTCCGGTCGATGGAGCGCATTCCCGACGACAACCCCGACACGCTGGGGGTGCCGGATGCCGTGCTTATCCGGCCCACTGTCGTCGCCATCTTCGACGATATCGAGGACACCGTTACGATCGTGACGCCCGTCCGCCCGCGCGAGGGCGTCGACGCGGAGGCGGCGTTCGAGCAGGCGGGCGAGCGGCTGGCCGACATTGTGGCCGATTTCGAGCGCAACCATCCCTATCGGCGTGACCGCTCCAGTGTGCTTGCCCAGGTGCCTGAGCCTGCGTCGAACATGACGCAGTCTGATTTCCACGCCATGGTGGAACAGGCCAAGGAGTACATCCGCGCCGGTGACATCTTCCAGGTCGTGCCCTCGCAGCGCTTCTCCGTTCCCTTCAGATTGCCACCGTTCAGCCTCTATCGGGCGCTCAGGCGTCTCAATCCCTCCCCATTTCTTTTCTATCTGGACCTGGGGGGGTTCTCGATCGTGGGCTCAAGTCCGGAAATACTGGTTCGACTGCGGGATGATCAGGTGACGATCCGCCCGCTTGCCGGAACACGCAAACGCGGCGCCACCCGCGCTGAAGACGAAGAGCTGGCGGCGGACCTGCTGGCCGATCCGAAGGAACTGGCGGAACACCTGATGCTGCTGGACCTGGGCCGCAACGATGTAGGTCGCGTGTCGGAAATCGGGTCCGTCAAAGTCACTGAGGACTTCCAGATCGAGTACTACAGCCATGTCATGCACATCGTCTCCAACGTCATCGGCCGGATCAGCGACGGTAAGGACGCGCTGGATGCGCTGATCGGAGGCTTTCCGGCCGGAACGGTCAGCGGTGCGCCGAAGGTTCGGGCGATGGAGATCATCGATGAATTGGAGGTGTCGCGGCGCGGTGTCTACGCGGGCGCTGTCGGCTATTTCGGCGCCGGCGGAGATATGGACACCTGCATCGCGCTCAGGACCGGCGTAGTGAAGGACGGTACGCTGTTTGTCCAGGCGGGCGGGGGCATCGTCGCCGACAGTGACCCCGAGGCGGAATACCAGGAGTCCTGCAATAAGGCCCGAGCCCTGTTCCGCGCGGCGGAGGAAGCTGTCCGGTTTGCGAGTCTAAGTGGCTAGGTCGGGGCGCTGCATTGCCATGGGATCGCATCCTTGAATCGCCGCCGAACTGTAACGCCGCCGGGCAAGCCTCGTCCTGCTGTCTTCCTGTCCGTCGCGGCGGCTGCGCTGTTCCTGGCCATCGCCAGCGTTCTCGATCTCACGGCCGGTCCTCCCTCACACTCCGTGGACGTTGCCTGGCAGGCGCCTGCCGCCGTCGCCGACGATGCACCGGCCGTCGCAGAGCCGGAGCAGGATGACGCTGGCGGATCCATGGCCCCGCCTAGCCCACAGGCAGCGGCCCAGCCTGCCGCAGGCACCGTGGAGTTGGGCCGAGACGCGCAAGGTGCCCATACCTCGACCTTGCGCCGCGATGAGGCCGCGTTGCCCGGTGAACCGAGTGCGGACGCTCTGCCCGCCCCCGATGACGCAGCGCCCGATGTCGAAACCGTGGCGCGCTATCCGGCGATGGAGGTCCCTGACCGGGTCGATCCCGGAGTTCCCTTTCCGCTGCTGGTCTGGTTGAGCGAGGCGTCCGTCAACAGCGATGTGGTGGTGCAGCCGGGCCCCGAGGTTGAGTTGTCGGAAGACGGCGCCATTCGGGTTTCGCTTCCGGTGGTCGAGGGCGAGGACACCTGGGACCTGCAGGTCGTGCTCACGGCCCATGGCTTCGACATCATCTCACCGGCGACCTGGTCGGCCGACATCGTGCTGCCCCGCAGCGGTGACTCCACCCCGGCACTATTCACGCTTATCGCCCGCGAAGGCGCCCATGGCGACGGCGAAGCCCGCATCACAGCGACGCTGTGGCATGCAGGCAGCTACCTTGCCAGCCTGACGCGATCCATCACGATCAACGGCCCGAATGACGACAAACCGGCCCGCCATGTTGCCGCATCGGCCGAACGGCGACCGGTCGCGGCCGCCGGCCGGCCGGAGCCGGATCTGGTCGTTCGCATCGACTACGATGATGCCGAGGCGATGGGGCCCGGGCAGATCATCATCGCGTCACCGCACCTGGCCCATCGCGTTCTGGTGGGAGAGATTGATACGCCGCCGTCGGCTGTGGCCTGGATGCAGAGCCAGATCAGCGAAATAGTCTCGGCTCGGCGGGGGCGTGACCGCGGTATCGAGCGCACGGGTGTCGATGAGAGCCGGGACCCATCGAGCGAAATGACAAGCCTGCTGCTCGAAGGCTTCGGCCGCGAGGTCTACCTGCGCTATGCGCCGGAGCTGTTCCGCGAGGTGCTCTGGAATCTGCTCGACGACCCGGATGTCGACGTCAACACGATCCAGATCTATTCCAATCATCCGGCTATCCCGTGGGAGCTGATGCGCCCCATTCGCGAGGACGGCAGCGGCGATATCGGCTATCTCGGCTCGCGGTTCATGGTTGCCCGCTGGCATGTGGGCGACGGGCGGAACCTGCTGGACCGCCCGAAGGCGGAGCTGGAGCTGGAGCAGGTGGTGGCCATTGCCCCGGACTATCCGGGGGCCGACGCCTTGCCGCATCAGACGGTCGAGCTGTCGACTATTTCGCAGGTGCCCGGCTTCCGAAGGGTTCCTGCCCGACTCGATGCCGTCCACGCGCTGATGCGTACGCCCCCTTCGGGCATCATTCACTTTGCCGGTCACGGCGTGGTCGAGGGCGAAGCGGCGGGTCGCCGGTTCTCCATTCAGCTGGAGGATGAAAGGCTGCACGTGCTGGCTTGGCGGGCCATGGCGACGGGCAGCCCACAGCTCGGCGCTTTCTACTTCTTCAACGCCTGCGACATCGGCCAGGCGGAGCAGATCGGCAACGCGGTCGACGGCTGGGGGCCTGCCGTGCTGGATGCGGGCGCTGGCGGCTTCATCGGCGGGCTATGGCCGGTCTTCGACGATGCCGCCGCCGACTTCGCGGCCCGGTTCTATACAGAGCTCTCCCGCGACCTGAGCGGCGAAGGCGCGCAGGTGGCCGACGTGCTGCGCCGGGTCCGCCAAGCCTTTCTGGAAACCGGCGATCCGACCTATCTCAGCTATGTCTATTATGGCGACGTCAATCTACGGCTGACCTCGCCGTAGTCGCTTAGGCAGGGGACGGCGATAGGCCGACAGCCACCGGTGCATCACCCTGCGCTTCCGGCGCCTGCCACGCGGCTCCGACGATGGCGCTGACCGGCACCGCAAGGAAGCCGCGCTCCACCAGCCGCGGTAGCCATTCTGCCAACGCGTCCAAGGTGGCGTCGTTGGGGTGGCCGATGGCGATCACCGCCCCCCGCCGTTCAGCCAGTTGTTCGGTCACCGAGAGGGCACGCCGCACCGCGTCCGGTGCCGGGTCATGGTCCAAGAACACGTCGTTTCTGGCGAAGGGAAGACCGAGCTCGGCTGCCAACTCCGGTGCGACACTCTGCACCGTCGTGCGACTGTCCAGGAACAGCAGGCCCCGATCCGTCAGCGTCTGCAGGACGGGCGTCATTACCGAGCGCGTGCCGGTGAACAGGCTGCCCATGTGGTTGTTGACCCCGACATATTCGTCGAACCGGCCGAGGGCCCATTGCAGGCGACGATCGATCTCATCGGGTGGCAGGTCGACCAAGAGCGCATTCGGCCCCGGATCATGGGCCGCGCTGATCGGCTGCATCGGAATATGCAGCAAGAGTTCGTGGCCTGCCGCCCTCGCCTCGACGGTCAGCGGATCCAACATCTCAGAATAGGGCAGGAACGACAGCGTCACCGGTGGCGGCAGGGCGATGGCTTTGCGCGTCAATGTCGGGTTCAGTCCCAGGTCGTCGATGACGATCGCGATCATCGGTCGGCCCGCCGGATCCGCCGTCTCGACTGCAAAGCGCTGCCATGCAGGACGATCGTAGTCGTCGGCCTGCCACTCCGGCGGCTCAACCGGCTCAACCACCGTGTGTCGTGTGACAGTCGCCGGTTGCGGCGCGGGTCCGGGCGCAGCCGGCGACCCGATGGGCGGTCTCGCCGGAAGGTCGGCGCTAACCGTCACGCGGGCCGGTTCGTGGCCCGTGAACACGGCAACGACCCGGTCGATGCCCGCCTCCCCCACCAACAGGCCGGCGGCAAAGAACACGCCCGCCGTCATCAGCCAGATGGCCACGACCAGCAGGCGGCCGAAGAGCCCGCCTCCGGGCGGCCGGCCTGCGGTCTGGCGAAATCGCTCCCGCGTCATGGTGGATCGCCTTGACAAGGTCGCAAGCCTATCCTTCCGTTGGATGCCTGGCGCGGATGGTCTGGAAAGCTCGCCGCGTTCGCAAGCATTGAATAGTTAACAAACGCCGCACCATCCCGCACCCAGACCACATTGACGACAGGCGCGGATTGCTGGCAATCGTTCGACAGCGGCGGTAGCCTCGACCCGCCACCACCCTGTCACAACCGGGCCGTTAGGTCGCAACATGCTTGTCGTCATCGACAACTACGATAGTTTCACTTACAACCTCGTCCACTTCCTGGGGGAATTGGGCGCAGCGACGGTTGTTCATCGCAACGATGCGCTGTCGGTCGATGACGTATTGGCGCTGCAGCCGGACGGCATTGTTCTCTCGCCCGGCCCCGGGGACCCCGACAGCGCCGGCATCTGCCTGGACCTGATATCAGCGGCCATAGGCCGCGTGCCGCTGCTTGGCGTGTGCCTGGGTCATCAGGCGATCGGCCAGGTCTTCGGCGGCCGAGTCGTCCGCGCCACGGAACTGATGCACGGCAAGCTGAGCGACATTCATCATCAGGACCAGAGCGTGTTGGCCGGGCTACCAAGCCCGTTTCGCGCCACCCGGTACCATTCGCTGGTGGTGGACAAGGAAACGTTGCCGGCGGAGCTGGAGGTAACGGCGGAGGTGGGCAACGGCCTGATCATGGGCCTGCAGCACCGGACGCTGCCGATCCATGGCGTCCAGTTCCATCCGGAGAGCATCGCGACCGAGCATGGACACCGCCTTCTTGGCAACTTCCTGGCCATCGTGAACCGGCGGAACGCGGCCGCATGACGGCGCTCGATCGCCTGAAACCCTTCCTCGCCCGCGTGGCGACGGGGGCCAGCTTGAGCGTCGGTGAGGCATCGGACGCCTTCGATATCATCATGTCCGGCGAGGCGACGCCGTCACAGATCGGCGGCTTCCTGATGGCGCTCAGGGTGCGTGGCGAGACCGTTGAAGAGATCACGGGCGCCACCATGGCGATGCGCAGCAAGGCGCTGATGGTGGAGGCCCCTGAGGGGGCCGTCGACTGCTGTGGGACGGGCGGAGATGCCAAGGGCAGCCACAACGTCTCCACGGCGGTCGCCTTCGTGCTCGCGGGCGCCGGTGTCCCGGTGGCCAAGCACGGCAACCGCGCACTGTCGAGCCGAGCCGGAGCGGCCGATACGTTGGCGGCGCTGGGCGTGCTGATCGATTGCGACATGGCGCTGGTGCGCCGGGCGCTGTGGGAGGCCCAAGTCGGCTTCCTGATGGCGCCGCGCCACCACAGCGCCATGCGCCATGTCGGCCCGACCCGGGTCGAGTTGGGGACGCGGACGATCTTCAACCTCTTGGGGCCCCTGTCGAACCCGGCCGGTGTGCGCCGCCAGCTGGTCGGCGTCTTCTCCGCCGACTGGCTGTCGCCCATGGCCGAGGTGCTCGGCCGCCTGGGCACGGAGCGAGCCTGGATCGTGCACGGCAGCGACGGTTTGGACGAACTGACGACAACGGGCCCGACCGAGGTCGCGGAGCTCGACGATGGCCGGGTGACGCGCTTCCAGGTCACGCCGGAAGACGCCGGCCTGCCCCGCACCGACCCGGACTCGCTGCGCGGCGGGGAAGCGGCTGACAACGCAGCAGCGTTGCGCGGCGTGTTGGCCGGCGAACCGGGTCCCTATCGGGACATCGTGCTGTTGAATGCGGCCGCCAGCTTCATCGTTGCAGGTCGGGCCGACGACCTGCAGGCAGGCGTCCGCCTGGCGGCCGAGACGATCGAGACGGGCCAGGCGCGCACAGCGCTCGACCGGCTTGTGGAGATCACGAACAGCGAGCCGCCGCCGCAAGAGGGCGGTGATGTCTGACATCCTCGCCCGCATCGTTGCCGACAAGCGCGCCGAAATCGAATGCCGCAAGTCCGATCGGCCGCTATCCGCGCTGGAGGCCCAGGCCGCGGCGGCGGCGGCCCCGCGGGGCTTTCATGCCGCGCTGGCTGAGGCGAAGTCGGCCGGCCGCTTTGGGCTGATCGCGGAGATCAAGAAGGCATCGCCCTCAAAAGGTCTGATCCGGGCCGACTTCGATCCGCCATCCCTGGCGCGCGCCTATGCCGACGGCGGTGCTGCCTGCCTGTCCGTGTTGACCGACGAACCCTATTTCCAGGGGCACGACGACTATTTGGGGGCCGCGCGGTCAGCTGTTTCGCTGCCCGCGCTACGGAAGGACTTCATGGTCGACCCCTATCAGGTGGTTGAAGCCCGGGCCATCGGTGCCGACTGCATCCTGATCATCTTGGCGGCCGTCGGCGACACGCTGGCGGCGGAACTGGAAGATGCCGCTAGCCGGCTCGGCATGGATGTGCTGGCGGAGGTGCATGACGATGCGGAACTGGATCGCGCGCTGGCCCTGATGACGCCGCTGATCGGCATCAACAATCGCAATCTCAAGACGCTGGCGGTCGATCTCGCGACCACGGAGCGGCTGGCACCGCGCGTTCCGCCCGGCCGATTGGTGGTGGCGGAAAGTGGGCTCTACGCATCGTCGGACCTGGAAAGAATGGCCGCTGTCGGGGCGACGACCTTCCTCGTCGGCGAGAGCCTCATGCGCCAGGCTGACGTGACGGCGGCCACCCGCACCCTTTTGTCCACCGCACCAGCGGGGGCGACGGCATGACGGGTCCCCTCACCCATATGGACGCCGAAGGGCGTGCCCGAATGGTCGACGTCTCCGACAAGTCGGAGACGGAGCGACGCGCCGTGGCCGTCTGCAGTGTGCTGATGCAGCCGGAGACCCTGCAGCTGGTCCGCACCGGCGGTGCGGCCAAGGGCGATGTTCTGGGGGTCGCGCGCCTTGCCGGCATCATGGCGGCCAAGCGCACGGCGGACCTGATCCCTCTATGCCATCCGCTGGCCCTGACCTCGGTGACCGTGGACCTTGAGTGCGACGAGGCGCGGTCTGCCGTGGACATCGAAGCCACTGCGAAGATCACGGCGCGCACGGGCGTGGAGATGGAAGCTCTGACCGCGGCGTCCTGCGCTGCACTCACAGTCTACGACATGCTGAAGGCCGTGGACCGCGGCATGCGCATCACCGATCTGCGTGTCATCCACAAATCGGGCGGCAAGTCGGGAACGTACGAGGCGCCGCCATGATCAGCGTCGCTGAGGCGGCGAGCCGTATCGTCGAAGGTCTTGAGCCGTTGCCGGCCGAGATCGTGGGCTTGGCAGACGCATGCGGCCGGGTGCTGGCCGAAGACGTTGCCGCGCGCCGCACCCAACCCTGGGCCGACGTATCGGCGATGGACGGGTATGCCGTACGCGCGGCCGACGTCGCGTCGCCGCCGGTCCGGCTGCGTCAGATCGGCCATGTGCCGGCGGGCACCCGCCACGCCGGCGAAGTGGGCGCCGGTGAATGCGTGCGCATCTTCACCGGCGCACCGCTGCCACCGGGCGCAGACGCGATCGTCATCCAAGAGAATACCGAGGTCGACGGCGCCGAAGTTATCGTCCAAGAGGGCGCCGAGGCCGGCCGCTTCGTGCGACCGGCCGGTCTGGACTTTCGCGAGGGCGAGGTTCTGCTGAAGGCCGGGCGCGTCCTTTCTGCACGGGACGTCGGTTTGGCTGCGGCCATGAATGTGCCGTGGCTTGCGGTCCGGCAACGACCACGCGTCGCGATTCTCGCCACCGGCGACGAGATCGTGCGGCCGGGCGAGCCGGTGGGCGAGAACCAGATCGTCAGCGCCAATTCCCTTGGTCTGGCGGCTCTGGTGCGGTCCTGCGGCGGCGTTGCCATCGATCTGGGAATCGCAGGGGACGATACGGCAGCGCTGCGCCAGCGCGCGTCCGCGGCTTCGGGTGCCAATCTGCTGGTGACCACCGGTGGCGCCTCAGTGGGAGAGCATGATCTCCTGCGTTCCGCCCTCGGCGAAAGCGGCCTTGTGCTCGACTTCTGGCGGATCGCCATGCGGCCCGGCAAACCACTGATGTTCGGGCGTTTCCGAGACATTCCGATGATCGGCATGCCAGGCAATCCGGTGTCGGCAATGGTCTGCGGGCTTCTGTTCCTGCGGCCGGCCATGCGGCGGCTTGCCGGACTGGCGCCCGACGACGGCAGCGGCTTCACCGCCGCGCTTGGCCGCGATCTCGGCGCGAACGACAGGCGCGAAGACTACCTGAGAAGCAGGCTTGAAAGGGGTGCCGACGGGAGCTGGATCGCCACCCCTTTCGAGCGACAGGACAGCGCGATGATCTCCATCATGGCCGCCGCCGACTGCCTGGTTATCCGCCCGCCGATGGCGCCGCCGGCAAGGCGCGGCGACCATGTCGACGTTCTGGGGTTCCCTGGAAGTTCGGCTGTCATATAGTCGGCGGCGATCTCCGAGGCACAGTTTGGGGGGATTGGCGAACTTATCCTGAACATCTGCTTGACGTTTTTCTTTTGTTCCGCAATGATTCCAGTAACGACGCAGCAAGTCGTAAGGCAGAAGAGATCGGCGTGACCGGGAATTCGGGCGTCGGAGAGTCGAGGGGGTCGTGATGCTGACGCGCAAACAACAAGAACTCTTGCTGTTCATTCATCAGAGGCTTTCTGACGGGGGGGTTTCCCCGTCATTCGACGAGATGAAGGAAGCGCTGAAGCTCCGATCCAAATCCGGCATTCATCGCCTGATCACGGCGCTGGAGGAGCGGGGGTTCATCCGCCGCCTGCCCCATCGCGCTCGGGCGCTTGAGGTGCTGCGGCTGCCAGAGGGCCTGAAGGCCGACCCTGACGACGCAGCCCCTGCTGCCGCGTCGGTGCCTGAGGCGGCGGCACTTCCCTTCCGACCCAACGTCATCCGCGGCGGGTTCGCCGGCAGCCTTTCCGGCACGGCCAGTCGCGGCGAGGGCGAGGTGGTGCAGCTTCCCCTCTACGGCAGAATCGCTGCCGGTACTCCGATCGAGGCCCTGCGCGACAGCACAACCCTCGCCGATGTCCCCGCAAGCTTGCTCGGCAACGGCGACCACTACGCGCTTGAGGTTTCCGGCGACAGCATGGTGGAAGCCGGCATCTTCGATGGCGACGTGGCGGTCGTGCAACGGTGCGATACGGCAGAGAATGGAACGATCGTCGTCGCTCTGGTCGACAGCAGCGAGGCGACGCTCAAGCGACTGCGCAAACGCGGCAACACGCTAGCATTGGAGCCGGCAAATCCGGCTTATGAGACGCGCATTTTCGGACGTGATCAGGTCAAGGTGCAGGGGCGCCTGGTGGCACTGATCCGCCGATACGACTGAGCGGACGACGCTCGCCGGAATACTTCCTCCTATCGTTCAGGCATCCACGGCCGCCCGCCAGGATCGGGCGTGGCTTGGCGGATGGTCACATCTCCGTCCTTGATGAAGATGGCGTGGGCGCCGTGTCGCGCCAGGTCGTCGACATCAATGACTGTGGTCGCGCCGCACCGGCCGGTGATCCAGAACGGCGCCGCCAGGATGTCGGCCATCCGGCAATCGTCGGCCAGTGCATTGCGGTCCAGTGCCAGGGCGACCACCTGTGCCCCCTGCCGGTAGATACACCCCAGCGTGTCGCAGTTCAGGCGCCCGTTGTCCGTGGCGCCCATTTCGGGCCAGACGGGCCGGTCCTGCTGTCCGTTCCGCGCCAGCCAGCGTTCGGCTACGAAGCGCGCCCGCCGGCGACTGGAGAGCGTCAGCTGGCCGTCTTCCAGCCGCACCGCCATGAGCCTGCCGTCTTCGCTGATCAGCACGTCCGGCCGCGGCGCCAGCGCGATTCCGCTGAAACCGATGGCAATGGCCACGAGGCCGAACCAGCGCCACGGACGCTCCCACAGGCAGAGCCAGAGGCCACCCAGGGCGGCTGCGGCTATCCCCCAGGTGGGCATGGCCGGCACGGGTATGGTTGCGCCGGTCCAGCCGGCGATCGCATGCGCCAGATCCAGCAGCCCGTCGATGCCCCAGGCCATCGCCGCCAGCGACCACGACTCCAGCCCCAACGGCATCAACAGGAAGCTCAACACCCCCCATGGCATGATCCAGAACGCCGTCAGCGGCACGGCCACGAGATTGGCCACGAGGCCATAGGTCGCGAATTTGTGGAAGTGGTAGATGGCAAACGGCGCGGTCGCGAGATTGGCGATCAGCGTGGTGAACGCTACGCCGCCGAGATAGAGCAGGATGGTCGTGTACCAAGCCCGATGCCGGCGCATGCGGCTGAGGGACCGTCCGACGGCCTCATAGGCCGCCACCAGGGCGACGACGGCTGCGAAGGACATCTGAAAGCTGGGTCCGGTAACGCTCTGCGGCGAGATAAGCAGCACTGCGGCGGCTGCGCAGGCGACAAGCCGCATCGACAGCGGCGATCGATCGAACAGCACGGCCAAGAGGACGAGACCGGTCATGATGAATGCCCGCTGGGTGGGAACCGGGCTGCCGACCAGCACCGTATAGCCGAAGGCGGCCAGCAGAGCCGCGGCTGCCGACCACTTCTTGATCGGGTATCGCAGCGCCACCCAGGGGATCGCGGCGAAGCCAGCCCTGACCGCGACGAAGACGATGCCGGCCACCAGCCCCACATGCAGACCCGATATCGCCAACAGATGGGCTAGGCCCGCATCCCGCAACGCCTCATAGGCGGCGTCCGGAACGGCCTCACGTTCACCGGTCAACAGGGCGGTCGCGATGGCACCGACGGTCGGATCCTGAACAGCATCACCGATGGTCGCACTGATGCCCCGTCGCAGGGCCGGCAGCCAAACGTCGCCCCTGTCCGCTGGCTGCGACAGCTGGCGAGTATGCCCCACGGCGTATCCGATGCCGCCGATGCCCTGGAAGTAGAGATGCCGACGGAAGTCGAATGCGCCAGGAACGACCGGCCCACTCGGCGGGTTCACGACGGCTCTCACGCCGAGCATTGCCCCCAGCGTCGGTTCGGGATCATTCGCGAGCAGCCGGATACGGATCCGGTCCGGCAATGCAACGGTATCGGCTTCACCCTCGGGTGAGGCCAGAACGACGCGAAAGGCGCCGCCTTCCACGCGCTCGACCCCGACCACCCTACCCTGCACCCAGGCGGGGCCCACCTGTTCGCCGAGAGGGATCGTGGACACCGACTGGGTGTGCGCCTGTGCCGCCACGAATCCAAGCGCGGCCGAAGTCCATATAAGCGCCGCAACGAAGCTGCCGGCTCTGTGGTAGGCAACCACCGCCCAAGCCGCACCGAGCGCCAGCGTAAAGAAGCCGATCTCGGCCATCGGCTCTTGCGGAAGGCCGAAATAGAGCGCCACGCCGCTTCCGATGACCACCGGCAGCCACAGAGCCCACCGTCGCCTCTCGGCAGCCAGGGGCGCCACCAGAGACATGGCGGCGAGCCGCATAACGCCGCGTGGCCGCGCCGGTGGACCATCGCTGTTCATGATCGGCGGCCAGGTACCGAGGAAGATCGCAGTGTGCTATGCACGCGTCAGCCACCCCTGAGACTGCTCCAGCGAATTGGCATCGTCGCATGTCGGTTGTCACGCGTTTTGCTCCCTCGCCTACCGGTTTCCTCCATATCGGAGGGGCCCGAACCGCCCTGTTCAACTGGCTCTATGCCCGCCACCATGGCGGTCAGTTCGTGCTGCGTATCGAAGACACCGATCGCGCACGGCACTCCCAATCCGCCGTCGATGCGATCACCGACGGGTTGCGATGGCTGGGGCTGGATTGGGATGGCGAAGCGACGTCGCAGTTCGCCAGGCGGGACGCCCATGTGGCGGCCGCCGAGCGCCTGTTGGCGTCCGGGGACGCCTATCCCTGCTACTGCTCACAGGATGAACTCGCCAAGATGCGGGAGGAGGCACGCGCTGCCGGCCGGCCCATGCGCTATGACGGGCGCTGTCGGGACCGCGACCCGTCGACGGTCCCCGCCGGGGTACCCCCGGTGACCCGACTGAAGGCGCCCCAGTCCGGGGAAACTGTGATCGACGACGCGGTTCAGGGCCGTGTCGTGGTCCGCAACGATCAGCTCGACGACATGGTCCTGCTGCGGGCGGACCGGACGCCTACATATATGCTGGCGGTTGTCGTGGACGATATCGACATGGGCATCACCCACGTCATCCGCGGCGACGACCACCTGACCAATGCCTTCCGTCAGACGCAGCTGTTCCGCGCCTTGGGGGCGCCACCACCGGTGTTTGCCCATGTGCCGCTGATCCACGGGCCGGACGGCGCCAAGTTGTCCAAGCGCCACGGCGCCCTGGGCGTTGAGGCCTATCGCGACATGGGCTATCTGCCCGAGACGCTTCGCAACTACCTGCTCCGGCTCGGCTGGGCCCACGGCGATGACGAAATCATCTCGACGGACCAAGCCGTCGCCTGGTTCGATCTCGATGGCGTCGGCAAGGCCCCTGCCCGGCTGGATCCCGCGAAGCTGGACAATCTGAACGGACACTATATGCGAGCGGCCGACGACGTAGCGCTGGTCGAGGCCATCGTCCCGCAGCTGAATTCGGCTCTCGGACGGACACTCGGCCTGGCAGACATCGACCGTCTGACTCGCGGCATGGATGGACTGAAGCAGCGCGCAAAGACACTTTCAGAACTCTCTGATAATGCACAATTTTATGTGTCATCTCTTCCATTGACCATGGACCCTAAGGCGCAGTCGCTGCTGACGGACGAGGCGCTCAGCACGCTGTCACGCCTCGCGGCCAGGTTTTCGACCCTGCCCGAATGGTCCATTGCTGCTTTGGAGGATGCGGCTCGAGCGGTGGCGGAAGACCTGGGCCTCAAACTCGGCAAGGTCGCCCAGCCCTTGCGGGCCGCTCTCACGGGAGCGACCGTCTCACCCGGAATCTTCGAAGTCGCTGCAGTGCTGGGCCGGGATGAGACGCTGGGCCGGTTGGCCGATGCCGGAGTGGCCATTGATGACGCCCTGACCGGCACGCTTGATTGATATTGTTCAGGCCAAATTCTATGTTGTCAGCAAGATAAGGAAGCTCACAAACGCGCACGCACGGACGCTAAGAGGACGCAATCGATATGGCCGAGACACAACAGCTCGCTAAGGATACGTCGGCGAACAACACCGTCACGCTGATCGACAACGCCACAGGCAAGCAGGTCACCCTGCCGGTGCTGGACGGCACCGAGGGGCCTCGTGTCATCGACATCCGAAAGCTCTATCAGGAAACCGGGATGTTCACCTTCGATCCCGGGTTCACATCGACAGGATCATGTGAGAGCGGGCTTACGTTCATCGACGGTGATGTTGGCACGTTGATGCATTGCGGGTACTCGATCGACGAACTCGCTGAAAAGAGTGATTTTCTGGAGGTCTGTTATCTGCTGCTGAACGGCGAACTGCCGAATAAAGCACAGATGGAGGAGTTCGAGTACGCCATCACGCGCCACTCCATGATCCATGAACAGCTGCACAGCTTCTATCATGGGTTCCGGCGCGATGCCCATCCGATGGCCATCATGGTGGGCGTGGTTGGCGCACTCTCGGCCTTCTATCACGACAGCACGGACATTCGCGACGAGCACCAGAGGATGATCGCCAGCCGCCGGTTGATCGCCAAGATGCCGACAATCGCCGCTTGGGCATATAAGTACTCCATCGGCCAGCCGATGATTTACCCAAGGAACGATCTGAACTATGCAGAGAACTTCCTGCATATGATTCAGGCAACGCCCTGCGAGAACTATGAAGTCAATCCCATCCTCGCCAGGGCGATGGACCGTATTTTCATTCTGCATGCCGATCACGAGCAGAATGCATCAACCTCGACAGTACGTCTTGCGGGATCTTCTCAGGCAAATCCGTTCGCCTGCATCGCTGCCGGCATCGCCTGTCTCTGGGGCCCGGCGCATGGCGGCGCCAACGAGGCGGTCCTCAAGATGCTGGACGAGATCGGCTCGAAGGATCGTGTCGGCGGCTACATCAAGCGTGCCAAGGACAAGGACGATCCGTTCCGCCTGATGGGCTTCGGGCATCGCGTCTACAAGAACTATGATCCTCGGGCCAAAGTGATGCGCGAAACGTGTCACGAGGTTCTCGATTTCCTTGGCATCAAGGACGAGCCGTACCTGGATCTGGCGATGGATCTCGAGCGGATCGCGACGGAGGATGAGTACTTCGTTGAGAAGAAGCTGTATCCCAACGTCGACTTCTATTCCGGGATCATCCTGCGGGCCATGGGCTTCCCGACCACGATGTTCACGGTCATCTTTGCATTGGCGCGGACAGTGGGCTGGATCGCGCAATGGAAAGAGATGATCGAGGATCCGGTGCAGAAGATCGGCCGTCCGCGCCAGCTCTATAACGGCTATTCGCATCGGCCTTACGTGCCCTTGGACCAGCGTGGTTAACGCCCGAAGACGCCCGCTGCGGCGGCCCATGCGGCCGCCGTGGTCGACCGCAACGCCGGCTGCCGTTGTCGCAGGCGGCGTGGCCCTGAGGCTGCGGCGACGGCCGGCCAACGAGAACCGGCCGCCTCTGGGCTATCGGTTTCGGCAGGGCTTGACGGTTGGACTCATTGTCCTGCTGGTCACCGGCATTGCTGTCCTGTCCGGCTGAACCAGGGGCGCGACGCGTTCGGGAACGTCAGCGGGCCGCCTGAACGGCCGGGCCGTTCGTACGGCCTAACAGAGACAATGCCGTTTGTGCCGCGCGTTCGCTGGGCGGGACGCCCCCCTGCCCCAATGCGGCCGAGACGGTGCCGAGTGCCGAAAGCTGCGCCTCCCGGGCTTCGGCATCGGTCAACAGTCGCCAGACGGCGGCCTCGATAGCGTCAGGCGTGCAGTGCTGCTGAAGCAGCTCCGGAACAGCGCCCTGGTCGAGGATGAGATTGACCAGATTGGCGTATTTGACCGTTATCAGGGGCCGTGCCAGCCACGCCGTCAATCCATTGACCTTGTAGGTGATGACGGCAGGCACGCCGGCCAGGCCGAGTTCCAGCGCGACCGTTCCGGAGGCTGCGAGTGCTGCCCGGCTGGCGGCGAAAGCGTCGTACTTTTCACGGTCGCTAAGCGTGACGACCGGCCGTCCCGGCCAGCTGGCAACGACCTCGCGCACCGCGCCTTCGACCGTGCTTACCGTGGGAACGGCGAGGCGCAGAGCCGGCTCGGCAGCGCACAGCCTGCGCACCACCACGTCGAAGATCGGCAACAGACGCGACGTCTCGCTGCGCCGGCTGCCCGGCAGAATGGTCAGCAGCGGGGCGCCCGGCGCAATGTCATGGGTCTGCCGATAACGCGCGCCGTCCCCCTTATCGGCGCCCTTTTCGATGATCGGATGGCCGACGAAGGTCGTCTCCAGGCCATACCGCGAAAAGAAGTCGGGCTCGAACGGCAGCTGCGCCATGACATGGTCGACAAGGCGGGCGAGCCTGCGCGCACGCCCCGGCCGCCAAGCCCACACCTTCGGCGCCACGAACTGAACGATCGGGCAGTTCCGCTTGCCCTTCAGGCGCGTGGCGATACGCGAGCTGAAGGCCCAACTGTCGATCGTGATGATCAGATCCGGGTCCGCCGCCAGCGCAGCGTCAGCCGTCTGCCTGACCCGCCGCAAGAGCTGCCGGGCACGTGGCAGAAGCTCCGCCATGCCCATGACGGCGAGCTCGCCGACGGGAAAGAGGCTGTCTAGCCCTTCAGCGGTCATGCGGTCGCCGCCGATACCGGCGAACCGGATGCGCCCCGCCGTCTGCCGCTTCATGGCCTCCATGAGACCGGCCCCCATCAGGTCGCCCGAGGGCTCGGTCGCCGTCAGAAACACCAACGGCCCGCTCACGGGTCCCCCTCGATGCCGGTGAGGAACACTCCGAACCGGTCCGCCGATGCCACGGTCGCCGGCCGGTCGATGATCAGGGTCGCTCCGGCGGCAACGGCGATTCCCGACAGACCAGCGGCCGCTGCCGCCTCCACAGTCCCGACGCCGATCGTGGGCAGGTCCAGCCGCCGATCCTGTTGCGGCTTCGGGACCTTCACCAGCACGCCACCGCGGCCCTTGCGGGCGAGCGGCTTAGTTCGCGCGATCATGGCGTCGGTGCCCTCCGCGGCCTCCACGGCCAGTACCAGGCCCTGCTGCACCACGGCACCCTGGCCGACATCGAGCCGGCCGATCTCCGTTGCAATCCGCCAGGCGCGATCGATGTCGAGTTGCTCTTTGGCATCGGGCCGACGCCGGGTCATCGGCCCTGGCGTCGCCAGCAGGTCCGGCGCCACCTCATGGGCGCCAACCAGCCTGAATCCCTCGCCTTCCAGGCCGCCGGCAATGACGTCCAGAAGCCCGGCATCGCCAAGACGGTCGAACCCGGCACGGGCCAGGAAGGCCGCGCCGCGGGCATCCGGCATCAGTTCGCGCCATGAAGGCCGCCTTATGCCACCGGCAAAGCACAGCTCTTCCACACCGGCCTCGCGCAGGCGCTTGAGCGCGGTACCAATGGCGCCAAGCCGCACCCAGGTATGCTCCTCGGCTTCGGACACGCAATCAGGATCGGTCTGATTGTGAAAGGCAAGAACGAAGACATCGCGGCCCGCCGCCCGGCATGACGCGATCAGGCACCGGGGCAGCGCCCCGCCCCCGGCCAGAACCCCAAGCTTAGGCTGCATCCGGCAGCTTCGGCTTCAGAATCTTCAGATCGCTGTCATGCTGAAGAAACTTCAGCAACTCTCGCACCGTCGACAATGAGCCGAAGCGACGCTCCACCTCGGCAAGTCGATGGGACCACTCGCCAGCATCATCGAACAGCACGCGATAGGCGCTTCTGAGCGCATTGATCTCGTCCCGGTCGAACCCGTAACGCCTCAGTCCCACCAGATTGAGACCCGCGAGATAGCCACGGTCGCCCGTCACGAGGCCATACGGAATGACATCCTGATCGACTCCGGTCATGCCGCCGATCATGGCGTGATGCCCAATGCGGACGAACTGACGGACCGCGCAATAGCCGCCGAGCCGCGCGTGGTCGCCGACGACCACATGCCCTGCCACAGCGGCGTTGTTGGCCAGAATGACGTCGTTGCCGACATCGCAATCGTGAGCGACATGCGCGCCGGCCATAAAGAAGCCGCCATCGCCGATGCGGGTCACCATGCCGCCGCCCTCGGTTCCGGGGTTCATGGTGACATGCTCGCGGATGGTGACGTTGCGGCCGATCATCAGCCGCGAGTCCTCTCCCTTGTATTTCAGATCCTGCGGTCTGTGCCCGATGGACGAGAAGGGATAGATGACAGAGTCCGCACCAACGACGGTCGTTCCCTCTATGACCACATGACTGATCAACCGGACACGATCACCGAGTTCAACCCGCGGGCCGACAACGCAGAATGGGCCGATGACAACGTCTTCGCCGAGGCGCGCAGCAGGATCGACGACGGCATTCGGATGGATGGTCGAAGCCATCAATAGTCCCGAATCATCGCGGAATAGGTCGCTTCGGCGCAAAGACGGCCGTCGACCTTGGCCTGACCGGCAAACTTCCAGACCGTCTTGCGGTGGTGCAGCCTGTTCACCTCGATCCGCAACTGATCGCCCGGGACGACGGGCCGACGAAACCGCGCATTGTCCAGGGACATGAAATAGACGAGCTTGTCTTTGGCATCGACGCCGAGCGACTGAACGACAAGCACGGCCGCAGTCTGGGCCATGGCCTCGATGATCATCACGCCTGGCATCACGGGCTGGCGGGGAAAATGGCCCTGAAAAAACGGCTCGTTGATCGATACGTTCTTGATACCCGTGGCGCTGATCCCCGGCACAACATCCACCAGGCGATCGATCATCAGCATCGGATAGCGATGCGGAATCCTCTCCATAATCTGCAAGATGTTGATCTCTTGCAGAGCGTCGCTGGTCGCAGCAGCGTCCATCTCAGCGTTCAACCTTTCTCGTCCAGCAGCTTCATCAACCGAGTATAGTGGCGCCAGAACTTGCGGATCGGCATGGCGGGCGTCCCGCCCCATTCCTCCCCGGGCGGTATATCCCGCATGACCCCGCTGGAAGCCGCCAATTTGGCACCGGCACCGATCTTCAGGTGGCCGGCAAGCCCGGTTTGCGCCGCCAGAACCACAAACTCCCCAAGCTTGGTGCTACCTGCAATACCCGATTGAGCGACAATCACCGATCCGGCACCGACTTCAACGTTGTGCCCGATCTGTACCAGATTATCAATCATGGCCCCGCGGCAGATCACCGTGTCCTGGGTGGCACCACGGTCGATCGTGACATTGGCACCGATCTCCACATCGTCTTCGATGATCACGCGGCCCGTCTGGGGAATACGGACATGGCCACCGGGCCCCATGGCGAAGCCGAACCCATCCTGACCGATGCGAGCGCCGGGATAGATGGCGACACGCTGGCCGACCAGACAGTGGCTGAGCGATGCGCAAGCCCCGACGGAAGATCCGGCCCCCAACACCACTCCGGGTCCGATGACCGCATTGGCGTCGATCCGGCAGTCGGCGCCGATCTCCGCGCGCGCACCGACGATCACACCGGGTCCGATCTCGACCGTGCGATCGACGATGGCGGACGGATCGACAAGCGCCGTCGGCGCCACTCCGGGAGTGTTCCCCAGACGGGGGTAGAATGCCTGCGCGACCAATGCGTACCCGCGATACGGCGCCTCGCATGCCAGGGCTACGGTGGCTTGCGGCACGCGCTCGACAAAGGCCGGATGGACCAGGCACGCTCCGGCGCGGGTCTCAGCAAGCGCCGGCAAATATTTCTTGTTCTCCAGGAAGCTGATCTGATTGGGGTCGGCCGTCTCCAACGGAGCGACATCGATGATCGTCCGGTCTGGATCGGCCCCGTCGGCGAGGCTGGCACCGGCGATTTCCGCCAGTCGCCCTAGCGTCATGGGATCAGCTACTTTGAAGAATCTCGGATCCGCCATACTACCCCGCCACGCCGCAGTTCATGCGGCTGTCCAATCTACTCCGTCGGCACTGTGACGTCGACGGATGGCAGCCTCTCGTCCAGGCGACGCAAGGCTTCCGCACTGATATCGAGCGCGCTGTCCACCCAGACGATCTGGCTCTTGCCCAGGACCATGTTCGCGCCGCGCTCACGCATGATCTCGGCGATGATCTCCAGCAGCACCGCCTGAACCTGCTCCATCGCCCGCGACTGCGCGCCCTCCAGCGCGATGCGGCGGTTTCCCGCCTCGCGTTGAGCTTCGGCAACGCGCTGCTCGAATTCCGCGCGCCGTTGTGCCATCTCCTCAGGTCCAAGTGTCGCCCGATCCTCCGCAAGGTCCTGGTTTATCTGCCTCAGCTCCTGCTCAAGCGCGACGAACTC
Source organism: Alphaproteobacteria bacterium (assembly GCA_028281925.1). GTDB lineage: Bacteria > Pseudomonadota > Alphaproteobacteria > DSM-16000 > Inquilinaceae > JACKIG01. Next base: position 167,164 of record JANQIX010000049.1, read on the forward strand.
CTCCTGATATGCGGCGCGCACGCTTTCCAGGGCCGCCTGCACTGAGCGAGTCGCCACTGCATCCTGCAGCACTTGGCGATAGTCGACGACCAGGATGACGGGTTGTGGAATGGTCGTGACCGGATCCTGGGTCTGAGCTCCGGCGCGGCTCGGGGTCCAAACGGCCCAGCAGAGAAGCAGAACGAAGATCGCAGCGCCGAGCTGCATTGCCTCAGAATCTCGTGCCGAAGCTGAAGCGGAACGTTTCCGTCTCGTCGAAGTCCTCTTTCAGCACCGGAAAGCCGAAATCGAGCCGCACAGGACCGAAGGGCGACTCCCATGACACGCCGGCACCGACGGAGACGCGCAGCGAGTTCGATTCGAAGATCTGGTCCGCCGGACTGCCGCCAGCGACCGACTCCTCGTCCACATCCGTCAGCACGCCGAAATCGGAGAAGCCGCGTCCGGTGATGCCGAACTCCTCCGGAAGACCCAGCGGAAACTCCACCTCGACGGTCCCGACGGCAAACGTGTTGCCGCCGAGCGCGTCACTGTTCCCGTCCCTTGGGCCGATGCCCGCGGTTTCAAATCCGCGCAGATTGTCCCCACCGACAAAGAAACGGTCGTTGATGCCGACATCTTCACCGATGCCGAAGATGTGTCCGGCCTCGGCCCCCAAGGAGAGGACGACTTCGTCCAGAAGGGGAAAGTAGATGGAACCGCCAAGAGTCGTGGACAGGTAAGTGACGTCACCCCCGATCCCGGCGAACTCGTTGCCGAAGGTCAGGATGTAACCGTCGGTCGGTTGAATACGACTGTCGAGCTGATCGTACGTGATTGTGTGGCCGACAAGCGACCGCACCGTCACCCCTTCCTGGTCGCGGATGAAGCGCGATGCGAACGGCGATACGTTCTCGACCTCACGGCGCTCCAGGAGATAGCGAACCGTCTGACGCAGTCGGTCTGCCAGCGGATATCCGGCACGCAACGCGAACCCTAGCGACGTCTCGTCGAACGAGCTTTCGTCTTGATTGTCATTGGTGACGCGAAACACATCGAACCCGCCCGAAAGATCCCGCTCGAACAGATACGGTTCTGTGAAGCTGAGATTGATCTGGCTGGACGATCCGCTAAGGGTGCCGGAGATGACCAGTTCCTGCCCCTGCCCGAGAAGGTTCCGCTCACGCAAGCTGATGTCGCCGATTGGACCGTCGTTGGTTGAGAAGCCGGCACCGATGGACAGTTCGCCGGTCGAGCGTTCGGACACCTCGACCTCGATGACGGTGCGATCGGGCGCCGAACCCGGGACCGCATTGACTTCCACATCGCCAAAGAAGCCGAGATTGCGGATACGCGCCTCCGACCGGCGCAGCCGCGAACTGTTGAACGGATCGCCTTCAACCAGCTCGATCTCGCGGCGAATGACCCTGTCCACCGTGCGGACGTTACCGATGATATCGATCCGCTCAACGAAGACGCGCGGACCCTCGTTAACCTCGTAGGTGACGTTGACCGTCAGTTCGTCCCGGTCGCGCGTCACTTGAGGGCGCACATCCACGAACGCATACTGAAGATCGCCGACGGCATTCGTCAGAAGCGTGATCGACTCGTCGACTTCATCAGCATTGTACCAGTCACCTTCTTCAGTCGTGACCTCCGACCGCAGGTCCTCGACATCCAGATTTGGCAGGGTCGTCACGATTTCGACAGTGCCGAACCGATAGCGATCCCCTTCATCGAGCGTGAAGGTGATGAAGAATTCCTCGCGATTGGGCGTCAGCTCGGCAACCGTGGAGATCACTCGGAAATCCGCATACCCTTCTCGATAGTAGAAGCGGCGCAGCAGCTCTCTGTCGAAATCCAATCGATCCGGATCGTAGTTGTCGTCGCTGGTGAGGAAGTCGAAGAACCCGGTCTCTGCCGTCAGAACCTCGTCACGCAGCTCACTGTCACTGTAAGCTTCGTTGCCGATGAAGCTGATTCGGCGGATTCCCGTCAGTGGTCCCTCGTCGATCTCAAAGACAAGATCGACCCGGTTCTGCTCAAGTTGGATGACCTTGGGCTCAACGCTGGCCGCGAACCGGCCGCTGCGCCGGTACACCTCAAGAATTCGCGCGACGTCGTTCTGAACCCGCGTGCGCGTGTAGACCACTCGAGGCCGGGACTGCACCTCGGCCTCCAGGGTCTCGTCCTCGATACGACGATTTCCCTCAAAGGCGATCCGATTGATGATCGGATTCTCGATGACCGAGACGACAAGAATTGTCCCTTCCCGGCTCAGAACCACATCCGCAAAGAGACCCGTACGAAAGAGGCTCTTCAGCGATTCGTCGATTTCCTCGGGATCAAACGGGTCGCCCGCCCGCACCGTCATGTAGGAATAGATGGTCGCCGGCTCGATCCGCTCAGCCCCCTCAACTCGGATCTCTCCAATGACATCATCGGGTGATTCCTGAGCGGCGACCCGCGCGCCGACCAGAATGGCAACCAACGCGACGGCGCATGCCACATGCCGCACAAGGCCGGCCCCTGTTCGGCGGCGCCACCAACGTTCCCAATTGCGCACGGCTGGCCTCCAGAGCGATCCGTCGAAGGTCAGGAAGTGATCTGCCTGATGAAGTCAACGACCCCAACAACATGCACGAGGTCGTTCCAGGTGGCAAAGATCATCAGTGTTAGTACCAAAGCCAAGCCGATACGGAAACCGTATTCCTGTGCTTTCGGACCAAGGGGACGCCCACGAATTGCTTCGGCAGCGTAGTACAGGAGATGCCCACCATCGAGCATAGGAATGGGGAATAAATTGATGAGACCCAGATTGATCGACAGGACGGCCATGAACCAGACGAATGCGACGACGCCGATCTGCGCCACATCGCCGGAGATCTGAGCGATCCTGAGCGGCCCGCCCAATTCTTCCGTTCCCCGCGTGCCAACGATGATCTGGCCGACCACCGTCACGGTCTGCACGATCAGGGCAACCGTTTCCTTCCCGCCCAGGACGATCGCCTCGCCGAAACCATAGGGGCCGGTTTCCACTGTGATGCCAAGACGGTAGATCTCGCGGGGGGTGCCATCCGACGCCGTCTCGACAATCAACTGAGGCGCCATCGGCACCGTCAGCGACTGGCCGTCACGGTCGATTTGCAGCGTCAGTTCCCGTCCCTCGCTGGCCCGAACGGCGATGGCGAGATCGGCAAACCGGTGGATAGCCTGCCCGTCAATGCGTTCAACCCGGTCTCCGGCCTGAAGGCCGGCGTCTTCCGCAACGCTCTCGGCAACGACGTCGCCGACGACCGCCGGGGGAAAGGGATGGCCGTCGAATGCAAACAGCCCCGCCAGGACGACGGCCGCGAAGAGGAAGTTGGCCAGCGGGCCCGCGGCCACGATCAAGGCCCGGGCGCCGAGCGGCTTGTGATGGAATGAGACGGCTCTGTCGGCCTCCGTCAGGCCTGACATCGCCTCTTCATCATCCGGGCGGGACGCGGCATCGACATCACCGAAGAACTTCACATAGCCGCCAAGGGGGACAGCGCTGACCTTCCAGCGGGTTCCCCGTCGATCGGTGCGGCCGAACAACTCCGGCCCGAAGCCGATGGAGAACACTTCCACGCGTACGCCGCACCGCCTGGCGACCCAGAAGTGCCCCCATTCATGCACGAACACCAGGACGCTCAAGACAATGAGGAACGGAATGGCGTAGTCGAAAATGAGGTCCATAGGTCGGGGAATCCAATCGCTCGGGCCCGCGTGGCCTGTCGTCTACAGGGAGCCTACCACTGCGCGCGCCGTATGTCTGGCCAACTCATCAATAGCATACACATCCGCCAGACTGTTCATCGCATGCTGCGGCGTACGCTCCAGTGTCTCGCCGACCACGCGCTCGATATCCAGAAAGCCGATCCCATCGGCCAGGAAACTGTGCACCGCAATCTCATTGGCGGCGTTCAGAACATTTGGGGCGCCGCCCCCTTGGCGCAAGGCTTCACGGGCAAGACGCAGTGCGGGAAACCGCTTCTCGTCCGGCGGCTCGAAGTCCAGCCGGCCCACTTCCGCCAGATTCAGCCTCTGCGCCGGGGTCGCCATCCGTTGCGGCCAGGCAAGGGCGTAAGCAATCGGCGTACGCATATCCGGCGTTCCCAATTGCGCCAGAACCGAGCCGTCGGCGTACTCCACCATGCTGTGCACAACGGATTGCGGGTGGACCAGAACATCGACCTTGGTCTCCGGCATGCCGAAAAGGAATGCCGCCTCGATGATCTCAAGGCCCTTGTTCATCATGGTTGCGCTGTCGACGGAGATCTTGGCGCCCATATCCCAGGTCGGATGGGCGACCGCCTGAGCCGGGGTCGCCTGGGCCATCGCCTCCCTCTGCCAAGTCCGGAACGGCCCGCCCGAGGCCGTCAGGATCAGCCTGTCGATCTGATCGCGTCCGGCCAGGTCGATCACCTGGAAGATCGCATTGTGCTCGCTATCGACCGGAACCAGCGTAGCGCCATGGCGACTTACCAGATCCAGCATCAGCGAACCGGCACAGACCAGGCATTCCTTGTTGGCGAATGCTACGGTCGCGCCGCGCCGCGCGGCGGCGAGAATTGGCGGCAGGCCAACGGCGCCGACGATGGCTGCCATGACCCATTGGGCCGGGCGCTCAGCCGCCGCGACGAGCGCCTCGGTTCCGGCCGCCACCTCAATACCGGTGCCCGAAAGCGCTGCCTTCAGAGCTGCATAGGCATTCGGGTCCGCGACCACGGCCACCGCCGGCCGGAGCCGCCGCGCCTGCGACGCCAGCATATCGACGTTGCGATTGGCCGTCAGGGCCTCGACAACGAATCGATCCGGGTTCCGTTCGATCAGATCGATGGTCTGGCATCCGACGGAACCGGTGGAGCCAAGGATCGTAATCGTCCTTGGCTGCTGCTCCGGCAATTCCGATATGGCCGTCACCACCATCCAATCGTCTCCCCAATCAGTACCTGAAAGAGCGCCAGGAACGGCGCTGCGGCCAGAAGTCCGTCGATCCGGTCGAGCACGCCGCCGTGGCCCGGGATCAGTTGGCCGCTGTTCTTTACCCCATAGCGGCGTTTCATACCCGATTCAAATAGATCACCCAACTGTGCAACCAACGACACCGCGACAGCCATCACAAGGCCGAGGATCGGCCTGGACGCCGCAAACAGCAGCCCGACTGCGCCAGCAAAGCAGACCGCCCAGACGACGCCACCGGCAACCCCGGCCCAGGTCTTGTTCGGGCTGACGGCGGGTGCCAGCTTCGGACCGCCGATGATCCGACCGGCCGCGTACCCCCCAACATCGGTAGCCCAGACGGCAAAGAACAACCAGCAGACCAATCCCAGACCCGTGTCCGGATGCCCCCGCAGCCAGATGAGAGCGATGATGGCGCCCCCGATATAGGGATAGGCAAAGGCGGTCGCCCCGGCGCGCCGCCCCCTCAGTCGCATCAAAACGATGGCAAGGACCAGACCGGCAGCAGCCACGCCGGCCGCACCCGCGCCCGGACCGGCCGCGATCGTCGTCACTCCGGCCAGCACCGGGCCTGCGCAGCCGGCGACGTCGCCAGCCAACCCCAACTCTGGCGCGACCATCCGCCCCCATTCCACGGCCGCCGCAATACCGACGACCATGATTAGAACGGCAAACGTAATGCCGCCCGCATAGGTCGCGGCAAGGGCCAGCGGCCCGAGAGCCAGCGCGGACAGTATCCTGAGACGCAGCTCGCCGGGACGCCTATTCACCGCTGATCGTGGCGCCAAACCGTCGCTCTCGCCGCTGAAACTCTTGGATTGCCCATTCCAGATCGGCCTTCGAGAAATCCGGCCACAGGGTGTCAACGAAGACAAGCTCAGCATAGGCCGCCTGCCAGAGCAGGAAGTTGCTGATGCGCTTTTCTCCGCTGGTTCTAATAATCAAATCGGGGTCAGGCAGATCGGTCGTGAACAGTCGCCGTGCTAGCTCGGCTTCGTCGATGTCCTGAGGGGCGAGCGTGCCGGCCGCCACCTCCTCCGCCAGCCCGCGGGCAGCGGCGGCGATCTCTTGCCGGCCGCCATAGCTCAGCGCAACCGTCAGGTTCAGCGCTCGGTTTTCGCGCGTCAGCCTTTCGGCATGGTTGATGAGATCGACGATATCGGTGGCAAGCCGCCGACGATCGCCGATCACCCGCAGCCTTACGCCGTTCGCGTGAAGTTCGGCCACCTGGCTGCGCAGGTAGAAGCGCAACAGGCCCATCAGTTCAGAGATTTCGTGGGCCGGTCGTGTCCAGTTCTCAGATGAGAAGCCGAACAGCGTCAGATAGCCGACACCGATTTCGACGGCTGCCTCAACCGTCCGCCGCACCGCGTCGGCGCCTCTACGGTGGCCGAAAGTCCGAGGCCTCTGGCGCGCGACCGCCCAACGCCCATTGCCGTCCATGATGATGGCCACATGGGCGGGCAGCGAAGGCGCATCGTTGGGGGCGGGCGACGGCATCGGCGATGTTCGATCGCAGGCACTACACCTGCATGATCTCCTTGTCTTTCTGGGCCAGCAGTTCGTCGACCTGCTTCACATGATCGTCGGTCATGCGCTGGATCTCGTCGCCCAGGTGCTTGTGCTCGTCCTGCGAGATCTCGTGATCGCGTTCCTGGCGCTTCAGATGATCCATCCCGTCCCTGCGGACGTTACGGATGGCCACCCGCGCCTGTTCTGCATACTTGCCGGCGACCTTGGTCAGTTCGCGGCGCCGCTCTTCGCTGAGCTCGGGGATCGGAACCCGCACCAGCGAACCGTCGGCCTGCGGATTGAGACCAAGTCCGGAATCGCGGATCGCCTTCTCGACCGCCTTGACCATGCCGCGATCCCATACCTGGACCGTCAGCAATCGCGGCTCAGGAACACCGATCGTGCCGACCTGATTGATCGGCATGGCCGCGCCATAAGCCTCAACAGTCAACGGCTCAAGCAGGCTTGTGGACGCCCTGCCGGTGCGCAGGCCCGAGAATTCGCGCCGCAGCGCCTCAAGCGCTCCGTCCATGCGCCGGGAATACTCCTTGAGGTCGACTTCCGCCATGGGATCATTCCTCCTCCGTTATTGTTGTAAAACGCCCACGGCCGACGACGACATCGGCAAAAGCCCCAGGCTCCTGAACGGAGAACACCACGATCGGAATCCGGTTCTCGCGGGCAAGGGAGATGGCAGAATGATCCATCACCCGCAGATCCTTGGACAAGACGTCCATATAGCTCAGCGTCTCGAACCGCCTGGCCTCCGGCACGGCCCGCGGATCGGCATCATAGACACCATCGACCTGCGTGCCCTTCAAGAGAGCATCGCAGTCCATCTCCGATGCCCGCAGGGCCGCAGCCGTATCGGTGGTGAAGAAGGGGTTGCCCGTTCCCGCGGCGAAGATGACGACCCGGCCCTTCTCCATATGGCGCACGCCGCGCCGGCGGATATAGGGCTCACAAACCGTCTGCATCGGGATCGCAGACAAGACGCGCGTCTGCACGCCCTCCCGTTCACAGGCATTCTGCAGCGCCAGCGCGTTTATCACCGTGGCCAGCATGCCCATGTAGTCCGCGCTTGCCCGCTCCATACCGCGGGCAGCGCCCGAGACGCCGCGGAAGATGTTGCCGCCGCCGACAACGACCGCCACCTGAACACCCAGACTGTGGACCTGGCGGATCTCCGCTGAGATGCGATCAACGGTCTCTGCCGCGATGCCATATCCGCGATCGCCCATGAGGGCTTCGCCCGACAGCTTCAAGAGCACCCGGCGAAAGCGCACGTCCCCATGCATTGGCTGATAGCCCCCGACTGTCCTTGACTCCGCGAAGCAACGATTGGGCAGGCACCGGAGGCGGCTTACCCCTCCAGCGTTGCGGCAACCTCCGCAGCCAGATCGCTCTGCTTCTTCTCAATGCCTTCGCCGAGCCGATAGCTGACGAAGCCGGACAACGTCACCGGTGCACCCAGATCTTTAGCCGCCTTTTCAACGACCTGGCGCACGCGGCTCTCACCGTCTATCACATAGACCTGCTCCAGCAGCACCACATCTTCGTAGTACTTACGCAGGCGGCCTTCCACCATCTTGCCGATGATCTGCTCCGGCTTGCCGCTGGCGCGAGCCTGATCTTCCAGCACCGCCCGCTCCCGCTCGATCGCGGTGGGGTCGACATCGGCGACATCCAGGGCCTCTGGACGGGCGGCGGCCACATGCATCGCGATCTGCTTGCCGAGGGCAGACAAAGTCTCTTTATCACCCGGCGATTCCAGGGCAACCAGCACGCCGATCTTTCCCATGCCGGGGGCTGCGGCATTGTGCACATAGCTTGCGATCACGCCGTCGCCCACCGCCAGATGGGCGACGCGCCGCAGACTGATGTTCTCACCGATCGTCGACACCAGGTGCGTGACCTCGTCCGCAACGCTGTGGCCGGCACTGGGCAGCGACGCCGCTTTCAAGTTTTCAACATCGCCGTCAGCTGTAGCGGCCAGATCGGCGACTGCCGCGACAAAGGACTGGAACTGGTCGTTGCGGGCGACGAAATCAGTCTCGGCATTGACCTCGACGACCGCCCCGCGCCCGTTCTGCACAGCCACTGCAACAAGCCCTTCAGCGGCCACACGGCCTGCCTTCTTTGCCGCCGCCGCCAGCCCCTTCTTGCGCAGCCAGTCGACGGCAGCTTCCATGTCGCCGGCCGTCTCGTTCAGCGCCTTCTTGCAGTCCATCATGCCGGCGCCGGTCTTGTCCCGGAGCTCTTTGACCAGTCCCGCAGTGACCTCGACCATCGTCGTCACCCCATTGATGTGTCGGCCTCGGTGCCGACCCTTCGTTTCTCTGCTGAGGTCCATACCCAGCACCGCCCGCCGGCCGCAGCCGGGCGGCGGTGGAACCGGTCAGGCCTCCGCGGCTGCGTTCTCGCTCTCCGCCGGGGTGGCATCTTCCGCCGCCGGCTCCGCCTCCCCTTCGGAGGGCATGTCCTCGTCCGGAGGCGCTTCCATGGCGCCAAGATCCTGACCGGAGGCCACCATCTCCGCCTCCAGCCCCGACAGCACGGCCGACGACAAGAGCTCGCAATAGAGATCGATGGCACGCAACGCATCGTCGTTGCCGGGAATCGGATGGGTGATCCCCGCCGGGTCGGAGTTGCTGTCGATCACGGCGATCACAGGAATGCCCAACTTGGTGGCCTCCTGGACGGCGATATCTTCCTTGTTCGTGTCGATGATGAACAAGAGATCGGGCAGCCCGCCCATATCGCGGATCCCGCCAAGCGCCCGCTCCAGCTTGTCGCGTTCGCGGGTGAGCTGCAGCAGCTCTTTCTTCGTGCGTCCCGTATCCGACTGGGACAGCTGCTCGTCCAGATCCTTCAGGCGCCGGATGGAGATCGAGATAGTCTTCCAGTTCGTCAGCATGCCGCCAAGCCAGCGGTGGTTGACGAAGTGCTGACCGCAGCGGCGGGCGGCATCCGCGATCCGCTCTTGCGCCTGGCGCTTGGTGCCGACGAACAGTACGCGGCCGCCATTGGCGGTCACATCGCGGGCGGCTTCCAGCGCACGGTAGAGCAGCGGGACCGTCTGCTCCAGATCGATGATGTGGACGCCGTTGCGGATGCCAAAGATGAACTGTGCCATCTTCGGGTTCCAGCGGCGGGTGTGGTGGCCAAAATGCACGCCAGCTTCCAGGAGCTGGCGCATGGTGAAGCTTGGCATCGGCATGCGTGTCTGTGTCCTTCTTCCGGTTCGTCCTCCGCGGGCCTGGTCCGTTCGGGCTCATGCTTGTGCAAAAAAGCCACGCCGGACACCGGAAGCAACCGGCCGAGGTCATCGGCGACGGTCAGCCCGCGTGTGGGATCGTGGAAACTGCGGGTTGATAGCCTGACGCCTGCTGCATTGCAAGCGCCGGGCGCGATCGTCGGGCCTTAGGGCTACAACTCCACCACTTCGAGCACGCCCGTAATGGCCTTGATCGCCGCCCTGCCGCGCGGCCCTACGGCATAGCGTTGCGGCAGCCGGATCTGAACCTCCCGCTCCCAATCCGTGCGCACGCGAACGCTCACATCGGCCCGTCCGGGCCCTTCGCGATCCAAGAGCGCCCGCAGGTTGGGCACGGCGGCCTCGGTTTCGACGAAGATCTCGTAGGCGGCACTGGTGTCGCCGACGGCCCGGTCCAGCGGTTCCACACCTGTCACCGTGAACCGGTGGCTTCCATCCTCCTGCCCTTGCACCTCGGTCGTCACCAAAACGGCACTTCCCGTCTCCAGCTGCGGCCTTGCGATCGCCAGAACCTCAGAAAACAGGGTCACGTCGAAGCTCGCCGTCGCGTCGGACAAGGTGACGAAGGCGTAGCGCTTATCCGATTTGCTGATCCGCTCCCGCTTGGCCATTACGATGCCGGCCATGCGCAAGGTTTCCGTAGTGCCGGGGCGAACCCTGCGGGTCGCCTCGACATGGGTCACGACGCTGAGACGGCGCACCGGATAGCCGTCGATGGGGTGGGCGGAGAAGTAGAAACCGATCGCGTCGTGCTCATGGGCCAGCCGGTCGAGCGGCTCCCAGTCCGGCGTGTCGGGCAGCGTCGGATGCTCCGGCCCGCTGTCGGCGCCGCCGCCGAACAGATTGACCTGACGGCTCTCACGCTCCTCCTTCGCCGCGTGAGAGAACCGCACGACCCGGTCCACGGCTTCGAAGATCTGGCGCCGGTTCGGATGCAGCGTATCGAATGCACCGGCCCGGATCAGGCTTTCCAGATGACGCTTGTTGACGTGGACGGACTCAAGCCTCTGCGCGAGATCGAAGATGCCGGCATAGGCACCGCCGGCGCTCCGCTCTTCAGCCAGAGCCCGCATGGCGTCCGTCCCGACCCCCTTCAGGGCCCCCAGTGCGTACCGGATCGCACGCTGCCCGCTGTCCGTGATCTCGATGGAAAACTCCGCGGCCGACCGGTTGACGTCAGGCGGCAGCAGCGGGATCTCCAGCCGCCGCAGCTCTTGGCGATAAACGCCCAGCTTGTCGGTGTTGCCCATATCCAGGTTCATGGAGGCGGCGAAGAAGGCAACCGGATGGTTGGCCTTCAGATAGGCCGTCTGATAGGCCACGACGGCATAGGCCGCCGCGTGCGCCTTGTTGAAGCCGTACCCGGCGAATTTCGCCACCTGCTCGAAGATGGAAGCGGCGCGCTCACCATCGACGCCGCGCGCAACGGCCCCTTCGATGAAGACCTGCTTCTGCGCAGCCATTTCGGCCGGGATCTTCTTGCCCATGGCGCGGCGCAACAGATCGGCGCCGCCAAGTGAATAGCCCGCCAGCACCTGGGCCACCTGCATCACCTGTTCCTGATAGATCATGATGCCGAAGGTCTCTTTCAGGATCGGCTCAAGATCCTCGTGCAGGTAATCGACCGGCTGTTCGCCGTTCTTCACCTTGATGAAGGTCGGGATGTTGTCCATCGGCCCCGGGCGGTAGAGCGCCACCAGCGCGATGATCTCCTCGAACCGCGTGGGTTTGAGGCGGCGCAGGATGTCCCGCATGCCCGTGCTTTCCAGCTGGAACACGCCCGTCGTCTCGCCGCGCCCCAGCATCGCGAAGGTCGGCTCATCTCCCAGCGGCAGCCGGTCCAGATCGGGTACTGGCCCCCCTTCGCTTTCGCTGATCATGGCGACAGCTCGGTCCAGCACCGTCAGCGTCTTCAGCCCGAGGAAGTCGAACTTCACCAGGCCGGCCAGCTCGACATACTTCATGTTGAACTGGGTGACCGGCATGGATGACCGCGGGTCGCGGTAGAGCGGCACCAGCTCTTCCAGCGGCCGGTCGCCAATCACGACGCCGGCGGCATGGGTCGATGCGTGACGGTACAGGCCCTCCAGCTTCAGTGCGGTGTCGATCAGATAGGCAACGGTCTCATCAGTCTCGCGCTGCTCGCGAAGTTGCTCGATGGACTTCACTGCCTCAGCCAGGGTCGTGGGGTTGGCCGGGTTGTTGGGGACAAGTTTGCAGATGCGGTCGACCTGCCCATAGGGCATCTGCAGCACGCGGCCCACGTCGCGCAGCACGGCACGGGCCTGCAGCTTACCAAAGGTGATGATCTGCGCGACGCGGTCCTGGCCGTAGCGGTCCTGGACGTAGCGGATCACCTCGTCCCGCCGATCCTGGCAGAAGTCGATGTCGAAGTCCGGCATCGACACGCGCTCGGGATTGAGAAAGCGTTCGAAAAGAAGGCCGAGCCGGAGCGGGTCCAGGTCGGTGATCGTGAGCGACCAGGCGACCACGGACGCGGCACCCGAGCCCCGCCCCGGCCCGACCGGAATCCCTTTTGCCTTCGCCCACTGGATGAAATCGGCAACGATCAGGAAATAGCCCGAATAGCCCATGCGCGCGATCACGCCGAGCTCGAAGTCCAGCCGCTCCCGATAGGGGCGCGCTACCTCTTCCCGCTCAGCATCATCCATGCCCTCATGCCAGACGCGGGTCGCAAGCCTTGTTTCGAGCCCCTTCGCCGCCTCCGCGCGCAGCAGCGCAGCCTCGTCCGTGTCATGCGCATCGGCGACATGGGGCAGGATGGGCTTGCACTTTTCCGGCATGAAGGCGCAGCGGCGCGCGATGACCACAGTGTTGTCCAGGGCCTCGGGCAGATCGTCGAACAGGCTGCGCATGGCACTGGCCGGCTTGAACCAGTGTTCCTGCGTGACGCGGCGCCGATCGGTCTCGCTGCGATAGCTGCTGTCGGCGATGCACAGCAGCGCATCATGCGCCTCGTACATCGCGCGTTCGCTGAAATAGACGTCGTTGGTGGCCACCAGCGGCAGGTCGTGCCGGTACGCCAGCTCAATCAGCTCGGCTTCTATGGCGTCTTCCGCCGGATCGCCGTGGCGCATCAGCTCAACATAGAGGCGGCCCGGAAATGCCTCCGCCAGACGGGCCAGCGCCTCTTCCGCCTCAGGTGTCTGCCCATCGGCCAGCGCGCGGCCGACCGGTCCCTTGGGTCCGCCCGTCAGGGCGATCAGACCGTCGCTGAACTGCGCCAGCTGGTCCCAGCCGGCCTGGGGTTGCTCGTCCGCCGCGCTGTCAAGGAATGCGTGGCTGACCAGCGCCATCAGGTTGCGATAGCCGGTTTCGTTCTGCACCAGCAGAACGATCTGATCGGCCGCCTGAAGGCGCGGGCTGCCATTGCCGTTTCCGTTGTCGTTGGCCCGCAGCTGTCGTCTGAGCGCCAGTTGCGTCCCGATCACCGGCTGGACACCGGCGGCGGACGCCTTCATCGCGAACTCCAACGCACCAAAGAGATTGGCGGTATCAGTCACGGCGACGGCCGGCATGGCGCCTTCGACGCACCGGCGCACGAGCTCGTCCAGTGTGATGGCGCCCTCTGCCAGCGAGTACGCGGAATGAACGCGAAGGTGGACGAAATCTGCGTGCTGCATTACTATAAGTTCCAAGCCTTGCGAACAGTGTGTGGTTGAGTCGGCGGCAACGTCATCCTGAACGTTGGCGGAACATTCGGCCGTGTGCGCAGCAAGAACGGCCTTGGAGCCCAGAACGCGATGATCGCCATGATGAGCCGCGGTTTCTCTGCCGCCCTTGTGACGGCCGTGTTTGCCCATACCGCGACGGCGCAGACGCCGACCGTCCCGCTTGGTGACTATCGCGCCGATCCGGCCACGGTCACCGTGTCGGGCATTTCCTCGGGCGGGTACATGGCCAACCAGTTCCATGTCGCCTTCTCCGACCTGGTCGTCGGCTCCGGCGTCGTCGCCGGAGGGCCATACCGGTGCGCAGCCCATGGGCCCAGCTCGCAAGGGGAGTGCAACGCCGTGACACGGTGCATGCAGTTCCAGGATCGGGTCCCCCTGGCCTTCTGCCCGTCATTGCCACGCCATCCGTTCTTCTTCGGCACCATCGACTTCACCGGCCCGCCGGACATTGCACCGCTGGTGCAGGACACACGCGATCTGGCCGCGCGCGACGCCGTTGCGGACCCGGAAAACCTGTGCGGCGACCGCATGCTTCTGCTCTACGGCCAGTTCGACGACCTAGTGCCCGAGAGCATTGTGCGCAGTCTGGACGACTATCTCGAGGCCGTTCTGGACTGCGGGGCGGATCGCCCGCCCGCCATGGTCGAGCTTCGCGAGCTGCCCGGGGCCGCGCATACCATGCCGATCGACGACCGTCCGGATGTGGAGTGGTCCTGTTCGGAGTCCGAGCCGCCCTACCTTGGGGAGTGCGGTTACTCCGCCGCGGCACAGATCCTGGACTTCCTCTACGACGCACCGTTCAGTGCAGCAGAGGCAGCTACCGTCGGCGCCAGCGGGCTCTTGCGTTTCGCCCAATCCGACGCCGTTGATCAGCCCGCATTGGCCGCTCTCGCCGAGTACGGCTTCCTTTATGTGCCCGGTGCATGCGCTGGAGACGCGTCATGCCGCCTGCACGTGGTGTTTCATGGCTGCCGTCAATCAGCGCGGTCAGCGGAGATGGGAGAGACCTTCGTCCGCAACGCCGGCTACAACGACTGGGCAGAGGCAAATCAGACCATCATTCTCTATCCCCAGGTCTACCATCCCGACGGCAGCTTCGATCACTGGGTGCTATCGAACCCCAGGGGCTGCTGGGACTGGTGGGGATACACCGACGCCGACTACGCCACGCGCAGCGGCGCGCAGATGGACGCGGTGAAGGCGATGATCGACATCCTGACGGACGGGCAACCCTGAAGGACAGCATTGCCGCCGGCTGGCCAACGGCCGTACTCAAGTCGGTATGGAAGCGCGCCACTTCTTTCTTCTGATTTCAGCCATCGCCCTGTCCGCGGCCGTGTTCTCGCCGATCAGGCTGCCGGTGTTCCTTTTGCTGCCGGCGATCCTGCCGGAGATCTTCTGGCAGAGTCTGAGCATCCGGATCTTCGTCAACACATTGGTGATTGCCGTTGCCATCGTCGCGCTGAGCGGTGTGCCCGCCGCTCTCTTCGAGCGCCTTTGCCGCCGCCCTCAGGGCGACGATGTCACGATGGTGGTCTGGGCCAGCACCGCCGCCCTCTTGGCGCTGTCAACCTGGCAGGTCGGCTGACCGGCCTCTCAAACCAATACCGGCATTCGACGATGGTCGACGGCGCAAATCCGCTGGATCACCGCGGGATGCGGCCGGTGGACCAACCCATGTTCATAGGCGACGACCTGCAGTTTGCCTTTGACGACTTCAAGCAGTTCTCCGGGCCTCAGCAGAAAGTCGGGGTTTCGCGGCCGGCCGAGAGACTCGTTGCCCTCGGCAAAGGTCTCACAGATCAGTACGCCCGCGGCCGAGAGCGACGACAGGAGATCCGGGAACAGCGGCCGGTGGAGATAGTTTGTCACAACGATGCCGCCGAACTGGGATTTGGCGAACGGCCAGGGAGATCCGTCTTCCAGGTCATGGGTCAGGACCTCCGAACCCGGTCGATTAGCGAGATCGAGAAGGCCAGAGCAGTCGCGGTCGACCGCCACGACCGGATGACCACGGTCGAGGAAATGGCGCGCATGGCGGCCATGCCCGGCGGCGAGGTCCAGCACCTGGCCGCCGGCCAGGATCAATGGGCTGAACCGCACCACCCAAGCCGATGGCCCCTTCGTGTCCTCGCTCACGGCACACCCGGATGCTGTACGTCGACCGCTGGCTCCATGCCCGTGCTGCGCAGGGCGATCCAGAACGCAAGGCGGATCAGCGTCAGCCAGAACGCGGCCAAGAGCGGAAGAAACGTTGCGTGGACGAAACTCGGCGTGATCGGCCGAACTGCCGCCAGCACCGGGTTGGTCACCCGCACGAAGAACCGCCAGATGTAGTTGGACCAGTCAGCCGGCACGAAGAGGGAAAAGCCGAAGCGAGCGATCATCGTGTAGGCCAGCGCCGCCGCCAGGTAGTTGGGTACGTGGTAGTACCAATATGACCAAAACGGATTTTCCACGCTGCCCCCAAGCTGCCGGCATCGGCGCCCCGCCGCTCGCCGGCCTCAGGCCAGCGTCTCGCCACGGGGCACGCGGATGGCATCGACGAAATCCTGCATCTCTTTCGACGGCGCCGGTGTCACCAGACTGACCAGCCAGGTGACCACGAAAGCGACCGGGATCCCGAACAGGCCGGCTGAGATGTTGCGCACGCCGAACCAGCCGACATTGTTGGCGACGACCTCCGGCCCGTCGATCGTGGTCATGCCCAGAGTCTCGACCCCGTATTCCGGGAAATAGCGGCTGACGATCAGGTAGACCAGACACACACCGGTGCCGGCGATCATACCCATGACCGCGCCGGCCGATGTCGTGCGCTTCCACCAGACGCCCATGATCAGGGCGGGGAACAGGCCGGACGCCGCGATGCTGAAGGCCCACGCAACCATCGACAGGATGCCCGCCGGTTGCGTGCCGGCCGCGATCGCCGCCAGGATCGCAACGACGATCAACAACGCGCGGGCCACGATCAGTCGGCGCTGGGTGCTCGCCTTCGGGTCGATCATCCGATAGTAGATGTCGTGGCTGAGCGCATTGGCGATGGCCAGCAACAGCCCGTCCGCCGTCGACAGCGCGGCCGCCAGCCCCCCTGCTGCCACCAGCCCGGCGATGACATAGGGCAGCCCGGCGATTTCCGGCGTGGCAATCACGACCACGTCGTCGTCGATTGCGAAGTCGGCGAAGCGGATGATGTCGCCAACGCCGGCGGCCTGACAGGCCTCGAACAGTTCCTGCGGTGTGGCCGGGTGAACACCGCAGACATGCACCAGGTTCAGCTTGCCGTAGACGAAGACCCATTCGGGCAGATGTTCGGCCGCATCCAGGGTCGAGATGTCGGTGCCGAGCACGTTGGAGTAGATCTCAAGCTTTGCGAAGGCGGCATAGGCCGGCGCGGTGAAATAGAGGATGAAGACGAAGAGCAGCGTCCAGGCTACGGATTTGCGGGCCTCGCGCACGCTCGGCGTCGTGAAATAGCGCATCAGCACATGCGGCAGCGAAGCCGTGCCGATCATCAGGCACGCTGCCAGCGCGAAAAAGTTCAACGGATCGTAGTGAACAAAGGGCTGCGTGTGGGACCGCGCCCCTTCCAGATAGCCGCCCGGGACCGCATGGGCCATCTCCAGTGCCGTGATGTCCTGCAGCACCTCGCCGTACATCAACTGCGGCACGGGGATGCCCGTGCGCTGGGCCGACAAGAGCACCACCGGTATGAGATAGGCGATGATCAGCACGATGTACTGCGCCACCTGGGTCCAGGTGACCGCGCGCATGCCGCCCAGCATGGAACACAGCAGTATGCCGATCAGCCCGACGAACACGGCCACCTCGAACGGAATGCCGAGGAAGCGAGAGGCGATCACGCCGGTGCCCGTCACCTGGGCGACGATATAGGTGAACGACGCGCAGAACAGGATGAAGATGCCGATGGTGCGGGCGAACCCTCCCCCGTACCGGGCGCCGAGGAAATCCGGAACGGTATAGGCGCCGAACTTGCGCAAGTAGGGCGCGATCAGGACCGCCACCAGCACGTACCCGCCGGTCCAGCCCAGCACGAAGGCTAGTCCGTCATAGCCCAGCGCATAGAGCGTGCCGGCCATGCCGATGAACGACGCCGCCGAGATCCAGTCGGCGGCCGTTGCCATGCCGTTGAAGAAGGCGGGGATGCGCCGGCCGGCAACGTAGTACTCCGACACCATCATGGTGCGGCTGAGGATGCCGATGCCCGCGTAGACTGCGATCGTGAAGAACACGAACAGGTAGCCGATCACGGTATCGGGGACACCAACCTGCTCCAGGATCGCCAGGAACATGACGAAAATGGCGAACCCGACCGTATAGACCCCGTAGATGCGGCTCAGATTGCTTGTAAGATCTCGACCGGCCATGCGGCGTTCCAGCTCACTCTTCTTCGGCCACTCCGCAATCCTCATCGATCCGGTTCTGCCGATGCGCGAACCAGAAGATCAGGATCAGGAAGATGATCAGAGAGCCTTGTGCGGCGGCGAAGAAGCCGAGGGGAAATCCAAGGAAGACCATCTCGTTGAGAGGCTCCACGAAAACGTGGATGCCCAGTCCACCAAGAAGCCAGAGTGTAAGGGTCGTCAGCATCAAACGCCGCGACAATCCCCAATGCCTTGCCGCCGTTTCAGGCGTGATCGGCTGAGAGCCGTCCATTGGTGTCTGTCCCCCCTCAGGCCGCGAACGGATGTTCGAATTAGCCCGTATCCTGTATCGCAGTTGCGCTGGGACATTTCCATGCCGAGGCGATGGCAAAAGGCAAAAATTGACGATATCGCGCCCTCGAAGGCGGCGTACCGCCCCCGCCGACTGCATGGCGCCCTGGCGGAAGCGCAATCCCTGACCACGTGCCTTCGGCCCATATGCGATGGCAGGCAAGAACGACCAGGCCGGTCTGTCGGCAGGTCGATGACGATCGCCGACGATGTTCCGGCAGGCAGGCCGATGTTGCACGCCAACAGCGGTGACAAGGGGAACGGTCATGAGATTCGTCATCTTCCAATGCCAGCGCGATCGGGACATGTTCGTCGTCACGGACGACGAACATGCCGTCAAGCTGCCGAAGGAGCTTTCCCATCTCCACGGCCGGCTTGAGCGGGTCGGCGCCTTCCCTGAAATGGGTGAGGACAGGGTCGCGTTTGACGAGACGCTGGCGAAGAACAGCATCGCGCACCAGGGTTATTACCTGTTCGAGGCGAAGAGCTTCGACGCTGTCGCGGAGCCGCCGGAAACCATGCCCGGCTAGGACGCCGCGCCGCCGACTGCCGGGTCCCCGAAGAGGCTCCCGGCCACGGAGCCGCATAGGGCGCGCCGTCGCGATGCGGCGCGCCTCGCTTGGTTTGAGACGCGATCGGGTCTAACATCTGTGTGATTGAGAGCCATAATTACGTTTAAAAGCCGTGATAAGACCCATCTTATCGCGGTCGGCTGTTCCAACCTGCCCGGGGGAAACGCGGTTGTCCCACTGCGGATGACCCACAGATTTGCAGACGAAGGCGGGAAGACGAGCTGCCGATCAATGGAATTGACGGGGGTCGAGGGTGCAATGGGGTTCTTCGACGTCTTTTTCCGCCCCGATCTCGAGGAGCAATCCGAGAAGTCGGAGATCATCGACGCAGCGAACCTGCTGCAGATCGGGGAATTCCAGCTTCTGCAGCTGGCCTATAAGCAATGGTACGGCGAAGAGCTGCCGGCTGAGAGCGTCGACACGCTCTTCTCGGCCTACATGTTGCGACAGCACGTGCCGGTCTGGGCCCGGCATTATGCGCGCAGCATTCTGCAGCAACACAGCTATGGCCGCATCGACATCAACGACGCGGGCTACCACCGCTACGACCGGGATTATGTGACCCACGTCCCCCAGGGGGTTCGGCGGTTTTGTCTCGCATCGCTCTGGTGTGGCCTCGTCATCTTCGGCGGGGTGGCGCTGGCGGCCCTGGTCAGCCAGGATGGGGTCAGCCTGCTGCCCCCGTATTTCGATCGCTCCGAGGTGGCTCCGCCGACTGGCGTACATCCCGACGCCGATTAGCCAGTCGTCCGCCGAGAGGTTAAGCTGCTTTCGCAAGGGTGCTGAGCCGCCCCCTATGGTGGGGTCAGCGGCACAACCATAGAATTAGAGGCGAGTACGGATGTTCGGCATTCCGGAGGCGTGGGAGACACCCATCAATGTCGTCTTCCTGATCGTCATGGTGATCATCGCATGGTCGGGCATTCGATACCGGGATGCCGAAGGCAACACGGACATTGTCCGCCTTCTGTTCGGCTCGATTGCGGCGACCTATTTCTTCCTGGTGCTGCTGACCGATATCCTGGGGATTGCACTGTTCTGAGCGCCATGGCCCGCAAGACGTCCCCGAGCCTCAGGGCTTGTGCATGCGCTGCTGTTCGTCGATCTCCGGCATGGTGAAGACCCTCTCCTCCTCCGGCAGCTCGAACTGGCTGACCAGGTGGCGGATCCGATTCTCGACGCTGGACGGTTCGGGGTTGTGGATGATGCGGTGCATGATGCCCGGCCCTTCCACCGACTCGCGATCGACCTGGACGGAACTGACATAGCTCTCCAGCGCCAGTTGGTGACGGCCTGTGCGGTCATAGAGGATGCCGAGATTGGCATAGGCTGCGGCCAGCGCGCCGCGGCCTGTGGTGTCGTCCTCCACCAGCGTCTCTTCCAGGAAATCGATCAGGTACTGGAACTCGGCCTCCGCCTCGTCGTAGCGCTCCATCTGAAGATATGCGATGGCCCTGCCCATAAGCGCGCCGCGGTGGTCCGGCTGCGCGACCAAGGCTGCGTCGAAATCTTCGATGGCTTGATCCCATTCGCCGGAAGACAGATGGATGTCGCCCTTGCGCACCTCATAGTCGCCGGGCGGCGTGTCGAAATAGTCCACGCCGATGGTCAGGATGCCCACGCCCAGCATCACGAGAAGCATGAGACCGAGAGTTCGTCCGCTTACGGGTAGCTGCATCGATCAAACCTTGAACAGGGTCCAGGTATAGAGAAGCGCGATGATGTAGCACGCGAGCGCCGCGGTGATGCCAGCCCGCTTTCTCAACCGCTGCCGCTCTTCCTCGCCGATATCGGGTTTGCCCAGCTTCCGCGCCGCCCGGTTGACGCTCATCATCCAGATCAGCCGCCGCGCCGGGAAGAACAGCGCTACGGCCAAGGCGGCCGCCCATAGCCACATGTAGTCTTCTGAAAGGATTGATTCCATCGCCGGCCCGTTCTCGGCATCACTCGTCCCACGGGATCACGGGCGAATTCCTGACGCCGCGTCCGGGGGAAAACAGAGAGGGAGGGGCCATCGGCCCCTCCCCGCAAAAGTACACGCGATCCGGTTGGCGGTTAGTCGCCGCCCGCCGGCCGGCGGCCGCCGGCCAGATCGCCGATATCCTCGGTCAGCGCCTCGATCTCGCGCGCCGGGACTGTCGACATCTCCAGCTTGTAGGCAAGCAGCCACATCATGGCCACGCCCAAGACCCAGAAGAGGATCTGCCAGGCCCAGATCGACGGGATACCGAAGACCCAGGTTTCCGGCGCGTTTGGCGCACCGAAAATCGTGTTGCCAATGACGGCCCCCGGCCCGATGCCGAAGATTGACCAGGCAATCGCCGCGGTCCACCCCAGCGGGACGAGCTTCTTCTTCGCCTCGGAGATGGCCGTGTGCTCCCTCAGGAAGTTGTGGAACGTCATCCTGTGGGCCCGTGCTGCTTCGTCCTGCGTCATCGCCGACACGATGATGCAGACCGAGGCGTTCAGGAGCATGCCCCAACCCGCGGAGTGGATCGTCCACGGCCACCGGCCCCAGAGATCCAGGCCCAACGCGCCGAGGATCTGGATGCCGAAGCTCTCCGTGAAGATCACACCGAGCAGACCGAAGAACAGTCCCCAGCTTGCGCCCTGACGGGTGATCCACGGGATCCAGCAGATGCCTGCCAGCGACACCCACATCTGGAACCCGAAGGCAACCGCCAGACCACCCAGCAGCACCAATGCGTCGGACGACACCGTCGCCACGATCAGTGCGGACACGACGATGAACGCCACACCCATGCGGCCGAACAGCTTCTGGGTGGCGTGCGAGGCCGTCGGATTGAGATACCGCTTATAGAGGTCGCGCGTCAGGATCGATCCTGCCGTGGACATATAGGCAGCACCCGTCGACTGCATCGCTGCCAGAGCACAGACCGCCAGCAGTCCCACCAACCACGGCGCCGCATCGGCGATATGGTTGAAGTAGTACGGAACGATGCTGTCCGGGGCACCTGCGACCGACTCAGGCACGACCAGATGGTAGTAGGTCGCTCCCTCAAGGGCGGCCTCGTCGCCTTCCTTGAAGGCATCCATGGCCGCGGTGCCCGCCTCTCGCTGCGCCACCAGATCGCCATCCCCGACAAGGGCGATGATCTGGCGCGTATCGATCTGGCGGATGAAGTTCTGATCGGCATTCTCCTCAGATGTATAGAGCTCTACGGCGTTCTCCGGCCATTCGTAAACCTCGGCCGTGCCGCGGTCGATCATGCCCTGCCACAGCTCTTCGTTCTCGTTGACCAGCGGGTTGGCCCCCAAGAGATGCGCGCCCATGCCCTGGAACGCGGTGAAGAAGAACAGGATCAGACCGATGCAGAACGAGGAGGCCCACACCTGCTGTGGCGCGAACGGCTGCGGATTGCGGTTGCCGAACGCCCACATGGTGAAAGCCGGGGCCGACTGGATACCCATCAGCGCCCACATATAGCTGAGCACCATGATGCCGGTCCAAAGCCCGCCGACTGGCGTTTCTTTGCCCAAGCCGGCAGTAAACTGAACCACGCCGGGAATTGCGAAATACGAGTTGTACTCGCCTCCCTGCCAGCGGTTCACCCAGGTCGCCCCTTCCTGCGCGCTCTGCGCAGTCGCCAACTGGCCAAAGCCCTCATTGAGCGCTCCCCAGCCACCGATCGCCGACAGGGCGATGATGCCGGTAACGACGATGCCGAGTCCAAGCAGGATACACTGCACCGTGTCCACGTAGGCCACGGCTCTCAGCCCCCCGGATGCCACGTAGATCAGCACCACCAGCGACAGGATCCACATCCCGATGTCTTTCGGGACCAGATTGTCGGTGAGGACCTGGAAGAGGAAGCCGGACGCGCCGAGCTGCACGCCCAGATAGGGGATCGAGAACAGAAGCGCCACGAAGACCACCAGGATGCGAATGAAATCGCCCTGGTAGTAGTCGGAGAGCATCTCGCCCGGCGTCACATAGCCGAAGCGCTTACCGATCATCCACTGACGTTTCAGGAAGATGACGCCCGTGAACGGGATGGTGATCACATAGAAAGACGCGTAAGCGTACTGGAACCCGTCACGGTAGACCAATCCGGGATGGCCCATGAACGTCCAGCCCGAGAAGGACGTCGCGGTTGCTGCCAGAATGAACACCCACATCGACAGCCGACGGCCGGCGATGAAGTAGTCGCTGGCCGTCTTTGTCATCCGCATACCCTTGATGCCCATTGATATACAATAGGCCCAATAGAGTCCTACGAAGACAAATAGCCATATTACTTTTGCTTCCACGGCATTTACCTCCCGCTGTGGTCAGCCAGGGACGATTGCGTCGCATCGCCTCGCCCCCTAAGCGATGGCGGCCTCGATGGAACTCAAACCCTGAAACGTCCCATCAGGTCGCTAACGCCAGTGGTTTGGGACCCACCCAATGCGCCCTTCACAGACGACTCTTTGAGGTGGGGTGGACCTTCATCCGACTGCCCTTCCCTTTTTAGGCACAGCAGCCGACAGCGAGTTCACAACGACCGGTCGTTTTTATGAGATTTCGTTACGATCGATCGGCGGACGCCACTGCGGACGCGCAAGGAAGTTATGCAATCGTGAGCCCGTCGGAAAAAAGCTACTACGACTGCGAAGATGAGCGCAACATCCCAGTAGAGTTTCTTCGCCGAAGAAATCGTGGTAGGAATGGGGGTCGTCTCTTTTGCGGACGCTTCTGCATGTGTCTTTTGGCGGTACGGCTCCGTGACTGCGAGTCGTTCGCGGAGGCGGATAATTACCCAGTCGGTGAAATCGCCGCTGCGTGGGGCGATTTACGGCGTGTACGCTTACCTAGCGCGTCTTAGACGCGCCGACGTACAGACTGTCTAGAAGACATCGGCGGTGAACTCGACACGCAGTTTAGTCTTCAGATTGTCGACGGATTTCAGCGCGTCGATCAGTTGATCGTGCTCTCGCTTCAGCATGTCGTTCGGGTAGATGTAGTACCCAACCTCGCGATCGCTCTGAAAGTCCTCGATCTGCTGGCGCAAGAGGAACATCGTGAATTGTCGGAAGGCGTCTGCCAGATAGTCGCAATCGTCCGGCGCCAGCACTTCCCGTTCGCCCAGCGCGGCGATCCGGCCAAGCGTCGTGGTATCGGCAATGCCGGACTTCAGCGCAAGGAGACGCATCCCCTCAACCAAAGGCAAGAGAGCCCCCAGCTTGAGGTTCAGCCTGCCGTTATGCCCTTCACCGCCGCGTTCCAAGACCAGGCGGTTGAACCAGCCGAGCGGGATGCCGTGATCGCCGGTGTTGCGGTAGAGTTCATGCAGGAAGCCTTGCGACCGCGCCATCACCTCGGTCACGTGACGGCGCAGCTGGAACGCCAGATCATGGCGCCCGCTCACCGACCGGAAGTCGAAGAATAGGTCGAACAGGCGCGCGGCAAGGAAGTTGCGCTTGCGCGACCACATCACCGTCTGGTCGCGCCATTGGGTTGCGGTCTTGCGCCAGACCGGATTGACGGCCATCACGTTCCCGCGGCACAGCGGGAAGCCGATGGCGTCCAATTCCGTCGTCATCCGCTGGGCGAGGTCGATAAAGAACGCATCGATCGCCGTATGGTCTGCATCGGGATAGTCGGCCAGGATGAAGCCGTTGTCCTGATCGGGAAACAGGAAGTTCTCCCCACGGCCGCCAGAACCCATCACCAGCACCGCAAATTCCACCGGCGCCGTTCCCTTGCCCTCGGCCTCCATCGCCTTCAGTGCGGACGCCACCACGCGACGATAGATGTCGTTGTTGATGTCGGTCAGCAGCTGCTGGATCTCGTGTGCCGGAACGTGCTCGTCGAACAGTTCCTGGGCCAGGCCCACCTGCGCCGTCTTGACGGCGCGAAGGCTGTCTTGGGTCCCCTCCGCCGACAGACTGTCGATCTGGACCATCATTTGGTCCGACGTCAGCGCCAGCGCGTCATGCAGGTCGAGAAGCCCGACTGGACGGTCATCGTCGTCCACAACGGGGATGTGCCGGATGTTGTGCCGCCGCATCAGGGCCACTGCCCGGTACGCGTAGTCCAACTGTCCGATCTTGTGGACCGGTGCCGTCATCACCGCGCTGATCGGAACGTCCGGCGGAGTCTGGAAGGTGACGCGCCGCGCAATGTCCCGGTCCGTCACGATACCCGCCAAACGCCCGTCCCGGTCCGTCACCAGAACGCAGGATCCGTTCGCCTCCGCCATTGCTGGCACCACGTCGCCGCATCGGCTGCCAGCCTCCACAGCCAGCGTCACGGGCTTCATGAACATGCCGGCCAGCTTCCGGAAAATCTCCGTTGTACTCACCGTGGCGGAACTCTCGAAACTGCTGTGAAATCGAACGATGCGCATGGCTCAACAGACCGTCTTCATAGCAGAATGGCACTCCATTGTCGTGGGTCAAGGTGATCAGATGCCTGCCCATCTATGCACTGTTTCTCTTAAAAGTGCATTGCAAGTTCGGGGATGGGCAGGTCGAATTTAGGATGCTGGAACAGGAAATACTTCGTCCGCTTTCTGATTCAACGCTGAATGTGCCGCCAATGTCGACATCGCCGATGCGGCCATGATCGACCGCTATCGGGGATGATCGGCAGAACCCAGGGCAGATGCGTTGATGCGGGTGGAGATCCTGAGTAAAGATCGCTCAAGACGCGAAGCAATCGGACAGGAAGTGTGCTCGCTGGTCTGCGCTCCTTCTGGAAAGTATCGCCGATCGCCCGGACCGAGGACCTGTCGCGGTTCATCGATCGGCAATCGGCGTTCGTGTCGCAGAAATGCACGGTGGAGTACTGCAGGACCCGCGCCGGGATGGACTGGGTCAAACTGTTCGATGAGCCCGTGTTCCTTGACGGCCTGAACCGCTGCCGGCGGCATGCTTACACCATTGTCCTGGTTCAATTTGCAGTGGCCGTCGAGGCGAAGCTGCGGCCGCTGTTGTCTGCAACCGGCAGCCTGGCATCGCTTGCTGCAGCACTGGCCGCTGTCGCTCGGCGGAGCCATTGTGCCGACGGATCGGCGGACGAAGCCGGAGCATGGCGGATACCGTTCGACGATGACCTCGATCGTGCTCTGACCGAAGCGCAGTCAGTGCCGGTTCAGCCGGCCTATCTCATCGGCCGCGCCGCCGCGGTGCCAATCTACGATCTGCTCCCGATACACCCCACCTTGCGGCAGCACGACCGTGAGCTGATTGCCAATAACCTGAGCCTCAACTTCTGTCGCGCCATCGCAGATTTCGAACGCCGACTTCGCCCTGCGCCGCTTCTGGCGGATCTGGCCGTGACGGAGGGTGGGCCGATGTCCCCCTCGCCAATGGCGCATCAGTCACCGGCTCGGCGATGAACTGGGGCATTCGCAAAGCGCTGACGATCACCGTCATCCTCGCCGGCCTGGCCATGGCCGGCCTGGCCAGTCTGGGATTGCTGGGCGGCGTCGACATCACGGTCGGGATGGGGCCGAGACTGATCGCCCTTGTCACCTTGGCGGGTCTGGGATTTGGCGCCCTGTGGATCGCGCTGACCGTTCTGGACGGTCACTTGTTTTCGCTAGAGCGCCTGCGCGCCGACATTGTTGCAGCCGATGCCGAAGCGCCCGCCCTGCCCGAGCAATGGTTGGCCGAGGCGAATACCGCCGACGAGGCGACGCGCCTGGCCATGGGCTTTTCCGATTTCCTGGACCGGCAGCGCTCGCTGCGCGCCGTTCCGGCCAGCCGGCTGATGGCCGTCGTCTCGACGATCGAGGGCGGCCTTGTCGTGATCAACGCAACGGGCCTGGTCAGCCTGAACAACGCCACGGCCGCCGCCCTGCTTGGGCACGACGCCAGCGCGGTCGGGACCAGCATCTTCGCTTCGCTCGACCGCGACCACGTGAACGCCGCGGTGGCCGCGGCGGAAGCGGCCCGCCGGCCGATTCGTACGCAGATCGCCCGCATCGACGGGTCGGCCGTGCTCGATGCGCGCGTCACCAGCCTGACGGGGCACGGCGGTGCCGTGCTCTCTTTCCGCTGTGATCCGGTGGACGACCATCACGTGGTCCACCATGACATGGCGTTGCACGACGCGCCGCCGGAGGGCGTGCCGGTCACGGACTCTACCCGGTTGACGGACTTACCGGGACTTGTCTTCGATACGGAGACCACCGGGCTGGACATCGCCAACGACCGCATCGTGTCGATCGGTGCCGTCCGCGTGCACGGCGATCAGGTGTTTCCGGCCCGTGTCCTGGACCTGCTGGTCAATCCGCAGCGGTCGATCCCGGGCAAGGCGATCAGCATTCACGGCATCACCGATGCCATGGTGGCGGGCGCACCGCCCTTTCCGGCCCACATGCCGACGGTGAACACCTGGTTTGAGGAAAAGATCCTGATCGGCCACCATATCGGCTTCGATCTTGCGATGCTGAATGCCGAATGCGTGCGCGCCGGTCTGCCGTGGCATCCACCGCGGACGCTGGACACCGGTCACCTGGTCTCCGCGCTTGAGCCGCGAATGGAGGATCTCAATCTCGAAAGCATCGCAGCACGATTCGGCGTGGGCTTGCGCGGCCGCCACACGGCCCTCGGCGATGCCCTGGTGACCGCGGACATCTGGCGTAAACTGGTGCCGCTCTTGCTCAACCGCGGTATCGTCGACCTCGCGAGTGCCGAGCAGTTCGCCGCGTCGGCCAAGCGCGTCGCCAATATGGAAAGCGCGGCCGGGTGGTGACCCGGACCGAAGCCTGAGGATATGTGACCGCAATGCGCGTCCGCGTCCTGAGCCGGGTCGACACATTCCCCTACCGCTATCGCCTGCGCGACGTCATGACAGTGCCGTTGGCAACAGTACGGCCGGAACTGCCCCTTGCTGTCGCCGCCGAACGCATGTCGACCGAGCGGATCAGCTCACTGATCGTGACCCGCGATGACAGCGCCACCCCTCGCTATTCGACGAAGGAGACCGGCATCGTTACCGAAGGCGACGTGCTGGGAGCCATCACAAGAGACGGCACATTGGCCCTGGGGCGCCCCATATCGGACTATGCAAATGTGCCGCTGCAGGCACTGCCCGCCGGCGCCATGGTCTATCGGGCACTGGGCCGCATGGACAGGCTCGGCCTCCGCCACATGGGCGCCGTCGACGACGAAGGGAAGCTCGTCGGCATCATCACGCCCCGTGTTCTGCTGAAACAGCGCGCCAGCGAAGCACTGGCGCTGGGCGACGGCATCACCATCGCACCGGACGCCAAAGCCCTGGCAGAGATCCGGCAGGCCCTGCCCCATCTCACGGAAGACTTGCTGAACGAGGATGTGCCACCGCTAGACGTTATTGCCGTCATCAGCGAGGTGATGCGCGACATCACGGCCCGTTCTGCCGCCCTTGCCGAAGCCGCCATGGTGGCCGATGGGCACGGCCGCCCGCCGGCGCGCTTCTGCGTCCTGATCCTCGGATCCGCTGGGCGGGGCGAGAGCCTGCTGGCGCCCGATCAGGACAGCGCCCTGATCCATGAAGGATCCGCGCAGGACGACGCATGGTTCGCGGAGTTCTCCAGCCGGATGACAGCGACGCTGAACGCAGCCGGCATTCCCTATTGCAAGGGCGGCGTCATGGCTTCCGAAGCGGCATGGCGCGGCAACCGAGAAACCTGGGAAGACCGTGTGGCGCAGTGGGTCCGCTCGGCGAAACCGGAGCATCTGCTGAACGTCGATATCTTCTTCGACTTTCAGCCCGTTTACGGGGACGGTACGCTGGCCCGAAGCCTGCGGCTTGCGGCCCTCTCGGCGGCCGGAAAGTCGATCCCGTTCCTGAAGATGATGTCGCAGCATCTGTGGAACTATCGCCCGCCTCTGGGGCTGCTAGGCCGCATCCGCACGCACGAGTTCCGCGCCGACCCGGATACGCCGCGCGTCGACCTGAAGCTTGGGGGGCTGCTCCCGATCGTCGCGGGCGTCCGCGCGATCGTACTCCGGCACGGCATCGGCACGACATCAACGACCGAGCGCTTGGGCCATCTGCGCAACGGCGAACTGATGCGCGAAGCCGATGCCGAGATGCTCTCAGGGGCACACGAGGTCATCGTCGGCACGCTGCTGCGTCAGCAGATTGCCGACATCGCAGCGGAACGTGCGCCCGGCAACTGGGTCGGGGTCAGGCCCCTGGAGCGGCGGCCGCGCCGTGATCTTCGTGACGCATTGCGCCGGCTTGAAGTCGTGCCGCAGATCGTGGAAGCGGCCCTGACGGCATCTGCCTGATGTTGCAGAGCCCTAGCCTGCTTCGTCGCCGGCCGTGATCGTGCAGTTGCGGCCGGACGCTTTGGCGGCATAGAGGGCGTGATCGGCACGACCAATCAGCGTCGCCAGATCTTCGCCGCGGCGGCGGATCGCCGTTCCGATGCTGATGGTCACGCGGCGGCCAGCAACGGGCGGCTCGAACTCTATCCGTTCGATACTGGCACGCAGCCTCTCCGCCATGGTTGACGCGGCCGTAGCACCCAAGCCTGGGCAGAACACCGCGAACTCCTCGCCGCCGAACCGTACCGGCAGGTCCGCCCGCCGAATGCCATTCAGGATGGCCCGGGCAATTGTCCGCAGCACCGTGTCACCTGTGACGTGGCCATACTCGTCGTTGACCGACTTGAAGTGGTCGATGTCGATCATGAGGACGGCAATGGACCCGTCCGGATCACGGTCGTGAAGATCAAACATGCGCAGGATCGTGTCCTGCATGCAGACACGGGTAAACAACCCCGTTAGCGGGTCGCGGATCAGCCGCTCGTAGACATTCTGCCGCTCCAGATCGAGTGCGCGATAGATACTCTCGCGCTCCACCGCCACCTGCAGCGGCAGTACCATCTGGCGGATCAGGGGCTCGATGCAGTCTTCCGCCTCCGTCTCGCCGGACAGGTGCATGACCGCGACGGCAGTGGCGATCTGGCGGTCCGGGGCAAACAGCGGAATGACGATGGCTCGGTGGTCGGCCGCTTCGCCCGCGGGGCCGGTCACCGGCCAGCGGTCCACCACCATGTAATCGGTAGGGCAGATCTCTGCCCATCCTTGCCGGTCGATCCCGATGAAGCTCGCAAGCCGGGGCGGCGGCACGACCATGAGGCCGCGATACCTGTTGCTGGGTGTCAGGTGCAGCACCTCACCGGGATTGGCTTGATCGGTCGCCGCCAGAAACTCCAGCGAACTGACGGGCATCAGCTTGCGCGACAGCCGCAGCAGTTCCGGCGCTATGGACGCGAAGTCGCGGTAGAGAACCATGGTCTGGGTGATGCCCTGCATCACCTCATTCAGCCGCATCAGCTTCTGGATATCGCTTTCCTGCTTGACCAGCAGATAGAGCCCGCAATCGAGCTCCTTCAGCCGCTCGATCATGAAAGTGACCAGCCGCTCGGGGATGATCGAGCCGTGCTGGGGCGCAATCATCCGGATCGGCAGCGCCTCCAGCCTGGCTAGGCCGTGTGCCAGGATCTCACGGCTCGGCATGTAGTGTTCGTGGAACGGCCGGATCGCTTCGAAATGCCCCTCGTCCTCCGCATACAGGCGGAACTCTCTGGTGAAGCCGCCGAACAGATCGCTTGAGAACAGGACCCCGGTCGTCTCGTCAAAGGTACAGAACGCCCCGGGGAAATGCAGGTAGGGCGTAAAGACGAAGCGCAGCGAATGCCGACCCACGCGCAGCAACCAGTCGTTATCCTCCACCCGCCAGAAGGCTAGGCGCAGACCGTAGTGCTTCAGCAACGTCTCCGCCCGCCAGTGCGTGACGATCACTGCATCCTTGCGCGAAACGATCTGCTCGATCAGCGGCAGGGCGCCGGTTATGTCGGGATCCTGGTGGTGGCAGATGAAGTACCGGATGTTGTGGAAGGGCGTGACCTGCCCAACCTTGCGCAGGACGTCGGGAAAGGTAAGCGCCGAGCCCGGATCGATCAGGACGGACTGATCCCCGGCCTCGATAAGGAAGACATGGCATTGAAACGGATCACCATCGAGATGGTGGCCGACCCACCAGATCCCCTCGGCAATTTCCACGGGCTGCGTCGGGTCGATATCCGCTGGAGGCTCCGAGGCCGGCCGCAGCGGCTCGCCCGGCGATTCGATGGCTGCATCCATCACAGCGTCCAGTGCCCACCGGGCACGAGTCTACGATCTCACTGCGACATTCTGTACACAATCGTCGTTAACAAACGCTGAATGGTTAACGGAACCAATGGGGCAGAGATTGCCGTCGGCTCCATCAGGGTCGCGCCTATACCTGCGCTGAGCAGACATACTTTCGCTTATTGAAATGCGCGCCCCTGGTCGGAGCGGCGGGATTCGAACCCACGACCCCTTGACCCCCAGTCAAGTGCGCTACCAGACTGCGCCACGCTCCGACACCAGGATGCGGGGGCCTGTATAGCGGGGCCGCGAAGCCGAGGCAATGCCGGTTCCCTGGACCGATACCGCCCCCGGCAACCACGATATGCTATCAGCGCATGCCTTTCAGGACGACCCGCAGACGGCGCAAATCGTCGAGCAGACCCTTAAGTTCCGCCTTCAGTTCAGGCCCCAGCGAACCCACGCCGGCTGTGCTCGCAGACGCCTCTACCGCCTCGTCAACGGTCGCTACCTCGCCCTCACCGGCGCCGCCGTCCTCGGCCGTAAGGCCTTCTCCATCGGCGCGTCCTTCGCGCAGCAGTCGCTGTACGCCCTTGATGGTGTATCCATCCCGATAGAGCAAGGTCTGGATCCGCCGGAGCAGGTTGACATCTTCCGGCCGATAATAGCGCCGGCCCCCACCGCGCTTGAGCGGCCGGACCTGGCTGAATTTCGTCTCCCAGAACCGCAGCACGTGCTGGGGCACGTCCAGTTCGTCTGAGACTTCGCTGATGGTGCGGTACGCGGTGGCGGATTTCCGGGGTGCCCGCCCCTTGGCATCGATCTCAAGCAGATCCATCATGCCTCACCGTTGCCCT
>JANQIX010000057.1 GCA_028281925.1 Alphaproteobacteria bacterium
CTTCGACATCAACCGCGACCGCTTCGAGAACGAAGACGGCAACAGCAATGCCAGCCTCAAGACCGTCTCCGGCTGGCTGAACGCGATCCTCGCCGAAGATCTGTCCGACGGATCGCTGGTCAATGAAGACCTGATCCCGGATGCCGACACGCTGGACTCCCTGTTCGGCGAGGCAGTGATCGCCAGGCGGCTGGACAGCTTCGACGGCACCGCGGACTCGCAAGTGGAGATCGCACACAGCGATGCCTTGGCACTGGCCAATGGAACCATCGTGTTCGACTTCACGGCAGACGCCGTGGACGGTAAGCGCACGCTGTTCTCGAAGGACTTCACGAACTACCAGAACGGCGGTCACCTGACGGCCTATGTGAAGAACGGCGAGGTCGAGGTCCGCTTCCAGAGCGACAGCCAGTCGATCTATCTGGATGTCGACGATGTGCGCATCGAGGCCGGTGAAACCCATTCCTTTGCCTTCAGCTTCGGCGAAGACGGCGCCAAGCTCTACTTCGACGGCCAGTTGGCCGACGCCGCGTTGGATTTCACCACCGACCTAACGCTGAACACCAACAGCCTGGTTCTGGGTGCCAGCACCACGCGGCGCGGCGAGTGGAACCCGGATCATCGTGCCGACCCGTTCGACGGCGAGATCGACGGGTTCACGATCTTCGGCCGCGGACTGACCCCGACCGAGATCGCGCAGCTCCATTACGCGCCGGAGGGCTATGAGCCGCCGAATGCCGTGCCGGATGCGGTCGGTGACGGGCCCTTCCACGTCATCGGCGGCGACAGCATCGACATCCCGGTCGACACGCTGCTGGCGAACGACATCGACCCGAACGGCGATGCGCTGACGCTGATAAGCGTCGGCGATGCCCAGGGCGGCAGCGTCGAGTTGCTTGGCGACTTGGTTCGCTTCACGGCGGACGCGATCGGCGGCGGTGCCTCGTTCGCCTATACGATCGATGACGGCTTTGGCGGCGTCTCCGACAACGTCGTCACCCTCGACGTGCGCGCGTTGCCCGATGGCGTGCCCAACCCGGTCTTCATGCTCAACCCGCCGTCGCTTGTCGTCGACGGGGCTGGCGATCAGGTGGAGATCGCCCACAGCGACGCTTTCGAACTGGGCAACGGCACGGTCGCGCTCACCTTCGTGGCCGACAGCCCGGACGACTGGAGCCGCGATACGCTGTTCTCGAAAGACGCCAGCGGGTACGGCGATGGCGGGCACCTGACCGCCTATGTCCGGCACAACGACCTGATCCTGCGGTTCCAGGGAACCGACAGGCAGGTCGAGCTAAAGGCAAAGGACGCCATCGAAGAGGGCGTGGCCTACGACACGGCCTTCACCTTCGGCGACGGCGGCGCGAAGCTCTACCTCAACGGGTCGCTGGTTGACGACGCGCCGGAGTTCAACTTCGACCTGGCGACCAACACGGAGTCACTTGCCGTCGGCGCCAACACCTGGTCGCGACAAGCCGGCACCACCGGCAGCTTCAGGGACCATTTTGACGGCACGATCGAAGACTTCGCCGTGTTCGATCAGGCCCTGAGCCAGTCGGAACAGGATCTCTGGTTCGGCTAACGGCGATCGGTATCAATCGTGGAAGGCGGCGGTCCATAGTTCTGGCCGCCGTCCTCCAACCGCACACCCTCATCGACTTCAACTCGCTCGGCCGGGCACGAGACGGTCACCGTCGTCCCGACGCCAAGGCGGCTGATCAGCTCGATCGACCCGCCGTGCAGACGCATCAGGCCGCTTGCGATCGTTAATCCCAGTCCCGATCCTTCGTATTTCCGGCTCAACGCGGCGTCCGCCTGCCCGAAAGGCTGCAGGACCTTGGCGATGTCACTCTCCGACAGGCCGATGCCGGTGTCGGAGATCTCAATCAACACGCCGCCCTTGCGCAGAGCCAGGCACAGAATGTCGACGCGCCCCGCCGGCTTATTGAACCTGATCGCATTGTCGATGATCCTGCCGAAGACCTCTCTGATCGCTTCCGGATCGCATTTGATCCGGATGCCGCGTCCGGGATCCTGCACGGCAACGGTCACGCCCTGGGCTTCGGCACTTTCGCTCAACGATGACACCGCTTCGACGAGGACTGCCCCGAGATCGGCCGTGTCCTCCTGCAAGAGGTAGGAGCCGGAATCGATACGTGCGGCCTCCATGACATCGTTCACTGTCTTCTGCAGGCGGTCACCGGCTTCATGAATGTCGTTCGCGTACTTCCGGTAGGTATCACTGCCGAGCGGCCCGAACACCTGCTCGCGCATCATCTCCGAGAACCCGATGATGGAGTTCAGCGGCGTCCGCAACTCGTGGTTCATGTTGGCGAGGAAGCTTGTCTTTGCAGCGCTAGCGCTCCTCGCCTCCTCTAAGGCCACGGCTTGGGCGTGCTCTAGCTTCTTGCGCGCGGAGATGTCCCGCAGCGTGAAGATGCCGGTTTGCTCTACGCTCTCTGCGCCGCGGGGCCCACGGCCGGGGCTCATGCGGGAGAATGCCGCGCGGATCTCGACGACGACCTTCGCGCCGGCCGGCGTGATGATTTCATGTTCCGCCGGGCGCGCACTGCCGCTTTGGACACCCGATGTGTCCGACGGGCTGGCGGTGTCGCTATCCCGCCACAGCTGCGTCAGGTCGGCAAACTCCCGCGCGAGGTGACGCCGGGCAATCTGGCCTTCATCCATCCCCAGCATGGTCTTCAGCGCCGGGTTGGCGAATGACACGTTGCCCATGCGGTCGGCTATGAGAATCCCGTCCGATGTGTCGTTGACGATGGACCGCATCATCGCAGTCCGGTGAAGCAGCGCCATGGCCTTCTGCAGCAGTTGGTCCAGAAGCCCGTCGATCTGGGCCAGCAACCCGGTCACGAACGCAAGGGCGGTGACCAGCAACCAAGGCACGACCGGGATGATCACGCCGAACAACGTCTGGGCGGCCACGCCGATGCCAAGAACAGCCGTTCCGCCCCCGACCGCCGTCAACAGGGCAAACCGCCAGCCCAGTCTTCGCAACAGCGGGAGGAGAAAGGCCGCCAACAGAAGGCTGCCGGCCAGTATCGCCTCAGGAGCGGCATCGACTAACGCAGCATCCTGGCGCAGAGTTTCGTAGATCAGGGCATGGAACAGAACGCCCGGCAGCGTGACATGCACCGGCACAGAAAGCTGATCGCCAAGTTCAATCGCTGTGGCCCCGATCAAGACATGCCGTCCTGCCAGGTCTGATGCGTCGAAGCTGTCATTCAGCAGGTCGACGAATGAAATCCGCGTCACGTCTTGGATCGGAATGCTGAAATCCGGCACGAACTCGGCGTGCCGTGGTGGCACTCCGGCAAGCGCAACGGCCATGGATGGGAGTACCCCCGTCGTCTCCAGTGCTGCGGATGTCAGGTGGCGGCGGACAATTCCGTCCGGATCGGGCTGCACATTGACGTGCGCCAGCATCGCATTGTGGAGCAGTTCGGGAATGGGCAGCGCTTCGATGATCCCCGATTGGCCGGGGGACACCCAGCCGATCTGCTCGAACACCGGCAGCACGACCGGAGCGGCTGACGCCGCAACGGCGCTCACGAGTTCCGTGTCGTTCTCCAAATTGGAATAGGAACTGAAGTCGACGTCGAAGCCGATCACGATGGCGCCAGCGTCGGCGAGTTTCCGAACGGCCTCCGCATGATAGGTCCGCGGCCACGGCCACGTTTGTAGTGCCCTCAGGCTGCGGGCATCGATTTCGATGACGGTCAGATCCCCGGTCAGAGCTCCGGGGAACAGCCGGAACCACTGTTCGGAAAGCTTGTAGTCGACGGTCGATGAGATCCGGCCAATCTGGACGACCGCAGCCACAGCGAATATGGCCAGTACCAGTATGATGTCGATGCGATCGATGGCGCGCCGACCACCGGCCGGCCGAACCCCCACTCGCGCTGGCGCCGAGCC
Organism: Alphaproteobacteria bacterium; assembly: GCA_028281925.1. Taxonomy (GTDB): domain Bacteria; phylum Pseudomonadota; class Alphaproteobacteria; order DSM-16000; family Inquilinaceae; genus JACKIG01. Next base: position 3,934 of record JANQIX010000057.1, read on the forward strand.
TGCTTCGCTGCCGCCCGGCAAACGATCGGCTTCCGGGCCGGCTATGCCGGCCGGCCCGTCAAGCGACGTTGAACCGTTCAGAGGATGCGCGCGGCCGTCTGCCATGTCCCAAGATACCTGGGGCCAACACTACCACTTCTGAAAAAGAATGACCCGGCAGAATCGGCAGGTTGCTTGAGGGTCCGAAAACACATCGCGGACCGCCAGCTTGACTGGTCGTCGGAGTTGTCAGCGGTCGTTTCCGTCGCAGTCAATCACCGCCGTCGTTATCGCCTCCGCCGCCTCCGCCGCCTCCGCCGCCGCCGGAACCACCACCGCCGCCGCCGGAACCGCCACCGCCGCCACCGGAACCGCCACCGCCGCCGCCGGAACCACCACCGCCGCCGCCGGAACCACCACCGCCGCCGCCGGAACCACCACCGCCGCCACCGGAACCGCCACCGCCGCCGCCGGAACCACCACCGCCGCCACCGGAACCGCCACCGCCGCCGGAACCACCGCCCCCACCGGAACCGCCTGCGCCGCCGTCGCCGGCGCCGCCGCCGCCAAACCCGTCGGAGAAACCGCCTTGCTCGGAGGCCGCACCATCCTCACCTGAGGCAGCCCCACTGCTGCCGGTCGTCGCACCGGACGGCGCGCCGCCGATGCCGCCCGCAGCGGCGACAGCGCCTGCGGCCTGTCCGGCGCTTGTAGACGCTTGCCCCGCGGCGGCGACGCCGACCTCGCCGGAACCACCAGAGACCTCGCCCACAGAGCCGGCCCCGATATCGGTCTCGGAGCCATCGGCGCCGGCCGATACGCCAACGACGCCTTCAGCGACGCCGATTGCCGACCCCAGGTCATCAACCACGGATGAAAACTCCGTACCCTTCACGATGGCAGACAGATACGGGGTGTCGAGGCGGAAAATCCGCGGCATCTCCGGCTCTACCACGAAATACACGCCGCCAACCGTGTGCCGCATATGCGTCAGGTCGACCCCGCTCGGAATCGCTGCGATGTAGACTTGGCTGTTCGGCGCCACATCGACTGTATCGTTCACCAGGCCACCCGCCCTTTGCAGGCGTATGACGCCCGTAGCGCCGGTCCAGAGATAGACCGGCGGGACCAGCACCTGCCCCGCGGTTATCGGCAACCACGGTTCGTCGACCTTGCCGCGGCCAAGAGCGCGCCCCGTTGCCTCCAGCACGGACCACCGGGCGTCCAGTGGCACGTCCGCGCGACCTAATGGCGCTATGGTTCCGTCCTCGGATGCCGCTGGTGGCGCTTCCGGCTGCTGTGGGAAGCTCACCAACTGCTCGGAGCCCGGCGGCGGCACGACCAAGGGGCTGCCCACCGCGGGTTCAAGCTGGCCCTCCGCCGCCCCAACCACGGGCACTATCGTTCCATCCAAAGGAGCCCCAGCGGGTGGCTCGATTGACAGCCGCAAATCCCCAACCATCGGCGCCGCGATGGGCCGAATGGGCGAAAGCGTTAGATCTAAACGGTCCGGCACTTGGCCGGCAGCAGGGGACAAGTTGCCGAGGGACAAGGCACCATCGGCGTCCTGGGCCTGCGCTGGCAGCATCGCTGCGCAAACAAGGGCCAAGGTAAGCAACGCCGGAAGCAGGCCCCCGGCCAAAGCAGAACCGGTCGGCCCCGACACTCCAACGGTCCGGTGCACACCAGCCCAGCGAAGCATGCCGTGCCGCACCCCCATCACGAAGCCCTTAGTCGGTTCGCAGCCATCCCTACCGAACTGCCGAATGTTTAGAGTTTATCCCTTATCCTGCATTTAATCGATGAGCAACCCGCAACACAATCAGAAAAATTCGCTCGGAATTGCCTAAAATTGCCGAATAAATCAGCCGGCAGGGAATCAAGCGCGCAAATATAGGTTAACACATCGCAGAAAGACCATTGTGAACATCATAGTCTCATGCGCTCTGATCGTTGACGCTCCGCCCCGCACGACCCCGTTGATATAGATGGGAGCGGAAGTCGGCTGTGACCAGCGATGGCGTCAAGATGCGTTGGGATCTCGGTAACGTCGACAGCCTGCGGAGGTAAACCGAGTGCTCCCGAAAGGCAATCACTCCCGACGGTTGGCGGGAGCATCAGCGCTCGCTTCCGCCCCCATTCCCGCCACCATTGCCGCCGCCATTGCCATTCCCGCCACCGTTGCCGTTGCCGTTGCCATTGCCGTTGCCGTCCCCGCCACCGTTGCCATTGCCGTTCCCGCCACCGTTGCCATTGCCGTTCCCGCCGCCATTGCCGTTGCCGTTCCCGCCACCGTTGCCATTGCCGTTCCCACCGCCATTGCCGTTGCCGGCGCCGCCACCACCGCTGCCGCCACCGTCACCACCACTGCCACCGCCGTCACCACCACTGCCACCGCCGTCACCGCCGCTGCCACCGCCGTCACCGCCGCTGCTACCGCCGTCACCGCCGCTGCCACCGCCGTCACCGCCGCTGCCACCGCCGTCACCGCCGCTGCCACCAGCATTGCCGCCGCTGGACGAACCACCGCCTTGCCCCGGCGCTGCGCCGCTTTGTCCTGGCGGTGCCGCACCACTCAACCCCGGGGTCGCACCCGTCCGTCCGGGGGCCGAACCGCTGTTTCCCGGCGCCGCACCACTTTGCCCCGGCGGTGCCGCACCGCTCAGTCCCGGTGTCTCACCGGTCTGCCCGGGCGCCGATCCGCTGTTCCCCGGCGCTGCACTGGCGGCAGCCGACGCACTGGCGGCTGACGCCGTTTCTTCCCCCGCAGCCGCAGTGCTGGCCGAACCCGTCGAGCCGCTGGCCGGCGCGGCTTCGCTTCCGCTCGAGGCTGCACCGCTTTCGTCTGCGGCGGGGCCGGCCTCCCCCGTGCCCTCTGCAGCACCGTCGGAGGGCCCGCCGGCCGCAGGTCCGGCACCGGCTGCGGCCGCGGCTGATGCGCCCGCAGCCTGGCCCGCGCCGGTGGACGCCTGCCCCGCTGCAGCGACACCGACCGTCCCTGAACGACCGGAGACTTCGCCCACGGATCCGGCTGCGACATCGGCCTGTGAGCCGCTGCCGGTGGCAGATACGCCCACAACACCTTCCGCAACGCCGATTGCGGCGCCCTGATCGTCGACGACGGACGAAAACTCGGTGCCCTTCACAACAGCCGCAAGGTAGGGGGTATCAACCCGGAAGGCCCGAGGCAGGTCGGGCTGCACCACGAAGTACACCTCGCCGATCGTATGCTGCACATGTGTAAGGTTGATCCCCTCCGGAACCGCCCCGATGAAGAGCTGCGTGTTCGGCGCAACATCGATCGTATCGTCCACGAGATCTCCGGCCCGACGCAGGCGCATCGTGCTCATGGGGCCGGTCCAGAGATACATCGGCGGCACCAGAACCTGACCCGCGGCCACGGGTAACCAGGGACCATTAGCGTCTCCCCGACCGAGGACACGCCCCGACACTTCCCGCACCGACCAATGCGGGTTCAAATCCAGTGAGGCCCCGTGCACCGGTGCTATGGGCCCGTCGTCGGGGACTGACGCAGGAGTGTCCGGTTGCTGCGGAACACTGACGACCTGCTCCAGATCCATCGGTTGCGCCACCGGGACATCCCCGCCAGTTGTTGGCGATGGATCGGCCGCCGGAGGCTCGCTCGCATGAACGGCCGGCGCTTCCGCCGACGCCTCTGCCGGTGGTGCGATTGACAGGCGCAAGTCCCTGATGGTCGGCGTAGCACCTGGCTGAACCAGTGACAGGCCCAGATCCAGCCGGTTCGTCCCGAGACCGGGGGCGGTCGGCATTCCTTCCAGCGACAATGCATCACCGGCATCCTGGCCTTGCGCCGGCAGCATCCCGACAAAGCCTAGGTAAAGGGCCAACAGTCCCCAGACGAAGACCCTGGCCAGCAGGGACGCGCTGGGTCGCCGTGCGTCTGCAGCCAGGCGCCCGCCTTCTCTGCCGCTCAGACTCGGCTGCGCCGCCACTGCGATTCCTCGTCTCTCTTGGGGGTTACGGTAGGATCGGAAACAGTTTAGAGTTTAAGTCTTAAGAACCGTTGAATCGAGAAGCAATCCGACACAACATCAGAAAAACATCAGCCACGCACGCGAAGAGTGCCGAGTATTCCGACGGACACAGCATATGGCCCAGAAATAACGGTTAATACATCTTGGCGGCCTCTCTGGGAAATCTACGATCTAATGCTCACCAGCGCTTAAAACACTCGGCCCACGGATCAAACCTACAAAGCCGATAGTGGCCGGGACCACCGCTGCCCAGGATTGTGGCATGACTGCCTCGCCGGGCATGTTGCCGCCGGTGAAGCCGTGGGCTAAGTGAGGGGTGGTTTCCGCAATGGGGCGGCGGAAGGGCGACCGCCCGCACTGAACGAAAGAGCCAGGGAGGCAACAGCCATGAAGAAGTTCATCAACTCGGTCGATGCTTTCCTGGGCGAGAGCCTCACCGGCTTCGGTGCCGCGCATAGCGACCTTGTCACCGTGAACCTGGAACCCGCCTTCATCACCCGGGCGGGCGGCGCCGTTTCCGGCAAGGTGGCGCTCGTTTCCGGCGGCGGGTCGGGGCATGAGCCGCTGCATGGCGGCTTTGTCGGACGCGGCATGTTGAGCGCCGCGTGCCCCGGCCAGGTCTTCACCTCGCCCACGCCCGACCAGATCCTGGCAGCGGCGGAAGCCGTGGATGGCGGCGCCGGCGTGCTGTTCATCGTCAAGAACTATTCCGGCGACATCATGAACTTCGAGATGGCGGCCGAAATGTTCGGCAGCGACAACGCTACGGTCGTAACCAACGACGATGTTGCCGTAGAGGACAGCTCGTTCACCACCGGGCGCCGTGGCGTTGCAGGCACCGTCATTGTGGAGAAGATCGTGGGCGCGGCCGCCGAAGACGGCGCGGATCTGGAAACCTGCCGTGCGCTGGGCGAGCGGGTGAACAAAGCCACAGGCTCGATGGGTGTGGCACTGACCAGCTGCACCGTACCCGCCGCCGGAACTCCCACCTTCGCCATCGGCGAGGATGAGATCGAGATGGGCGTCGGCATTCACGGTGAGCCGGGACGGCAACGCATGAAGCTTGCCCCGGCGGACGACATCGCCACGGAGATGACCGACGCCATCGTGCAGGACTTGTCGCCCGCCGACGGCAGCCGCGGCATCCTGCTGGTCAACGGCTTCGGTGGCACACCGCTGCTCGAGCTCTACGTGATCTACAACGCGGTTGCCCGGCGTTTGGCGGACAAGGGGATTGCGGTCGCGCGGTCGTTGGTCGGCAACTATACGACGTCGCTGGAGATGGCCGGTTGCTCGATCACGCTGACGATTGCCGATGACGAGATGCTGCGGCTCTGGGACGCTCCGGTGCACACGGTCGGCCTCAGATGGGGCTGCTGACGGTCAATCGCCGCGGCGGCGGGCGAGGCGGATCACGCGGTCAGCAAAGGCGCGGATCATATCCTCCACTTCGTGCTGCAGCACGGGGTCACCGAACACCGGAACGCTGATCTGCAGCCGGCGTGAAGGCTCCGCCTTCGCCGCTCCGCCGTCGGGTCTGCCCGATCGGCCCGGATGGGCGTCGGCATAGGCGCTGAGGAAGGCCTCCCGCTCCTCCGTGGAGAAGTGGCAGATGGCCATGATCGTGTCGATATGGCTCTCCGGCACGGGTACGGCATAGGCCGGGCTGGTGATCTGCGAGACGAAGCTCTTGTTGGTGCCCAGCGCCGCCGCGATCTTCTGGCGCGTGCCCGACGGCCGTCGGTCGATGTAGGACTGCAGGAGCCGCTTATAGGTGGCGACCAACTCTTCCCGGGCCTGAATTCGCCCGCTGCCGGCCGCGACTGTGGAGTTATCAGACGCGCTAGCCATCAAACCGCGCAATCGTCGCCTTCACGCGGGCGAGCGCGGCGGGCGCCACGGAAACCGCGGACAGCCCCAGGCCCAGCAGGATCGGCAGAAATTCGGGCTCAGCGGCCATGTCGCCACACACGCTTACCTCCCGATCGGCCGCCGCACCGGCCTTAACAACACGACCAATCAATTCAAGCACGGCGGGGTCGCGCGGGTTGTGCAAGGGCGCCAGAGCGCCGTTGTCCCGCGCCGTCGCCGTCACATACTGAACCAGATCATTGCTTCCGATGGAATAGAAGTCGACGGCGAAGCCCCCCGCCCTGAGCGCGGCTGCCGGCACTTCCACCATCATACCCAGTTGCGGCATGGCGCAGGCGGTGCCCTCTGTCCGCAGATCCATGATGACTTGGCTCAAGAGTTCCCGAACCTGCACGATCTCTTCCGGAACCGTCACCATCGGGCACATGACCTTCAGCGGGCCAAGCGCCGCCGCCCGGGCCAGCGCGCGCAGCTGGACACGGAACACGTCAGGCCGCGCCAGGCTGAGCCGGATGCCGCGGACACCGAGGAAAGTGTTCATTTCGCCGTCCGGCGTAAGCCCGGCAATGGGCTTGTCGCCGCCGGCATCGAGCGTGCGGATCGTCACCGGACGACCAGAGGCCCAACGGACCAGCGCGGCATAGACCTGGTACTGGGTCGTTTCGTCGGGAAGTGACGACCCGGTGAAGAGGAACTCCGTCCGCGTCAGCCCGATCCCATCGCAATGGCCGGGGTCCAGGGCTTCGACAGCGCCCGGATCGTCCACGTTCATCAAGACCGTGATGCGGCGGCCGCCCGCCGTCTCGGCAGGCTGGGCAAGATAGGCGGCCTGCTGTTCGGCTTCCTTGGCGCGCGCCGCGACCGCTTGGCCAAAGGCCGCCCGCGTCGCCTCTTCCGGCTTCAGCACCAGCCAGCCCTCTTCGGCGTCCAGCACCGCCTCGACAGCCTGCGGCAGCGCGGAGAGATCGCCGTCCAGGCCGACCAGCAGCGGAATGCCGCGGCTGCGCGCCAGCATGGCGACATGGCTGGTGGCGCTGCCGCCGGTCAGCGCCGCCCCGCGAAACCGGGTCCAGTCCATCTCCAGAAACCGCGACGGCGTCAGCTCACGATCCACCAGGATGGCGGTGCTGCCTTCCGTCGCCACCGGCACTTCGTCGGCTCCGTTCAAGGCGGCGAGCACGCTGTCGCGCAGATCCTTCAGGTCGGCGGCACGGGCGCGGAAGTATTCATCCTCCTCCGCCTCATAGACGGCGATCAGATCGCCCAGCACGTCCACCCAAGCCCGGTCCGCCGGAGCACCGCCCTCGATCGCCTCCCTGGCCGGATCCAACAACCCCTCATCGTCGAGGATGGCGAGTTGGACCTCCAACACCTCGGCCGCCATCTCGTCGGCCGTTTCCGCAAGCCCCTGCAACCGCTGCTGCGTGCGCTCGACCGCGTCTGTCAGGGCCTGCCATTCCTCGTCCGGCGTACCTTGCCGGCGCGCAGTCCCTTCGGTGGACCGCCTGACCACGACCGGGCCGAGGACGAGCCCCCGCGATGCCACCGTGCCGCGCCAGCGCAGCTCAGTCTTGCGGCTCATCGAAGTTCCGTTCGACCAGAGCGACCAGCGCCGTCACCGCCTCGCCGCTGTCCTCGCCAGCCGCCTCGAAGGCCAGGACCTGACCTGCCTTGACCTTCAGCGCCATGACCTTGACGACGCTCTTGGCGTCGATCCAGGCGCCGTCTTCTCCGGCGCGCAGACGGATCGCGGAGCGGAACTGCTTGGCCAGCTTGGTCAGCTTTACCGAGGGGCGGGCATGCAGGCCGATCTTGTGGCTGATCACCGCTTCGCCCGCCGCCTGCCGATCCTCTGACGTCTCCATGGTCTTGGCGATCCCGCTCACGGAGACAGCTCTTCGGCGGTGGCACGGACCTCATCCAGCGTGCCGCCGCCTGAAGCTTCCGTCGCCGCCATCACCGCGCCTTCCACGATGGGTGCGTTACAGATCACGACCTTGTCCTGGCGGTCCCCGTCCAGCATCTCGATCGCCATCTCCGTATTGGTTTCCGCGCCGCCCAGGTCGACCAGCACGGCCACCCCGGCGTCGCCATAAACCTCGTCGATGGCGGCCAGGATCTTCGCCACATCCGTTCCCAGACCACCGGCAGGGTCCCCACCACAGGCCGCGACCCGAACGTCTTCGCCGACCATCTGGCGCACCATATCGGCGGTGCCCTTCGCCACATCAGGCGAATGGGAAACGATGACGATACCGACCTTCTTGCTCACAGCCGTTCCTCCAGCACGTCCGCCGCCGCATGGACCAACAGCGCGCTGGATCGCGCGCCGGGGTCGAGATGGCCGACGGACCGTTCGCCGAGATAGGATGCCCGGCCCTTCGTTGCCTGCATCGGCCTGGTGCTTTCCAGGCCTTCGTCGGCGATCGCCCGCAGCCGCGTCAGGGTCGCCGGCAGGTCGTTGCCGTCATCCGCCTGCATCGCCTGCAGAACCGGGACAAGAACCTCCAGCATCGTCTTTTCCCCCGGCGCGGATCTGCCCCGCTTCTGCACGGCCGCCACACCTTCGGCGACGGCGGCCGATACATCGGCCAGCGATGCGGGCGCCTCGGGCAATGCCTTGCCCATGGACATCAACAGGCTGCCGTAGAGCGGGCCGGACGCACCGCCGACCTTCATCACCAGAGCCATGCCGGCCTTCTGCAGCGCCTGGTTGAGCGGCAGCGCCGCCAGCGCTTCACCCTGCTCTGCGATCGCGCCGAATCCCCGCGCCATGTTGATGCCGTGGTCGCCGTCGCCGATCGCCTGATCGAGCTCGGTGAGCTCGGCCGCGTGCTCCGTTATGGCCGCTACCGCCCGGTCGATCAGGGCGGCGCACAAGTCCTGCGTCATTGCCAGTTCCTGCCCATCCAAACGCTATGCATCGACGCGCTGCCCGGCTTCGTCGAAGAACAGCATGGCCTCGCGCGACAGCTCGGCCCGCACAGCCGTACCCGGCTGCACCGACGTGCCGCCGGACACCAGCGCATGCATCCTCTCTTCGCCGGCGCGCAGCACGACGACGCTTTCGGCCCCAAGGTGCTCGACCTGTTCCACCTCCGCCTCGATGCCGCGGCCGTTCAGCTGAACGTCTTCGGGCCGGATGCCGATGTTGCGGGCACGCGACGGCGCCGCGATGCCGGGAACGGCGTCCATCCTCAACAGATTGATCGCGGGAGAACCGAGGCGCCGCGCCACGCTCACGCTGGCCGGCCGGGTATAGACGTCCCTGGGCGTGCCCACCTGAAGAAGCCGCCCTTCCTCCAGCACGCCGATCCGGTCGGCCATGGTCAGCGCTTCGATCTGATCGTGCGTGACATAGAGGATGGTGGCGCCCAGGTCACGCTGGATGTGCTTCAACTCGACCCGCAGGTCTTCGCGCAGCTTGGCGTCCAGCGACGACAGCGGCTCGTCCATCAGGAAGCAGTTGGGCTCGCGCACCAGCGCCCGGCCGATGCCGACGCGCTGCATCTCGCCACCGGAGAGCTTCGTCGCCTTGTTCTTCAGCTTGCTCTCGATGCGCAGCAGCTTCGCCACCTCCTCCACCCGCCGCGTCACCTCTTGCGGCGAACGCCGCCGGAGCGGGGACCGGAGCGGAAAGGCCAGGTTGTCGAACACGGTGTAGTGCGGATAGAGCGCGTACTGCTGGAAGACGAAGGCGACATCGCGCGCGGCGGGTGCCAGCGCGCTGACATCGCGCCCGCCGAGATGGACGCGGCCGCCGTCCAGTTTCTCAAGGCCCGCCACCAGCCGAAGCGTCGTCGTCTTCCCCGCGCCGGTGGGGCCCAGCAGAACGAAGAACTCGCCGTCGGCTATGGTCAGGTCCAGCTCGCGCACGGCATGCACTTGGCCGAAGGTCTTGGTCGCACGCTCCAGGCGGATCTCAGCCATGGGCCGCCCCCCCGATCAGCGTGCTCTCCAGCGCCGCCTCGCTCTCCGGGTCGAACAGCACGACATTCGCCGGATCGAAGGCCAGGCCGACCTGATCACCGATCTCCGCCCGGGCGGTGTTGGCCGCGCGCACCCGCAGACGGCCCCCCTCGGTGTCAACGGTCAGGATCTGACGGCTGCCCATGTATTCCACGCCATAGACACGGCCGCGCAGACCGGCGCCGTCGTCCAGACGCACATGCTCCGGCCGGACGCCGAACACCAGCCGGTCCTGCGGCGCGTCTTCGTGCAGAGCCGGCACCTGCGCCGTCGTTCCCGCGACCCGGACTTGGTCGGCGCCGCGCCCGAGGCGGCCCTCGCAGTCGAGAAAGTTCATGGCCGGACTGCCGATGAACTGGGCGACGAACAGCGAGCGCGGCCGGTGATAGATCTCCGCCGGCGGGTCGACCTGCAAGACGACGCCCTTGTGCATCACCGCGATCCGATCGGCCATCGCGATGGCCTCGATCTGGTCGTGCGTCACATAAACGGTTGTCGCGCCAAGGCGATCGTGCAGGTCGCGCAGCTCTTCGCACATCAGCTCGCGGAACGCGGTATCGAGCGTGCCCAGCGGCTCGTCCATCAGGAAGCATTTGGGATGGCGCACCAGAGCGCGGCCCAGCGCCACCCGCTGGCGGTCGCCGCCCGCCAGACGGCCGATAGGCTGGTCCAACAGATGCTCGATGCGCAGGATACGCGCCGTCTCCTCCACCCGCCGGCGGATCTCCGCCGACGGCAGCCCCTGCGAGCGCAGCGGATAGGCGATGTTGCGCCGCACGTTCATGTGCGGATAGAGCGCGAAGAGCTGGAAGACGAAAGCGATATCGCGTTTCGCCGGCCTGAGCGAAGTCACGTCCTGGCCGTCCAGCCGGACAGTGCCCGATGTCGGCAGCTCCAGCCCCGCAATCATGCGCAAAGTCGTCGTCTTGCCGCAGCCTGACGGGCCCAGAAGCACGAAGAACTGGCCGGCCTCGACCGTCAGGTTGACATCGTCGACGGCGACGAAGTCGGCGAAGGCCTTGTGCAGCCGCTCCAGCCGGATCTCAGCCATCCTCGCCCTCCGGAAAATGGCTGACGACGACGAAACCCAGCGTGCCGGTGAGGATCACCACGAAGCTGTGCGAGAACAGCCACATGGAAAACGGCTGCATCAGCATGAAGACGCCGAGCGCGATGACGACGCAGGCCGCGTTTTCCCAGGGGCCGCGCTTTAGGAACCTCTTCATCGCCGCACCGCCCCGAAGGTGATGCCGCGCAAGAGATGCCGGCGCAGGATCACGGTGAAGATGACGACCGGCAGCATGAACAGGGTCGTTCCCGCGGCTACCGCCGGCCAGTCCAGCCCGCCCTCGCCGATGATGATGGGGATGAAGGGCGGGGCCGTCTGCGCGTTGCCGCTGGTGAGCAGCAGGGCGAAGGCATATTCGTTCCAGGCGAAGATCAGGCAGAAGATCGCGGTGGCGGCGATGCCGGCGCTCATCTGCGGCAGCACCACCTTCCAAAACGCCTGCAGGCGGGTGTAGCCGTCGATCATCGCCGCTTCTTCGTACTCCCGCGGGATCTCGTCGACGAAACCCTTCAACAGCCAGACCGAGAGGCTGAGATTGACGGCGGTGTAGAGGATGATCATGCCGAAATGGCTGTCGGACAGGCCCAGCGCCCGGTACATCAGATAGATCGGCACGGCGACAGCGATGGGCGGGAACATCCGCGTCGACAGGATGAAGAACAAGAGGTCGTCCTTCAGCGGCACGCGGAAACGGGAGAACGCATAGGCCGCGAGCGTGCCCAGAAAGACGGCGAGGAAGGTCGACCCGAAGCCGATGATCAGGGAATTCTTGTAGCGGCCGAAGAAGCGCGACGGGCCGGTGATCACCATGTTGCGGCTGCGCACCAGTTCGTCATACCAGGTTTCCGGCGGCGGCAGGTCGGCCATGTATTCCGGCGTCTGCCGCGTACGGTCGGTGAACAGGTTGACGTAGCCTTCCAAGGTCGGCTCGAACACGACCTCAGGCGGATAGGCGATCGCCGTGTCCGGGCTCTTGAATCCGGTCATGACGATCCAAGCGAGCGGGACCATCGAGACAAGCGCATAGACGATCACCACAACGCTCGCCACGCGGCGGCTGGTGGGCCCCGGCTCGACGATGGAATGGGCGTCCGACGTCCCGCTCATCGCTTCTTCACCTGGTTCAGGAATTTCACGTAGATGTTCGCGGCCCCGAACACGGTCACGAACAGGATGGTGGCAAAGGCTGCGCTGTAGCCGGTCTTCCAGCTCTCGAACGCCTCGCGTTTGAGATTGATCGACGCGAGTTCCGTGGTGGATCCGGGGCCGCCGGAGGTCAGTTCGACCACCATGTCGAACATCTTGAAGTTCTCGATGGCGCGGAACAGCACCGCCAGCATCAGGAACGGCAGCACCATCGGCACGGTGATGGTCCAGAACTGCCGCCAGGGCGAGGCGCCGTCGACCTCCGCCGCTTCGTAGATGTATTCGGGTATGGATCTGAGCCCCGCCAGGCAGATCAGCATGACGAAGGGCGTCCACATCCAGGTATCGACGATGACGATGGTCCAGGGCGCCAGCGCCACATCGCCGATCATGGAGAAATCGCCGGCATCGATGAAGAAATTGACGATGTAGTTGAAGATGCCCGACTGCGGCTGGAACAGATAGGTCCAGAACGTGCCGACCACGGCAGGCGACAGCATCATCGGCAGCACAATGACCGTGGTCCAGAAGGCATGGCCCCGGAACTGGCGGTTCAACAGCCAGGCCAGCGAGAACCCGATCAGCACCTGGAAGAAGATCGACCAGCAGACGAAGTGTGCTGTGACCTGCAGATAGCCCCAGATGTCTTCGCTGCCCAGCAGGCGCTCATAGTTTCGCAGGCCAATCCATTTGATCTCACGGCCCGGCTGATTGGCGCGGTAGTTCGTGAAGCTGAGAACGATGTTCCAGATCAGCGGGAAGATGTTGATCGCGAGCAGCAGAACCAGCGTCGGCGTGATGAACAGCAGCAGCACGGCCCGATCCGATAGGCCCCGGGCACGGCCGCGGCTGCCGACCGGCACCTGGGCGCGCCGGCTGCCTTCTGCGGTCAATGTGCTTTCGGCCATGATGCTGCTGTCCGGACGTGACGTGGCACCGGACGACGGCGGGCACTTACCACCCGCCGCCGATACCGGTGTTGCGGCCTAGGGTCTGCCGACGTTCAGAAGTCCCTCCCCCTTGATGGGAGAGGGTTCGGGTGGGTGTGATGGCGCCGCAATGCTCTCCTCGCTCGCCAGATATGCCCATACCAACCCCATTCGCTCATCCATGGTGCAGGTCTCTCTCCGGGGCATTGCCAGATCCTCGTACTCATGTTGCCGGGCTGAACTGTTAACCATGTCCCCGGTTCGGACCGTCACGATCACCCCCACCCAACCCTCCCCCATCAAGGGGGAGGGCCTAAAGTGGAGTTGGGGTTATGAGCGTCGACGAAACCTAGAGCTTGCCGTCATCCTCGAAGGTGTAGGTCCAGTCTTCCAGCAGCTGGTCCAGGGCCTCTTGCGCCGTGCCTTCGTCGGCCACGACATAGTCGTGGACGCGCTTCTGCATCGCCTGCAGCAGCTCCGCATAGGTCGGCTCCTGCCAGAAGTCCTGCACCTGGCTCATCGCCACCAGGAAGTCACCGGCGAAGGGCTGGGAGTCCGGGAAGCTCGGGTCTTCCAAGACGGCGCGATGGCAGGAATAACCGCCCAGTTCCCACCACTGCTGCTGGACATCCGGCTGGGCGAACCACTCGATGTATTCCAGCGCCTGGTCGATATTGTCGGAATAGCTGACGACCGAGATGCCTTGGCCGCCCAAGACCGACGCTTCGACATTCTGCGACGGATTGACGAAGAAGCCGGAGACGTCGCCGCCGACATTGTCGTCCTTCAGGATGCCGGGGAAGAAGGCGAACCAGTTCATCTGCATCGCCACCTGGCCCGAGCGGTAGGCGTCGAGGTTGGCGACCATGTACGCATCGGAATGCCCGGGCGGCGTGCAGCATTCATAGAGTTCCTTGTAGAACTCTAGCGCCTCCACGGCCTCCGGACTGTTGAGGTAGCCTTCCATGTCATAAGGCTGGTCGGGGTTGTCGTACTGCATGCCCCACGGATACATGGCCGAGGTCACGCCCATGGTGATGCCTTCCGAGCCGCGCTCCGAATAGATCGCCATGCCGTAGACGGTGACGCCGTCGATCTCGCGGCCCTGGAAGAACCGGCCGATATCCATCAGCTGGTTCCAGTTCTCCGGAACGCCCAGGTCATAGCCGTATTCGGCGGCGAACGCCTCTTGCAGCTCAGGCCGCTCGAACCAGTCGCGGCGATAGACCCAGCCCAGCGCGTCACCCATGGCCGGCAGCGCCCAATACTGCGGCTCCCCCTTCGGCCAGGTGGAATACGCATAGACGGTCGCAGGCAGGAAATCGTCCATAGAGATCCCGCGCTCGTCGAAGAAGTCGTTCAGCTGCACATAGTGGCCATAGGTCGCCGACCCGCCCAGCCACTGGCTGTCGCCGATCATCAGGTCGCAGAGCTGGCCGCCGGAGTTCAGTTCATTCAGAAAGCGGTCGGCAAAATTCGTCCAGGGGACGAACTCGAAATTCATTTCGATGCCGGTCTGTTCGGTGAAGTCCTTCGAGAGCTCCTGCAGCGCGTTGGCAGGATCCCATGCGGCCCAGCAGAGGGTCAGTTCGCCCTCTTGCGCTGCTGCGGGCTGGACCAGAGCCGCCAGCGTGGCGGCGGCAGACAGTATCGTCGCTTTACGAAACACAGGCGTATCCTCCTTGCCGGTTCTTGATTGCGGATGCGGTGCGAAGTGTGCCGGACCATCCAGAGCGTTGGGGCCGCAGCCTTCGGGCGCCTCACCTCACAGGGAATGGATGTCGATCGGCCTCCGTGAATGGTTTATTTAACCGTCTCACTAAATTCACGAACTGTCAAGAAACCGCCGGCATGCGAGTGCGCTCATGCCGCATCATGCATGTTTCGGATCATTATTATAATATTATTGCCCTACTGCACGTGCGAAGGGATTTAGGTCGCGCGGACGGCCCAGGAAGTTCAGTTCTGTTTAGTTCAATAGATCGCCGTCTCGCAGTTGCCGGACAGCGGCTTGACCGGCTCCGGCGCGGCTCGGATGCCGCGAACCGTCACGTCGAATAGGGGCTGTGCGGGTCTTCCAGATAGGGCGGGCGTTCGCCCGTCAGCTCACCCACGCCGGTCAGCAGATACCCGGCATGGCCCAGACGCTTGCGGTCTTCGTCGGACAGCGCCATGAACTCTGCACGTTCCGCCTCGCTGGGCCGGATGGTCGCGGCGAAATCTTTGACCACGGCGCGGGCTTTCTGCTGGGCGTCGAGGAACGAGGCCGGCTCGTCAACAGTCACGACCACCGTCGTGTGCTTGTCTTCGTGCAGCACATGCAGGGCGGCGTGGATTTCCGCAGTCCAGCGGCCGTCTTTCAGGGCCGTTTCGACCTTCAGCGGGCTCATCGCCTGATCGGCCCAGTGCTCCAGCATGGCCGCCACGCCGGCGCGTTCCGCCAGCACGGCCGCCTTCACCAGCTTGGGGTCTGCCGAAGGGATCTGCGTTCGCGTGGTCACCGGCCCGTCGGTGAAATGCAGGGTCAGGGTGACAACGCCTTCCTCCTCTCGCCCCCCTTCCAGGACGGCTTGGGCGCTGACCTCATAGCTGAGCGGCATGAACGGGATCCCCCAGGTGTCGTCGGCGGCCGGTCCGCCACGGGTGCGGGCGGCATACTATCCCGCAAGGCGCGGGTGGGCCACGACTTCGCTCGCCCGATCTGATGCAATCTTTAAGGGAATCTTGACCGAGCGGCGTCATGCCGGCAACGACCGACGATCCGCTCCCGCACCCCGGAGGGCCCGACACCATGCCTCTGCACACCAAGCGCGATATCCGCGACAGCCTGCTCGACGATGTCTACGCCTCCACCGATCTGGCAGTAGGGCTACCGAAATACCGGTTCCCCGAAGGCGAGCATGACCCGCGCCACGTCTACAGCCTCGTCCATGACGAGCTGATGCTGGACGGCAACTCCCGCCAGAACATGGCGACGTTCTGCAGCACCTGGCTGGAGCCCGAGGTGCACGCGCTGATGAACGAGTGCATCGACAAGAACATGGTGGATAAGGACGAATACCCCCAGACGGCGGAGTTGGAGGCGCGCTGCGTCCACATGCTGGCGGATCTCTGGAATGCGCCGCATGCCGCCGACACCGTCGGATGCTCCACCACCGGCTCCAGCGAGGCGGCGATGCTGGGCGGCATGGCGCTGCTGCGCCGTTGGCGAGCGCGGTGCCAAGCTGCCGGTCGGCCCGCCGACCGGCCCAACCTGGTGACCGGCCCGGTGCAGGTCTGCTGGCACAAATTCGCGCGCTATTGGGATGTGGAGCTGCGCGAGATCCCCATGCAGGGCGAACGCCTGATCATGACAGCCGAAGAGGCCGTTCGCCGTTGCGACGAGAACACGATCGGCGTGGTACCGACACTGGGCGTCACCTTCACCGGCCAGTTCGAGCCCGTGAAGGCGCTCAGCGACGCATTGGACCGGTTGCAGAGCGAGAGCGGACTCGACATTCCCATCCATGTCGACGGGGCCAGCGGCGCCTTCCTGGCTCCGTTCTGCGAACCCGATCTGCCGTGGGACTTCCGCCTGACCCGGGTGAAGTCGATCAATGCCTCAGGCCACAAATTCGGGCTCTCGCCCTTGGGCGTTGGCTGGATTCTCTGGCGGGAACAGGAAGACCTGCCGGAGGAGCTGGTCTTCCGCGTCAACTACCTGGGCGGCGACATGCCCTGCTTTGCCCTGAATTTCTCCCGCCCCGGCGGCCAGATCGTGGCGCAGTATTACAACTTCCTCCGCCTGGGGCGTGAAGGCTACGCCAAGATCCATGGGGCCTGCTACGACACGGCCCGTTTCCTGGCAACGAAGATCGCGGAATTGGGCCCGTTCGACATTCTCTATGGCGGCGAGCCGGGCGGTATTCCTTGCGTGTCATGGCGGCTGAGCCCCGGCGCAGACCCCGGCTTCACGCTGTTCGACTTCGCCGACCGCCTGCGCACGTGCGGCTGGCTGGTGCCCGCCTACACCCTGCCGCCGGAGCGCGAGGACCTGGCGATCCAGCGCATCCTGGTGCGCCACGGTACGAGCCGCGATCTTGCCAGCCTGCTCGTCGCCGATATGCGTCGCGCCCTCGCCCAACTGGAAAAGCATCCGCCAAGCGAGCCACTTTCGGAGGCCGAAGCCGGCGGCTTCCGGCACGGTTGAGACGCGGGCACGAGCCCCAACTCAGCTCCCTTCCAGTGTGAACATCACCCGATCAAATTGCCGCGCTGCTAGGTCCTCTTTTGAGATCCAAAACTGAAGGACACCGGTTTCCGCCCACATTGCCAACATCCCGTAATCCGTCGTCAGCTGAAGCAGAAGGACATCGTCCCTGTGCTCGTGTTCGAAAACGCTGCACTGCATCGGCGAGCTCTCGCCAAGCATCTGGTGTCGGCCGAAGTTGGGGTTGAGAAGCGAACGACACTTGGCCAGAACGTCCCTTGGGATCAGACGGCTGCGATCGTGGCGCGCGTCCACCAACACAGCGATGCCATCCATAGTGATCTTCGCAAGCTCCCAATCCTGTTTGAGTGACCGAGTGTGGAGTTGAAATACCTCGGCGAGACTTCGAGCTGGCCCCGGTCCACTCATATACCGTCCGTACTTTTCCCTGAGCAGCCATCGGCGAAACTCGGCGGCGTCGACCGGATCCATCGGTGTGTCGGGGCCGGCACGCTCGGCGCGCTCCAGCCAGCCGTCCCAGCCTGGAAGAAGGTCTTTGGACCGCAGGTAAGTCCTCTGCTTGTGGATCACAAATTCGGCGAGGGCCCATGCCCAGGGCCAGCCGGTTTCGGAGGTGCCCACGTCCGTTGGAAATGATCCGATGATTTCCGGCAATCCAAGGGCACTAATGTCGCAGCCGAACCTGTCCTCCCTATCGCCGAGCTTCTCACTGATATAGTTGTAGAGGGCATTCTCCAAGCAGTCATCCTGGCGCGGGTAGCGCACGCTTTCGATCAGGCGCGGCTCGATCCGAAATTTCGGAAGAATACAGCGTTGCGGCTCTTTCGGCCCGAAATCGGATTGGAAATGGAACGTGTACCCGCCACAGATGTAGCGGGGATGGGTGGAGTCATCGCCCAACACTGCCAGCCCGTCGGGTATGGGTGATTCCCGCTCTTGCACGTCGCGACTGACTGGCGCGTAGAGGACCGCGATCGGAGCGCCCCCCCGATCCATGTCGATAGCCATATCAACGAAGAAGAACAGGACACCATCGCGAGGCAGCGGGCTGCCAGGTGGGTGCGGCAGGGTCGACAGGTCGATCTGGCCGACGAAGGTTGCGGGCAAGCCATCCACATCCCGCAGCCATTCCATGCCGTCCGGCAGGGTCGGCGCGCCACCGAGGAAGCTTCGCCCGACGGGACCGTCTGGAAACTGCCGCTTCAGCTCGATGGCCGGCACACTGTACCTGCGGACCCATTCGGCGAACTCTGCCTCGAACTGCTGCTCTTTAGCATTCGCCATTTTCAGCCATTCCGGGTTCGATGGAGGAGAGATGCACAGAAGAGCATGCGGGCCGACAATCCGACGCCGGCGCGAGATCAGCCACCCTCCAGCGTGAACGTCACGCGGTCGAAGCGTCGGGCGGCCAGATCCTCCCCGCTTATCCAGAACTGCAGGCCGCCGACATCCGCCCACATTGCCAGCATTCCATAATCACTCATCAACTGGAGCAGCAGGATATCGTCCTGATGCTCCTCCACGCTGGTCTGGATCGGACTGCCCCACCCAAGCATCTGGTGACGGCCACCAGTGGGATTCAGCAATGACCCGCAATTGGACAGGACGTCCTTGGGAATGAGGTGACTGCGATCGTCTCGCGCGTCCAAAAGCACGGCTATGCCATCCATGGTGATCTTCCCAAGCTCCCAATCCTGCTTGAATGTCTTGTTGCGGAGCTGAAAATACTCATGGATGTTTCGGGTCACCCCTGGTCTCTTCACGCGCCGCTCGTACTTCTCCCTGAGCAACCACTGTCGGAACTCGGCCGCGTCGGCCGCACCGATGGGCGCATCCGGTCCAGCACGCCTTGCGCGCTGCAACCAATCCTCCGATCCGGGCGCTCTCTCGGCGGATGGGTCGTGCTTGGTGCCCAGAAAGGTGCCCAGTTTGTGAATCACATGCTCGACAAGGGCCCATGCCCAGGGCCAGCCCGTCCGGGAGACGCCGATGTCTTCGGCGGCCGTGCCGACGACTTCCGGTAATCCGAACACCGAGAGATCGAAGCCGAACCTGGCTTCGCCAGCCCTTATTCTGTCGGCGATGTAGAGGCCGAGAGCGTGGTCCAAGCGATCGGCATCCGAAGGGTAGCGCACGCTCTCGATCAGGTGCGGCTTGATCCGGAACTTGGGAAACAGACAGCGTCGCGCCTACCCCGGTCCGAAATCGACATTGTGGTTGAACGTGTATCCGCCGCCTACATGGCGAGGGTCGGACACCTGGCCGAAACGGGGCAGCCCTTCAGCCACCGGCGTCTCGCGGTCAGGAACGGCGCGGCTTTCGGGCGCATACAGCACCTGTGTGGAGCCACCGCCATAGTCGTTGCCTTTGAGCGCATCAAAGAAGAAGAACAAGACGCCGTCGCGGGGCAAGGGGCTGTCGAGGGGCTGCGGCAGAGTCGAAAGGTCGATCTGACCGAGGAAGGTCATGGGCACGCCGTCTGCATCCCGCAGCCACTTCATGCCGTCCGGCAAGGTCGGCACACCGCCCAGGAAGCTGCGCCCGGCGGGACCGTCGGGAAACTGCCGCTTTAGCTCAATGGCCGGCGCGCTGTGCCTGCGGACCCAATTGGCGAACTCTGCCTCGAACTGCTGCTCTTCAGCGTCTACCATTCTCGAACCCCTCCGTTCCGAAGTTCCTGAGCCACGCGTCTGCGACACTGTGCCGGAAACTTGGCATCGGCCACCTTCCCCGTCCCCCTTATGGGCGAGGCGCCGAGAGGTCGAAGCGCCAGGTTCGCATACACCCTATGGGTATAAGAACCGTAAAGCAGATCGCCTTTTGAGATTAAGAGGCTTCACGAAGCACTAGCCGGAGAACTGGTCGTACGCCTCCAGCGCCTGGGCGCCGTACACCATGGACGGGCCGCCGCCCATGTAGATGGCCATGCCAATGGTCTCCAGCACCTCTTCCCGCGTCGCGCCTTGCCGGACGGCGGCGTGGACGTGGAAGCCGACGCAGCCGTCGCAGCGGATGGCGATGGAAATGGCGGTGGCGATCAACTCTTTGGTCTTGGTGTCCAGCGCCCCTTCCGCCGTGGCCGCTGCGGCCAGGGCGGCGAAGGCCTTGGCCGTTTCTGGAATGCCCTTGCGCTCCGTCGCCATCGCGTCAGAAAGCGTCTTGGTCAAAGCCTGCCAGTCTTTGTGCATGTCCGTCCCCTGGGAACACCGTAATGCCTGATGGACTCCAGTCCATCTCGATGACCGTCATAGGAGACTCGCATAGACTCTAAGTCATTGATGCAGAGCAGTAATTTCTATCGGAGCCAGTCGATTTCGTATTCTCGCCGAATCCGATCAGGTCGATCGACCGGCCCCGGTTCCGTTGGGGCAGCTCATTCCAGCCGTTCCGGCCAGCGCCGCCGGCCGTGAAGAACACGAAGCACCTGGATCGTTTCGTCCTGAAGGCGATAGGCGACGACAAACGGCTTCAATACAAGCTCGCGAGAGCCCGGCACGCGGCCCAGCCGCCCGGACTCGGGAAACACCGTGAGGGTGCCGACCACGGTCCGCCGCAAATGTAAGACTACGCTTGCCGCAACTTCCGGATCGTCAAGGGCTATGAACTCGTAAGCGTCGACAAGGTCGACAGCCGCGCTGTCGGTCCAGACAACGCGCATGCCTACGTGGTGCGTCGAGCGCGCGGCAGCGGCAGTTTGTCTTTGGTGCCCAGGCTTTCCACCCATGCCTGGATCTCTTCGTCCGACACGAACAGCCCGGCGTCAGCCTCGGCCATACCCTTCCTGATCGCGTCGGCATGCCACTTCTGGGTGGCCAGATAGTCGGCCAACGCCTCATGCGCCAACTCTTCTTCAGACCGACCGGTGGCTTTCGCCAGGTCTGCCAATGCAGCCTCTTCCTCGGGTCGCAATCTCACGACGCCCATGCGATTCCCCATCCTTGACCGATCGGCACATAGTCAGACTAAAGCAATTCGCCCAATCACGGAAAAGATCTGCCGCCATGTGGCGTATCGGTCTTGCTGCCGCTACTCCACCGTCACGGACACCGCCGCTTCGACTGGCTGACCGTTGTGGCCGTAGGTGCGGTGGTCGTTGGCGTTCAGGCTGACGCTGAGCGTGCGGTCGCCGGACGGCAGCGCCGGGATGTGGAACCAGGGGCCGTAGAGGCGGGCGAGCTTGTTCCCATCGACATAGAGATGGGCGTGGCCCTCACCCACCACATGGTCGCCGTTCACGCGTTCCGGAGCGAAGGTGAAATGCTCGGTCATTAGATGCAAGTTCCAGCCGCCGCCTGGATCGGGAGAGAGATGCACCATTATGGTGGGCACTTCCGCTCCGTCCGGCACGTCTACCAGCTCGTCATGGGCGTGCAGATGTTCGCCACCCCCTGCGGAGCCTGCGGTGTGCTGGTGATGCATATGGCTCTCGGCACCCGGTGCGTCGGCTGCGGCCAGGGCTGTCGCTTCGACCGCAATCTCGCCGGCGCGCTCGAGGGTCAGCGTCATCGGCACGGTCGTTCCAACAGCTATGGCCCCATCCAGCCCTTCCAGCAGCACGTGCACGCCCTCGGGCGTGAGCGAGAGGATCGATCCGGCATCGATCACCGGTCCGGCATCACTCGCCGCTGCCTCGTCATGGCTATGCAGGCTGATACTGCTCGCGCCCGGCACGGCGACGGAGAGAAGGCGGTCCGATGCGGTGCCGGCATTGTGCACCAGCATATAGGCAAGCGCGCTCTCGCCGTCCGTCGCCACCACGATGCGCGCGTCATGCGCCGTGATGCGCGAAGACTGCAGGGAGGTCACCAGGGCCAGCCCCACACCCAGGGTCACCACCGCCGCGACACCGATCAGGACCAGCCTGTTCATGCCCTTCCCCTCTGTCGTCCACCCGGTGCGCGGCGCTCAGCCGCCTTGCCGCGGGACACTGTCTCGCCGACACTGCGTCGCCTTTCCGTAATTCGTGGACCGCGTGATCCTGTTCAAGCCTACCCTGTCGCGACTGGTCCGGCGAGGCCCCGCAGCACTGTCGCTAGCCGCTGTTCCGCTGGCTCTCTCGGCCGGGCCGGCCTGGGCGCATGCGTCGGATCGCGGGCTGATCATGCTGCTGCCGACGGACCGCTATCTTGTCGGCGGCGCGATCGCCGTTGCGGTGTCTTTCGGACTGCTGGCGCTGTCACCCGACCGGCTGTTCCGCTGGGCTGCCACAGCGCGATTGAGGCTGTTCACGATCGATGATCGCTGGCGCGTGGTAACGAGCATCGCAGCCTTCGCTCTGTTTTTGGGACTGATTGCCACCGGGCTTCTCGGCAGCCGGGACCCGCTGTCGAACCCGCTCACGCTCACGATCTGGACGCTCTGGTGGGTAGGCATCACCCTCTTGCACGGCCTGTTCGGCAATCTCTGGGCCTGGATCAATCCCTGGACCGGCCCCTATCGCCTGCTGCGCCGGCTTGCCGGAGGAGACGCGCAGCCGCCGCTCACGCTGCCGGTGAGGCTGGGATACTGGCCCGCGGTGCTGGCGTTCGCCGGCTTCGCCTGGTTCGAGCAGGTGGACATCGCGCCGGACGATCCGGAGCGGCTGGCCATCGCCGCCGGCACCTATTGGGCGATCACGTTCCTCGGCATTCTGCTGTTCGGGGAAAAGGCGTGGCTGTCCCGCGCTGAGTGCTTTTCCGTCTTCTACCGCATCATCTCCCGCGTGGCGCCGCTTTCGGCCGAACCGGTTGCTGGGAGTGAGACGCGTCGGCGCCTGGTGCTCCGCCCGCCGGGGGCCGCCGTGCTAGGCGCGCCGCCGCTGCCCATCAGCGGGCTCTTCTTCCTGATGCTGACCTTGAGCTCCGTCTCCTCCGAAGACTTCAACCGGACTTTCTTCTGGCTCGGCCTCCACGGCGTCAATCCGCTGGAGTATCCGGGCCGATCGGGCACGATGGTGATCAACTCCATCGGCATCGTGCTTGTCTGGGCAGCGTTGATCGCCGTGTTCGCAGGCGCCGTCGCTCTGGGCAACCGCATGGCTGGGCGCGGCGCCGGACTGCCGGAGAGCCTCGGTCGCTTGGCCATGACCATCGCGCCGATCTCTCTCGCCTTCCATCTGGCGCACTATCTGACCGCCGTCATGGTCAACGCGCAGTACGCGCTGTTGGCGGCGTCGGACCCATTCGGGCGAGGCTCCGACCTGCTGGGCCTCAGCGGCTTTCAGGTCACCACGTCGTTTCTGATGAACTACGAGAGCGTCGAGACGATCTGGAACCTGCAGGCCGCCGCGATCGTGGGCGGCCATGTGCTGGCCGTCTACATGGCCCACTTGGTCGCACTGCGCCTGCACGGGGATGCGCGAGCCGCAACGGTCAGCCAGGTGCCGCTGGCCGTGGTCATGGTGCTCTACACGCTGTTCGGCCTCTGGCTCTTGGCCACGCCGATCGCCGCGTGAGCGCGGGCAGCAGAACGGCGTTGTCAGTTTCCACCGCAGATGGTGTAGTTCGCCAGCCCAATCAGAAGACTGCGCCACAGCGCGGCCGAACCAAGCAAGGAGGTCACGGATCATGGATGAGCGGAAGACGCCGAACACGGCCACGACAAATGGGCTCACCCGCCGCACGGCGCTGAAGGGCCTCGGTGCAGCGGCAGGCGCGGCGGCGATCGGGACGCAGGCGGCGCCCGGCTTCGTGCGCTATGCCCAGGCGCAGTCGTCGGAGCCCATCAAGATCGGCTTCCAGGCCCATCGCACCGGCATCGGCGCGGCCTATGGCCGCTGGTACGAGCGCACGACGGAGGCGGCCGTACGCCTGATCAACGAAGCGGGCGGCATCAACGGCCGGCCGATCGAGCTGATCGTGGAGGATGACGGCACCGACCCGCGCCGGGGCGCGGAGGTCGTGGAGCGCTTCGCCACCCAGCATCGCGTCGACGTGGTGTTCGGCACGCTGTTCAGCCATGTGGTCATGGGCTCCGCCCCGCGCGCGGGAGAGCTGAAGATGCCCTATTTCTGCGTCAGCGAGGGGCATCACGTGGCCTCCGGCGTGCTCAACCGCTACATCTTCCAGCCGGGCATCACGGACGTGAAGTCGCAGGTGATCTCCATGGCGCCGTGGGTGGCGGAGAACCTGGGCAAGAAGGTCACCATGATCTTCCCCGACTATGCCTTCGGCCACGACCACCGCGACTTTTTCAGCGAGGCGATCGCAGCACAAGGCGGCGAGGCGCTAGAGCTGATCGCCATCCCGCCGACCGAAAGCTCGTTCACCCGCTATTTCCCCCGCATCCCGTCGGAGACGGAGGTGATCTATCACGTGATGGTGGGGCCGGGTGTGCTGACCTTCGTTAGCGAAATGGGCCAGTTCTACGGGGCGAACCGGCCGCAGATCTTCGGCTTCATCGACTCGCTGGAGGCCGTGGACCTGGCGAGCCCGGGCCTGGAGTTCCTAGAAGGCACCTATTTCTGGGAAGGCTTCCCGCGCTATGCCATGCCGGAGGCCACGGAATACGACACCTTCTTCCGCGAGCAGGTGGGCGTGAACGCCGACGGTGCCAGCATCGACGACCCGCAGGACATCTCCACCTACTCCCACATGTTCGGCTGCTGGGAGACGCTGTACATCATCAAGCAGGCGATGGAGGCGAGCGGCTATTCTTCGGCCACCGACGCCGACAAGGCCGGCCTGATCGAGGCGGTCGAGGCGATGACGGAGTTCCCCGAAGGCTTCGAGCACCCGCAGGGGCGCAAGACCTTCGACGGCAAGACGCACCAGTGTTTCGGCCACCAGTACATCTCGGTCGTCGAGGACAGCCGGCTGAACGTGGTGCACAAGACCTCGATCGAAGACGGCCTCTACGAGCCGGAGGTGGACTACACCACCCAACCTCTGTGAGCGGAAACGGGCAGCGAATTGTTTTCGGAGCGCCGGACGCTGTGAGGTGGCGCTGCCCGCCTGACAGCGTCCGCAAGGCCTGACCCCTTGGATTTCGGACCCTATCTTCTGCTGGCGTCTTTGGAAGGCCTGGTGACGGCGGCGGTGCTGTCGCTGACGGCGCTGGGGCTGTCGCTGGTCTTCGGCGTCATGCGCATCGTCAATGTGGCGCATGGCGAGTTCTTCATGCTGGGCGCCGTGCTCGCCTGGGCGATCGCCACGCCGATTGCCGGCAATCCGGCGCTGGGCTTTGCCCTGGCCATGGTCTGCAGCCCGCTGGTGGTCGGCGCCATGGCACTCCTGTCGGAGCGCCTGGTGCTGCGGCGGCTGAAATACGAGCCCGAGGCCACGATCGTCGCCACCATCGGCATGCTCTACATCATCCAGCAGCTGGCGCTGACCTTCTACGGCCCCGATGCGCGCGCAGTGCAGGCGCCGTTCGACTGGCGCATCCAGTTCCCGTGGTTCGGCTATTCCGGCTACAAGCTGTCGGTGGTCGGCGCGTCCATCACGCTGATGCTGCTGACCTGGCTGGTGCTGGCACGCACGCGCATCGGGCTGATGCTGCGCGCCACGCAGTATGACGGCGAGACGGCGCAGGCTTTCGGCATTCCCATTGACCGGGTCTATTGCGGCGTGTTCGCCGTGGGCGCCATGCTGGCGGCGGTCGCGGCCGTGCTGATCGTACCGATCCAGCAAGCCCATTACCTGATGGGGCTCGACCCGCTGCTGCTTTCGTTCATTGTCGTCATCATCGGCGGGCTGGGCAGCCTGAAGGGCACCGTGGTCGCGGCCGTGGTGATCGGCATGAGCGACGGCATCATCTCCGTCTTCTTCTCGCCCACGCTGGCGAAGATCCTGGCAACGCTGCTGGTCGCCATGGTGCTGGTCTACCGGCCGCAGGGCCTGTTCGGGAAAGCCGTTCGATGACGCCGGCCGACACAACGAAACGCGTGCTGATGCTGCATGCGGGCGTCATCGCCGCGCTGTTCCTGGCCCAGTTCGTGCTGCCCGAATATCACCACGGCGTGCTGGCGCGGGTGATGGTGCTGGCTGCCTATGCCACCGGATACACGCTGCTGTTCGGCTATACCGGTCTCTTAAGCCTGGGCCACGCCATGTTCTTTGCCGCCGGCCTCTACGGTGCCGGGCTGACGGTCTACCATCTCGGCTGGTCGCCGCCTGCCGGCTTCGGTGCCGGCATTGCGGCAGGGCTGGTGCTGTCGGTGATGGTCGGGTTCGTGGCGCTGCGCACCACCGGCGTGGCGTTCATGATCGTCACCATGATGCTGGCGCAGGCCGTCTATCTCGCCTCGCTCTATTTCGGCGAATGGACGCGCGGGGACGAAGGCATCGTGTTGACCCAGGCGATGCGCACCTTCGAGATCGCCGGTGCCACCATCGACCTGTCGCTGCCGGACGAACGCTTCAATGCCGCGCTGATCCTCTACGCATGCTCTCTCCTGATCTGCCTGGCGGTTGTCCGTGCGCCCCTGGGCCGCGTGATGGTCGCGATCCGGGAGAACGAAGACCGCACGCGCATGCTGGGCTATGACACGTTCCAGGCCAAGCTCATGGCCCTGGCGCTGTCCGGCACGTTGAGCGCCGCGGCCGGGGCCAGCTATGCGCTGCTGTTCGGCTATGCGGGCTCCACCTTCGCGTCGATCCACTATTCCATCTACCCGCTGCTCTGGGTGCTGCTGGGCGGGGCGGCCACCACGCTGGGGCCGCTGATCGGCACGCTGGCGATCACCTACATGATCGACGTCACCAGCGGATTCACCTCGGCCTATCTGCTGCTGGTGGGTGTCATGCTGGTGTTGCTGGTGCTGTGGTCCCCGAACGGGTTGCTCGGCGCCTTGCGCGACCGGAAGCTGGCATGGCTGCCCTAGAGCCCTTGCTGACCACGCGCAGCCTCAGCCGCCGCTTCGGCGGACTGCAGGCCGTGGCGAATGTCGATTTCCAGGTTCAGCGCGGAGAAATCCGGGCGATCATCGGCCCGAACGGAGCCGGAAAGACCACGCTGGTGAGCCTGGTGTGCGGCCGCATTCCGGCGTCGGAAGGCACCATCGTGTTCGAGGGCGAGGACATCACGGGCCTGCCGGCGCACACGCGGGTGTTGCGCGGCATCGCCTACACCTTCCAGATCACCTCGGTCTTCGCCAACCTGACCTGCCACGACAATGTGGCGCTGGCCGTCCAGCGCACGCTCCTGTCGAAGCAGCGCTGGGGCCGGCTGGATCGTCATGCCCTCACAGCCGAGGTCATGGCCGCGCTTGAGCGCGTCGGCATCGCCGACCTGGCGGCAGTACCCGCCGGCAAGCTTTCCTACGGCCACCAGCGGCTTCTGGAAGTGGCAATGGGTCTGGCGCTGAATCCCCGCCTGCTGATCCTGGATGAGCCGACGCAGGGGCTATCGGATGCAGAGATTGCGAGCTTCTGCGATCTCGTGCGCACTATCGCCGAGGAAGCGACGATCCTCTTGATCGAGCACAACATGCATGTGGTGATGAGCCTGGCCCACGCCATCACGGTCATGAACAACGGGGCCATCCTGGCGGAAGGCGATCCGGCTTCGATCTCCGCCAATGCCGATGTCCAGCAGGCCTATCTGGGTGGGTGATGCTGAGCGTCCACGACATCGACTGCTTCTATGACGATGTGCAGGTGCTGCGCGGCTTTGCGCTGGAACTGCGCGAAGGCGAGGTGCTGTGCCTGCTGGGCCGCAACGGGGCGGGCAAGACTACGGCGCTGAAGGCGATCATGGGCCTGGTCCGTGTCAAGGCGGGGAAGATCCTGCTGGGCGACACGGAGTTGTCGGCCCTGCCGCCGCATGAGGTGCCGAAGCGCGGCATCGCCTATGTGCCGCAGGGCCGACGCCTGTTCGCCGAGCTCAGCGTCGCCGACAATCTGGAGATCGGGCTGATGACCCGCGGCAAGGGCCGGCCCGTACGCGACACGGTGCTGGAGCTGTTCCCCGTGCTGCACGCCCGTCTCAACCAGCGTGCGGGCACGCTGTCGGGCGGCGAGCAGCAGATGCTGGCCATGGCGCGGGCGCTCTGTCTGGAGCCGGATGTCCTGCTGCTGGACGAGCCGACCGAGGGCCTCATGCCCTCCATGATCGCCCGCGTGCGTGAGACGATCGCGGAGCTGCGCCGCCGCGGTGTCTCGACGATCCTGGTGGAACAACGGGTCGACGCCGTGCTTCCGGTAGCCGACCGGGTCGCCTTCATCGAGAACGGCCGCAACCGCGAGACGGTGCCGGTCGAGGCCCTGCGCACCGATCTCGACCTGCTGCACCGCTATGTGGGCGTCGGCGTATGACGGCCGTGTGAGCGACCGCACTCAGGCGTCAACGGTTGGCTGGCGCAGCAGCGAGATCACCTCGTCGATCTTGCGTAGCTCTGCGTCCAGCGCCAGTCCGAGGGCGACATTGCGGCGGCCATAGGCGGCCTTGCTGGCGGCATGAAGCCGGGCGCGATCCGCCTCCAGTACCTCTACGCGGGCCTGGAGAGTTCCGTCCATGGGTCCGTCCTCTCATCCCTGAGCGGCAGCATCAGGCCGCAGGTCTTCAATGGCTGGGCGACCCCGGCCAAGAGGTCGCGCGCCTCACATCGCTCCGGCATGGCAAACAGCCAGGGCAGCCGCGCGGCAACGCGGCACGGCTCGTCGGCCTGGGCGGCGGCGATCAGCTGAAGCAGGCTCATCTCGTCCGGGCTGACGCCGGGATAGCCGCGATAGCCGATGCGGATGGTCCGGCGGCCGTGCACGGCGACTCCGACCAGAAACTGGCCCAGCGCCGTCAGCACCATGGTGCCGCCCGAGGCGCCGCAGCTGTCGCGGAACTCCCGCTCCACGATCTGCCAGCACTGTCGGCCATCCACCCAGTGCCGGATTGCCCATACCAGCAGGTTTTCTGCATATGTCAGCTCCCAGACCGAAAGCCCGGGAGTCGTCGGCTTCGTTGCGATCATCGCCAGCGCCCCGTTCGCTCGTCTCATGCTCGACAGTATTGAAAATGAGAATCATTCGCAATACTGTCGAGCGCCGTACTGAGGGAGGGACGAGACACATGGCGCACCCGCATCAGGACACAGAGCAGGTCGCAGACCTGACGGAGCCCGAGCTGTTTGTGGTCTGGGCTGCGCGCTCCTGGGTCACTGCCTTTAAGAGCAGGCGCGCAATCTGCCCGACAGTCCGCATGGGCTTCCGGCTGGCCGGCGTGGATGGCGGGCTTCAGGCCGTGGACCGGCTGTTAGGCGTAATGGCAGCGTCCACCCGGCGCGATCTGGACTTCCGCTGCGTGAACTGCCCCGGCCTTGGTGGCGACGAAGCCCTGCTGCTGCGGTGTATCGCCGGGCTCCAATTCGGCGACGACGTGACCACACAGACTGTCCTGGAAGACTGGTTGCCGCAGCCGGAAATCGCAGCGGCACGGCTACACGCCCACGATTTCGCGACGGCCCTAACGGCTGCAAGCATGCTGATCCCGATGCGCCGTTTGCGCACCGTCGGGCCGCTTGCCGGCGCCGGTTCGGTTGAGGGCCGTTGCTCGATCCATTAGCCCACACGACCTTGGCGCCTGCGACGACCGCGGTCTAAGCTCCGGGCGTCCTCTTAGGCGGGAGCCGATCGCTGCTATACGTAGACGCCCTCTATCACGACAGCCTGGTCTGGGACGACCATTGCGGGTTCGAGCCCGACCCCGATGCACCGCTGGAGCCGCTGCTGCGGCCGTGGCGGGCGGCTGGCGTCGACTACCTCTCGGTCAATGTCTCGTTTGATCACCATCCGTGGACCCGGACGATCGAGACCATCGCCGCAGTCCGTCGGCGTCTGCGTGATGAGGTACCGTGGTGCCGATTGGTCGCGACGGTGGATGAGATCGACCGTGCCCGCGCAAGCGGGCACATGGCCGTCACCTTCGATATCGAGGGCATGAACGCGCTGAACGGCCGGCTGGATCTAATCCAGCTCTACTACGATCTTGGCGTCCGGCACATGCTGTTCGCCTATAACCGCAACAACGCCGCCGGCTCCGGCTGCCATGACGACGACACGGGCCTGACCGCCTTCGGCCGGGACGTGATCGACGAGATGAACCGCGTCGGTATGGTGGTCGACTGCAGCCATACCGGGTTTCGCACAACGATGGCGGCGATGGAGCGGTCGCGCGATCCCGTTGTCTTCAGCCACAGCAATGCGCGGGCCCTGGTCGATCACGGCCGCAACATCACCGACGACCAGATCCGTGCCTGTGCCGCCACCGGCGGCGTGGTCGGCGTCGCCGGCGTGAACCTGTTCCTGGGCGAAGAGGTGCCGACGCCGGCCGCCGTCGCCCGCCACGCCGCCCATATCGCCGAACTGACCGCGTCGGCCCATGTCGGCCTCAGCCTGGACTATCCGGCCGACGAAGACGCGACCGGCGGCGGCACCGTGGCCGAAGCTGTCGCCCGCGACCCGCATGTCTGGCCCCCGGAGGCCGGCTACGACCGCCCGGTGCGCTTCCTAGACGTGCGCCGCCTGCCCGAGGTCGCCGGGGAACTGGCCCGGATCGGCTTCGACGGCGCGGAGATCGCCGGTATCCTGGGTGGCAACTTCCGTCGCGTTGCCGGGCAGGTGTGGCGATAGCGGGATAGTCCCGGCCCGTGATGCGGCGCTAATCTCGGTAACGCCGGGGCCGCATCGTAGGGGGCAGAGGTGACAGTAGACTTTCTCGACCACATCCGGTCGACCTTGGACGACATCCGCGAGGCCGGCCTCTACAAGCGCGAGCGGGAGATCGTGTCGCCGCAGGCGGGGCACATCACCGTAGCCGCGGCCGGCGGGCGGAAGGCCGATGTCCTGAACCTCTGCGCCAACAACTATCTGGGCCTCGCCGACGACCCACGCCTGGTGGAAGCCGCCAAGCGCGCGCTCGATACGGAAGGCTTCGGCATGGCGAGCGTGCGCTTCATCTGCGGCACGCGCGACACGCATCGGCGGCTGGAGCAGCGGCTGGCGCAGTTCCTCGGCAAGGACGACGCGATCCTGTTCGCCGCCTGCTTCGACGCGAATGGCGGCCTGTTCGAGCCGCTGTTGAGCGAAGCCGACGCCATCATCTCCGACGCGCTGAACCATGCCTCGATCATCGACGGCATCCGGCTGTGCAAGGCGAAGCGCTATCGCTACGCCAACCGCGACATGGCCGAACTGGAGGATCGGCTGGAAGAGGCGCAGGAGGACGGTGCCCGGTTCATCATGATCGCGACGGACGGTGTGTTCTCCATGGATGGCTATTTCGCGCCGCTGCCGGAGATCTGTGCCCTGGCGCGCAAGCACGGCGCCATGGTGATGGTCGACGACTGCCACGCCACCGGCTTCATCGGCCCCAGGGGCGCCGGCACGCCGGCACGGTTTGGCGAAACGGACGGCGTCGACATCGTCACCGGCACTCTGGGCAAGGCGCTGGGTGGGGCCATGGGCGGCTATGTGGCGGCGGCGCAGCCCGTGGTGGACCTGCTGCGCCAGCGGGCGCGGCCTTACCTCTTTTCCAACGCGCTGCCGCCGTCGGTGCTGGAGGCCAGCCTGGTCGCGCTGGATATCGTCGAAGCCGGTGATGACCTGCGCGCACGGCTGTTCGAGAACACCAATCGGTGGCGCGCCGGGTTGGAGGCGCTGGGCTATACCCTGCTGCCCGGCGAACATCCCATCGTCCCCGTCATGTTGGGCGAAGCGCGGCTGGCGCAGGATCTGGCGAGCGCCCTGTTCGACGAAGGCGTCTATGTCTCCGGCTTCTTCTATCCCGTCGTGCCGAAGGGCCAGGCACGCATCCGCACCCAAATGAATGCCGCCCTGACCGACCAGGACATCGACACCGCGCTGGCCGCGTTCGGCCGCGCCGGCAAGACCGTAGGAGCCATAGCATGAGCGGGTCGCCGCCACGAACCATGCGCGCGCTGGTGAAGCCCGAACCCGGCGAAGGGCTGGTCATGCGCGAAGAGCCGGTACCGGAGATCGGCCCAGGCGACGTGCTGATCCGGGTGCACAAGACCGGCATCTGCGGC
The DNA here is from genome assembly GCA_028281925.1 of Alphaproteobacteria bacterium. Classification (GTDB taxonomy): domain Bacteria; phylum Pseudomonadota; class Alphaproteobacteria; order DSM-16000; family Inquilinaceae; genus JACKIG01. Next base: position 36,080 of record JANQIX010000057.1, read on the forward strand.
ACCGACGTGCATATCTGGAACTGGGACGACTGGGCCGCGCGAACCATCCACCCGCCCCTGGTGATCGGCCACGAGTTCGCCGGAGAGATCGCGGCCCTCGGCCCCGGCGTCGACAACCTGTCCGTCGGCCAGCGGGTGTCCGCCGAAGGGCATCTGGTGGGGGCGACCAGCCGGGCGAGCCGCGCCGGCCGCTTCCATCTGGATCCCGACACAAAGGGTGTGGGCGTCCACGTGCCGGGCGCGTTCGCCGATTATGTCCGCCTGCCGGCCTTCAACGTGGTGCCCCTGCCGGAGGAGGTGGATGACGAGATCGGCGCGATCCTCGACCCGCTGGGCAACGCCGTGCACACCGTGTTGTCGTTCGACATGGTGGGCGAAGACGTGCTGATCACCGGCGCCGGGCCGATCGGCATTATGGCCGCAGCCGTCGCCAAATGGGCTGGGGCCCGCCATGTGGTGATCACGGACGTCAACCCTGACCGGCTGGCGCTGGCCGGCCGCGTCACCCCCGCCCGACCGGTGAACGTGGCGAGCGAAGACCTGCACGAAGTGATGGCGGAGCTTGGCCTGAAAGAAGGCTTCGATATCGGCCTGGAGATGAGCGGCGTGGCCGCGGCGTTCGAGCAGATGGTCGACACCATGATCATGGGCGGCCGCATCGGCATGCTGGGCCTGCCACCCGGCAAGACGCCGGTCGACTGGGCCAAGATCGTGCTGCGGGCACTGACCATCAAAGGCATCTACGGCCGCGAGATCTTCGAGACCTGGTACAAGATGATCGTGCTGATCCAGAACGGTTTGGATGTTCGCGGCATCATCACCCATCGCTTGCCGGCCGAACGGTTCACCGAGGGATTCGACGCCATGCGATCCGGCGCCTGCGGCAAGGTCGTGCTGGACTGGGGCGTGTGACGATCGCGGCTGATGGCCGGGTATCCAATAGACATCGACCCGCCACTGTGTGACGGACGTTGAGATAACTATGGGCACGGTTCGAGATGGCGGGAGATGCCCGCCTTCGCGGGCATGACAATCTTATGTTTTATCTTCTTGTTGTTCATCAACCATAACGTCGTCCTCGCGGTGGCGAGGGCCTTTCGGGCACGGAGCACCGGAGATCACGTTGGCCCCGATCTGTTGACGCCCGTTACAGTCGGCGGGGCCGTCAGGATTTCCCGCACCAGCGGGTTGGGGAACCGGCGGGACTGCGTGATGGCGTAGAAGCGTTCGGTGATGTCCGGGATGCGGCACCGCTCCACCAAAACGCCGCTGCCCAGCTCGTCACGGACGACCACCGGCGGCACCAGAGTGACGCCGTCGCTTTCCCGCGCCAGCAGGCGCAGCATGGCCATGTCGTCAACCTCCGCCAGAATGGTCGGGCGGATGCCGGCTAGCTCCAGCACCCGGTCGAAGGCGATGCGGATTTCGCTGTGCAGGCTGGGCAGCAGCACGGGCACCGCTGCAAGATCGTCCGGAAAGCGGAACGGTCGTTGATCCGATGCCGGCCGGCCGACCAAGCTGACCGGTTGTTCCTGCAAGAGATGGCTGTGCCACCGCGTCTCAGCATCGCGTAAGGCCGGCTGGTTGGCCAACACCATGTCCACCGCATGCGCCTCAAGCTGCGCCAACAGCTCGCGCATGGTGCCGGAGCGGACGATCAGTTCCACATCGCGCCGGCCGATCAGGGGCCGCAGCAGGCCGAGCTGGAAGTTGCGGGACAGCGTGGTGATGGCGCCAACCCTCAGCACCTGTCGCTCCAGCCCGCTGCGGCCGCCGAGCGTGCTCAGCAACTCCTCGCCCGCCTGAAACACGGTGTCGGCGTAGTCCAGCGCGATCCGCCCCGCCTCGGTCAGCTTGAGACTCCGGCCCTGGCGGTCGAACAGGGCGTGACCCAGCTGATCTTCCAGCTTCTTCACCTGCACCGACAGGGCGGATTGGGAGACGTTCAGGCGCTCCGCGGCTTGCGTCAGATTGCCCGTATGCGCGATCGCCCAGAAGTAGCGCAGGTGGTGGTAGTTCAGATGGATCATCCCATCGTTCTACGAGATAGAACGAAAAACGGCAATATATGAATTATACGGAACATTGTGCAGCGCATATATCAGCGTCCGACTCTCGCCGGAGGACGCTATGGCAACTCTCATACCCATAATCGCGGGGCTTGTGCCCCTTGCCTTGATCATCGTCGGCCTGGTGCCGTCGACCCGCGCCAACCGCAACCCGGCCGGCATGGCCCGCCTCGCCGGCGTCGCAGCGTCGGCCGGTCTTGCGCTTGCGGCGCTTGCGGCCGTGCTGCTGATCGTCGACACGACCGGCACGTCTCACGCCATCGGGATCGGTGCCAGCGGCCTGGGGCTCGGTGTCTATTACGACGCGCTGACGGCCGTCATGGTGCTGCTGGTGTCGTTCGTCGGCCTGATCGTCGTGCTCTACAGCCGCAACTATCTGGATGGCGACCCGGATCACGGCCGCTTCCTGAAATGGCTGTGCCTCACCCTGGCGGCCGTGCTGACGCTGATCGTCTCCGGCAATCTGCTGCAGTTTACGCTCGCCTGGATCGCCACCAGCATGTGTCTGCACCAGCTTCTGGTGTTCTATCCCGGCCGCCCGGCAGCACAACTGGCTGCGCGCAAGAAATTCATCGCCAGCCGGCTTGGCGACGCCTGCCTGATCGGGGCGATGGTGCTGGTCTACAACGCCTTCGGCAGCCTGGACTTCTCCACCGTGTTCGCCGCAGCGGACACGATGCGCGGCACGGAAGCCACGCCCGCCGGCCTGCATTGGGTCGCCGTGCTGCTGGTCTTCGGCGCGCTGCTGAAGTCGGCGCAGTTCCCGTTCCACGGCTGGCTGACGGAAGTGATGGAAACGCCGACGCCCGTGTCGGCGCTGCTCCACGCCGGCATCATCAACGCCGGCGGGTTCCTGATCCTGCGGTTGAGCGACATCATCGCGCTCTCCATGCCGGCGCTCGACGTGCTGGCCGTGGTCGGTGGCTTCACCGCGCTCTTCGCCTCCGTCGTGATGCTGACCCAGACCAGCATCAAGGTCTCGCTTGCCTGGTCCACCATCGCGCAGATGGGCTTCATGATGCTGCAATGCGGCCTCGGTGCCTTCTCCGCCGCCGTCCTGCACATTGTCGCCCACTCGCTCTACAAGGCGCACGCATTCCTGTCGTCCGGCAGCGTGATCGACCTCTCGCGCGCGTCGTGGGTGCCCACCACCGGCAAGCCCTACCCGGCCCGGCTGCTGATGGGCATGAGCTGTGCGGTGGCCCTCACCTGGGTCGTCAGCTCGGCCTTCGGCGCATCGCTGACCGAGGCGCCCGGCGTCTTCGTGCTCGGCGCGATCCTGGTGATGGGGGTCACGCATCTGGTCACCAACGCCATCGGCGATCGGCCGATCGGCTTCGTGATCGGCCGCGGCTTCGCGCTGGCAACGGCCGTAGCCGTCGCGTACTTCGCGCTGCAGGTCGGTGCGGAATGGCTGCTGGCCGACGCCCTGCCGGCGACGCAGGCGATGCGCGGGCCGATCGACCTTGCGATCGTCGCCCTGGTGATCGTCTCTTTCGGCGCCGTCACGGTGCTGCAGAACACCATGGCCACCCGCGTCGCCGACCCACGGTGGCAGGCGATCTACGTCCACCTCTTCAACGGGTTCTACGTGAACGCCGCCAGCAATCGGCTGGTCCAGCGCCTGTGGCCCGTTTCCCAGACACCGGCCACGAAAGGAGCCCAGGCATGAGCACGCACCTCGCCCGCAAACCCGATCCCGTGGCCGACGATATGGACGGCTCGGCCCCGGTCGCCGCTCCCCTCAACGACAACGCCGCCGCGTTGGATGCAGCAATCGGCAAAGCCCGCAACCGCGTCGCCCCGGTCTGGCCGCTGAAGCACTTCGTTGCCGTCAACCCGTTCCTGGGGCTGACAGAGCAGCGCTTCGAAGCGGCCTGCGCAACGATGCGGCAGGTGACGGGCACTGACATGCTGATGCCGCGGTCCTACTACCGCGACCTGATCGCCGAAGGGCGCATCAGCGATGACGACCTGAGCCGGGCCATCGCCGGCAGTCCTTCGGTCGGGCAGGCGCCCAGGGATGTCGACGCCCTCAAGCGGTCCATCGCGATCGACGCATCTGCGGACGGTTCAGCGGTGTCCACGGTCGCTGAGGTGCTGGACAGCACGCTGGGCACGGCAACGGCCCCCTTCCTGGTCGAGGACATCGCCAAATGGTGCGCGGCCTATTGGGACGACGGCCAGGCCGCCTGGCGCATGCCCTGGCGCAGCCTGCCGCCCTATCGCGCCTGGCGGGCCAGCGCTGCCATCGACCGGGCACCGGATGTCATGGGCCTCAAGGGCTATCGCCGCATTGTCGCCTCGCTGCCGGAAGACCCCGTGGCGGCTATCAAGGGGGCGGTCGATGCCCTGGGCCTGCCGGCCGCGGCGCTGGACGGCTATCTGCACCGCGCGCTGTCGAGCATTGCCGGCTGGGCGGCCTATGGACGCTATCTCGCCTGGAACAAGGAACTCTATGGCGAGCAGGACGACACGGTCGTCCAGCTTCTGGCGATCCGCCTGGCCTGGGATCACGCCCTGTTCGCCCTGAACAAGGATCCGGCATTCCGCACCGCTTGGGCCGAAGCCGCCGCGGGGATGGGTCAGACCACAGGCGCGGCAATCATGACCCGCGATACGGCCGTCGACACGATCCTGCAATCCGCCTTCGAGATCGCTTTCCAGCGCGACCTTGTCGCCAAGGTCGTTGCGGACAAGGCTGGGGCTGCGAAGACACCGGCTCGCAAGCCGGTGCAGGCTGCGTTCTGCATCGATGTCCGGTCCGAGATCTTCCGTCGTGCGCTGGAAACCGCAGCACCGGAGGCCGAGACCATCGGCTTCGCCGGCTTCTTCGGCTTCCCGCTGGAATATGTGCCGATCGGGCATGAGCATGGTGGTGCCCAATGCCCGGTGCTGCTGACGCCGAAATTCGTGGTGCGCGAGGCAGTGGCCGATACCGACGACGAGGAGATGTCGGAGATCCTGGGTCTGCGCCTGTTGCGGCGGCGCGCAGCGAAAGCGTGGAAGTCATTCAAGAGCTCGGCCGTCTCCTCCTTCGTCTATGTGGAGACCATCGGTCTTGCGTTCGCCGCCAAACTGATCGGGGACGCCGCCCATATCACCCGGACGGTCGCCCATCCCAGCGTCGACGGCTTGGATGCAACCGTGTTGGACCGCGTCCGCCCCTCTCTGGAGCGCGGCACGCTGAAGGGTCGGCAGACCGGATTCACGGCGGACGAACGCGTCGACATGGCGGCGGCCGTCTTGGGCGCCATGATGCTGACGCGCGATTTCGCCCGCCTGGTGATGCTGACGGGCCATGGCAGCACCACGGTGAACAACCCGCACGCCTCGGGCCTCGACTGCGGCGCCTGCGGCGGCCACACGGGCGAGGCGAACGCCCGCGTGGCGGCGGCGATCCTGAACGACCGGGGCGTGCGCGCCGGCCTGGTGGAGCGCGGCATCGTCATCCCCGACGACACCTGGTTCCTGGGCTGCCTGCACGACACGACGACGGACGAGATCACGATCTTCGACCGTAACCGCATCCCGGCCTCCCATCGGGAAGACCTGGAGCGGCTGGATACGTGGCTCAAGACCGCATCGGCGCGCGCGAGAGCGGAACGGTCTGCGCTGCTGGGCATCAACGGTACTCAGGGCGTCGACGGCAAGGTGATCGCGCGCAGCAAAGACTGGTCGCAGGTGCGGCCCGAATGGGGCTTGGCCGGAAACGCCGCCTTCATCGCCGCACCACGTGACCGGACGCGGGGCCTCGACCTTGGTGGCCGGGCCTTCCTGCACAACTACGACTGGCGCCAGGACGAAGGCTGGGGCGTGCTGGAACTGATCATGACGGCACCCATGGTCGTGGCGAGCTGGATCAACCTCCAGTACTACGGCTCCACCGTGAACAACCGGGCCTTCGGCTGCGGCAACAAGGTGCTGCACAACGTGGTCGGCACGCTGGGAGTGCTGGAAGGCAATGGCGGCGACCTGCGCACGGGCCTGCCCTGGCAGTCGGTGCATGACGGCAAACGCCTGGTGCACGAGCCGCTACGCCTTAATGTGTTCATCGAAGCGCCGCTGGCGGAGATCGAGCGCATCATCAACAAGCATGCCGCCGTGGCCGAGCTGGTGGACAATGGCTGGGTGCATCTGTTCGCGCTGACCGACGAAGGCCGGCAGTGCCACCGCTATACCGGCGGCCTTCAGTGGCAGACGCCGGCGATGGCGGCGTAGGGAAACGGTGTCGACTCCGCGCCGCCTCGCGCGGAGTCGACACCACCCGCGCCCACCGCTACTCTTCCCGATTGCAACGAAAAACCGGCGATAGGGCGCCTGGCCGATCGGCCTGATGGATCGGCAACCCGCCTGAACGCCGGCGCCGGATCGGGGGGCGAGCGGTGGGGGAAGCGGCGAACAAGCTGGTCATTCGCAATATCGGGCTGGTGCTGTCGGGGCGGCTGGAACAGCCGATCCTGGATGCGGACTGCATCGTCTGCCGCAACGGCACCATCGCCGCCGTGGGGTACGAGCAGGACCTGGATACCGGCCAGGCCGACACGGTGGTCGACGCCAGGGGCGTGACCGTGGCGCCGGGCCTGATCGACAGCCATGTGCACCCAGTGATCGGCGACTACACGCCCCGCCAGCAGCAGCTCAACTGGATCGACAGCTGCCTGCACGGCGGAGTCACCACGATGATCTCGGCGGGCGAGGTGCACATGCCCGGCCGGCCGAAGGACCTGGTTGGCCTGAAGGCCATGGCGATCGCCTCTCAGCGCTGGTACGAGAACCTGCGCCCCTCCGGCGTCAAGGTGCATGCCGGCGCGCCCGTGATCGAGCACGGGATGGAGGAGGAGGATTTCCGCGACCTGGCCGATGCCGGCGTGAAGCTGTTGGGCGAGGTCGGCCTGGGCTCGGTCAAGACCGGCGAGACGGCGCAGCAGATGGTGGCCTGGGCGCGCAAATACGGGATCCAGTCGACCATCCACACCGGCGGCCCGTCCATCCCCGGCTCCGGCCTGATCGACAAGGATGTGGTGCTGGCGGCCGATGCCGATATCATCGGCCACATCAACGGTGGACACACCGCCCTGCCGGACGATCAGATCGTCTGCCTGTGCGAGCAGTGTCGCCGCGGCATCGAGCTGGTGCACAACGGCAATGAACGCTCCGCCCTGTTGGCGCTGCGCACGGCGCGGGAACTGGATCAGCTCGAGCGCGTCATCCTGGGCACCGACGCGCCCGCCGGGTCCGGCGTGCAGCCGCTGGGCATCCTGCGCATGATCGCCATGCTGTCGTCGCTGGGCGACGTGCCGGCGGAGATCGCGGTCTGCTTCGCCACCGGCAACACCGCACGCATGCGCGGTTTCGACTGCGGCATCATCGAGCCGGGCCGCGCGGCCGACTTCGTGATCCTGGACCGCGCCCAGCATGCGCCGGGCGCCAACATCCTGGAGTCGATCCAGCAGGGCAACCTGCCCGGCGTCGGCATGACCGTGATCGACGGCATCATCCGCAGCCACCGCAGCCGCAACACGCCGCCGGCAACGACATTGCCGGAGGTGGTGACCGGGTGAGCACCAAGACGCAGGTCGGATGTGGCCGAAGCCGAAGTCCGACGCTGATGCCCAGTCATGCTGAGAGGACCGTTGGATCGCGCGCCGCTTGATCCGACCCACGCGGCTGCCGACCATTGTGGCTGTGGCAAAGGGCGAAGAGATTCGATTGGGCTGTCAACGAGCCGTCAGGTTTTGGAAGGCGGCCGCCAAATCTTGCGGACTCTGGCTCGGTGGAACGTGCAGACCTGCGCCCGAGCCGTCGGCAAACTTGACCATCATGATCTTGCTGCCGCGGTCGTATTCGATCGAGGTAACCTGCCCGATCGGCCATTCGGCGGTCAGGTTCTTCGCGCGGCCGATAGCGAATCGTTTCTTGAAGAAAAGCAGCCTCTTGCTGGTAAGCGCGACAACACCGGTGTCACGCAACGGGGCGGCCATGCCTTCAGCGGCGCCCATGTCAGTGCTCCACGTCTCGATCTGAACGCCTCCCGCCGGGTTTGGATCCGCCACCCGGTTGGCCGCATTCACAAATCTCCTGCTCAGGCCATAGGAAGCATGGAACACTTCCTCATCCGGCGCGATCGCTTCATGCCTGCGGACACCGTTGGTCATGCGCCAGTAAGTCATTGAGCTTTATCTATTATCCCGGGAGTACCCGGCGGTGATTTCGGATATCGTCGAGGATGCCTTTGTGGGCGTGTTGACGCAACTGGCGAGGCATCAGGGTGTGGGAGTTGGCGGCGGGATGAGTAGGATCGTCGGATCGCGCTCCGCTTGATCCGACCTACGTCGCCCAGGCATGTCAACCCGCGATTCTCTCCAAGAGACGCAGCAACTGACCTCGCTCGCGCGGGCTCAGCGGGTCCAGCGTCCGTTCCGTGATTTCGGCGCCGGCGCGCTTGGCTTCGGCCAGCACGCGCACGCCCTTGTCGGAGAGATGTAGGAGCGTCCGGCGGCGATCTTCCGGGTCTGCGACGGCGACGACCAGACCGCGGTCGCGCAGGCGGTCGACCACGCCCTTTATGGTGGCAACGTCCATGGCCGTCAGGCGGCCCAGGCGGTTCTGGGAGCATCCCTGTTCGTCGCCCAGTTTGACAAGCGCGGCGAACTGGGTCGGCGTCAGGCCATGCGGCATGCCCTCGGCGAAGATAGCCGTGTGGCGCTGGTTCGCGCGACGCAAGAGGAAGCCAACCTGGTCTTCCAGGCGGTAGGCGCCCTCTCGCCGCGCTTCGGCCTCGGGCAGCAGGTCCAGATCGGCCATCACCGCAGGCCGTCCTTGCCTTCCGCCTCGTCCGCCGTCAGGCCGCCGACGCGGGGCAACGGGCGGCCGGAACCGGTCACCGCCACGGCGACCATGATCTCGCCCGCGCGCGGGGCGTCGTTCAGGCACACCTCCATGCCGTCGAAATGGGAGCGGACATAGGCCGCATCTTTGTGCCCCAGCGGCACGTCCAGCGCTTGGCCTGGCCCGCCCATCTTTTTCGACGACGGCACAAGCGCCGCCCCCTTCTCCACCGCCGCCCGCAATGGCTTGCCCAGGCGCGGGTGCAGAATGGCGGCGGCATGCTCCAGCTCTCCCGCCTCGCCCACCATGGCGGCCTTGCCGTAGCTCTCCGCCTCGGCCGGCGCAATGCCCAGCGCCTCGACGCAGCGGCGGCCCAACAGGCCGCCCAGTTCCTCACCAATCGCCATCAGCGGCTCCAGATCCTCCACGTAGCGGCCGGCGAACGGGTTGGCGATCACGGCGACGGCCGTGGCCTTGCGCGTGGGCGGCGCGATCTCGCGGCCCATCTCGCGATGCGTCTCTTCCACGAAGACGGCGATCTTGCGGATCTCGGCACTCATCTCAGCCCGTCCTCCCCTTTGATTTCGGATGCCTTCAGGCCGCCGACACGGTCGTGGATGCGAGCACCCGTCGTCATCACCAGCGCCAGCACGATCTCATCGGCCCTGGGCGCATCGGGCAGCCCAACCTCCATGGCGTCGAAATGGCCGCGGACATAGGAGGCATTGATATGCGTGACCGGTACGTCGAGGCGCGCTCCGGCCGCCCCCACCTTTTTCGTCGACGGCACAATCGCTTTGGCGCCGCCCAGTACGTCGCGCATGGCATAGCCACCGGGAACATGCCAGAGCGCGCCATGTTCCAGCTCTCCGGCAGTGCCGACGATGGCGCCCTTGCCATAGCCTTCGACTCCGCTTGGATTGCCGCCCAGCGCGCGCACCAACCGCCCTGCCATGTCGAGCCCGAGCGGCTTGAGGTGGTCCATGAAGCCAGCGATCTCCGGCTCATACCGGCCGGCGAAGGGGTTGGCGATTACGGCCAGGACCGCCGCCCGGCGCAGGGGCGCAGTGGAGACCGGGCCGCCTTCGTGGAGGATCTCCTCCACCACCGTCAGGGTCTTGCGGATCGACGGGTCAGGCATCCACGGCCTCCTTCGCGATGCGGGCGATCGGCCCGAGCGTGCGGCTCTCGCCCTGCAGGAACAGCGCGGCGGACACGATCAGCCTGGCGCGCCGCATGGCTTCGGCCGCGGCCAAGCCGCGTGCCAGGGCCATATCGATTTCCGCCGCCGAAATCGGCGCACAGTCGACCACGACCATCCTGGATCCAAGATCGCTGTCCGGATCGGCGTCCAAGGCCGGTACCCGTTCGACCGCGGGATTGTCCGGCAGGTCGACGGCATTCGCGATCAGCGTCGCCGCAGCATCGGCCGCAGCGGCATCTCTGGCAAGCACGGTCACGGCATCGGCGATTCCGAGGGACAGGCTGCGCCCGCCGCGGCCGCTGGTGGCGACACCGCGGATCGGATCGGCTGCGATGATCCGTACGCGTCCGTGTCGGCCATGCCCGTTCTCCTGCTCGACCGCCAGGTCGAACTGCCGGGTCGGCGTGAGGTGCAGTGCGATGTCTCCGCCATCATTGACATAGGCGCGGTCCAGCGGGGTCGCGACGACCATGGCCTCCAAGATCTCGTCGGCGACGGCGCCAGCCACCGCGGCCATGGGCGTGACGAAGTGGTCGCGTGCATAGGGCCGGACCGCCGCTTCCATCCGCCGGGCGACCGGTCCGGCGAAGCGCGCGCCCTCTACCGGGCAGGCTTGGCGGAGCTGGGGCAGCTCAATGACCAGCTCTTCGAGCACGGTGGCGAACCGCTCGGCCGCCGCTGCATAGGCCCGGTGAACGGCGTCGCGCCTGCCGTCTGCATCGATGATCAGGTCGATCGGTCCGTGCTGCAGATGCAGGCGCTTGCCGTCGGGCAAGATGGCGCCAACCGGGCCGGTCATCGCGGCTCTCTCTCCCGCCCGCGCGACCAGCGGTAGAGCCGGTCGTCGGTCGGCCAGGGAAGGTCCTCGCGCGAGTCCACGCGCCGTTCGGCCTTCACCAAGGCCGCGTCGAGCGTCGTGACCGCGTCGAGATGGCCGCCGAGCGCGCCGTAGTCGTCAAGCCGCATGGTGAATTCGATGGGCGCCACGATCGCCGGCGTCGGCACATAGCCGAACGAATTGCTGGGCATCTGTGTGACGTCGACCATCACCGTGATGCCGCCGCCCGGCCAGACATAGGCGGGCGCGCCGCCGCAGGAGACATAGGTGATGGCCTCCCGCACCGAGCGCGTGAGGCGTACCGGGTTCTCCGTCACGCCGGCACGCAGGGAACCGCCAGCCCCGGCCATGAAGACGACGGAGCAAAGCGCCGGCTCGCAATTCTCTGCAATCCGCTCGACGGACACCGTCAGGGCTTCCGGCAGATCGGCCTCCACCGGCCGCAGAGCCTCGTCCAGTACATAGTAGGCATATTGTTCGCCGGTGGTGGAGACCATCAGCAGGCTCAGGCCCGGCCATGCGGTCTTGGGGTCGAAGCCTTCGACAATGGCCAGCGGGTCCGTGATGTCGGTGCCGCCCCATCCCGTCCCCGGTTCCGCCACCTGGAAGTACCGGCCCGGCGTCGACTTGCGGCCTCGGACGCGCAGACCTGTCGGCGGGATGTCCAGCAGACGTCCGGCCTGGTGTTCCGAGAGCACGCCGGTGATGTGGTCGTCGACCACCACGACTTCGTCCACATGCCGGGCCCATTGCTTGGCGAACATGCCGATGGCCGCGGAACCGCAACCGACGCGCATGCGCTCTTCGGCTGTACCGTTGATAATCGGCGCTTGGCCCGCCTGCACAGTCAGCATAGCACCGCCGTCGACGGTCATCTCCACCGGTTCGCAATTGCACAGCTTCAGCAGCGCTTCGCAGGTAACGCGGCCTTCCTTCTTCGAGCCGCCGGTCAGGTGGTTGACGCCGCCCAGCGCCAGCATCTGCGAGCCGTATTCGCCCGTGGTCACATGGCCGACGGCCTCGCCGTCCACCCGCACCACCTCGCGCTCGCGCCCGACATGGCGGTCGGTGTCGATCTTCACCTTCGCGCCGCAATAGCTGAAGATCGCCTCCGTCACCACGGTCACCATGTCGACATCATCGACTGCCTGCGAGACGATGAAGGGGGCCGGCTTGTAGTCCGGATAGGTCGTGCCCGCGCCGACAGCGGTGATGAAGGTGCGCTTGGCCTGCACCAAGTCGCCGTCCCAGCCGGCGCTTTCCGGGGACAGGAACGGCACGAGCCGGCCGCCGCCTGCCTTAGTCTGCTCCACCACGGTGAACGGGTCGACGCGGATCAGCTCACCGCCCTCATTGGCGTAGCGGTCGCAGGCGCCGCTCTTGCCCTCGGCGATGTAGCAGAGCACCGGGCAAGCATCGCAGCGGATCTTGCCGCCGCGCGTATCGCCACTCGCTTGTTGGACCATGGCCCCGACCGTCAGCGCCCAGCCGCGACGATCGCGGCCCGCACCCGGTCCGGCGTGGCGGGCAACCGGCGAATGCGCGCGCCTGTGGCGTCGCGGATGGCGTTGACGATGGCCGGTGCCGTCGGGATCAGAACATGTTCCCCCAATCCTTTGGCGCCGTAGGGGCCGTGCGGGTCCGGGACCTCGACGATCAGGGTCTCGATCGGCGGGATGTCACCGAAGGTCGGAATAAGATAATCGTGCAGATTCTCGGTACGGCCGGGAATGAACTCCTCCATCAACGCCATGCCGACGCCCTGGGCGATGCCGCCATGCACCTGGCCTTCGACCAGCACAGGATTGATCGCCTTGCCGACATCGTGCGCAGCGATGATCTTCACGAGGCGAACGAGGCCGAGCGCCATGTCGACCTCCAGCTCCACCAGATGCGCGGCATAGCCGAAGACGGCATAGGGACTGCCTTGGCCGTTAGCGTCCAGCGGCTTGGTCGGCGGGTCGTAGGTCTCTTCCGCCCGCAGCACATAGCCTTCAGCATCCGCCTCCAATGTCGAGAGCGCAACGCGGCGCACCTCGCCGCCGTCCAGCAACCGGATCGCGCCGTCTTCGAAGACAATGTCGGCGGCCTCAGAGACATTGCCCAGGCGCAGAACCTTCGCCCGCAGCGTCTCGCCCGCCAGGCGCGCGGCGTTGCCGGTCACGAAAGTCTGGCGTGAGGCTGAGGTCTTGCCGGCATCCGGCGTAATGTCGGTATCAGCGCCCAGCAGTGAGAGCCGATCCACCGCTACGCCAAGCGCCTCAGCAAAAATCTGGGCGATGACTGTGTTCGCCCCCTGCCCGATATCGACCGCCCCCTGGTGCAGCACGACCGTTCCGTCTGCCCGAACGCCCGCCTTGATGGTGGAGGGGTTGGGCAGCGACGTGTTCCCGCAGCCGTACCAGCCCGAGGCGATGCCCACGCCCAGGCGCACGTCTTCGTGCGCCGCATTCCAGGCGGCGGCTTCTTCCCGCGCCCGCCGCCAGTGCGGCGCCAGCGCATCGAGGCAGGCGCCGATGCCAACGCCGCGGTCGAATACCTGACCGGTCACCGTGGGCACACCATCGGCCAGCGCGTTCCTGCGGCGGAATGCCAGCCGGTCCATGCCGAGCGCATCGGCCAGTTCGTCGAACAGCGCCTCTTGCGCCACGGCCGATTGCGGCACGCCGAATCCTCGGAACGCGCCCGACGGGGCGCAATGGGTGTGCACGCCGCGGCTGCGCGCCCGGTAGTCCGCCACGTGATAGGGGCCCGATGCGTGCACCGGCACCCGGTTTGCCACGGTCGGGCCCCACGACGCGTAGGCGCCGGTGTTGAAGGCGCTGTCGAAGTCGAAGCCTGAGATCTGCCCGTCGCGCGTGGCACCGATACGCAGGCGGATCTGTGCAGGGTGGCGCTTGGTCGTCGACTGGATCGACTCCGTACGCGTATAGGCCATGCGTACCGGCCGGTTCAGCCGCCAGGCCGCCAGCGCCATATAGGGCTGCAGCGAGAGGTCGAGCTTGGAGCCGAATCCGCCGCCCACGGCGGTTGGTACGATCCGCACCTGATCGGGATCAAGGCCCATGATCTCGGCCATGGTGTCCCGGTCCATCACGGGCGCCTGGGTGCAGGCGTGGATCTCGACACGGTCGCCGGTTCGCACGGCAAAACCGGCCTCCGGCTCGATATAGGCATGCTCCACGAAACCCGTTTCGAAGGCCCCTTCGACCACAACATCGGCGCGAGCCAGCGCGGCCTCCGCATCGCCGCGCTGCACCAGCCCGCGACACATGACGTTGCCGGTGCGCGTCGGGTGGAGCGCGGGCGCCAGGGCATCTTCCGCCGCGTCCATCGTGAGCACCCCTGGCAGCGGCGCCCAGGTCACCGGAAAGTCGGCTAGGTTCAGGGCCGCCACGATATCGGCATCACCGACGATCGCGGCCACGGGTTCGCCGCGGAAACGCGCCGTCTCGTCCGCAAAGACCGGCTGGTCGGCGAAGTTGGGGATCACGCCGAAACAGTTGCGGCCCGGCACATCCGCTGCCGTCAGCACTTTGGCTATGCCGGGATGCGCGGCCACGAAAGCGTCCAGGTCACCCAAAGCAAAACTGGCATGGTGGTGGGGCGAGCGCACGAGACGCACGACGAGCGCGTCGGCCGGTGCCACGTCATCCCCGAACCTTTCGGTGCCGGAGATCTTTGCGTCGCCGTCAACCCGCAAAATGGCGGCCCCGACTTGCCGCCCGTTCGCACGCTGCGGTGGGTCTGTCGCTGGCGACCTGACGTCCAGCACCGCATCGATGATCTTGCGATAGCCGGTGCAGCGGCACAGCACGCCGGCCATCGCGTCCTTCACCACAGCCTCATCCGGATCGGGATCGGCGCGCAACAGCGCCACGGCCGACACCATCGCGCCCGGCGTGCAGATGCCGCATTGGGCCGCGCCGTGACGTTGGAACGACGCCCGCAGACGGCTCGCCACGCCGTCCAGACTCGCCATGCCGGCCACGGTTTCCACCGCAGCACCTTCCACGCGCGCCGCCGGCACCATGCAGGCGCACACGGCCTCACCCTCCAACAGCACCGTGCAGGCGCCGCAGTCACCGGCATTACAGCCAACCTTGACATCTCGTGCGCCAAGGCGCTCGCGCAGCACCTCTGAGAGCCGCGCTCCAGGCGCCGTCGTGGCCCGGACTTCGGCCCCATTGAGGGTGAACGTGACAGTGGTCATGGCCCCTCCACCGCACAGCAATCGGTGAGCGTTCGCGCGACCAGTTCCGCCACGGCCTCGGCCCGATAATCGGCGGTGCCGCGGACATCGTCGATCGGCGACAGGGGCGCCAGATGCTCTGGACGCACACGCGCAGCCAGCGCGGCGGCGGCAAAAGGCGCGCCAACCAGCGCCTGCTCCAACGCGGGCAAGCGCTGCGCGACCGGCGAGCACGACCCTACGGCGACCCTTGCGTCCATAACGGCGCCGTCTGCCCCCGGGACGACGACGGCCGCGATCATCGCGATGGAGATCACCAAGTACCGACGCGCGCCCAGCTTGCGAAAGGCGCTGCGGGTCACCGTGGGCAGTGACGGGACGAGAACCGCCGTCACCAACTCCCCCGGCTGCAGCGCTGTCTTGCGCACGCCTGTGATGAACGCAGCCAACGGCAGGGTGCGGCCCCCCGCCGCCCCAGTGACCTCGACGGACGCATCCAAGGTCAGCAGCGGCGGCACACCATCGGCGGCCGGCGATGCGTTGCAGAGATTGCCGGCCACCGTTCCCGCGTTCTGGATCTGGATCGAGCCGACCTCCCGCGCCGACGCCTTCAACCCGTCAAAGCAGGGCGGCAGAGGAGCACGCACGAGATCCGTCCAGGTTGTCGTGGCCCCAATGCGCCAGCCGCCTTCGGCCTCGGAGATGCCGCGCAGATCCTCCAACCGGCTGATATCCAGCGTATCGAAGGTCACCGGGCCATCATTCAGAGCCGGATAGAAATCGGTGCCGCCGGCGAGGATTCTGGCGTCGCCTGACGCCAGGAAATCGATCGCCTCCCGCAAGGTCGTCGGAACCGCATATCGCACCGTCGGCCGACCTCTTATTCGTTTGTATACTAACAAGAATTCGTGGTCTCTCCACGTCTGTCAAGCCCATTCGCCGGACGCGATCCGGACCATCAACGCCGCTTCCCGGTTCGCGCTTGATGTACTGTTCGATCGTGTACCGCTAGGGTGCGCCCGGTCGACCTCCGGCAGGAGAATCCATGAGCCTTGTCGTAAGTGGCCTGTCTTCGCCGCTGCTGTACGATTGTCATCTGGCAGTGTCCGACGGCGAGATCGTGGCCCTTCGCGGTGCCTCGGGGTCCGGCAAATCCGCCTTCCTTCGTGCTGTCGCCGATCTCGACCCCAATGAGGGCGATGTCTGGCTGGACGATGTCCCGCGGTCGGCGATGACGGGTCCTGAATGGCGCCGACGCGTTCGCTATGCGGCTGCCGAAACGGCGTGGTGGGCCGACAGGGTCGGCGAGCACTTCCGGGCGCCCTACGAAGCCGCGGGGATGGCGGTCGAGGTCGGACTGTCCGATGACTGTATGACTTGGCAGGTGGCGCGCCTATCAACCGGCGAGAAACAGCGGCTGGGCTTCCTTCGCGCCGTAGAAGATAGTCCGCCGGTTCTCTTGCTAGACGAGCCAACGGCTGCACTCGACGCGGATGCGGAAGAGGCGGTGGAACGCCTGATCCAGCGGCACCGTTCGAACGGCACCGCCATTGTGCTGGTCACGCACAGCGACAATCAGGCCGACCGCCTGGCGGACCGTCGTCTACGTATTTCAAACGGACGGCTATCGGACGACCACCGATGAATTTCGTCGACCTCTCGGTCTGGGATGTTGCAGCCGTCTCGGGCTTCGTGCTGCTGAACGGGATTCTGTCCGTCTGGCTGTCGCTGGGGATCGCGCGGCAGCTTCTGGTCGCGGCCGTGCGCATGGTCGTCCAGCTTGCCGCGGTCGGGGCCGTACTCACGCTGTTGTTCGACGTCGCCTCGCTGCCCTGGACGCTGGCCATGGCCCTGGTGATGGTCCTGTTCGCCGGGCGCGAGATCATGGCGCGGCAGAGCCAGCGCATCACCGGCTGGTGGGGCTACGGTCTCGGCACCGCCACCATGTCGATCGGCGCGGCGATGGTGACGCTGGTGGCGCTGCTCGGCAGCCTCCAGCCGGAGCCATGGTACGACCCCCGTTATGCGATCCCGCTGTTCGGCATGATGCTGGGCAATGCCATGACCGGCATTAGCCTGGGATTGGATACGCTGACCACGGCCGTGGTGCGGGACCGCGCCGCCATCGAGACGCGCATCGCGCTGGGTGCGGCACGGTTCGAGGCTTTGCGGCCGACCATGCGCGAAGCCATGCGGCGCGGCCTCATGCCCATGATCAATTCCATGGCGGCGACCGGCGTTGTCTTTCTACCCGGCATGATGACGGGCCAGATCCTCGCCGGCATCGACCCCGCCCAGGCCGTGAAGTACCAGCTGTTGATCATGTTCCTGATCGCAGGTGCCACCGGGCTTGGCCTGCTGACGGCAGTCGTGGGCGGGACTTGGCGCCTCACCGACCACCGCCACCGCTTGCGGCCGGACCGACTGGCCGGCCCGCGGTGATCGCGGGCAGCCTCCCTGCCGGTCAGGCCAGGGCTGCCAGCGCCTCTTGCTGATCGTCGTTTTCCGCCGGCATCGCGACAGGCCGCGGCGCGGCCAGGCCAAGGCGCTCAAAATCCATCATATGCTTGCGCCCATCGTCCAATTGGCGATTGAAATTCCGATAGACCGGATCGTCTTCTACTGAACCCCGGTCCAGCGCGTCGATCGCGTCCCTCATATATTGCGGCCAGTCGATCGGCACCCAGAACGACGAAACGCTGACCGGCATGAAAAGGAACTGTACGAGCCCGAACGAGTATCGCATCGCCGCGAACCGGCAGGCGGCAGACACCTGATCCGGAGCCAGCCGTTCCAGGCGCGGCAGGGCCTTCAGAACCTGGAGATACTCTTCTTCGCTCTTCGGCTCGATGGCAAATCCCCAGTCGGAGAACCAGGCCTCTCCGGTGGTCACAACGGGCATGCCCGACGTCGCAAACTCCAACGCGGCTTCGCTGCGCACGGTGACCAAAGCGTCGACCCCCTGACGCAGGCTTGCGCCGTTCACGCCCTCGGGGAACAGCCGGACGTTGTCCGCGCCGCAGGCCTTCACCATCGCCGCCTCGACCGGACCGACCTTGTAGTGCACGTTGTCCGGATGCGGCTTCACAATCCAGTTGATGTCGGGCATTTGCCGCGCAAGCTGCAAGGTGCGCTCCAACCAGACATGATGATCGGCATAGATCGACCAGTTGCCTGAATGCGCCTCGTCGGTGAAGACGTGGGAGACGAGGCACACCGTGAACTTCTCCGGATCAAGTCCAATCCCGGTCTGCAGCTCACGGCGATCCAGCACCGGCAGTTCAGTGGCAAACGCACTGTACATGCCCGGCTCGTTGGACCGCTTCGTCTGACCGCGAAACCGACGCTCGATCCACTCGCGCCCCCCGTCGGCCAATTCGGCCCGGAACGCCGCCGGAACCTGGGCGATCTCGCTCGGCAGGAAGCGGTATTCGTGAGTCCACAGATCCGGCAGGCTGTCGTATCGGCGCACGGTGAAGCGGTCGCTCGGGGGTTTGATGCTGAAGACCGATGCGCCCTGCTTGGCTGCCAGCCGGGCCAGGATACCGTAGTCACTGTAGACCCGATGGCCCGTGACCAGGGCGCGAACGCGAAACCGACTCAGGACGTCGGTTCCGTAAAGGTAGAGGATGCACGCCTTGGTCAGGGTCCAGTCGAGGTCCGGACCGGGTTCGGTCAAGGTGGTCTGGCACTGGAAGCGCAGGAAATCGTCGTAGATTACGTCGCCCACAGGCAGTCCGTCGATGTTCAGAGACAGAACCCAACGCTGCAGATCCGCGCCAACCAGTCGTGACGCTTGGCGCCAGGGCGCCGAGGCCTGCTCCCCGCGTGCGTGGTCCCAAACTCTGGGTTCCACCACCTTGGCGCCGAAGGCTCTCGCCACCTCGCCCATGGGCGCCCCGTCATGGCCGATGATGGCAACGATCTGCGCGCCGGTACGCATGCGCAGGTACTGGGCGATGAACAGATTGGTGATGACGTAGGGTGGATGGGGATTGACGAGCTCCAGCAGGATGACGTCGTCGGTGGGCGGGCGAAACGCGTGGGCCTGGGTGGCCCAGAACCGCTCGGCCTTGCGCGCATACTCGCCCCAAAGCTCAGCGATATCGTCTTCTTCCCAACGGAAGCCCATGACTGCGCGCCCCTTGCCGATGGTCTTCGGCGCCGCAGAACTGGGCATTTACCGTCCGCGCGCCATGGAGATTGTGCGTCTGCGTTACCAGAGTCTCGCTTAACAAATCATTGATGGGAGCCACACATGCCGCAACGAAGCCAGCCTTGCTTTACGAAGAGTTAACATGTCCTGAGCGAACTGTAGGGAGAGGCTGGGTCTTTCCGTGCCGTATGCGAGTGCTGTTCGAAGATAGGCGAGCGGTGACCCACCGCCGTCCGATTGCTTCTTAGGCGCGAACTTGAGGTCGGGCTGATGGTGACAGGAATACAACTCCGGATGGCTCGAGCGGCCTTGCGCTTGAAGATAGACGACGTCGCCGAGCAACTGGAAATCCCATGGGCACGGCTGCAGCGCATGGAACGCCAAGATGACTCGCTGTCGATCGATCCCGACGCCTTGTCGCGACTAGAGGCATTCTTCGATGCCCGCGGCGTATGCTTCACCTCGGGCAATGGTTCCCTGTTGCCAGGCGTTGCGCTGCGGGGAGAGTGGGCGACTGCAGCCCCGGCTAGTGGTGAACCGTCATGAAGAGGCTGTTCTCGGCACCCACGACCGCGAATCTCGAGCTGACCGATCTGTGCAACGTCAAGTGTCGCCACTGCTACAATTTCTGGCGCGACGAAAGCATGGGCACGACATCGCTTACGACCGAGCGCCTTGACAGAGTGTTGGCGGAATTGGCCGACGCAGGCGTGTTTCACGTGATCTTCACCGGCGGCGAGCCGTTCTCACGGTTCGAGCTGCTGGAGCACGGCCTCCGGCGCAGCCGGGAACTCGGCCTATCGGTCAGCTGCAACAGCAACTTGATGCTGGCCACGCAGGACCGTGTGTGCCGGCTCACCGCTGTCGGATTGGATCACATCCTGACCAGCCTGCCGTCATTAGACCCGGTCGTGAACGACCGGATCATGAACAGCGTCGGATCTTACGAGAAGATCATCGAGGGCATCCGGCTTTGCGTCGACGGCGGCATCCGGATCAGCGTCAACATGGTGATCACCCGCGCCAACATGGGCGACGTCTACGAGACGGGGCGCCTCGTGGCTGACCTGGGCGTAGAGAAGCTGTTCGTGACCCGATCAGTTCCCCCGACCTACAGTGATCCGACAAAGGAAACCGACTACACCCTGACGCCGGAAGAGCAGCTGGCCGTGCTCGACGACGCCCTCAGGGTCCGCGATGAATTCGGCCTTATGGTCGGCACGCTGGTCGCCTACCCCTTATGCTTCCTTGGCGATCTCGAACGCTATGCCGACTTTGCCGGCAGGGGCTGTCCATCCCAGTCGGGACACCGGATCAGCGTGAATGCCGACGGCACGACCCATGTCTGCGTCCACGAAGAGGAGAGCTACGGTAATCTGTTCGATCGACCGATCGGGGAGATCTATCGCGATCGCATGCGCAAATGGCACAACGGCTCGTTCCGGTATGCCGGCTGCCGAGGCTGCGCATATGAGAACATCTGCGAGTCCGGATGCAGCATGAGCGCCCAGGCTCATTCCGGCAGTCATGATGCCAAGGATCCGCTGTTCGTCGGCCCGCACGCGTTCACCCGACACTTCACAGCGCTGGACGATCCGGATCTGTTGACCGCAATCGATGGCGGGCTGCGGTTCCTCGCGCCGCGCCGGTTGCGGTTCCGAGCGGAAGACGGGTTCCATCTGCTGAATGTGCGCTGGGGCAACTCATTTCCGGTCAGCGATGACGTGGCCCGCTTTCTGATCCGGCATCGCGACAGCGGCGAATCCTTCACGCTCGCGGAGTTCGGCCAACGAAACCGCCTGCTGCTGGCGAGACTGTTTGCCAAGGACGCTCTTGAGGCACCGGACTACGCCGGCTCCGTGTCCAACAAGATGCGTATGGGCCTGAGCGTCAACATCGATGCGTTGCCCGATCAGCACATGGCGCCGACGCCGTTGGAGGGAGCGAACCGCTGAGCCCGGACTTCGATCGCGCCTTCGATGACGAGAACGATTTCTATGCCACGGCGGGCGTTGGACGGATCACCAAATTCGTCACGCATCTGGACCGGTTCCGTCGCAGCGATGACCTGCCCAGCGAGATCGTCCTGGAGAGGACGCCGCAGCTTCGGCTCTCCCTCCCGCACATGGATGTCGACCTTTACGAGCCGATACCGGCTGCGCCGGAGCGGCTATTCCCCCGCACCGTTACAGGTGGCTTTGTGATCCTGGATGATTATGGTGCATTTCCCGGCAACAACCGAACGATAGAGCAGCACTTCACGAGACGGGCGGAAACCGTCAGCAAGCTCCCTTGCTCACAAGCCATCGCCCTTGTGGAAAAGCGTCGGGACAACCACGCATGATCATCGATCGCAATGTTGCCGCGTATTGCATCCTGGAAAGCGACTTGCTGTCGCGCGCCCTTGAAAAGGTCGATCAGAACCGCTCGCGGGTGGCGTTCACGGTAGATAACACACAACGCCCGACGGGAGTTCTCAGCGATGGTGATGTGCGGCGCTGGCTGATCGACCGGGGCTACGCAGACTTGAGCGTCCCGGTGTCGGCGGTGGCTCGCCCCCGGTTTGTCTCCGCCTTGTTGACCGATCCACCGGAGAAGGTGACGCAGTTGTTCAGGGATGGGATCGACGTGATCCCACTGCTTGACGCGCATGGCCACCTGGCGGCATTCGCAACCCTGCAAGACCGCGATCCGGTGATCGGACCGTTCACCATCGGCAAGACGCAGCAGACACTGATCGTTGCGGAAATCGGCAACAATCACAATGGTGATCCCGGCCTGGCGCGGCATCTCGTGGATCTGGCGCATGCGTCCGGTGCCGATTGCGTGAAGTTCCAGATGCGGCAGATATCCAGCCTCTATCGCAACGGCGGCGGCGTCTCTGTCATGCGGGAGGATCTGGGGACCGAGTACACGCTGGACCTTCTGGCACGCTTCAACCTGCCGGCAGACTCGCTTCTTGATGTTATGGACTACGCACGACGTCTCGGTCTGCTGCCTCTATGCACACCCTGGGATCCGGCGAGCGTTGAGATCCTGGACACATGGGGCGTCGACGCATTCAAGATCGCGTCGGCCGATCTTACCAACCATGACCTTCTGATCCGCGTCGCAGCCACCGCCAAGCCTGTTCTTCTCTCTACAGGCATGTCACGGGAAAGCGAGATTGCGGAGAGCGTTGGACTGTTGCAGGCGGCAGGGACGCCTCTGGTCCTGCTGCACTGCAATTCCACCTACCCGACGCCGCTGAAGGACGTGAACCTTTCCTACATTCCGCATTTGGCCGACAGGTACGGCTGCCCTGTGGGGTATTCGGGGCATGAGCGCGGCGCCGCGGTCGCCGTCGCCGCGGTGGCTCTGGGCGCGAGAGTCATCGAGAAGCACTTCACGGTGGACCGGACCATGGAGGGGGTGGATCACAAGGTTAGCCTACTGCCCGACGAGTTCGCAGATATGGTGCAGGCCATTCGCGATGTCGACGCCGCCCTCGGCAATGGGGGCGAGCGTTGCATCAGCCAGGGTGAAATGATCAATCGGGAAAACCTGGCCAAGAGCCTGGTCGCTACACGCGCAATTGCGCGGGGAGAACGCGTCGAGGAAAGCGACATCCATGTCGCCAGCCCTGGCCGGGGCATTCAGCCTAACCGGAAGACTGAGCTGATCGGCCGGCGCATGACGCGCGATATCGCCGCCGGAGATTTCTTCTACGCCGGAGACCTTGCTGACGCTCCCATCCGGCCGCGGTCTTATCGGCTGCGCCGCCAATGGGGCATCCCGGTGCGCTATCACGATCTGGATCGCATCGTGACCGCCAGCAACCCCGACTTTGTCGAGTACCACCTCAGCTACCGAGATCTCGATGAGGATCCGGGAGACAGCCTTGCGGGTGCGTACGATCTGGATTTTGTCGTCCATTGCCCCGAATTGTTCGAAGGCGACTTTCTGCTGGACCTTTGCGCGGATGAAGAGCAGGTGCGTGAGCGGTCCATTCGCGAATTGGAACGCGTCATCGCCGTGACCAGACGGCTGCGTGGATTTCACCGTCCGCAGAAGACGCCGATACCGATCGTCACCAATGTCGGCGGATTTTCTTCAGACGGCCCGCGACCGGGATCCCAGACTACCGCCCTCTATCGCCGTTTGGAGGCGTGCCTGGCCCGTCTCGATGCCGACGACATCGAGATCCTGCCGCAGACGATGCCACCCTTTCCCTGGCATTTCGGCGGTCAGAGCCATCACAACATCTTCGTCGACGGCGAGGAGATCGGCGAATACTGCCAACGTAATCGGCGGCGCATCTGTCTGGACATCTCGCATTCGCAGCTGGCCTGCACGCATGCACGACGGTCCATGCGCACCTTTCTCGACGCCGTGGGACCATTCGTGGGCCACATGCATATCGCGGACGCCAAAGGCGTTGACGGCGAAGGCTTGCAGATTGGGGAGGGTGATATCGACTTCGGCACACTGTCCGCACAATTGCAGCGAGTAGCGCCGAGCGCCGGCTTCATTCCGGAGATCTGGCAAGGTCACAAGAACGACGGTGAGGGCTTCTGGACGGCCATGGACCGGCTGGAGCAGTGGTTCTGACCACCTGACGCACTGCACTCCCAAAGGCAGGCAGCACCCACGCAGTCCGGCTCGAGTTCTTCGTTTTAGACCACTGCCATCTCGTACGCAGCCGTCGGGATGGCCGCTGCTTCGCCCGATCCGTTCTCGTGCAGCCAACGCAAGCACGCTTCGGCCATCACCAGGTCAACCGCCGCGTCGATATCGACGGATCTCATCTCCGGCACTTCATAGCCGAGCATCCGTGTGCCGAACAGAAAGTCCTGCCGCGGGTTGTCAGCGTGGAAGACATCGATCACGCCGTTGGCGCGGAAGACGGGCGGCAGCACCTGCCGGCGGGGATGCGTGCGCTCGTCGCAGCCATCGACATAGGGCGTCAGCATCCCTGTGTCCTGGTCACGACGCTTGCTCCAATAGGGGTGCCCCTTGGTTACCTTGGTGATGGACCGGACGCTGTGCAGATCGGGCCGTGAGCGCAGCAGGGCGACGGCGTTGTCGATATCTGCGGGCTGGCGCAAAGGCGTGGTCGGGCGCAGCCAGGCGATAATCGCGGGCGGACGTCCGGCCGCATCCAGCATGGACACGACATGCCGGGCGACATCCAGATCGGTCGCCGCATCGCCGGCGAATTCGGCCGGCCGCAGGAACGAAACATCGGCGCCGGCCCTCCTCGCCAAGTCCGCGTAATCGGGACTGTCCGTGCTGACGAAGACATAGTCCAGCGAGGATGCGGCGAGCCCGGACTGCACGGCGCGCACCAGAAGCGGCACGCCGTCCAACTCGCGCACGTTCTTGTTCTTCAGACCACGGGAGCCGCTGCGCGCCGGCACCAGCCCGACAACCTGGCCGGTCATCGGTGCGGTCGTCCCCATATCGCGGGCTGGGCGGGCAATACGCATGATGCTGGAACTCCCTCGAAGGGCGCAGACGGATAACCGCGAAGGGACGCGGATGACGTAGCGTTCGCGATTTCCGAAAGGTTAAGGAGGTTTGCGTTGACAACCTCTTAACCGTCAGCGGCCGTCAGTCCCGATCGGACGCTACATGGGATATCCGAGTGCGGAGAGATTGCGCGGAAGCAGTTCCGACAGCCGCCAGTTGGACGCCCGATACTGCCGATCGATCCGGCCCACTGTCATCGGCAAGAAGGCCAACCGTGCCCTGGGCGCACGCTCGACCGCCGCTGCATCCAGTGCAGGCTTGGCAACCCATCGCCATTGGTGGAAGTCCGAGAGATCGTCGAAGTACTGAATCATCGTGCCGTACTGACAGTTCCACAAGATAACCCTAAGCCGGGTACCATCATCGCAGGACAATCGTGATGCCGTCCCCATGACAGGGGATTTGCCCCCGCACTGGGGACATTAGCCAACAAGGTTAACGTCTCTTAAATCCCTTTGGCCCCAGGATCTTCACAAAGATTACCGCGAGGGGGCCATGAAGCGTTTTCGCAAGACTGTGCTGGTGACGGGCGGTGCCGGATTTCTCGGGTCGCATCTCTGTGCGCGGCTGCTCGACGAGGGCCATCACGTCATCTGTGCGGACAACTTCTACACCGGCAACCGCGAGAACCTCGTGTCGCTGCTGAACGACCCGTATTTCGAGGTCCTGCGGCACGACGTGACCTTCCCGCTCTATCTGGAGGTCGATCAGATCTACAATCTCGCCTGCCCGGCCTCGCCCGTGCACTACCAGCACGACCCGGTGCAAACGACGAAGACGAGCGTGCACGGCGCCATCAACATGCTGGGCTTGGCCAAGCGCACCGGCGCAAAGATCCTGCAGGCCTCGACCAGCGAAGTCTACGGTGACCCGACGGTCCATCCGCAGAGCGAAGACTATTGGGGCAACGTCAATCCGATCGGCCTGCGGTCTTGCTATGACGAGAGCAAGCGCTGTGCGGAAACGCTGTTCTTCGATTACTACCGCCAGCATCGCCTGCAGGTGAAGGTGATCCGCATCTTCAACACCTACGGCCCGCGCATGCACCCCAATGACGGCCGCGTGGTTTCCAACTTCATCGTCCAGGCCCTGGCGGGCCAGCCGATCACCATCTATGGCGATGGCAGCCAGACACGGTCGTTCTGCTATGTGGACGATCTGATCGACGGCATGGTCCGGATGATGGAGTCCCCCGACGACGTCACGGGCCCGATCAATCTCGGCAATCCGCGGGAGTTCACGATCCGGCAGCTGGCGGAACTGGTGGTCGAGCTGACCGGATCGACGTCGAAGATCGTCTACGAGCCGCTGCCGTCGGACGATCCGAAGCAGCGCTGCCCCGATATCTCGCGCGCCAAGGCGCTGTTGAACTGGACGCCGAAAGTGCCGCTGGAAGATGGGCTGGCCAATACCGTGGCGTATTTCCGCAGCGTACAGATGGCGGTGGCCTGACCAGCCTCGCGGCTCCGTTTCGAGGAATTGGTTAACGCATCGGTAACGCCGCAGAGCGCAGTATGCGTGAAGACATGGCGGGCCGCTCCCCGGGCCGCCGAAGCGGGACCGACAGTCGTGAGATATGTGAGCCATCGCGGCTACTGGTGGACGCCGCAGGAAAAGAACAGTCCGGACGCCTTCCGGCGCGCGCTCGATCTTGGCTACGGGATCGAGCTGGACGTGCGCGACGCCTGCGGACGGCTTGTCGTCTCCCATGACCCGCCGACGGGCCAGGAGATGACCGTCGATGACTTCCTGGCACTGGCCCATGACTTCCGATGCGACGTGCCGATCGCGCTGAATCTCAAGGCCGATGGCCTGTGCGGTCGGCTGAACGCCGCCCTTTCGGGCTCGCTGTTGCAGGACGCGTTCGTCTTCGACATGTCGATCCCCGACACCCTGGCCTATCTCGACAATGGCCCGAACGTGTTCGTACGGCAGAGCGAAGTGGAGCCGGACCCTTGTCTGCTGGATCGGGCCGCAGGCGTCTGGCTTGATGCGTTCTACGACGACACTTGGTTCGACGAAGCGGTGATCACGGCGCATCTCGATGCCGGCCGGCGCGTCTGCCTAGTCTCGCCCGAACTGCATGGCCGCGAGCACGCGCCCGCCTGGGACCGCTGGGCCGACTGGTCGGCGATGGGCGACGAGCGGGTGCTGCTGTGCACCGACCATCCGGAAGAGGCGGAGAGACGCTTTGCCTGATCGGATCCGCACCGTCATTTTCGACATGGACGGCGTCCTTATCGACGCCAAAGACTGGCATTACGAGGCGCTGAACCGCGCTCTCGGCCTGTTCGGGTACGAGATCGGCCGGTACGACCATCTGGTGACCTATGACGGCCTGCCGACGCGCACCAAGCTGGAAATGCTGTCGCGCGAACGCGGCCTGCCGCAAGGCCTGCATCCGCTGATCGGCGAGTTGAAGCAGCTCTACACGACGGAGATCGTGCACAGCCGCTGCAAGCCGACCTTTCAGCATCAGTACCTGCTGTCCCGGCTGAAGGCGATGGGCTATCGGCTGGCAGTGGCCTCCAATGCCGTGGGCGCGAGCGTCGAGCTGATGATGCGCAAGGCACATCTGATCGATTACTTCGACTGCCTGTTCAGCAATGAAGATGTTTCCCGGCCCAAGCCGGATCCGGAAATCTACCAGCTGACCATGGCTCGGCTGGAAGTGACGCCCGGTGAGAGCCTGATTGTCGAGGACAACCCCAAAGGCATTCAGGCGGCCCATCGCTCCGGCGCCCATGTTCTGGAGGTGGAAACGACGGCCGACGTCAAGCTGGACGCCATTCTGGCCCGGATCGCCGAGATCGAGCACCGCCGCCGACACCCCGTAGCCAATGCTGACGGCCCCGGCAGCGCCCTGACTGCGGAGCCGGCGCAGTGAACGTTCTGGTTCTGCTTGGCGGCCCCAGCACACAGTTCGAGCAGGCGGGCCACGTCTATCCCAAGCCCCTGATCGAAGTCGGCGGCGCGCCGATGATCGAGCGGGTGATCGACTGCTATGCACCGCTGGTAGGCGACGATGGCCAGTTCATCTTCGTCGTCCGCCGGCAGGACGATCAGCGCTATCACCTGGGCTCGGTCATTCGTCTCCTGGTGCCGTCCGCCGTGGTCATCCAGATGCCGGAAGCCACTGGCGGCGCGGCGTGCACTGCGCTGTTGGCGATCGACCATATCGGCAACGATACGCCGCTGGTGATTTGCAACGGCGATCAGATCGTCGAAGCGGATCTGGCCTCCGCCATCGCCGACTTCAGGGCACGGCAGTTGGACGGCGGCGTGATCGCCTTCCGCGCGGTCCATCCGCGCTGGTCTTACGTGCGCTGCGACGAGAGCGGCCTGGTGGTCGAGGCGAGCGAGAAGCGCCCGATCAGCCAGCTCGCCACCGCGGGCGTCTACTATTACCGCCGAGGGCTGGACTTCGTGCTGGCCGCGGGCGAATCGATCAAGAAAGACGCCCATGTGGATGGCGCTTTCTATGTCTGCCCCACCTACAACGAGCTGATCCTGCAGGGAGCACGGGTGGGCGTCCACGAAATCGACCGGGGCCGCTACCATTCGCTGGCCACGCCGCCCGGCCTGGTGCAATACGAAGATCACCTGTCACGACTGAGGGCCTGAGGCGCCGTGCGCCACTATCGCCTGGAAGACATGCGCGGCGGCTGGTTCGTCGGCGGTTTTCAACCGACGGCGCTGGCCAGCGATGCCGCTGAGGTCGCGGTCAAGCAGTATCGCGAGGGCGACCGCGAAGCGGCGCATGTTCACCGCGTCGCCACCGAAGTGACGCTGATCCTGGAGGGGGAAGCGGTGATGGCCGGGCGCACTTGGCGGTCAGGCGATATCGTCGTTCTCGACCCCGGCGAGCCCACGGACTTCGCGGCACTCACCGATGTGATGACGGTGGTCGTGAAGCTGCCGAGCGTGCCTGGCGACAAGTATCCCGCCGACGCGGCCGAGGCGTAAGCGAAGGGGCCCGCGCCGGTGAACACCGCACAGCCGCTGAACATCGTCGTCCCGATGGCCGGGCGAGGCAGCCGGTTTGCGGAGGCCGGCTATACCGTCCCCAAGCCGCTGATCCCGATACACGGGCGCGCGATGATCGACGTCGTGATCGCCAATCTGAGACCTGCTGGCTCGCACCGGTTCATCTTCATCTGCCAGCGCGCGCATCTGGAGAGCTGGAACCTGGCGGCGCGGCTGGAGGCGATGGCGCCGGGCTGCAGCATCCTGGCGCTTGACGGCATCACCGAGGGTGCTGCCTGCACGGTGCTGACCGCCCGCGAACTGATCGATACCGACGCGCCGCTGATGATCGCCAATTGCGACCAATGGGTCGATTTCGATATGGGCCGCTATCTGCAGGCGCAGGACGAAGGCCGTCTCGACGGACTGATCATGACCATGCGGGCCGACGATCCGAAATGGTCCTATGCCCGCATCGGTCCCGACGGATTGGTGACCGAGGTGGTCGAAAAGCAGGTGGTCTCGAACCAGGCGACCACCGGGATCTACAGCTACCGTCACGGGCGCCATTTCGTGGCTGCCGCCGCCGCCATGATCGCTGACGATGAACGGGTCAACGGCGAGTTCTACGTGGCGCCCGCCTACAACCGCATGATCGCAGAGGGCGGCCGCGTCGGCTGGTACGACGTGGGTGGCGTCGGCGCCGGCATGTACGGTCTCGGCACGCCTGAGGATCTCGAGCGCTTCCTGGCCATGGATATCTCCCGCCGGGCTGCCGATGCGGCCCGTCCGGCCACCGCCGATCCATTGCCCGCCTGAAGCCGCGATGAACGGCCGCCCCATCTTGAGCGTCGTGGTCACGGTCAGTGGCCGGCCGGACTACTTTCGCGAAACGCTAGCTTCGCTCCACGCCCAGACCTTTGACGGGTTTGAGTTGATCGTGAGCGACGACTCGCCCTGGGACACGGATCGGGCGGCGATCCGCGACGCAACGAACGCATTCGCAGAAACCCATCCCTGCGCCGTTCGCTACCTTTTCACCCAGCCGAAGCTCGGCCAGGCGGGCAACATGAACCGCGGGCTGGAGGCAGCGGCGGGCCGCTATATCCGCATGCTGCACGACGATGATGTGCTGGCCGCAAACTGCCTGGCCGACGAGATGGCGGTGTTGACCGAGCACGGTGGCGCGGTGGAGATCGTCTATTCCTACCCCCAGCCGTTCACCGACGTGTTCGAGGCCCGGCGGGCCGAGGGGCATGTGCTGTTGCCGGCGCGTACACTGCTGATCGAAACCCTCTGTGTCGCCACGGCCCTTCCGTCGGCGCTGGTATTCTCCCGCGCTGCGATCGACCGCGGCCTGAGGCTGCCGACGGACTATCACTTCCTCTGTGACTGGCGTTTCTTTCTCGACCTCGTCATCTCTGAGGCCAAGCATGACCGGTCGATCGCCAGGCTGAACGGCCGCTTCCTGGGCTGGCGTCAACACGAAGGCTCAGTGACCCGCACCCTCTGGGACGTGCATCACCGCGAACACCGCGACATGATCG
Source organism: Alphaproteobacteria bacterium (assembly GCA_028281925.1). Taxonomy (GTDB): domain Bacteria; phylum Pseudomonadota; class Alphaproteobacteria; order DSM-16000; family Inquilinaceae; genus JACKIG01. The sequence goes on from JANQIX010000057.1 coordinate 66,394, forward strand.
GCCGGATCGCGCAAGAGGGCATCCTGGATCATGGCTTCGGGTTCACGGATGACGAAATCGAGCGCTTCTTCGTCCGCGCACTCGATTACCGCCGGCAGAGGCTGCGGCAGGATACTGCGCGCCAGCGCCCGCTTTCGCCCGACCGGATGCTGACCTTGGTGGCGCTGCTGCTGGACGACTGTTTCTCCGTCCCCGATCCGTCTCGGCTAGTAGATCGGACCGAATTCTGGGGTCTTGCCGTCGACACGCTGCAAGATCACGCTGAAGACATCCGGCCGGCCGAACTGATCGAGGCATTCGGCCGGTCCGCCGATGGGGCCTATGCCTCCGCCCTGCGGGACCTTGCAACGGCGGTCGCGAAGCAAGGGCAGTCCTCTGCGGCCTCTACGGCTGTCAGGGCGGCTAAGCTCGCACGCGTTGAGACCGGCATGGCGCCAGCAGGTGAAGCGCAATGACCGACCGTAATCCGGACTTGGAGTGATGACACCAGAGCGCATTCTAATCACCGGCGGTGCAGGCTTTGTCGGGTCATCCCTGGCGCTTGCCTGGAAGCGCGACTGGCCGGACACGACGGTGATCGCATTTGACAACCTGCGCAGGCGCGGCAGCGAGCTGGCGTTGGCCCGGCTGAAGCAGGCAGGCGTGGCCTTTCACCACGGCGATGTGCGCGTTGCGGGCGACCTGGAAGAGGTCGGCGCCTTCGACCTGTTGCTTGAGTGTTCCGCCGAACCGGCTGCCAGTGCTGGCTATGGCGGCAGCCCGGCCTATGTGCTGGACACCAATCTAGGCGGCACCATCAACTGCCTGGAGGCGGCGCGGCGGCACGGCGCGGCCATGGTGTTCCTGTCCACCAGCCGGGTCTATCCCATCGACCCGCTGCGCGCCCTGCCGCTGGAGCTCGTGGGCGGCCGCTTGGAGATCAGCCCGGGCGCCGCCGGCCTTGGCTGGTCGGCAGCTGGCATTGCGGAAGACTTTCCCCTGGCCGGCCACCGCACCCTCTACGGCACGACCAAGCTGGCCTCAGAACTGCTGATCGCGGAATACGGCGCCATGTATGGCCTGCGATCGGTCATCAACCGGTGCGGCGTGCTGACGGGCCCATGGCAGATGGGCAAGGTCGACCAGGGCGTGGTGGTGCTGTGGGCGGCGCGCCACCATTTCGGCGGCACGCTCAGCTATATCGGCTTCGGCGGCGAGGGCACGCAGGTGCGCGATGTCCTGCATGTGGATGACCTTTACGACCTGGTGCGTATCCAAGTCGGCAATCTCGATCGCCATGCCGGCGCGACCTACAATGTCGGCGGCGGGCCGGCCCTGAGCCTGTCTCTGTTGGAGCTGACGGCAGCCTGCCGGCAGCGGTCCGGCCGCACGATCCCCATCGGCAGCGACCCGGTAACCCGGGAGTCCGACGTTCCCTATTTCGTTACCGATTCCGGCAGTGTGACGGCTGCCACCGGCTGGACGCCGCAGCGCAACCTGGCAAGTTTGGTTAACGATATATTCACGTGGATTGAGGAAAACGAGACAAGCCTGGCTGGAATACTCGGCTAGCCTTTTTCTTCGTCTCGCAATCTCGGGAACAGGGTCATGAGCATAGCGGTCGTCACAGGTTCGGCCGGCCTTATCGGTGCGGAAACCTGTCGCCAGTTCGCCGATCTGGGGCTTGATGTCGTCGGCATCGACAATGACATGCGCCGCTACTTCTTCGGCCCCGAGGCCAGCACGTCGGCCACGCGCGCGCATCTCCAGAGCCAGCTGCGCGGTTACCGCCACGTCGATCAGGACATTCGCGACGCCGAGGGCATCGATACCCTGCTGCGCGGCATCGGCAGCGACGTTTCGGTGATCATCCATACCGCAGCCCAGCCATCGCATGACTGGGCGGCACGCGAGCCCTTCACGGACTTCTCCGTCAACGCCAACGGCACCTTGAACCTGCTGGAGGCAGCGCGGCGCCATTGCCCCGAAACGGTCTTCATCTTCACCAGCACCAACAAGGTCTATGGCGACCGGCCGAACTCACTGCCGCTGCAAGAGCTGGACACACGCTGGGAGATCGCGCCGGATCACGCCTATCACGCCTTCGGCATTGATGAGGACATGAGCATCGATGCCAGCCTGCACAGCCTGTTCGGGGCATCGAAGGTGGCGGCCGACGTGCTGGTGCAGGAATACGGGCGGTATTTCGGCATGCGCACGGCCGTGTTCCGCGGCGGCTGCCTGACCGGTCCCGACCATGCGGGCGCCGAACTGCACGGCTTCCTCGCCTATCTCGCCAAATGCGCCGTCACCGGCCGGCCCTACACGGTGTTCGGCTATAAGGGCAAGCAGGTCCGCGACAACATCCATGCCGAAGACCTGGTCTCGGCGTTCCGGGCGTTCTTCGCCGCACCGCGGGTGGCCGAGGTCTACAACATCGGCGGTGCGCGCCGGTCGCATTGCTCGATGCTCGAAGCCATCGCCCTGTGCGAGGGCCTGACCGGCCGGCCCCTGAACTGGTCTTACGAAGAGACCAACCGCGTCGGCGATCACATCTGGTGGGTCAGCGACACCCGCAAGTTCGAAGGGCACTTCCCCGATTGGCAGCCGATCCACACCGTGGAAACGATCCTGCGCGAGATCGTGGAGCGCCACACCGCCCCGCTGGCCGCCGTCGGCTGAGGCCCGCCCTCGCCATGGCGGTGATCGAAGAGTGCACGGACGAGGTTCGGCCCGCTTCGCAACGCCGGCCGACCGTGCACATCGTCGACCCCGGATTCATCGTTCCTGTCGGTCATCACCAAGAGGTCAACCGCCTCTTGATCGAACACTGCGATCGCGAGGGCCTGGACTGCCGTGTGCTGGCAGAGCGGCGCTGCGATCCGGCGATCCTGGCCGAACGCCGTGGCATCGGCGTGTTCCAGCATCACATGTATTTCTGGCCGCCCGACGATCTTGAGACGATCCGGTATGCCGGCGAGACCAACCTCGCCGCTGAGGCCATCTTGGACGAGCACGTGTCGCCGCATCTGCGCCCCGGCGACACCGTGCTGTGCCACACCATCAGCCATCTCTATCTGATCGGCCTGATTCGCTGGTTCGCTAAGCTGACCGTGCCAGGAGTGCGGCTGCGCCTGGTGCTGCGGTTCCCGCCCAGCTTCCAATGCGCGCCCACGAACCGGCAGGCAGCGGAAACGCTGTTCCGCTACGGACTTGAGCGGTGGGCCGCGCATTCGGGCGATGCCGTTCTTTTCGCCGATACGCCAAACCTGCAGCGATACTACCACGACCTGGCCGGCGTCGAGACGCGGCTGGTTCCTGTTTCCATCGACTTCGACCAGCGGCATCCGCCAATGGCGACCTCAGAAGCCCCGTCCGGCGCGCCGCATTTCCTGTTCGTCGGCGACGGACGTCCCGAGAAGGGGTTCGACCTGCTACCAGCGGCGATCGAGCACTTCCGGGAAAGCGGCGGCGACGGCCGCTTCACGATCCAGTGCTGGGGCGGTGCGCACGAGACAAGGGCGCAGCTCGAGGCACTGGGCGATGCGGTCACGCTGGTAGACAAGCCGCTGGTGGGCGAGGCCTATGACCGCTTCCTGGCGTCAGGGGATGCCGTGCTGGTGCCCTACAGCCCCGATGCCTACCACTTGCGTACATCGCATATCCTGGTGGAAGCGCTCGGCTGCGGCTTGCCCGTGATTACAACGGCAGGCACCTGGATGGCCGACGAGCTGGTCCGTTTCGACGCGGATGCTGGGGTTTTGGCCACACGTTTCGATGCCACAGCGATTGCCGAGGCAATGCTTGCCTTCGGTTCCGACCGAGACCGCGTGTCGACAAAGGCGCGCGCTATCGCGGGCGACGTCCGCGCGACACACAACGCCCACACATTCTGCGAAACCCTGCTGGCCGGATAGCAGCCTCGTCGCACCGTCAGCCGGCTGGCGCGGCGTGCGCCCCGGATACGGCGCCCTTCACCGGAACAGGTCGGGCATGTGGTCGGCCTGGATCCAGGCGTCGCGGCGTCCGTCGCGCAGCGACTTCGAAAGATCAGCATTGCGGTAAGGCGGCCCCTCGCCGGCCGCAACCTCGTGGACAAGGCGGCCGAGTGCGCTGTCTGGCCCGGTCGGAAAGCGCTGAGCGATCTCGGCAGCCGTCGCACGGGCACCCGTGCGCAGGGTCCCGCTTTCCAGCGCCTCGGCAACGCATTCGGCGAGCGCGTCAACCGATGGCGCCAGCCGGACCGCCGCATCGCTGGCAAACAGTCGCGCCAATTCGCCGACGGCCGTGGCGCAGACCGGAACGCTGGCCGCCAGGGCGGCAATCGCCTCACCAGCATCCCGGGTTGCGCCCCCGGCATCGTCGGGCCACGGCAACAGCAGAAGATCGAGATTGCCGAGCCAGTCCAGGAACCCGTCAACCGAACCGCGATCGGACCTCTCGATCGTGATGTTCTGGTTCGCTGCAATCAACTCATGCACACGTGGCCACAAGGCGCCAGACCCGGAGATCAGGACCGAAACGCGATCCCTAAGCCGATCGGGCAGATGGGCAACACAGTCAAGGGCGACCAGCAGCTCGCGCGCATCTTCGACGCTGTCTATCCGGCCCGACCAGCCCACGCGAATTCGCCCGCCCGCAGCTGAATACGGCGCCGCAGTCGCGGTGCCGGGAACAGTCGTCGGCCACAGCAAGGCGCTGCCGCCGGCCAGGGGGCGCACAGCGTCGTCCAGTGGCTTGGATGCAGCGACGCAGGCGGCACTGGCACTCGCAACGGTCGCCAGCAGACTTTCGCCCGCAAAGGAGGGTAACCGGGCGGCGAGACGATCGAACCCCTGCTCCGCCCCGCCGAGATCACGGCCGTCATAGTCAAGGATGATGCGGTTGCCGCGATAGGCGAAGGTCAAGATCACGCCGAAGGCGAACGTGCCCAGCCCACGGCAGAGAATCAGGGCGTCCCGATGCCCGTGAAGACGGTCATAGAGCGCAAGGTTGCGAGCCCACTGGTCACGGACCGGATCGCCGTAACTCGCGACTTCCGGTGCGATCGCGTCCGCCATCGAGATGACCGTGACCGGCAGACCCAGATCTCGAAACACCGCCATATACATGGCATGGCGCAGATCGGCGGACAGGTCCGCCGCAGGCAGATCGGTGACGACCACGGCCTCCGTCATCGCCAGCGGCGCTCGTCTCTCGGCACTCATGACGCCGCTCCTGCCGTGCGGGGCCGGACCACGACGGCCCAATCGGATAACGTTCCGTCGGGGCTCCGCGCCAGATGCTCCACACCCAAGATGCCAAGGCCGCGGCCTGCAAGTTCAGCCATCATGCCCGGCAGCGTCCGTATCAGACCGTTGCCGCCTCCGGACGGCAGCACCGGATGACGGTCCGCCGTCACCATGCGCGCCAAAACATAGCTGCGGGCCGGCAGGCCGGCCGCCAGCGTTTCAAGCCAAGCATCGACCGTGGCGTCGTCGCCGAAGCTGGGACGCGGATCCAGCAGCAGCACCGCATCGAACAGCCGGCCGGACGCCATCATGCTCTCTGCGGAAAGCCGCTCGGGATCGCGCATCACCAGCCGTTCGCCCTCCGGCAAAGCTGAATCGGGGTCGACCAAGGCGAACGCGCCGCGTTCAGGCAGGACACGGTCGGCCAAGTGGCGCAGGGCCAGGGCCAAGCCGTCGCCCCCAGCAAGCCAATCCAGAGCTGCCGCTGCACGCCGCGGCGGTGCCTCGTCATCAGCCAGGAACCGATCACGATCGAAGAGGACGCCAGGTATCGGCGGCGGCAAGTCGACATTGGTGTGGAATGCAACAAGCGCGGCGAGCCAGTCGGCCACCGTCTCGTCGGCGGCATTCGCCTGCATCAGCCACGCCTCTTTGAAGCCAAGCGGTTCCACACCAGGCGGCGACTGGCGTGCGCAAATCCGCTGCCATGAGAAGGCGTCTTTCATGACACAAGCAGCCGTCCCGCCCGGCAGCAGCAATTGGCTCAGGCCACGGGCCCTGAGCGCGGACCGGAACATGCCCGTGGCAAAGGCACGGGCGGCAACCGGAACTGCGGACCAGAGCGGTGCCAGCGACAGTCCGCGCCCAGCCAGCATGAACGTGCTGACAAAGCTGTCGTGATGGACCGGCACGTTCCCAAGAACGACATGGCTGCGATACTCGCGACCCTCCCTGTCCCTGAGGGCGGCGCGCGACATGGCCAGATCCAGCTCGTGCAGGACTATCGATTGCCACAAGCTCTGCAGGTGACCTTCGCGATAGGCATTACCGGCGGCAAGATAGGCAACGGCGTCGCACCCTTGCGCGACAGCCACATGCGTGCCCACGGCCAGGGCAGTGCATCCGCCGTCGCCCGGCTCGATCGGCAGGGGAACGTACTCTATGCCGGCATCCGCCGGCGGCGGCACCTCGACGCCGACACCGACGCAGTAGTGCCGAACGTCCAGACCCTGCTCTCGGACGCTTTGCTGGCTGTCTCTCAACGCCGCGATCTCGTCCGGACCGTAGGGTGTGACGACGGCGAGGCGCCCCCTTTCCATCTGCCGCCGCGTCGTCATGATCACGGGGGGATCGCCGGGACGACGGGCCAGCCACCGCGTGTGCCCGCGCTTGAACGCCGACAGATCCGTCGTCGTGATCTCCCGGCCGGCCGAGGCGCGCAGGATCTCGTCCAGCGGTGGCGGCGCACCACCGGGGGCGGTCCAGGGCAGGTACGGGTCCGCGCGCATCACCGAAACAGTATCGGCCACCATTCTGGTCAGCAGGGCGGCACAGGTCTCAGCCGATTCAGCGATGCCGGCTGTCCAGTCCCGCCCGGCCTGTGCCAGGTCGCGTGGCAAGGTCTGGCCGGCTTCGGTCAGGCTCTTGCCGCGCTCGCACTCCGAGACATGCGAGAAGTGCAGCACGCTGATCGACACCAGTCCCGTCGGCAAGCCCCAGGTCATTCGCACGGGCGTGCGGTTTGCAAACACCACATCACTGCGCGTGTCGGCGGTGCCCCAGTCCAGATCGATCGCGGCCGTAACGCCGTCGTCCGCCATCCGAACGGCGAGCGCCTGGGTCAGCAGACCCGCAACACCGCTTGCGGCAGGCTGCTCGGCCAGAAACCGGTCACCCGGCATGCAGTCCGTCGCATAGACGCGCAGGCCGAACCCGGCTTCGTCGGTCGCCACCTGCAGGGCCGCAATCAAGTCCGAGCGCCGCGGCTCGGTGCGCAGCCGCGTCAGCAGGCCGAGAACGATCTTCGCGCCCTCCGGCGGAGCCTCCCCGGCGTCGCGGAAATGGAGTGGTAGGGCCGTCTGCTGCGCACTGACAATTCCGTGGTGAAGCTGCACGCGAAGGCGCGCCGCCAGGGCGTCGGCCGGCAATCGATCCAGATCGGTTAAGACATCCGTCCGCCCCATTGCCCCGTGCCGCAAGAGGACGGCACGGACGTGGTCCACCAGCCCTGCCTCCACTCGGTCGCTTGCGGCGAAGGCAGCTGCCCGCTCTTGCACCACCAACGCCAGGTTGGCGTCAGCTGCGAGCGCGCAGTCGAAGTGGTCGATCGCCGTATCGAGATCGCCGAGACGCCTGGATGCCATGCCGGCCGCCAGATGGGCCAGGGCATCGCCGGGCCGATCGGCCAGCGCCGCGGCGGCGGCCACCTTGGCGTCCGCGGGCCGGCCCGCCCTGACCAGCGCAAACGCATGCTCAAGCGGGAACTGCGGCGCCTCGGCCAATGCCGCCAAAGCCAGGTCGAGACGGCCAAGCCGCTGGTGTCGCCGGCTTTCCGCCCGATGGTCGATCGTCGTCATGGGGCTATCGGGTCGGCGACAGCGCACCGACCATGGCTAATCCGAGAGCGCCGGCGGACTGCCCGCATCACCTCCGTGCTGCGATGCAGAGATTTGGCCCATAGAGATGCTTCCAATCGTACAGCCCCGTTTCTACGGATGTGAAACCGAAACGCTTCAGCGCCTCTACGATGTCGTCCCGATACAGCCAGTGCACAGATTCCTGCAACCCACCGAGGTGGTTCGTCGACTGAGTGCCATCCGCATAGTGGAAACATCGTGTCTTGTACTCGAACCCATCGATCGATCGTGTCTCATCACGATCGTGGGCGAAGCGCCACGACAGATGTGCATTCGACTCGATGTGCTCGTCATCATAGAAGTGCGTCCAAAGGAACAGCCGGTCCGTTTTCTCGGCACATTGGCGAAGGAACTCCATAGGACGCGCCTGATGATACAGCACGCCTGACGCAAAGATCAGGTCGAAACGACGGTCAACTTTATCCAGGTACTGAATGAAGTTGCCAAGCAGGAACCGAGTCCGATCCATCTCGAACAGGTTCTTGACGATCAGACACCGCAAGAATGCCCGCGGGTTCGCTTCCACGGCCGTCAGGCGACCGGCATTGTGGACCTTCTCGAGCTGGTAGGTATGGCCGCCTTCGTAGGGCCCCAACTCCAGCACATCCATCCCGTCAATGGGTCCAAGCTTCTCGACCGCCCATTTCACGCGCGGGTCGTCAAACAGCGGCGCCCAGCCAGCCCGGACATCCGGCAGCGGTAGCTGACAGAGCCAGTCGCCACCAAAGATATCGACGTCATGCTGCGGATGCGGGGCGAGCGAGATCATGGCGTCATTGATCTGTCCGGGCTCGAGCCGGTGATCCGTCTGACGTCGATGTGCATCGGCTTCGGCGATCAGGTGAGCCGTCACAGTCTTTGCGAAGCCGCACGCCTCAAGGTGCGGGAGGTACTTATCGTGGCCGCGAAAGCTGCAGATCAAGACACAGCCAGACAGGTCGAGCGCGCGGCAGGCCTCGAAGTCATAGCAGGGCAGGCCGCAGAACGGTTCGGACTTCAGGATATCAACAAATCCGAGAACCTCGATGCCCTGCCGCTGACAGGCCTGCAGAACAAAGACACCTTCGTCGTTGCCGCAGAAGATGTACGCTGGCCGGCCGCGAGGCAGCCCATCTTCAAGATAGATCGTCTCGATGTCCTGCACGCGGTCCAAGATCGTGTCCATTGGTCCAATCGCTTTCATCGTCGTGTTTTGCCGGTAGGCGCGCCCTCACATGAGCCGTTCGAGCACGGCCTCCACTTGAGGGCCGATGGCATCGAAGCAGAATTCTTGGCGGATGGTCTCGTGGCCCCGGCGCGCCATGGTCTTGCGCCGCTCGGCATCGGCGATCAGCGTGGTCAGGCGATCAGTGAATTCCGCCGTGTCGCTTGCCAGCATGCCCGTCTCGCCGTCTTCCAGGATGTGCGCAGGCTCCCCGGTCGCCGACGCGCAGACGGCCAGCCCCATAGCCATGTATTCGAACATCTTGGTCGGTGACTTCGCCCGCGTGTACTTGTTCTCCATCAGGAACATCAGACCGATATCCATCTGCGCCAGGAGCGCCGGCATGCGGTCCGGTTCCAGAAAACTGTGCGTCCTGATCTGGTCTGCGGCCTCGGCTTCTTCAGCAAGCTCGCGAGCCATGGCGGCCGCCATCGGTGCCATGCTGCCGAAAGCCAACAAGTTCAGGCAGGCGCCCTGACGCACATCCGCCGGCACGTCCAGGAAGCAACGCACAATGTTCAGGTAGTCGCGCATCATCGCGCCGTTCCAGATCGACCCGGGCCAGATGATGTTCACACGGTCCGTCGGTATGGGCAGGGGCGCTTCGGCCTTGTCGCGCAGCGCGATATCGAACAGCTGGGTGTCGACCACCGTTCGGATCAGATGCGTGTTCTCGTTATAGGCCGTCAGCATGTCGCGCAGGACCGTAGACGACGCAACGCACGCGTCGGCCTTGCCCGCCGCATCGCCCATCATTCGGCGCGGATGGAAGTCGTCCATCATGGCGGCCAGCGGCCCGGCGGTGAAATTGATCTCCACGTCGTTGTCGTCGTAGTCGAAGACAAGTCGGTTGCCACCAGCGACGGCTGCCATACCGGCGGCGATGTAGTTGATGTCCGCTTTCTGCGTGTAGAGGACCGCCTTCGAAGTCTCGGCGATGACCGCTATCGCATCCAGCAGCCGCCCGAACAGATAGCGGTCCATCAAGGGCCAGTTGTTGCGCGGGATATGGGAAATGCCGTCGGGCTTTGTGAAGTCGTCGGTCATCGACAGCACTTCCGTTTTCCAGCCTCGCCGATTCAGCTCGCGCGAAAAGCCGAAGGCTCTGACGCGCGACGGCGCGTCGTGATAGCCGTCGGCCGGAACGAACAGCACGTCGGCATGGCGGCACCGTTCCACGAGCTGGTCGAGATCAGGTCTGCCGGGATTGGCGTGTGGCATGGCTGGGTCTGGCCTCGCTGGCTAAGGGCTCTTCGCAGCGCAGCAGCGCCGGTCGCGCCGCGCGCCGGCCTCAGGCGACCGCGCGGGCGAAGTTTTCCAGCTGCCGCTGCAACTGCTCCATCTTCACTTTGCCATCGCCGGTGATCGTATAGCCATCGTCGACATGGGCGCCCTTGTACCGGTCCAGCGACTTCCGCTCTTTCAGGGTGTGCAGGGGCGTGCCCTCCATCTCCGCGGTGCCGGATTCCTGGTATGTGTGCAGGGGCATCGAAGCGATGTACTGCTTGGTCTCAAGCATCTGAGCCGGGGTCTCACCGGGCAGTCCGTAGGTGAAGGTGCCGTGCACCGTGATCCCGATTTCTTTCAGGAAGAACACCACGTTGCGCGCCTCTTCCAGGTTGAGACGCTTGTTAACGATGGTGTCGATCACCTGCTGGTTGCCGCTCTCGAACCCGATCTTAACGTGGTAGCAGCCGGACTCCTTCATGGCGACCCAGGTATCGCGCTTGATGGTGTCCGCCCGGCACATAGCCGACCAGGGTAGGTCGATCCCTTTCATCACCTCTGAAATGCCAAGCACATGGCGGTCGGCGAGATTGAAGGTATCGTCATCGAAGTAGACGCACGAGATATTATAGGTGTCGCGCAGATGTCGCACGAAGCCGTCGATGTATTCCGGTGAATAGAACCGTACCGACCGCTTGCTAGTCCCGTCCGGATCATTGCCGGTCATGACGGCCGGCCAGACACAGAAGATGCACTTGTACGGGCAGCCGCGGCTGGCCCAGATCGGTGCCTGCGGCTGTTCCAGCGTGGTCTGGGGGCGGTCGCGGAATGGATGTGCGTGGTCCCAGTAACGGCCGATGTGCAGCTTGTCGAAATAGGGAAAGGGCGAGGCGTTCATCTCATCCGTCGACAGCATGTCGTAGTCGATGAAGCCAGACTCGCCCTGAACGACGCGCGTGGCACCCTTCTCGTACTCGCCGCGAATGCAAGCGTGCACCGGGAATCTCTCCAGGATCTCTTTGTGCTTCACGGTGATGGGGCCGGTAATCACGAGCTTCGACCGCGGGCTGAGCTGATGCATCAGCCGCACCATCTTGGCGTCATGATCCCAGCTCGACGACGCGCTCTCAAAGAAGATGTAGTCGTAATGCGTCCGAGTCATGTAGTCGAAGAAGGCCTGATAGCTTTCGCGCAGTGCAATACTGTCGCGAAAGTCGACTTCTGCGCCGGTCTCGCGGGCGACGTAGGTGGTCGCATACCCCATGAAAAAGGGATACGGCATGTACTCGCGCCAAACCGGCTGATCAGGGCGAGACTCGGTGACAACGGTATAGGGCCACCGGGAGCCCGCGCGGATGCCGGCGCGCACGACCATCTCATACGGTCCGTCCCCCCGATCGGAAAACGGGATGCCGGGCCACCAGGGGGGGTTGCAGAAAAGCACACGCATGAGCGTCGTTCCTCGCGAGATGAGCCGAACGGTGACAGCCAACGCGCCGATCTGGCCACGTCTGCCTATGGTCGTACGCTTGTTGTCCCTCAGCACCGCTTTAAGAAAAGTTAACCAACCGGCTGCCACACCATAATCCGATGTCGTGCGCGGCAGAGGTGCCGGGGCCCGACACGACCAGCGGCGTTGGGCAGGGGACGGAAAGGGATTTGCTCGTGTCCGATGTTCAACATCTCGACCCATTCGAGATCGAGCTGTCCACATATTCGGTGCCTGCGGATCTGCCTGACCCGGCAACAGCCGCCGCGTTCTTTGCCGGCGAGAAAACGGGATCTGCCGCCCTGCAGTTCCTGGAAACCGCCCTGTCGTCAGGCGCGCTGCCGTTGGACGACGGGTTCGACAGGATCATCCACCCCGGGGCGATCTTTCTGCACGACGCCCATCTGCTCTACTATCTGACTCGCAGTCTTCGGCCGGAGATGGTGGTCGAGACGGGCTTCGGCTATGGGCTGTCAGCCGCGCTCTTGCTCTCTGCGATGCGGGTGAATGGCCGTGGGACATTGGTTTCAATGGACCCCATCCTGCAATCACCCTCGCCCGCGGGGGTCAGGCTGCTGGCCAAACTGGGGCTGGAGGGCCATCGCCCTGTTGCCGAACCGTCGGCTTTGGGCTTGGCGGCCATGGCAGCGAAGTATCGAGAGCCGAGACTCAAGCTGTCCTTCGTCGACGGCAGCCACCACTTCGATGCGAAGATGATCGACTTCTACCTCTTGGACAGAATGACCGAGGTGCATGGGATCATCGCGCTGCACGACCCCGACGGCTCGGCGGTCGAAACGCTGATCAGTTTTATTGAGGCCAATCGGCCCTACCGCGTCGCCAGGCCGGTCTCGACCCTGGCCATCTGCCAGAAGCTGGAGCACGACACCCGGCTCTGGGATCACTTCGTTCCGTTCCACGTGAGCCAGCGGCATCACGGGAGCGGACTGATCTAAGCCCGTTGGCCGCAAGCCAGGCGACGTACGGAGGGGTCCATGCAGCGGCTGGCGTCAGGTCTCGATCGGATCCGACCTGGCATGACCCGCCTTGTCGGCTGGGGCACGGGGAAGACCCTGGATGCGTTGATCGGTGGCTTTCCCCACCGCCTTGAGTATCTGGTGGAGGCCGTCGATCACACTCTGTGGGGGCGTCACCGCCACGGCCTTGCCGTGGCCGGGCCAGGGCGGTTGGCCAGCGAGCCGCCGGACCACGTGGTGGTCGTCGTCTTCTCCAACTACTACGACGACTGCTGCCGGCAGATCGCTGCACTCGGCCCCTTTACCGTCATTCCAGCCATCGACGCGTCGACCGCGTCGCGGATTGGCGAGATCACGCGCGCTGCCGCGGCTGCGCAGCCGCGGTTGTCTGGCGCGCAGCATGATCATGCCATCTTGATCCAGGGTCCGCTGGTCGCTGGCGTCACGGAACAGGCGGTGAAGGCCTATTGCGGCCTTTACCCGAAGGCCCTGCTGATCTTGAGCACGTGGCAGACGGCCGATCCGCAGCTCTTGGCGACCCTGGGCCCGTATGTCGACCTCTGTCTGACCTCCGCCCCGCCCGACACGCCCGGCCGCCGCAATCGAAACATGCAGCTTGTCTCGACGCTGCGGGGGCTAGAAGCCGTCCGCGATGCCGGCGTGGGACACGTCTTGAAGACGCGCACGGACGTCGCCCTCTTGGCGGAAGATCTGCCTGAGAGGCTAGCGGCGCTGCAGAGGCAGACGCGACGGCCCGCCTGTGACCGCTACGGCCTTGCCGGGCCCATCGTGGTCGGCCAAACCTTCACGCGGACCTATGTGCCTTACTTCCCGTCCGATATCGTGATGTTCGGGCATACGGCGGACCTGCTGCGCTATTGGTCGCGATCGCCGGATGGCCCTGAAGACGCGGCATCGGACTTCGGCGACGTCCGGCTGTTGAGCCTGCGTCGGTTCGGGCTGGACGGAGCTTCGCCGGAAAGCTGGTTCTGCCTGGATTTCCTGCGCCGGATCGGCTGGCCCGTCGAGGGCACACTGCGCGACGGGTGGCGGGCTTTGTCGGAGCTGTTCGTGGTTGTCGACGATGCCTGGCTGGGCATGCTCTGGGCCAAGATGCCATCGCTGGCCTATCGGCCGAGCGTAGCGCTGGAGACGTTCAGCCACGAACGCTGGAAGCTGCTGCGCGACGGCGACGAAACGGCCTTGGGAGCATTGGAACGCAGAGTCGACATCGACAGCGTTCGCATCGGCGACGCGTGAGCGCGGGCGGCGACTACCTGTTCGGCGGCTTCAAGCCGGTGCGGGAGTTGTTTGTCGACCGATGGAACAGCGGCCAATTGCCAATGGCATCGAAATACTCGTTGGCCGCCCGGCGGCAGCCTTCGTTGTAGCCATAATCGTCGACGATGATTACGCCCCCTGGCACCAATGACGGATAGAGATTCTCAAGCTCGACCTTGGTGCTGTAGTAGGTGTCCGTGTCCAGGCGCAGCAAGGCGATGCGGCCGTTGTCCGCAGCTGCCGTCGTATCTTCCACATTGCCGGGAACATAGAAGATCTTGTCTTCCGGATACCCGGTCTCAGCGACGTTGGCACGGGTCACATGCATGAAGTTGGTCGTGGTGCCCGTGACCGGCTGACCATAGCGATTAATGTCATGCTCGGTGATCACGCCGGTGAACATCTCGAAGCTGTCGTACAGAACCACACGACGATCCTCGACACCGACAGACTGCAGCGTGCGCAGGATCATCATCACCGACCCGCCGAAATAGACGCCGCATTCGACGATATCGCCGTCGATGCCCTGTTCCACGATATAGCGGGTGCTGGAATAGAGCGCCCAAAGCGCCGCGCAATTCAGCTGCGTGCATTCATAGACCTCCGCGGCGATCCGCCAAAAGGTCTCGTCATGCATGTCGTAGAAGGTTCGGCGCAGTTCGGCCTCGTCGAACGGTGCCTGGCCGGTCTGGTGGCCAAGCTCGGCCAGCGTAATGGGCATAAGCGATCGCCTGTATGCATCCTGCGTGCCGGGAGACGGCGCAGATACTGCCCGAAGCCCGGCTGACCCCGCAACGTGCCAGCGGCCATGCCGGGCCCATAGGGCTGTTCCCTCTAAGAGTTGTTAACCAAAGCCGGTCAAGCTTTCGCGTGGCCGGCGTGCCGGCGGCCGGCCTTCCCCCAAGTCTGCACCAAGGGGGGCATTCAAAGCAGTTAGCACCGGCGCCTTTCTGGAGGGTGATCAGGCATGAGCCACAAACCCATGGTCGTCGCCTTTATCGGGCAGGACAGAAACGGATGCAGCCGCCACGTTTCGACGATGACGAACAACGGGCTGACCGATCTTGGGCTTGCGACCGGCATCGTCGATCTCGCCAAGCCCGGTCACAGCGATGACTTCGCAGCACTGGTCGCGAGCCATCCCCTGCTGTTCTGCTATGGGTTCCAGGGCGTCGGTGCGCGGCTGACGCATCCCAGTGGCCAGAACCTCTGGGACCGTCTGCAGGTGCCCTTTCTGTCTCTGCTGTTCGATCACCCCTGCTACATGCCGGCCAATCACAGCGTCGACAGCGAATACGTCATAAGCTGCTACCACGCGCGCGATTTCTACGATGTCCACCGCTGCCATCTGACCGACCGTCAGCCGGCCTGCCTGCTGCGCCCGGCCTACGAGGCGCTAGACCACCGCCCGCGCATCGCCTGGGCGGATCGGGACGTGCCGCTCTTGTATCTCAAGACCGGCAACAACCCGGAGGAGCTGTCGCGATCGTGGGCGGCGTTCCCAAAGACGGTTCAGTCGATCATCTGGGACGTCGTTGCGGAGGCTGCCAAGGGCAATGGTCCGAACCTGGTCGATCTTCTGCACGCCCGGCTGCTGGCCGACGACCTGTCGATCCCGGTGCGCACGGAACTGTTTTGGTCGCTGGTGCGCAATGTCGACGACTATATCCGGCGCGTGCGCAGCACCCGCATGGCCGAGGCCCTAAAACCGCTGGATGCCCTGATCATCGGCGCCAACTGGGACCATATCGACAAGACGGGCGCGCGGGCCCGCTTCCTGCCGCCCGTACCCGCGGCCGAGGGCCTCGAGCTGTTTGCGAGGGCGCGCTTCGTTGTGAACACGAACCCGTTCATGAACCACGGGTTTCACGAGCGCGCGGCGCAGGGCGTGCTGTTCGGCGCCGCCGTGGTGACGGACGACAACCTCTTCACCCGACAGCATATGGGCGATATGCCGTCGGTCTTCCGCTTCCAATGGATGTCGGACGATCTGACCGGAGCGATCCGAGACTTCGCCGAACGGACACCGTTCACCCAGGACGACCTGAACCTCGCCGAGCACCAGATCCTGCAACAGTTCGCCTCAACGACCTATCAAAACAGGGTTCTCGAGATCGTTCGCATCCGCCGCCAGGTCCACTACGCCAGCGGCATCGTCAGCGAAGGGTTCACCGACCCGCAGCAGGCCAATCGTCAGCATGCCGCGGAATAGCGCCGTCAATCGACCTCTGGCGTTGCCGCGGACCCGGCCAACAGGCCGCCGTCGATCGACAGTTCCGCGCCGGTCATATAGGCGGCCTCGTCAGACGCCAGCATAACGCACAGCGCGGCCACCTCTTCCGGCCTGCCGAACCGGCGCAAGGGGGTGTCGGCGACCAGCGCCGCCATGCGCGCCTCGCGATCCGGGCCGGATCCCAGCATCGGTTCCCACATCGGCGTCAGCACTGCGCCGGGATGGATGGAATTGCAGCGGATCTTCAGCCCCTGTTCAGCACAATAGAGTGCGACCGTCTTCGTATGGTTGCGGACGGCAGCCTTGGACGACGCATAGGCCGCAGCGGCCGGAATGCCGACCAGTCCCGACCGCGAAGAGATGTTGATGATTGAACCTTCGCCAGTCCGCCGCATGGCCCGGATGGCGTGCTTGCAGCCGAGGAATACGCCGTCGAGGTTGGTGGCGTGCACGGCGCGCCAGTCCTCAAGTGTTGCATTCTCGGGGTCGTGTGGGACCGGTCGGGCCTCGAAACCGGTGACGCCGGCATTGTTGACAACGATATCCAGTCGCTGCTCGCGCGTCAGCACGTCATCGACGACCCGTCGCCAGTCCTCTTCGTTGCGGACGTCGAGATCGTCGAACCGGGCGTGCTGCGGATCGATCGCAGCAGCGACCCGACGCGCACCCTCGTTCTCCAGGTCGGTGACAACGACAAACGCGCCTTCCGCGGCAAAGACGCGGGCAATGGCCTCTCCGATACCCCGGGCGGCGCCTGTCACCAGAGCGATCTTGCCGTCTAATCTGGCTCCCATCCGGCCCCTACCTCGGTGTCGTTGCCGTCTCGTCGCCCAAGGCAGCGGCGCAGAAATCGTCGAGCGCGCGCCCGATCGCCAGTGAGGCGGTGTGCGGCAGCTCGTCAGTTCCCGGCGTCCAGGCGCGGATGCCGGGCACGAGGTCCTCCGCGCTCGCGATGTTCCCATCCCGACACTGCCGCACAATCGAGTTACCTCGGTGATCGTACACACGGATACTACCCACCGCGTCAGAGATGAAGGAAAGCGCCGCCTCTTCGTCCGTCTCGAGCGCGGCCACCAACTCCTCGACTGAGTCGAAGTACGGCGGTGTGCCCCACCGAACCTGGGTCGCGGCGACACCTACCAAGATGGCGACGGCCAGTGCAGTAAATCCGCTGGTCCGTGTCATTGTCACCAGCCTGATCCCAGCCAAATCAGATGCCGCCTGCGCTACCAGCGGCCATGACGGCAGTCGAGTGCGGGTCTCGTCGACCGCTGATAGGACCGGGCGGTCGCCGAACCGACGGCGCCCGGAGTGCTTCGACCTATTCGGGCACTGTCACTTCCCCCTCACCCAGGGCGTCCGCGCAGAAATCCGCCAGCCCGTGCAAGACCGCAGTCGCAGCATAGCCCACAACCCCAGAGACATCGGGTTGCGCCTCGATCTGGGCCCTTATGGCGGGCACGAGATCCTCCGCGCCGGCAAAGGTGACGGTGAGGCATTGCGGCACCCACCACAGCATGGGATCCCCCTGGCCACCGCGAAGGTGAAGCACCCCGATTGCCCCGGAAATGAACGCCAGCGCCGCCGGTTCGTTGGCGTCGAGCGCTGCTTCCAGTTCTTCGCCCGATGCCACATGGCCGAAGCGGGACAGGTGTTCCTGTGCGCCCGCGGGCGCCGCCATGGCACCGAAGCCCGCCAAGACCAGCCCGCAGAGCCGCATCATCGGTCAGCCTCCCAACGCACGTGGGTTTACATTCGGCCCGATCCTCAACCCGCGTCTCACCACAGCGATTGCCTGGCCCGTTCTGGCCACGCACGGTCATAGGTGTCGCCGCCGATACGGTCCTCGCTTATTGCAGCCAGGATCCTGCCGGGCGTTGGCAGGTTGCCCGGGCGGACATGCCGGTCCGGATTCCACAGTTCGGACCGGACGATAGCGCGGGCGCATTGGAAATAGATCGCCTCTACGGTCATCACGACGACCGACCGCGGCGGCTTGCCATCGACGGCGAACGAGGCCAGCAGGTCGGCATCGGTCGTCACGTTGGCCAGGCCGTTGACCCTGAGCGTGGTTCCGGAGCCGGGGATCAGGAACAGGAGCGCCGCGCGCGGGTCCCGCACGATGTTGCGCAGGGAATCGATGCGGTTGTTGCCGCGCCGATCGGGCAGCATCAGCGTGCGCTCATCGCCAATGCGCACAACGCTGCCCAGATCGCCACGCGGGGAGCAGTCCAAACCCTCAGGGCCTGCGGTCGCCAGAATGACGAACGGCGAGGCCTCGATCAGCGTGCGATACTCCGGCGTGATTCGATCAACTTCTTTGACGGTTGATGCCTCTTGAGGCAGGCCATAGATCGCCTCAAGCTCTGCGACAGTCGTGACGACGGACATGATCTGATCCCAGCGACAAGGAGCGTGAACGGGCATGCGGCAGGTCGATGCCCTCGGCCATTGCGCACGGACGGTATCATGAATGCCCGCTGGCCGTCGCCGCCAAGGCGCCGTTGATCTCTGGCGGCGAGCGGCGGACAGACGGCGCAGGGCGGCAACCTGAACAGAACGTCCAAGCTCCGACCATCCTGCCTTGCCCGGCGGGCATACCGGCGAGCACAATCGCCGCGCCATGGCATTGACCGCGTCCATAACCTTCCCCGACCCGCCGGCCACGGATCCCAGGTCGGTTAGAACAGCCTGCGCCGCGTGCCGACGCGGGGCCTTCATCGACCTTCGCGCCTGAGGGCTTGGTAGTGTTCGGCCGCCTTTTCAGGCGCAAACCCCGGCACACTCCGCCCGCGGCCCGACCGATCCGGCTGCGGATGAAGCGCCTCGGCCGGCGCCTCGGCCTCTTCCGCAAGCCAATCATGGGCGCACGGATCCCGCCGACACCTGAGAACATAGAAAGCGGCTATTGGGGCACCTGCGTCACGACGCGCCGTCACCGAGAGCTGGTCGAGCTCTTCGAGCAATACGAAGTGCCGAAGGATGCTCGTATCCTCGATGTCGGCTGCTCGAAGGGCTTTCTTGCAGCCGCCCTGGCCCATCACGGCTGGACCGGGCTGACCGGCTGTGATCGCCTGGTTCCGGACGACCGTCCGCCGGACCAGAAAGACTATGTGGACTTCCGCCACCTGCTGGACTACCGGCGGATCGATCTCGACATCGATGGCCTGGCCCCGCTGCCGGCGGATGCGTTCGACGTGGTCGTCTGCTCCGAAGTGCTCGAGCATCTCGAAGCGCCATCTTTCCTGTTCAAGGAATTCCAGCGCGTTCTGCGCCCCGGCGGCCGTGTGTTCATGGAGGTCCCAAACACCGGGAACGTTTTCGAGAAGCTCCGGTTTCTCAGAACATCAAACTTCTCCCGCTATGCCTATCGCGACGACCGCAGCCACCGAACACATATCTCGATCTTCACGCCGGACGTGATCCGATTGCTGGCCGTGCGCAGCGATTTTGAGATCGTAGACTTCGTTGGCGGCTACGCGATGTTCTGGAATGAGTTTCTGTTCCCCGGGCGCAAGGTATCGACGCGCTGGAGCTACGGCCTGAACGTCGTTCTGCACAGTGTGCGCACAACGCCGTGGACAGATGATGAGAGGATGGACGTCGGCCGCACCTGGCAGCCTGCTGCCGCCTTGCCGGCGGACCACGGTCGCGGGCACAATCCGGACCCATGATCGTCGTGCTTCACAATCTGCTGACGCGCCGAGAGTTGCGGGCCATCGTCGCTCTGGGCCGCGAAGAAGGCGTCAATGGCCTGCGATCGGTCGCGCGTGTGGGCGGAAGCATGACCGCGTCCGCAACCGGGCGGAGGCAAGCCCATGACGTCTGAGATCATCGACCCCGCTGGCGAACCGGATCGGCATACGCTGTCGCCCGAGGGCCAGCCCATCGGGCTGCCGCTAACGGACTGGGAGGGGGCGCCCGTGCCGAAGCGGGTCACGCTGGTCGGCAAGCAGACAGTGGCGAGCCCGCTGATGCCCCATCAAGCCCGCACCCTCTTTCCAGCTTATGCCGCAGATGAGACCGGACGTGTCTGGACGTATATGACGAAGGGGCCCTTCGGCCATGAGTTGGAGCTGGCGGTCTGGATTGCGCAGCTGGCGGACAAGCGCGACCCGCTGTTCTTCCATCTCGCCCACGCCGACGGTGCTCCCATCGGCGTCGCCTCACTGATGCGCATCGATCCCGCGGCCGGATCCATAGAAATCGGCAACATCGCCATCGTTCCGGCAGCGCAAAGGACCCGGGCTGCGACGGAGGCCCTGTTCCTGTTGATGCACTATGCCATGGACCACCTGGGCTATCGGCGCCTGGAGTGGAAGTGCGACGCGCTGAATGCCCCGTCACGCCGCGCTGCGGCGCGCTTCGGCTTCCGGTTTGAGGGCATCTTCCTGAACGCCACCGTCTATAAGGGCCGCAACCGCGACACCGCCTGGTTCGCCATCACGGATGCCGAATGGCCGTCACGGCAGGCGGCCTTCTTCGCCTGGCTGCAGGACGACAATTTCGACGCCGAAGGGCGGCAACGGCAGCCGCTCGCCGCTTTCAGGATCGGCGACTGACCCGCCGCCCGACACTCTGGCGGACGCCGTTAGGCCGGTTCGGCAAGAACCGCGGTCGGCGCAGTGCCCATGAGCCTGCGGAAGTCCTCAGCCCCGACCTGCACCAGGGATTCGTGATCGCCGCCCTCGAAGAACACGGTTTGTGCATATCTCAGGCTCTGGTCCCACATGGCATTCAAGCCGTAGGCGCCCGCGATCGCCGGCACCGCGCCGAAATCGCAGTCGCCGAACAACCGCTCCAATTCATCCTCCACCGCCATTTCGAGGCGATGCCGGCCGGTCGCTTCATGGATATGGGGCAGTTTGAGCTTGTATGTCGCCGGCATCACGGCGACCAGATACCCTTTCTCATCCTTCAGCACGACCGCTTTGGCCACACAGTCGCCAGGCACTTGGGCAGCCTCCGCGGTGTGTAGGCTGTCCTCGGTACGACCGTGCCTGACCACCTGATACCTGACATGGTGGTCGTCCAGATACGTCCGTAGTGTGGGTGAAAGTGACATGGTCGGCCCCTCCATCATTGCTGGAAGCCTGACCAAGAATTGTAGCACACTCGTCCATTGCCGGTGCGGGCGGCGGCTGCATGGCCCTGCCCGGAGCACGGGAGGGACCGCAGCCATGACCGATCGGCCTAACCTGGATGCTACCGTCATTCGTCATGCCCTGGAGCAAGAGCGCGACGAGCTGCTGCAGCTCAGTACATCGGCGAAGGAGGTGCGGCGGCCGGTGGAGCTCGACCAGCAGAGCGTCGGGCGCCTGTCCCGCATCGACGCGATGCAGGTGCAGGCCATGGCCCAGGCCGTCGAGACGCGGCGCAAGGCCAGGCTGCAGCGGATCGATGCATCGTTGCGGCGGCTCGATCGCGGAGACTACGGCTACTGCGTGGAATGCGGCGAAGAGATCTCGCCGAAACGCCTCGACATCGATCCGACAACGACGCGGTGCATCAGCTGCGGATGACAGACGGACAGGCGGCAGTCAGCGCACTGTCGGCCGGCGGTATCCTTGCCAAGGCTGGCTGTTCGACCGTGAACCTGATCGTGCTTCCACTGCTTCTGATCCCGATGGTCACGACCTTGGAGTACGCCCTGTCCAAACGAGCGCCTGGCCGCTGCGTAAGCCGGCGCCCCTCTTCGCGGTAGGGCCGCCCTCGCGCGGCTCAGTCCGCTGGGGCGGCCCCGCGCTCGTCTCGAGACAGCCGGGCGGCGAAGCGCAGGCGGACATAGTCGGCCGTCCACCGGCTGCGATCGTCGCGCAGCGCAAGCGCCAGCAGCGCCACCGCCTCATCCCGCGCCGCCGCACGCTCGGCCTCCGGAAGGGCCGACAACAACGGGCCGGCGAAGGTGTCGAGCCAACCTGACATATCGGTCGGCAGCGGCGTTGGCCGCGGGATCAGTTCCGTCGTCGAGACTGCGAAACCGTGTGCCTCCAACCGTTCGCGGTACGCTTCCGCCGTTGGGAAGTACCAGACCAGGTGGGCGCGCGGGTCGATGCCGCGGCGCTGAAGCACGGCGCTGAGCGCCACCTTCACGGCAGCGACATTGCCGTGCCCCCCGAACTCGCCGACAAACCGGCCACCGGGCTTGAGTGCCCGCGCCACCCCGGCCAGAACGGCATCGGCATCGCGCATCCAATGCAGCGCTGCGTTGGAGAAGACGGCGTCGAATTCAGACTCGAAGCCGAGCCTCTGACCGTCTGCCACATGCGCGTCGATCCCACGGCTGCGCGCGCGTTCCACCATGGACGGAGCACTGTCGACACCCACCACGGTGACCCCCGCCGCCGCAATCTCAACACTCAACGTGCCGTCGCCGCAGCCCAGATCCAGGATCCGTTCTCCCGCCCTGGGGCCCAGCAGGTCGAGCACCGGACGGCCGAGCGCCGGAACGAAATCCGCGTGCCGGCAGTAGATGTCGGCATCCCAATGCTGCTTCGCCTCGTTCATCACTCTTTCAATTGTGTTGCATCTACTGCTTGCCTAGCGTGCCATAAGGCCAATGTCTAACCTACGACTGGCCTTCTGGCCATGGGACGGGGACGATCGGACAAGGATGATGCGAACGGCCTTGATGCTGCTGGGCGCTCTCGCGCTGGCCGTCACCGGAGGCGTCCCGGCACCGGCGACGGCACAGATTCAGTCGTTCTTCGGCAACGACGATCGGGAATTCGTGACGCCCGACAGGATGCCCTGGCGCGCCATCGGCAAGTTGACTTTTCCGGATGGCGGGCACTGCTCCGGTGCCCTGGTCAGCGATCGGGTCGTCCTGACTTCCGCCCATTGTATGTTCGCCGAAGGCTCCCAGTCCTATCTGCTGCCGCCGGTAGACTTCCGGCTCGGCTTCCATAAGGGCGAAGCGGTCGGTATCTCCCGTGTGCGGAGCTTCTGGTACCCCAGAGACTACGAGAACACCGAGACCGCGCCGCTGGGGTCGGATGAGGATGGACTGGACTATGCCTTTGTTCTGTTGGAGGAGCCGCTGGGCGCCGATGTCGGCCATTTCGCCGTGCATGAGCTGACCAGCAGCGACCTTCATCGCGCCGGCCAGCGGGCCTGGCAGCGGCTCACACAAGCCGGTTACAGCGGCGATACTGCCGACCAGCTGACGATTCACCGCACCTGCAACGCCATCAGCTTTCTGCCCAACAATACCATGTCGCATGAATGCGATATCATGTCCGGCGATAGCGGCTCGCCGATCTTCTATGAGGATGAACGTGGCTTCAGTATCGTCGCGGTGACCTCGTCCATCTATCAGGGACGGCAGTCGGTCAACATCGCCGTCGACAGTCGCGCCTTCCTGCGCGACCTCCGTCGGTTTCTCGATCACTACGACCCGCCCCGGTAAGATTCAGGCGCGGCCGGCACCGGCATACGTTCTTGATTTGTTCGGACCTCTAGGCCTAATCTGCGGGCATGGTCGATGCCATGCCCGATCGCCCACGCAAGGGCCGGGGGGCCGTAAGTAACCCCACCGGCCGGTTCGAACCGCACCAGCGTGCCGCGGTCGATGACGGATGGGCGCATGACGAGACCGACGATCTGCCCCCGCTGCCAACGGTTCTGTCGGTCGACACGTCACGAAAGATCATCGCTCGCAACGAGTCTCCCGACGTGCCGTTCGATCGGTCCATCAACCCCTATCGGGGGTGTGAGCATGGCTGCGTCTATTGCTTTGCCCGTCCCAGCCACGCCTATCTGGGCCTCTCGCCGGGTCTCGATTTCGAAACGCGTCTGTTCTACAAGCCCGATGCCGCCAAGCTGCTGGCGGCGGAGCTGCGCCGCCCCGGTTACAAACCCGCTACGATCGCAATCGGCGCCAACACCGACCCCTATCAGCCGGTGGAGCGGAAGCTGGGGCTGACACGCGCGGTCCTGCAGGTGCTTTCGGATTTCAACCACCCGGCGGGGCTGATTACCAAATCGTCCCTGGTCATTCGCGATCTCGACCTTCTGGCGGACATGGCCCGGCGGCGGCTGGCCCATCTCTGCGTCTCCGTCACGACGCTGGACGAGGGTCTCGCCCGTACGCTGGAACCGCGGGCGGCAACGCCGAAGCGCCGGCTGGAGGCGATCCGCCAGGCCGCGGCCGCGGGCGTCCCCGTGGCGGTGCTCACTTCGCCCATGATCCCCGGCCTGAACGATACGGAGATGGAACGAATCCTCGAGGCGGCGGCGGAGGCCGGGGCAACCAGCGCCAACTATACCCTGATCCGCCTGCCGCTGGAGATCGCCGGCCTGTTCGAGGAATGGTTGCGCAGCCACACGCCCGACCGCGCCGACAAGGTGCTGAACCGCATCCGGCAAATGCGCGGCGGCAACCTCTATGAGGCCAGCTTCGGCCGGCGTATGCGCGGCTCGGGCACCGAAGCGGACCTGTTGTCCGACCGCTTCGCAGCGGCGTGCCGGCGCCTGGGGTTGGGCCCGCGCGGCTTCCTCTTGGACAATAGTCGCTTCTCCCGGCCACCAGCCATGGGCGACCAGCTTTCGCTGCTTTAGTCCGTGCTGAGCCAAGCGGTCGGGCTTCAAGATCTGGACGATCGAGGCCAAGTCAGCTACAAGATGGGCGATCTTTCGCATCGGAAAGTCCCCCCTCCCTTGCCCGATCTATCGATAGAGCGTGCACACGGCGCCCCCACAAGCGCCATCGCAGGTGTCGATGAGGTGGGCCGCGGCCCGCTGGCCGGCCCGGTGATCGCTGCGGCCGTGATCCTGCCTGGCACGGGCCTGCCGCACGATCTCAGCGCCGCCATCGACGACAGCAAATCGGTGCCGGCGCGCCTGCGCGCGACCATCGCGCCTCGCCTTTCGGACCTTGCGGCAGTTGGTATCGGCCGGGCGGAACCGGCGGAGATCGACGACCTGAACATTCTGCAGGCCTCGCTGTTGGCCATGGCCCGTGCGATCTCGGCACTGCCGCTGCGACCGGACCTGGCCCTGATCGACGGCACTTGGGTGCCCAGCCACCTGCCTTGCGCCGCCTTGCCGGTGGTGCGTGGCGACGGCATCAGCCTGTCGATCGCGGCCGCGTCGATCATCGCCAAAGAGGCGCGCGACGCCGAGATGCGGGCGCTGGCCACAAGCCATCCGGGCTATGGCTGGGAACGCAATGCAGGTTATCCGACCGTGGAACACCGAGCAGCGATCGCGCGCCTGGGCCTGACACCGCATCACCGCCGCAGCTTCGGCCCTTGCGCCCGCCACGCCGCCGCTTGAGCATGCCTCTGAGGGCGGCAGACTCATCAACCGACATCGGTTGAGTCAGTCAAAACGAAATTCCTGCGAAAACCCGTTGACGGCGACTCGGTAATGACTCATGGTTCGCCGCGCTATGGCATCGCGAACCAAGATGACACGCGACCAGATACTGGTCGGAGACTGTGTGCGGCTGATGCAAGACTTGCCGGCCGCCAGCGTCGATCTGGTATTCGCAGATCCACCGTATAATCTCCAGCTGGGCGGTGAGCTGCACCGCCCCAACAACACGCGCGTAAACGGGGTGGAGGAGGAATGGGATCATTTCCTCGACTTCGCTGCGTATGACGCGTTCACCCGCGCCTGGCTGTTGGCCTGCCGGCGGCTGTTGAAGCCGGATGGCGGGCTCTGGGTGATCGGCACCTACCACAACATCTTCCGCGTCGGCGCCATGCTGCAGGACCTGGGCTTCTGGGTGCTGAACGACATCGTCTGGCGCAAGACAAACCCGATGCCCAACTTCCGCGGCACCCGGTTCACCAACGCGCATGAGACGCTGATCTGGGCCGCACGCTCGCGCGAAGCCAAGCCCACCTTCAATTACGAGGCGATGAAGCGCCTCAACGAAGATTTGCAGATGCGCAGCGACTGGCTTTTGCCGATCTGCAGCGGCTCTGAACGGGTGAAGGCCGAGGACGGGCAGAAGGCGCATCCGACCCAGAAGCCCGAAGCGCTGCTCTACCGCGTACTGCTATCGTCCACCAACCCCGGCGACACGGTTCTCGACCCCTTTTTCGGTACCGGAACGACCGGGGCCGCGGCGCGTCTCTTGGACCGCCGCTTCATCGGCATCGAGCAGGACCCGGCCTATGCGGAGATCGCGCAGCACCGCATCGCCGCCATCACCGGCCCGGCCGACCCGGATCTCTTGAACACCACGGGCAAGCGCCAGCAGCCGCGCATTCCCTTCGGCTGGGTGGTGGAACGGGGGCTGTTGCCCCCAGGCTCCACCCTGCAGGACCCAAGCGGCCAGTTCCGGGCGCATGTAAAAGCCGACGGCACATTGGTGGCCGCCAACCATCTGGGCGACCACCGCGGCTCGATCCACCAAGTCGGCGCAGCGCTGCAGGGCGCGCCCAGCTGCAACGGCTGGACCTTCTGGCACTATGAGGCGCGCAAAGGCATGCTGGCCCCGATCGAACATCTGCGCCAGCAGCTGCGGAGCGAGCTGCACTGACGGACCGAGATCCGTCCGGTCGTCGCCTAACCGTCATCCTCGCGAAGGCGAGGATCTTGCTGCCACAGGGCAGAGCAAGCCGGCGGGTGATGTCCGCCTTCGCGGATATGGCGGTATTGCCGCCATCAGGCGGACACGATCTCTTGGCTTCTGCCGGTCAGACGTTCTGCGCCGTGAGGCTGCCCCATGATCACGCTCGATGGCTTGACCCTGGTCGTCCGGTTTACCGACCTGCACGAAGACGCGATTGCGGAGATCGGGTTCCAGCGCACGCTACGCATCCCGGATGACGGCCGCACCTATCCGCTGCCGCCTGGTCTGGGGCCCTTCCCTTTGCGGCTGATCGACGGCCTGACCGACGGCGTGCCCGAGGCCTGGGTCGCACGCGGCGGCGTGGTGATGCCCATGCACCAAGCCGAGGCCATGTGGATCAGCTTCCCCGGCACCCGGGGATATGGCTATCCCTTCGCCGTGAAGGTGGCGACAGGCGGCATCAACGCCATCACCGGCGAGGCCTGGACCGACGGTCTGCACGACGATCCGCAGGACTATCTGGTGCTGCCGGACCAGCCCTGGCTGGACGGCTATTGTGTGGAAAAGGGCAGCATCCGCCAATTCGTCGCCATGCCGCTGGGAACGGGCTATTCGGCGGAGGAACAGTTGACCGGCAACGCCGACATCGGAGGCCTGCAGCTGCAAGCCTATCCCATGAAACCCGAGCGGTACGAGCAGCTGAAGCGGGAGGGACGAACACGGGGCACGATGGACTTCATGATGCCCCAGGCCGCTCTGGGGTCCTCCGCGGAGCCCATGGGCCTCGCCCCCGGCGGCCGCATGAAGCAGGACCTCTATGACGACGCTTACGGCCTGGACGCGTGGGACCAATCGCGGTCAGCCCGGTGCTTCGTCGCGATCGTCAATTCGCTGGGCTGGCTGGACCTCACGGGCACGGCCCCGCCCTGGCGACCACCCGCGGCCCGGGAATACGACGCCCACGGCCTGCCCTGGTTCGACTATTACGCCGGCGATGCCAAGGCGCTGGAGGGTGCCGCCAAGCTGGCGGGCCTGAAGAGCGTGGCCGAATTGGGTCGGCAGAAGCGCGTGACCCCGCTGCCGGAAAACCAGTCGACGGAGGCGGGGCGCGTCATTCCCCTAGGCCCCGGCGGCCACCCAGTGGTGCGGGAGGGCACGTGGTAGACCACGATCCGGCGGTCCGCCACGGCGGCGACCTGGCTGCGGCCGTCGCCAGATACGGCACCGGGCCGGAGGGCTGGCTGGACCTTTCCACCGGCATCAACCCGCATCCCTATCCCATGCCGGAGCTGCCGGCTGAAGTGTGGACGCGCCTGCCTCAGGCCGATGCCGAGGCAGCCCTACTGGAGGCCGCTGCCGGCTATTACGGCGTAGACGGCGCGGCCCATATCGTGGCGGCGCCTGGTACCCAGGCCTTGATCCAGTGGCTGGCCCGTCTGCAGCACCGGGCCGACGTGGCCGTAGTCGGCCCGACCTATGGCGAGCACGCGGCCCAATGGCGCCTGGCCGGCCACCGCGTGAGCGAGATCTCCGACCCCGAAGAGGGCGCGGATGCCGCCGTCCTGATCATCGTCAACCCCAACAACCCCGACGGCCGCATCATTCCCCGCGACGCCATGCTGGACCTGGCCGATCGGCGCGCCGCTCGCGGTGGCCTGTTGATCGTCGACGAGGCCTTCGCCGACGTCGCGCCCGAAGCCAGCATCTCCGATGCCGCGGGTCGCCCGGGCCTGATCATCCTCCGCTCCTTCGGGAAATTCTTCGGCCTGCCGGGCTTGCGCCTCGGCTTCGCCCTTGCGCCCCTGCCCTTCGCCCGCCGGATACGCATAGCGCTGGGGGCGTGGGCGGTAAGCGGGCCAGCGCTGGAGGTGGGGGCGCAGGCGATGGCCGACATCGGATGGATTGAGGGAATGCGCGTGAGGTTGGCAGAAGAAGCGGCGCAGTTCGACGAGATGCTTGCGGCCGCAGATCTCAGCATTGCCGGCGGCACCCACTTGTTCCGTTTGGTTGCTACGGAACATGCTAGTGAGCTGTTCGCGCACCTCGCCAGGCGGCATGTGCTTACCCGTCCGTTCGACTACTGCCCCAACTGGCTTCGTCTTGGTTTGCCGAAGGGTGGCCGACACCTAGGACGGCTGGCGGAAGCGCTGTCAGGCTGAGGGCAGCCGCGTTCTCATCGACCGAGGACCAAACTCACTCGCCGGCCGCTGAGGCCGTAGCCCAGATCAGTAGGCGAGCCACCCAACACGTCGGCTCCCACCCCAGCCGCCGAATTAGTGTAGTCTGTTGACGTCATCCCGGTTATCCCTTCAGTCTCCGGGCAGCCGATCGTTCGCGGATGGGGGCGCGAGGCGGAAGCTAATGTCGAAACCTGTTGGCCTGTTGGCGGACGACCCTGCCGGGCTGGAGCTGTGCCGGCGGCTCTATGAGCGGTCGGGGATCGCCATCTTCCAATCTTCGCCCGAGGGGCGGTACCTCCGGGCCAATCCGGCCGGGGCGCGCATGCACGGCTATGACAGCGAGGCCGCGCTGCTGCAGGCCGTTCGGGAAATCGGCTGCGAAATCTACTGCAACCCCAAAGACCGCGAGATGATGCGCGCCCTCATTGAGGAGCACGGCGCGGTTGAGGGCTTCGAATGCCAGATCTATCGGCACCGCACCGGAGAGCGCTTCTGGGTGCGGCAGAACATCTATCCTGTCACGGATGACGATGGCCGGCTCTTGCACTGGGAAGGCTATGTCGAAGACGTCACAGACCGCAAACGCGCCGAGGAAGCGCTGCAACGCTATCGCGACGAGCTGGAGCGGCGGGTGGAGGACCGCACGGCCCAGCTCCGGGAACGGGAGGAGCGCTACCGCACCATCTTCGATGGTGCTTCGGTGGGCATCGGGCGCATCTGGCTGGGCACCGGCCGGCTGATCGTCTCCAACGAGACACTGGCCCGGATCTTCGGCTTCGATACGGTCGAGGAGTTCGTCGCGGAGTTCGTGTTCACCGAGCACTATGTCGACCCTACCGACCATGCGCGCCTGATGGAAAGCTATGAGACGGCGCCGGGCACGCCGATCGAATGCGCCTTCGTCAAGCGGGATGGCTCGGCCGTCATCGTCCAGGCCCATGCCATGGTGAACGATGCGGAGGGCTATCTCGACGTCGTCGCCATCGACATCACCAGCCAGAAGCGAGCGGAGCGGGCGCTGGTGGAGAGCGAAGAGCGGCTGAGCAGCCTATTGAAGAACTCGCCATCCGCCATCTGCATGCATGACCTCGACGCACGCTTCCGCATGGTCAACACGCGGTTCTGCGAGTGGTTCGGCATGATCGCGGAGGACGTCATCGGTAAGACCACGCATGAGGTCGCTCCGCTGGAATTCGGCGAACGCTGCCTTCGTATGCACAACGAGGTTCTGACAAGCGGCGAGACACGGGAGGCGGAGTTCGAGCTGCCCTTCGCCGACGGCACGCTGCATTCCGTCATCGTCACCAAGTTTCCCGTTTCGGGCCCGGACGGCGTGACGGTCGGCGTCGGCGCCATCAAGACCGACAATACCGAGCGCAAGCGGGCCGAAGAGGCCATCCGGGTCAGCCAACAGCGTCTGCAGCGTACAGTGACGCTGGCATCGGTCGGCTATTTCGTTTGGGACCTGATTGAAGATAAATGCATCGACTGTTCGGAAGAATACGCGCGTCTGCACGGCATGACTGTCGAAGAATACATGCAGAAAAGTGCCACGTTGGAGCACGATATTCTGCATATTCATCCGGATGATCGCCAGAGCTACCAAGATCTCTACGAAGCGAGCCGAGACGGCCGGATTCCCTTCAATATGGAATACCGGATACAGGCCCCGAGCGGCGAGATCCGGTACATCCGCGAAGTCGAAGAGCATGTGGAGTACGTTGACGGGCGCGCCGCCCGCGCGGACGGCATGATCCAGGACATTACGGATCTGAAACGGGCGGAGGAGGAACTCCGTCGCTCGGAGGAGAATCTGCGCAACGTCGTGGACCAGGCGGGCGATGCGCTATTCATCATCGACCCCTTGAACGGCCGATTTCTCGACGTCAACACCCAGGCCTGCACGTCTTTAGGGTATAGCCGCGACGAGCTGCTGAAACTGTCGGTTCCTGAAATCGATGTCGACTACATAGCCAAGAACCTGCGAGCTCCGACCGCCAAGCTGGTTCCGGGTGAAGTGGTGGCCATAGAGGGAACGCATCAGCGCAAGGACGGGTCGGTCTTTCCGGTCGAGATCCGGGTGAGCGCGATGCACATGCAGGGGCAGCGCCGCACCCTGGCACTGGCCCGCGACATCACCGACCGGCGGCGCACTGAGGAACGGCTGCGCCAAGCCCAGAAGATGGAAGCGGTCGGCCAACTGACCGGCGGCGTGGCCCACGACTTCAACAACATCCTGGCCGTAATCCGCGGCAACGCCCAGCTGCTGGCGGATATCGAGGGACTGGACAGCCCGTTCCTGAAAGCGGTCCTGAGTGCGACGGATCGCGGCGCGGACCTGACCCATCGTCTGCTCGCCTTCTCGCGCCGCCAGGCATTGCAGCCGCGCGCCACAGACGTCGCCAGGCTGACTGAGGGCATGACGGAGCTGTTGCGGCGGACCTTGGGGGCCACGATCGCGTTCGATATCCGCTCGAGCCCGGACCTCAGGCAGGCGATGGCCGATCCTGGCCAGGTGGAAAGCGCGCTGCTGAACCTTGCGCTGAACGCGCGGGATGCCATGCCCGGGGGCGGCAGGCTTACGATCACCTGCGCCAACGCCAGGCTGGACGACGCCTATGTGGCGGAGAACCCCGAAACGACGACCGGCGACTATGTCCTGCTGGCCGTCAGCGACGACGGCACAGGCATGTCGCCTGAGGTACAGACCCACGCCTTCGAGCCCTTCTTCACCACCAAGGGTGTGGGCAAAGGCACCGGCCTGGGTCTCTCCATGGTCTACGGCTTCGCCCGGCAGTCCGGCGGACATGTCACGATCTGCAGCGAGGAAGGCAGGGGAACGACCGTCAGGCTCTATCTGCCGCTGGCTGAAGACGCCGCGTCGGCAGAGGACGTGCGCCAGGACCAGCCCACCCCTAAAGGTCAGGGCGAAACCATCCTGGTGATCGAGGACGACGCAGACGTGCGGGCGCTGGCTGTGCGGCTGTTGGAAGCCCTTGGCTATCGGGCGATCGACGTCGCGACCGCCGCCGCAGCGCGGGATGTGCTGGCCGACGGGCATGCTGTCGATATGGTGCTGTCGGACGTGATCCTGCCAGACGGGGTCAGCGGGCCGGAGTTCGCCGAACGCGCCCGCCAGGCCTATCCGGGCCTGAGGGTCGTCTTCATGTCGGGCTATGCACCCGATGCAACGAGGCGCGACGGCTCGCTGGGGGCGGACACCGTGCTCTTGCACAAACCCTTCCAGATGGCCCAGCTCGCAAGGGTGCTGCGCGAGGCGCTTGATGGCGGCGCCGCACTTGGTGATCCGCAAGACCACCTGTCGGCCGACGATGTCGTCGAACGGAAACCGGGGTAACAGGGTCGAGAGGGCCGGCGCGAACCGAGGTTCATCGCTTTGACGACCTCTCGTCCTTACGACCCTTCAGAGCGCGCCGGACGACCAAACAGGCTTGCAAGCCAGCCTTTACGCACGGCGCGGGGGTTGCCCGGAAGAGGGCGCGCAGCTTTGATCCGCGATTGTGCCTCAAGGTCGTGCGTTCGAATGGCGTGCTCAGCGCAGCCGCAGCCTTCGTTCAACGCGATCTTCTCGTAGTAGAACCGTTCGAAGCTCTTGTCCGGCATGTCCGCGTCTCGCAGTTCATCGACTATCGGGCAACATCGTACCGTCATTCGGGGCTCATATTGCGCCGATCGACCGATCGGCACAAACGCCGGCGATCAGCCGGTGCGGGATGACCACCTCCGATACCAATTCGCGCCTTCGCGCTTGGGCCGCTTGCGGGCTCAGGTGGAGGCCCGCCGGCTCGAAGATGGAACCGGCGTGATCGAGGGCGAACAGCAACCGGCCATCGGTAAAGGTTGCGCGCAGATGTCGACCCCTAGGGCGGTGGTCGGTCTGCAACGCGACGAACTCGTCGAGGAAACGCGGGCTCAGGAACTGCCGCACTTCCTCCGGCCGATCGGTGAAGACGTCGAACCTGTCGTCGAAGGCGGCATGGCCGGTCCTGACGGGCTCCAACCCTTCCGCGCCTCCCTCAATCGGCGCAATCTTCGTCACGCCGCCGAATTCGAACGGCAGGGCGATGGTGCCAAGCAGGCCGTGAAAGTCCGTACGGCCACCCTTCCCAGCGATCCCGATCCACACCCGCCTCACCTCGAATGATGTGCCGAGATGGGCTCCCGCCATCAGGTCATCCACCCGGTGGGAGAACTTGTCCAGCCGGCGGCTGAAGCCGTGAGTGCGGATCAAGCCGGCCGCAGCATATCCCTCGATCTCCGGAAACGTGTTGAGCGACGGGTTGTGGTACGGCTCAAACGTCAGCTCGCCGAGGCTGTCGCAAATGGCTCCGATCACCTCATCGCGGGCTTGTTTGCGATGGCGGTGCATCGGCGTGTGGATCCACAGGATCGCCGCGACGATCGCCACCATGCAGCCGAAGATGACCCCGCGATGCCCATCGGTCGCCCAGACCGCCAAGCCCATCGCCGGGGCAACGGCGCCGAAAAACAGGGCCAGCCGGCGAACCAGTACCGAGCGCTGACGCAGCCGTTCCGCCTCGACCGCCTGCAGCCCAGGCGCAACGGTGCGCTGAAAGATGGGCACAGCATCAGCGTCCAGCGTATGGCTACCGTCAGCCGGCGTATCAGAAAGTGTCTGTCCCGGTTCGCTCACGTCGTCTTCCATCAGAGGGGGTGTGCGCCAACAACGCCGCCAGCATGGCAAAAGCACGGCGGTTACGGCGGGCGCCCGCGATTGACGTCTCGGCCGCCACCCTTCTATGGTGCGTTCGTGATCCAAGCGCCGGTTTTGCGGGGCCTTACGGTTCCGCGAAGCCAACAGGGAACGCGGTGACGCCGGCAGATCGTCGGCAAAATCCGCGGCTGCCCCCGCAACTGTGAGCGGTGAGGCCCGTTCCGATCCCCTTGCCACTGGCCCCTTGGGCTGGGAAGGCGGGAACAGGGCCGCTGATCCGCGAGCCAGGAGACCTGCCGGCGCTTGGGACAGGACAAGACAGGCCACCGGGCGGGGTGTACCGGAGGCGGGTCGTCGATGGCCGCGCTCTGGCCTTTCGCAGATCCGCATTCCTCCCCCTCGCAACCGATGGCCTTAGGGCGGAGGTCGGGTATTGGGCGCAGGCGGCACGGCAGGCAGTTTGCCACGCGTTACGCTCGTGCTGGGCGGTGCGCGCTCCGGCAAGAGTGCCCACGCGGAAAGCCTGGTTGAGGCGTCTCGTGGCCGGCCTGTCTATCTGGCCACCGCTGCGGCCGGCGACGCGGAGATGGCCGAGCGGATCGCCCACCATCGCGCCCGACGCGGCCAGCGCTGGCAGACTGTCGAGGAGCCGCTGGAGCTGGCAGAGACGCTGGGCCGCGTCGCCGCGCCCGACACGGTTGTGCTGGTCGACTGCCTCACGCTTTGGCTTAGCAACCTCTATGGCGCCGGCCGTGACGTGCAGGACGAGTCCAACCGGCTGACCCATTCGCTCGACCATGTCTCGGGTCCGGTCGTGCTGGTCAGCAACGAGGTCGGCCTGGGCATCGTGCCTGACAACGCGCTGGCGCGGCAATTCCGAGACGACGCGGGGCGGCTGCACCAGGCAGTCGCCGAAATCGCCGACCGCGTCGTCTTCGTCGCCGCCGGCCTGCCGCTGACTCTCAAGTCCGTTTCGTAACCGGAAAGCCCCTTGATGCGCACCCTTCAGAAGATTCCCGCCACCGTGATCACCGGCTTCCTCGGTGCCGGCAAGACCACACTGATCCGCCACCTGCTGCAGACGGCCGGCGGCCGGCGGCTGGCGCTGGTGATCAATGAATTCGGCGATATTGGCGTCGACGGCGAGATCCTCCGGGGCTGCGGCGAGGAGGCCTGCGCACCGGGCGATATCGTGGAGCTGGCGAATGGCTGCCTTTGCTGCACGGTGGCCGACGACTTCGTGCCGACCATCGAAACGCTGTTGGGCCGCGACGAGCCGCCGGAGCATATCGTGATCGAAACGAGCGGCTTGGCCCTGCCCAAGCCGCTGGTCAAGGCCTTCAACTGGCCCGAGGTGCGCACGCGCGTGACCGTGGACGGCGTGATCACTGTGATCGACGGCGCAGCCACGGCGGCCGGGCTGTTCGCCGCCGACCCCGAGGCCGTTGCCGCAGAGCGCGCCGCGGATGCCGCGATCGACCACGACGACCCGTTGGAGGAGTTGTTCGTCGACCAGCTGCAATGCGCCGACCTGGTGATCCTGAACAAGACCGACCTGCTGGACGATGCGGGGCTGGACCGCGCCATGGCGGAGGTCGCAGACCGTTTGCGGCCAGGTGTGAAGGTTGTGCGCACCTCCCACGGCGGCATCGATGCTGCTGTGCTGCTGGGCCTATCCGCAGCGGCCGAAGACGATCTGGACACGAGGCCGTCCGTGCACGATGCGGAGGACGAGCACGACCACGACGACTTCACCAGCTTCCATGTTGATCTCGGCCACTTCCCAAGCCCCGGCGACTTGACGCGGCTGCTGACGCCGGTGCTGGCCGCACCGGAGGTGCTGCGCCTGAAGGGCTTCGCGGCGATCGCCGGCAAGCCCATGCGCTTGGCGGTCCAGGCCGTGGGCCAGCGGCTGGAGACCTATTTCGACCGACCCTGGACGGAGGATGAGCAGCCGGTGACGCGGCTGGTCGTGATCGGTGGGCGCGACATGGACCAGCCGGCCCTCCGCGCCGCGCTTGCCGCAGCCTAAGGAGCCGACAGCCCGTGCACCTTCTGGCGGCACAGCCGGGCGCGATCCTCGACGGATCCGAGGCCGTCGATCTGCAGCAGTCCCCTGCCGACATCGTCATCCTGTCCGCAGCCGATACGGAGCTTGCGGCGCTGAGCGCGGCTCAGGCGCACCGCGGGGCCGACGCACCCAGCCTGCGCTTGGCCAATCTGATGCAGCTGGGCCACAACCTGTCGGTCGACGCCTATGTCGACGCCGTGATCGGCCAGGCGCGGCTGGTGCTGGTGCGCCTCTTGGGCGGTGCGGGCTATTGGCCCTATGGCGTGGAGCAGGTGGCGGCCGTCTGCCGCGACCGCGGCATCGCGCTGGCCTTCGTGCCGGGCGACGATCGGCCGGACCCGGAACTGGCCGAGCAGTCCACCCTGCCCTTCGATGCCTGCCATCGCCTGTGGCAGTACTGCGTACATGGCGGGCCGGACAACTATGCCGGCCTCTTGGCCTATGCGGCGCATCTGATCGGGCGGGACACTGACTGGGTAGAGCCCGTGCCGCTGCCGCGTGCCGGCCTCTACTGGCCGGGGCGCGAGCGTCCGGATGTCGGGATGATCGCCGCCGATTGGGCGCAAGGCGCGCCGACGGCGGCGATCGTCTTCTACCGCGCCCTGATGCAGGGCGGCGCCCTGGCACCGGTGGATGCGCTGATCAACGGGCTGCGCGTGGAGGGCTTGAACCCGCTGCCCATCTACGTTGCGAGCCTGAAGGATCCCGCCGCGTCGGCCCTGGTGGACGAGCTTTGCCGCAACCGATCGCCAGCGGTGGTGCTGAATGCCACCGGCTTTGCCCTTGCCACGCCGGGGGCGAAGGGCGCCTTCGATCCCTTCGCCGCAGCTGATTGCCCGGTCTTGCAGGTGGTCTTCTCCGGCGGCGACGAAGGCACCTGGGCCGCGGGCACGCGCGGGCTCGCACCCCGCGACCTGGCCATGAACATCGCGCTGCCAGAGGTGGACGGACGGGTGATCACGCGTGCCGTCTCGTTCAAGGCCGAAGCACGGTTCGATCCGGCAACACAGGCGCGCATTGCCACCTATCGCCCCGTCCCTGACCGCATCGGCTTCGTGGCAGAGCTGGCAGCCGCCTGGGCGCGGCTGCGCCGGTGCCCGGTGGCCGAGCGCCGCGTCGCCATCGTGCTGGCCAACTATCCCAACCGTGACGGCCGCTTGGGCAATGGCGTCGGGCTCGACACGCCCGCGAGCGTCGTGACTGTGCTGCGCGCCATGGCCGACGCGGGATACGCGGTCGATGGCATCCCGGAAGACGGCAACGCGTTGATGCGCCGGCTCGGTTCCGGCCCGACCAATGCGCTGGGCGATCGGGAGGCGCGGACGGGTGGCGCGACCCTGGAGCTGGCTGAGTATCGCGCAGTCTTCGAAGCGCTTCCGGCAGCGGTTCGCGACGCAGTCGGCGAGCGCTGGGGGGCGCCCGAGGCCGATCCCTTCTTCGCCGAGGGCGCCTTCCGGCTGAGCACGCTTCGGCTCGGCAACGTCACGATCGTGGTGCAACCGGCGCGCGGCTACAACATCGACCCCAAGGCCAGCTATCACGACCCCGACCTGCCGCCGCCGCACGGCTATCTCGCCGTTTACGCCTGGCTCCGGTCCGGCTTCGGCGCCCATGCCGTCGTCCATATGGGCAAGCACGGCAATCTGGAATGGCTGCCGGGCAAGGCCGTGGCGCTTTCATGCGATTGCTTCCCCGAGGCCGCGCTGGGGCCGCTGCCCAATCTCGACCCGTTCATCGTCAACGATCCCGGCGAGGGCACGCAGGCCAAGCGGCGCACTGCGGCGGTGATCGTCGACCACCTGACACCGCCGCTGACGCGGGCGGAAAGCTACGGCCCGCTGAAGGATCTCGAGCTTCTGGTCGACGAATACTACGAGGCCGCCGGCGTCGACCCGCGGCGGCTGAAGGTGCTGGGCGACCAGATCCTGAACCTGGCGCGGTCCATCGGCCTGGCGGCCGACTGCGGCATGGCCGAGGACGATACGGCCGACGAGTCTCTGTCGAAGCTCGACAACTACCTTTGCGAGCTAAAGGAGCTGCAGATCCGCGACGGCCTGCACGTCTTCGGGCAAGCGCCCACGGATGGCCAGCGCACGGACCTGCTGGTGGCCCTTACCCGCGTACCCCGGGGAACGGGCAAGGATGCCGATGCCTCTCTGATCCGCGCCTTGGCCATGGACCTGGAATTGGACGGCTTCGATCCCCTCGACTGCCGCCTTGGCGATCCATGGGCCGGCCCGACGCCACCGACACTGGCCAACGGTGCAGCCTGGCGAACGAACGGCGATACGGTGGAGAGGCTGGAACGGTTGGCGCAGTCGCTCGTGGCCGGTGACCGTGGCGCCGAACCTGCCTGGTCGCGGACCCGCACTGTGCTTGATGCCGTCCATACGGACATCGCGCCCTCGCTGGACGACAGCGGAGCGCAGGAGATTGACGGTCTGCTGAAAGGGCTCGACGGCCGCTTCGTCCCGCCCGGCGCGTCGGGTGCGCCGACACGCGGTCGGCTGGACGTGCTGCCCACCGGCCGCAACTTCTATTCCGTCGACAACCGCACGGTGCCGACACCGGCTGCCTGGCAGCTCGGCTGGCAGTCGGCGGCCCTGCTGTTGGACCGGCATAGGCAGGAGGAAGGCGACTGGCCGCGTCGCCTGGCGCTGAGCGCCTGGGGCACGGCCAATATGCGCACCGGCGGCGACGATATCGCCCAGGCGTTGGCCCTGTTGGGCGTGCGGCCGGTCTGGGACAGCGCGTCGCGGCGCGTCACCGGCTTTGAGGTGATGCCGCTGTCGGTTCTGGACCGACCGCGCGTCGACGTGACCTTGCGTGTCTCGGGCTTCTTCCGCGATGCCTTTCCGTCCCAGATCGATCTTGTCGACAGCGCCGTGCGCGCCGTCGCCGCGCTGGACGAGCCGGCCGACATGAACCCACTGGCGGACCAGGTGCGCACCGATGCCGAAGCCCTGGTTGCGGACGGTATCGACCCGGCAGCGGCCGAGAGGCGGGCCGGCCACCGGGTCTTCGGTTCCAAGCCCGGTGCCTATGGCGCTGGCCTGCAGGCGCTGATCGACGAACGGGGCTGGGAGACCGCGGACGACCTGGCGCGCGCCTATCTCGCCTGGGGCGGCTATGCCTATGGCGACGGCGCCGACGGGGCGGCGGAACATGGCCTGTTCACCCGACGGCTGGGCCAGGTCGAGTTGGTGGTCCACAACCAGGACAACCGCGAGCACGACCTGTTGGACAGCGACGACTATTACCAGTTCGAAGGCGGGCTGGCCGCCAGCGTCCACCACCTGTCCGGCCGCCGCCCGGTGGTCTACCACAACGACCACAGCCGCCCCGAACGCCCCGTCATCCGCAGCCTGCAGGAGGAGATCGCGCGCACCGTGCGCGGTCGCGTGGTCAACCCGAAATGGATCCGCGGCGTCATGCGCCACGGCTACAAGGGCGCGTTCGAGATGGCGGCGACCGTCGACTATCTGTTCGCCTTTGCCGCCACCACGCGCGCGGTGGCCGACCACCATTTCGACGCGGTCTACGACGCCTATATCGGCGACGGCACGGTGCGGCAGTTCCTGTTGGACAACAACCCGGCGGCAGCGGCGGAGATAGCCGACCGCCTGATCGAGGCGCAGGACCGCGGCCTGTGGCAGCCGCGCGCCAACATCGCCTACCATGACCTGGCAAATCTTAAGGAAGAAGGACGCGGGAGATGAGCGAGCAGCCGATGGACGATGCCGACCTCGACCGGCGCCATGCGGAGAAGATGGCCAAGAAGAAGGCCGCGCGCGACAAGATCATCGCCACCAAGACGATCGAGAAGGGTTTGCTGATCGTCCACACCGGCAAGGGCAAGGGCAAGTCGACTGCCGCCTTCGGCATGGTCTGCCGCGCCATCGGCCATGGCATGCGCGTTGGCGTCGTGCAGTTCGTGAAGGGCAAGTGGGAAACGGGCGAGCGCGTGGTGCTGGACCGCTTCCCCGATCAGGTAAGCCTGCACACCATGGGCGAGGGCTTCACCTGGGAAACGCAGGACCGCCAGCGCGACATCGCCGCCGCCGCTGCGGCATGGGAGCGCGCAAAGGCGCTGATCGCCGACCCGGCCTACGGCATGGTGCTGCTGGACGAGCTGAACATCGTGCTGCGCTACAGCTACCTGCCGATCGAAGAGGTGCTGGCGACGCTGGCGGCCCGGCCGCCGATGACGCATGTGATCGTCACCGGCCGCAATGCCAACGAGGCGCTGGTAGAGCAGGCCGACCTGGTCACCGACATGACCATGGTCAAGCACCCGTTCCGCAGCGGCGTGAAGGCGCAGGCCGGCATCGAATTCTAGGGCCGGACAACGCCGATGCCGCGCACACCGGCGGTAATGGTGCAGGGCACCGGCTCCGACGTCGGCAAGTCGCTGCTGGTCGCCGGAATGGCCCGGGCCTTTGCCCGGCGCGGGCTGACGGTGCGGCCGTTCAAGCCGCAGAACATGTCGAACAACGCCGCAGTCACGGCCGATGGCGGCGAAATCGGGCGGGCCCAGGCGCTGCAGGCCCGCGCCGCCGGGGTCGCCCCGGTGATCGACATGAACCCGGTGCTGCTGAAGCCGGAGACCGAGGTGGGAGCGCAGGTCGTCGTGCAAGGCCGCCGTGTGGCCACGCTGCAGGCCCGCGACTACGGCGCCTTCAAGCCCAGCCTGATGGGCGCGGTGCTGGAAAGCTACGAACGTCTCTCGGCCCAGGCCGACCTGGTGCTGATCGAAGGCGCTGGCAGCCCGGCGGAGGTCAACCTGCGCCGCGGCGACATCGCCAATATGGGCTTCGCCGAGGCCGCAGATGTTCCCGTGATCCTAGCCGCCGATATCGACCGTGGCGGCGTGATCGCCAGCCTGGTCGGAACCCACGCGGTGGTTACGGAGGCGGAGCGGGCCCGCATCCGCGGGTATATCGTCAACAAGTTCCGCGGCGACGTGCGGCTGTTCGACGGCGGTCTGACGGTGATCGGCGAGCATACCGGCTGGCACAGCCTCGGCGTCGTTCCGTACTTCCCTGAGGCGCGCAAACTTCCGGCCGAAGACGCCGTGGCCTTGCAGCACCTTCAGGACGAGGGTCCCCGGCCGATCCGCATTGCCGTTCCCGTGTTCTCCCGTATCGCTAATTTCGACGACCTCGACCCGCTCAGGGCGGAGGAAGACGTTGCCGTCACGATGGTGCCGGCCGGACAGGCGCTGCCGGGTGACACCGATCTCGTGATCCTGCCCGGATCCAAATCCACTATCGGCGATCTGGGGTACTTTCGCGCCCAAGGCTGGGATATCGATCTGGCCGCGCATGTGCGGCGCGGCGGCCATGTGCTGGGCTTGTGCGGCGGCTATCAGATGATGGGCCGCCGCCTGGACGATCCCGACGGCATCGAGGGCCCGCGTGGCGCCGTCGACGGCCTCGGCCTGCTGGATCTGGAGACCGTGCTGACACCGGACAAGACGCTGGTGGAGGTCACGGGCCGCCATCTGCCGACCGAAACAGCCATCCGCGGCTATGAAATGCATATCGGCCGCACCACGGGGCCAGCTCTGGAGAGCCCTCTCTTGGATTTGGGGGGCCGGGCGGACGGGGCCCGATCCACCGACGGGCGCATTGCCGGCTGCTATGTGCACGGGCTTTTCGCGTCGGACGCGTTCCGCCACGCGTTCCTGTCGACGCTCAAGTCCCGCACCGACGGCGGCTTGGCCTTCGATGCCGGCGTCGACGCCACATTGGACGCTCTGGCCGACCACCTGCAAACCCATATCGACCTGGACCGGGTGCTGGCGATCGCCGGCTACAGATAGGCCGCCGCCGCGGCGAGGCCCGCGGCGAGGGCAATCAGCAGCATTGCGATCGCCATCAGCCGGGCTGCGTCGCCGATGTCTTGGGCCGTTGCGTCCGACCGTCCACCAGCATTCATCCAGTGGTCGTCGACGACCTGCCCGCCATACCGGCGCGGACCGGCCAAGGCAAGGCCGAGGCCGCCGGCCATCGCCGCCTCGGGCCAGCCGGCATTGGGCGAGCGATGGCGGCGGGCGTCGCGGGCCATGGCCCGCAAGGCGCCGACCGCCGCCCCACGCGGGTGCAGGGCCGCCGCCACCACGATCAGCAGTCCCGACAGACGCGCCGGGATCAGGTTCACCAGATCGTCGAAGCGGGCAGAGGCCCAGCCGAATTGCAGATGCCGCGGCGTGCGGTGCCCGATCATGCTGTCGGCCGTGTTGACGGCCTTGTAGGCGATGATCCCGGGCAGGCCGGCAACCACGTACCAGAAGGCGGGCGCCACAACGCCGTCGGAGAAGTTCTCCGCGCAGCTCTCGATCGCTGCGCGCGCCACGGCCGGTGCATCCAGGCTCTCCGGGTCGCGGCCGACAATGTGGGCGACGGCGGCACGGCCGCCCGCAAGCCCGCCCGATCGCAACCCTTCGCCGACCGCTGAGACGTGGTCGAACAGGCTGCGCCCGGCGAGCAGAACAGCCACGATCAATGCCTCAGCGATCCCCCCCCACGAATGCAAGCCGGTGACGATAGAGAGCGACCAACCGATACCTGAACTCACAAGAAGAAGGCAGACCAGGCAGAGAATGCCCGCCCAGCGGCGCTGTTTGTCGCTCCACCCATCGCGGTTCAGCCGTCGATCGAGCACCGAGACCAGCCGACCGAACAGGACGATCGGGTGCGTCACGCGGGACCATAGCCAAGCGGGCTCGCCGACCAACGCATCCAGAAGAAGAGCGGCCGCAAGAATGCCGAACGAGCCGGGCCAGGGGAGATCGGTCCAAGGATCCATGTCGGGAACGTAAGCCTGAGGATGCGCGAGCGCACCATCCGTCCGCGTCAGTCACCCCGGGTGGCCTCAGGCGGTCAAGTCCCGTTGCGACGTCCCGGGGTCGCGCGCCCGATAGCGGGCGGTAGGGCGACCGTGTCTAATGGCCTAAGAAGCCGAAGCGTTCCGATCACCGTGGCCGTCCGATCCAGAGTGGCGCCCGGTGATGCACAAGGAACGCATCGGGAAGAATGGGTCCAACGCGAAAACCGCGTGGCGGGAGGAGAACTCGACCATGGCCAAGACGCGCCCCAACATCCTGCTGATCATGGCCGATCAGCTCGCCCCGCAGTTTCTGCCGGCCTATGGTCACCCCGTGGTGAAGACGCCGCATCTGGACGGGTTGTGCGAGGACGCGGTGATCTTCGACGCGGCCTATTGCAACGCGCCGCTCTGTGCCCCGGCCCGCTATACGCTGATGAGCGGGCGGCAGCCGTCACACATTGGCGCCTGGGACAACGCGGCGGAGTTCGCAGCCGAGATACCCACCTTTGCCCACCATCTGGCGGCCGCG
This sequence comes from Alphaproteobacteria bacterium, assembly GCA_028281925.1. Taxonomy (GTDB): domain Bacteria; phylum Pseudomonadota; class Alphaproteobacteria; order DSM-16000; family Inquilinaceae; genus JACKIG01. The sequence goes on from JANQIX010000057.1 coordinate 109,483, forward strand.
GGCTATCGCACCTGCCTCAGCGGCAAGATGCATTTCTGCGGCCCCGATCAGCTCCACGGGTTCGAAGACCGCCTGACGACGGACGTCTATCCCGCTGACTTCTCCTGGACGCCGGACTGGGACGATCCGCAGCGGCGGCTCGACTATTACCACACCATGGATGTCGTCCGCGAGGCGGGGCCGTGCCTGCGCTCGGCCTATCTGGACTTCGATGACGAGGTGACGTTCGCCGCGACACGCTACTTGTTCGATCTCGCCCGCGGCGGTGACGAGCGGCCGTTCTGCCTGGTTGCCGCCTACATCCATCCCCACGACCCCTATATCAACCGCCCGGAATACTGGGATCTCTATAACGACGACGCGATCGACCCGCCGGCGATCCCAGCGGCCGCAGCGCCGCGCGATGTGCATTCCGAACGGCTGATCCAGGCGATGGGCATGGACGATCCGTGGCCGAGCGAGGCGACCGTGCGCCGGGCCCGCCGCGCCTACTACGCCTCGACCAGCTATATCGACGCCCAGGTTGGGGCCTTGATGAGGGCGCTGAACGAGGCGGGCTTCGCCGACGATACCGTCGTGCTGTTCACCTCAGACCACGGCGACATGCTGGGTGAGCGCGGGCTCTGGTTCAAGATGAGCTGGTTCGAGCACAGTGCCCGGGTACCCCTGATCGTCCGCGCCCCGGGGACCTTCGCCCCGCGCCGCGTCGCCTCTGCCGTTTCCCACGTCGATCTGATGGCCACGCTGGCGGAGATCGCGAACGACGGCGCCCCGTTCGGCGCGACCCCGACCGAAGGGCGGTCTCTCTTGCCGCATCTTTCCGGGCGCGATGGGCATGACGAGGTGATCGGCGAGTATTTCGGGGAAGGCACGGTAGAGCCGCTGTTCATGATCCGCCGCGGCACCCGCAAATTCGTCACGGCGGCGGAAGACCCGCCGCAGCTCTATGACCTCGCCGCCGATCCGCACGAGATGGCCAATCTTGCGGAGAACCCGAACCATGCGGCCGAAGTCGAGGCGTTCCGCGCCGAGGCCGCGTCCAGATGGGACGCCTCCGCCTTGAAAGAGCGCGTGCTGGAGAGCCAGCGCCGCCGACACTTCATCGCCCCGATCCAGCGGGCCCAGGGCCGGTCATGGGACTACACGCCCCCGGCCGATGGCACGCGGACCTACATCCGCAACCACCTCAGCATCGCGGAGATCGAACGCCGTTCGCGATTTCCGACAGTGTGACGATTGTTTCGACGATTTTTGCGTCACTGGGAGAGATGCTGCCTGCTTGGCAGATTTATTGTAGAGTCAGTTAGAGCCGAATTTCGCACAAGCAGGCTATTGGCCCTCACTGATGTCGACCAGAAAGAGAGGAAACAGGCTTGAGAGATGGGAAATTGCCCTGATCAAGGCCATGCTGGTGCGAGGTGATTACAATGACCAAGATATTCTCGCATATTTCACAAGACCCACCCGCACTATAAACCATGCTCGGATTCTGGAGATCCGTACGGGTGCGAAGTACAAGACCGTGAGAGTTGCAACCGACATCGAGTTGGATGAATTCCTTTTTGCCTGGCCTAGCATCGATCCCGAAACCGGCTTGAACCAGCGCGGCGACGAGTTACTCATTAAGGCACGTGAAGCAATGATTGCGGCCGTGCATATATTCAACAGTGCGGGCCTCACCTTCCGCACTGAATTATTTATCGTTACATGCATCATAGCGTGGACTTACCTTCTACACGCTTGTTTCCGCCGTGAAGGCATAGATTATCGCTACAAGAAGGGAGATGGAACTGTACTGAAGACCAGGCAGGGCGCGGACTGCTATTGGGAGTTGGGCAAGTGCTTGCGCCATAGTCGATGCCCAACCTCAAAAGGCGCGGCAAAGAACCTGGAATTCTTGCTCGAGTTACGCCACGAAATCGAACACAGGTCGACTAATCGCGTTGACGATGCGGTAAGCGCCAAGCTCCAGGCATGCTGCCTCAATTTCAACGACGCAATCAAATCGCTATTTGGCACTCAATATGGATTGGAACGGAGATTGCCGATTGCGCTTCAGTTCGTCACCTTCGACGAAGATCAGCGTTCAGCGCTGAAAAGGAACAGTACGCTGCCTGCACATATTGAAGCGTTTATCGATGCATTCGAACATGGACTGACCGAAGAGGAATATGCAGATCCGGCGTATCGGTACCGTGTGGCTTTCGTACCGATATCGGCAAACAGGGCGTCCAGCGCCGATGTCTCCATTGAGTTTATCAAAGGCGATACTGAGGAAGGACGCAAGATCAACCGAGTCCTCCTAAAAGAGGTGGACAGGCGTCGTTACACCGCAACGCAGGTTTGGAAATTGATGCAGGCGGAGGGATATCCGCACTTCAATCAGCAGGCCCACACGACGCTCTGGCAGGAGCTTGATGCGAAGAATGTCGCTCGTGGATACGGGCGGGAAGGTGACTACAAGGGCACATGGGTATGGTACGACAGGTGGGTGGAGCGTGTCCGTGCCCATTGTCAGGAGCAATCCGAGCGATATCGGTAGAGGAGGCCATCGCTAGTCATTAAGGACACAAGAGAAACTTAGTCAACTGACGTAGTATCATCCTGATATTCTCTATATCTATTAATCCTTTGAATTGCGCGATGGCAGCTCCATCATATTTCTTAGCTCATTCTCTGAATATGCAAGATCAAACTGGTGCACACCACGCCAGATTTGACCATGATTTTCCCATTTAACATCCAGATGAAAATCACCCAGCTCATCACCAAGACAGATTGGTATTGAAAAATGACTCTTGGGCCGAACACTATATTTCCTTATGTTTGTTTCGTAGATTTTCACTTGTTGTTCAATATCTAGATGACTGTCATTTGGAAATATAACTTCCACTCTATTTTTATTCCCAATTACAGCAGTCACTTGAATGCGTCCATGCGTAGGGTTGTTTATATTGAGAGATAGCATATTTATTTGCCTACCTATATCTTCATCAAGCCAATTTTCACCTTGATATCTATCAAGATAGAACCAAGGTCGCTGATCGCGAGCCCGCCATAGGATTGCGAGTATGACCCCGACCGTCGCGGCGAGCGCGGCGATCGCTGCCAAGATTGAATTGACCATCTGTTTCTCCTCAGAACCAAACGGAGGCCACCCGAGGTCGATCGAAACTCATCCCCACACCGTCGCCCGAGACGAGTGGCCGAAAGCAGTAGCCGTATGGAAAGCTAGGGATCAGATCACTTTTTTTCGATGCGCCTATCTTCCGGGACGAAGTCGATGTCCAACACCCAGGACTAACGGCCGTCAGTCAGCGACAGTACCCAGGCCTCGAGTGCCGCGGTGTCCGCGATCTCTCCGTCCCACGCAAGATCCGGCGCGATGGCGTCCTGCCGACCCGGAGCGGCGCTCAGAAACGCCTTTGTCGACAACGACATCCACGCCCAGCCGCTGGGCAGCGCCACCTGTCGTATCTCGCCGTAGAGGCCGTGGGCGCGGGTGGGCCAGCCGACCAGCGTGACGTCATCGATGGCGCGCAAGAGGTCGACGAACAGGAGGGCCGAGCTGAAGACGCGGCCGTCGATGATCACGAAGACCTGGCCCGCGTGCGGAGACGGTGGCGGATCGGTGCGCACGGGCTCAGACGGCTCCCCGAGATGGGCGAGCGGCTCGCCGGCTGCGATCGCGGTGTCCAGGGCCGCCAGGATCGTGTCGAGGTAGCGCGCAAGGCCCGGATCGTCCGGACGGCTCACGCCCAGTGCATCGCGAAAGCTCTGGAAGTGGTCGCGGTTCGCGGGTGACGCGCGCATGGCGTCGGGGATGCCGGAATAGAGCTGCCCCTCACCCCAGGCCACCAGCGGCTCGCCATAGAGGGTGACGGCAAAGCCGCGCACTAGGAACGAGTTGCCGCCGCCGTTGCCGCGCAGGTCGAAGACGATGTCCGCGTCGGCGGGCGCCGCGTCGACCATCTGCCGCAACTCCTCCATCGCCTGCACGGCCGCGCCCGTCGGGGCCAAGGTGGGCAGCGAGATCCACAGCAAATCGTCGGAAATCCAGCGGCCGCCGATCTGAGGGGGATTGCCGAATGCGGCGGCCGCCAGCAGTGGCTGCAGCCAGCCCATGCGGGCCGGCGTCCAGGCCAGATCGAACGGCTGCTCCCCGCCGTCGACCAGGAACCGGCAGTGCTCCGGCCGCACCATATCGAGCTGCCCCTGATCGAGGAACATCAGCGGCGCGGCCGACACACGATCCGCCGCCAATGCCCTGTTGCCTTGAAAGCGCAGGGCGTTGCGATGCAACAGCCAGTCGGCGTCGTGGTCGCCGCAGCCGACCAGTTCCGCGCCTAAGGGCGGGACGCCGACGCCAAGCATCGCCGACACGATGATCGCATCGCGGCGATAGGATGCTACGAATCCTGGGCCAAGCGACTCCGGTCGGGACACCGCCGCCCATTGCGGATGCTGCTGGTTTCCCCAAACGGCGAGATGGTGGTCTGGCAAGCCGTTGGCATACTCGATCAAGAGATAGAGGTATTGGGTGAGATCGGCCGCGCGATCGGCGCTGGCCATCGCTGCGTCAAACCCTTCCTCCAGCAGCGCGCGAAACTCCGGATCGAGTTCCGGACCAGGATGATCCGCCTCCACCAGATCATGGATCGCCTGCAGGTCTTGGCGCGCAAGAGACGGCCAGTCGGGTTCCTGCGCCCAGGTCTCGAACGCGCCGAGAGCCAGCAGCAAGACCGCGATGCCCCAAGCTGGTCTCATCTCGCCAATCCCTTGGTCGGTCGCAGCACCGCGCAGCCGGACCCGATGGGCTCGACCATACTCGCATCGGCGATCTCGGAACACTGGGCTTTCCAACACGCCGTTTCCTGGGCCAGACTGCGCCCCGCGCACACCCGGGACACGGACCTGGTCGGTGACGGGAATCCTCCAAGGGTCCATTGCGGCTCGAGGAGGAGCGGGCGGATCTTGACGAGGCCCGCGTTGCAGCCGATGACTGGCCCGCCGGTACTTCTGCCGGTGGGATCCCAGGCGTGCGCCGCAGGTGGATCAAGGGAGGTCCCGTATGGGCGACCGTTTTGGGGTGATGATCTGCGGCCATGGCAGCCGCGACCCGCAGGCCGTAAAGGAATTCGCCGTTCTGTCGGAGAAGCTGACCGGCCGCTTCGGCGACTGGCCGGTGGACTACGGCTATCTGGAGTTTGCGCGGCCCGTGATCCGTGACGGGCTGGACCGGCTGCGCGAACGGCAGGTCAACCGCGTGCTGGCCGTGCCGGGCATGCTGTTCGCCGCCGGCCATGCCAAGAACGACATCCCGTCGGTTCTCAACACCTATCAGGCCGGCCATGAAGGCCTGAGCATTCAGTACGGGCGCGAACTGGGGATCGACACGCGCATGGTACGGGCCGCCGGTGAGCGCGTCAGCGAGGCGCTGGCGGCGGCCGGCGACCATGTGCCGCGGCACGACACGGTGCTGGTTGTGGTCGGCCGCGGCGCGTCGGACCCCGACGCCAATTCCAACGTCGCCAAGGTGATGCGCCTGTTGTGGGAAGGCATGGGCTTCGGCTGGGGCGAGACCGCCTATTCCGGTGTCACCTTCCCGCTGGTGGAGCCGGCGCTCGAGCACGTGGCGCGCCTGGGCTTCCGCCGCGTCGTGGTGTTCCCCTATTTCCTGTTCACCGGGATCCTGGTGCAGCGGATCTATGACCACACCGACCTGGTGGCCGCGCGGCATCCCGAAATTGAGTTCGTCAAAGCGCCCTATCTGAATGACCACCCGCTGGTGCTGGAAACCTTCGTCAGCCGCGTGAACGAGATCCTGGAAGGTACCGGCAACATGAACTGCCAGATGTGCAAGTACCGGGAGCAGGTGCTGGGTTTCGAGGCCGAGATCGGGCTGGCGCAGGAAAGCCACCACCATCACGTGGAAGGCATCGGCACCGACGCAGATCACCATCACCACGATCACGGCGATCATCATCACCACGGCCATGGTCATGGTCATGACCATCACCATCATGGCGACGGACATGCTCAAGGGCACCACCATCCCTACCCGCATGCCGACCATCCGCTGGGACCCAAGAGCCTGCGCCAGTCGGAGGCTGCCGATTGAGCGCGTTGCCCGCTTATCTGAGCGACCCGCACGCGATCTCGCGAAGCTCCACCGACATCATCCGGCGGGAGGCCGACCTCTCGGCATTGCCGCCAGATCTGGCGCCGGTGGCGGTTCGCCTGATCCACACCTGCGGCATGACGGACATCACCGGCGATCTGGCCTTTGATCCGGACCTTGCGGCGGCCGGGTGTGGAGCGCTGGCAGCCGGCGCGCCCATTCTGGTCGACAGCCGCATGGTCGCCGCGGGCATCACGCGGTCGTTCCTTCCGGCCGGCAACGATGTCGTCTGCGGGCTGGACGATGCGCGGACGGCCGATATGGCCGTGCGAGACGGCACGACGCGATCGGCGGCAGCACTGGCGCTGCTGCAAGACAGGTTCGCCGGGGCTGTCATCGCCATCGGTAACGCGCCGACGGCGCTGTTCCGCCTCTTGGAGCTTCTTGATGCGGGGGCGCCGCGACCGGCGGCGATCCTGGCCTTTCCCGTCGGCTTCGTCGGCGCGGCGGAGTCCAAGGCGGCGCTGGCGGAAGATGCCCGCGGGGTGCCCTTCCTGACGCTCTTGGGCCGTCGCGGCGGCAGCGCCATGGCGGCGGCGGCCGTCAATGGGCTTGCCGCCGGAGAGCCGGCATGACCACCTGGCTTTCCGTGATCGGCATCGGCGAAGATGGGCTTGAGGGCCTCTCGCCCGTTGCGCGCACGCTTCTCGCCAAGGCAGAGTTGCTGATCGGCGGCGAGCGCCACTTGGCGATGATCCCGGAGGACGGGCGGGAACGGCTTTGCTGGCCGAAGCCGCTGAAGACCGCGATCCCGGAGATCCTGCAGCGCAGCGGCCGCCAGGTGGCGGTTCTCGCCACCGGCGACCCCATGTGCTACGGCGTCGGCGCCCGGTTGGCGCGCGTCATTCCGGCGGAAGAGATGACGATCGTTCCGGCGCTGTCGGCCTTCAATCTCGCCTGCGCGCGCATGGCATGGTCGCTGCCGGACATCGAGACCGTGACGATCCATGGCCGGCCGAGAGAGATGATCGTCGCCAGCTTCTATCCCGGTGCCCGCATTCTGGCGCTGACGACCGGCGGCAGCACGCCGGCCGCCGTCGCGCGCATGCTGTGCGAGCACGGCTACGGGGACAGCCGCCTGACGGTGCTGGAGCGGATGGGCAGCCCGACGGAGCGTCGGCTGGACGGCGTCGCCCGAACCTGGCCGCACGAGCGCGCGGCCGATTTGAACACGCTCGCCGTCGAGTGCATCGCCGATCCCGGAACGGTCGCGCGCGCACGCCTGGCCGGATTGCCGGACGATGTGTTCGCCCATGACGGACAGCTGACCAAGCGGGAGGTGCGGGCCGCCACCCTGGCCCTGCTGGCGCCCCTGCCCGCCCAATGCCTCTGGGATGTGGGTGCCGGATGCGGCTCCGTCGGCATTGAATGGCTGCGCAGCCACCCCAACAACCGTGCCGTCGCCATTGAGCGGTCGGCTGAGCGCTGTGGCCTGGTTGCACGCAATGCCGCGAGCCTGGGCGCGCCGCTGCTGCAGGTGGTCGAGGGCGAGGCGCCGGACGCGCTCGCCGACCTCGACCCGCCAGACGCCGTTTTCATCGGAGGTGGCATCGCGCGCGAGGGATTGGTGGAGGCCTGCTGGCAGGCCCTGCCGTCCGGCGGGCGATTGGCGGCGAACGTCGTGACCGTGGAGGGGGAGAGCGCCGTGTTCCAATGGCACGCCCGCCTGGGTGGCCAGCTTGGCCGGATCGCCGTTTCGCGTGGGGAAGCGGTCGGCCCGTTCACCGGATGGCGGCCGTTGATGCCGGTCACTCAATGGTCGGTGGTCAAGCCATGACCGGCATTGCCTATGGCGTCGGCGTCGGCCCCGGAGATCCAGAGCTGATCACGCTGAAGGGCCTGCGGCTCATTCAGTGCGCACCGGTGATCGCCTATCCGGCACCGGAGACCGGCGACAGCCTGGCCCGTGCCATCGTTGCCCCCCACCTGCCGGGCGGCCAGTGCGAGATCGCCATCCGCATGCCCATGGTGGCCGAACGCTTCCCGGCGCAGGAGATCTATGATCGCGCCGCCAAGGACATCACCGCCGAACTCGATGCCGGCCGCGACGTCGCCATCCTGTGCGAAGGCGATCCGTTCTTCTACGGGTCGTTCATGTACCTGTTCGGCCGGCTGGCCGAGGGCCACCGGGTGGAGGTGGTGCCCGGCGTTTCGTCGCTGAACGCCTGTGCTGCCGCCCTGGGTGCGCCGCTGGTAGCCCGCAACGACGTGTTGACCGTGGTCCCGGCCCCGCTCGCAGCCGATGAGTTGCGGCGACGGCTGGATGAGGCGGATGCCGTGGCCATCGTCAAGCCGGGACGACACTTCGCCAAGGTCCGCGACGTGCTTGAGGCAGCGGGGCTCTCAATGCACGCCCGCTATATCGAGCGCGCTACCATGGATCATCAGCGCATCCTGCCGCTGGCCGCGGTCGATCCGGCCGAGGTGCCCTATTTCTCCATGATCCTGGTGCACAAGCGCGGTGAGGCCTGGCGGTGACCGCGATCGTCGTGCTGACCGAAGGCGGCATGGCCACGGCCCGCCGCATTGCCGCAGCGCTGCCGGACGCGCTGATCCACGGGCTGGTCGGGAAGGTTTCCGAGCCCGATGTCGCGATGGACGATGTCGCGCCGACCCTGCGCCGGCTGTTCGCGGACGGTACGCCAATCGTCGGCATCTGCGCGGCCGGCATCCTGATCCGCACGCTAGCCCCGCTCTTGGACGACAAAGCCGCCGAGCCGCCGGTGCTGGCCATTGCCGAAGACGGCACCGCCGTCGTCCCGCTGCTGGGCGGCCATCGGGGCGCCAACGACCTTGCCCGCCGCCTTGCCGAAGTTCTCGGGGGCACGGCGGCGATCACCACGGCGGGGGACCGCCGGTTCGGCGTGGCCCTCGACGCGCCGCCGGACGGGTGGCGGCTGGCCAATCCGCAGGACTACAAAGATTTCGTGGCCGCTCTCTTGGGCGGCGCTACCGTGCGGCTCGACGGCCCTGCCCCTTGGCTGGCCGATGCGCGCCTGCCCTGGGGCGACGACGCCCGTCTGACAGTGCAGGCGACCGAAGCCGCCGCGCCGGGCGGCCCCGACCGGCTGGTCTACCATCCCAGAACACTGGTGGTGGGCGTCGGCTGCGAGCGCAATGCAGCGCCCGAAGCGCTGATCGCGCTGGTCCGCTCCGCTCTGGCGGAGGCCGACCTTGCAGAGGGCGCGGTCGCTGGCGTGTTCTCGTTGGACCTCAAGGCCGACGAGGCCGCCGTGCATGCCGTCGCCGCTGCGCTCGGTGTGCCTGCCCGCTTCTTCCCGGCAGACCGCTTGGAGGCGGAGACGCCACGGCTGGTCAATCCGTCGGACATCGTGTTCCGCGAGGTCGGGTGCCATGGCGTTGCCGAAGGGGCCGCCCTGGCAGCGGCCGGTCCGCATGCCGATCTCGTGATGCCGAAGCGCAAGGGCACCGGCGTGACCTGCGCCATCGCCCGAGCGCCCGAGCCGATCGATGCCGCCCGGCTGGGCCGCCCACGGGGACATCTCGCGATCGTCGGCACCGGCCCCGGCGGGGCGGCCTGGCGGACGCCCGAGACGGAGGCGCTGGTGTCCGCCGCCGACATTCTGGTCGGCTACGGCCCTTACCTCGACCTGCTGGGCCCCCTTGCGCACGACAAGATCCGGCGCGCCTATGCCTTGGGCGAAGAGGAAGATCGCGTCCGAACCGCGCTTGACCTGGCCGCGGAAGGGCAGCGCGTGGCGCTGGTGTCGTCCGGGGATCCGGGCATCTATGCGATGGCGAGCCTGGCCTTCGAGTTGATCGACCGGGAAGACCGGCCCGATTGGCGCCGCACTGAGATCGTTGCGGCCCCCGGCGTGTCCGCCATGCAGCTTGCCGCCGCCCGTGTCGGCGCACCGCTGGGCCACGACTTCTGCGCCATCTCGCTGTCCGACCTGCTGACCCCCTGGGACACGATCGATCACCGGCTGCGCGCCGCGGCGGAGGGGGACTTCGTTGTCGCCCTCTACAACCCGGCGTCGCAGCGCCGGCGGGAACAGCTGCGGCGCGCGCGGGAAATCCTGCTGGCACATCGGCCGGCGGATACGCCTGTGATCCTGGCACGCGACCTTGGCCGTGAAGGTGAGACGGTGCAGGTCACCGACCTCAGATCGCTGTCGGTCGATATGGTCGACATGCTGACCATCGTGATCGTCGGCGCACGGTCGACACGCCGGTTCGACGATACCGCAGGTGCCGCCCGCGTCTACACGCCGAGGGGCTACAGCCGGGAGACGGCTGCCGAGCCGGCGCCCGCCATGGTGCATTTCATTGGCGCCGGGCCCGGGGCACCGGACCTGCTGACGATTCGCGGCCGCTCGCTGATCGCCACCGCGCCGGTGTGTCTCTATGCCGGCTCGCTGGTACCGCCGGAGGTCGTGGCCTATGCGCCGCCGGGTGCGCGCGTGATCGACACCGCGCCGTTGACGCTGGAGGAGATCCTGGACGAGATCTCGCGCGCCCATGCCGATGGCCGCAGCGTGGCGCGCGTGCACTCCGGCGACCCGTCGCTCTACGGGGCGATCGCGGAGCAGATGCGCCAGCTCGACCGGCTGGGCATCCCCTACGACATCACGCCGGGCGTGCCGGCCTATACCGCTGCCGCAGCAGCGCTGAAGACGGAACTGACACTGCCGGAGATCAGCCAGACCATCATCCTGACCCGCACGGCCATGCAGACCTCGCCGATGCCGGAGGGCGAGGATCTCAACACGCTTGCTGCCACCGGCGCGACGCTGGCCATCCACCTGTCAATCCGCAACCTGCCGGAGATCCGTCGGTCGCTGGAGCCCCATTATGGGCCCGACGGCGCGGTTGCCGTCGTCCACCGGGCGAGCTGGCCGGACCAGCAGGTCATCCGCGGCACGCTGAGCGATATCGAGGCCAAGGTGCGCGCGGCGAAGATCACGCGAACGGCCCTGATCCTGGTCGGTGGCGTGCTGAGCGCGTCGGACTTCCCGGACAGCGCGCTCTATTCGCCGAAGCACGCCCATGTCCTGCGGCCAAAGCGCCGCAGATGACCCCTCACTTCTCTTCCAGCTTGATGATGACGCCGCGCTCGCCATTGGCGACGCGCCGCGCGTGAAGCGCGATCAGCGGATCATCCGGATACCGCTCAGTCAGGTCCTCTGCCATGTCGGCCAAGCCATCGGCTCCGTTCGACAGGGTCTCGTAGAATTCCTGGTATTCGCCCAGCAGGGTGGCATCGACGAGGTCAGGGTCGACCGGCTGGTAGGCTTCAACGGGCCTTTCCTTGCCCTTCAGGATCAGCGCGCCGACGGGCCGCACGGTGCGCGGCTGGCGGCAGGCCTGGATCGTCTCGCCGGTGATGCACACACGCGTACCGATATGCTTGTTCACACTTTCCACCCGCGCGGTCGTGTTGATGGCGTCGCCATGGGCTGTGTAGTCGAACCGCCGGCTGCCACCGAAGTTGCCGACGACCACTTCCCCGGTATTGACGCCGATCCGCGTCAGGCCGAACGGCAGCCCCTGTTCCACCTTCCGGCGGCGAAAGTCTTCCGCGAACCGGTCCAGGGCAAGCGCGCAACCCACGGCCAGATCGGCATGTTGCGGCTGGTCCACCGGAGCATTGAACATCGCATGCACGGCATCGCCGACGATCTTGTCGATCGTGCCCCCGTACTGCATGACGATCGCACACATTCCGTCCAGATACTCGTTCAGCAGGGTCACGAGCACCTCCGGCTTCGACTGCTCGGTGAAGCTGGTGAAGCCGGCGATGTCGGAGAAGAGGAAGGTGAGCTCACGTGTCTCACCCCCCAGCTTCAACCGCTCCGGATGCTCCAGCAGGCGGCCGACAAGCGCCGGCGCCAGGTACTGCGTAAAGGCCTGACGGATGAATCCGCGTTCCCGCTCGGTGCGCACATGCATGGCGGCGGAGATCACCAGATAGACGGCAACCCCACCCAAGACCGGATAGGTCGGATCGAGCAGCAGCTTGGCCTCGCTGAACGCCAGCCAGGAACCGACCGCCGTCGCGGTGACGACAATCATTCCGACGATCGCGCCGAACAGCGCACCGACGCGCGGAAGCAGCAGGATCATCAGCAGGCTGAGGCCGATGAGCACGAACGACTCCGCCCCTGTGGCCCAATCGGGGCGCTCAAGGAACCACCCTAGGATTGCTTGCTCCACCGCCTGAGCATGGATCAGGACGCCCGGCTCGAAGTCGTTGATGGGGGTCGCCCGAAGATCGGAGAGACCGGCAGCGCTGGACCCGATGAAGACGATATGCCCGGCGACGAGAGCCTGCAGATCCGCCGTGCCATCCAAGATGGCGGCGGCGGGAATGCTCCGCTCCGGGATCGTTCCGGTGTAGTGCAGCCACAGATTGCCGTCTGCCGTCAGCGGAATGTCGAAGGCCCCAACGCGCAAGGCCGTCAGGCCGCCGAAATCGCTCAGCACAATCTCGCCGCTGGCGTCGGATGCCCGGGTGATCAGGGTCGATGCGCCCTGTGCCACCCTCAGGGCCTCCACAGGCAGTGTCGGATAGACCTCATCGCGCAGCCGCTGCAGCATCGGTATGCGCCGGATCAGCTCATTCCCGCCGCCGCCGATACCGACGCTACCGTTGCCTGATGCCGCCGTTTCCAGAACAGGCAGCGAGACTACCGCGCCGGCGAAACTCTCCAGAAAGCGCTGCGGCGGGCTGCCCGCGTTCACCAGGCCTGCAATCAACCGAGGCGTCGCATCGGTGCCCGCGCGGCTGAGGGCGAATGCCGTGACCGTGGGCACCTGGCGGATCACGTCGGCCAGGATCGCGTCATTGTCAGGAAGCTCGGCCACGCCACCCAGATCGAACTGCCCCGCCAGATCAGCAAGCCGCGGGTTGGTGCGCCAGCTTTCCATCACCCGGGAGGGCGAGGCGCGGTCCGGTTCGGCAAGGATGATGTCCAGTGCTACAACCGCAGCCCCGGCGTTGCCCAGACGGGCCACCATCTCGGCCACAAGGTCGCGCGGCCACGGCCATTGTCCGTGGATGGCAAGCGACCCGTCGTCGATATCGATGACACGGACAGGTGCCGGTTCATAGGGCCGCGGCGAGAGTTCCTGATAGGTGTCGAACACCAGAAAGCGCAGCTCGGCCAGCAAGCCCGGATCGAAGGTCCGCAAGGCCAGCGCCGACAAGAGGGCGACGACCCCCAGCACGCTGGGCCTCACTATCGCCGACCAAGTCAATCGCCGTCGTGCCACGTTGCCGCACCTGACCTTCGGATTGCGGCTCGCAGTGTCGGGAGGAACGCCGGCAAGAGCAAGTACCCCGCTCTCGTGCACCACTGCTGCGCCGCCGCATACCCCGGCGCTTCACCCTATAGTTACCAAAGCCTTAAGCGAAACGGTTGGTTGAGATACCATCGCAGCATAGACTTGCAAAAAACACGCGGCAGGGAGCCCGCTCGTGGATCGGCCACTTCGGCACATGTGCCAGGCGGCAGCCTTCGTCTTCTCGCTCTGCGCGGTACTCTGCAGTGCAGCGCCGGCGCTTGGCCAGACCTCCGACGAACTGTTCCAGGACCTTCTGGAGCGGCCGGGCGATGCTGAGCTGACGATACGCTATGCCGAGGCGGCGGCCGCGGAAGGTGATTTCGAGACCGCGGTTTCCGCACTGGAACGGCTGCTGCTGGTCGACGGCGGCCTTTCGGCGGTGAAGGTCCGCCTCGGCATCCTCTACCTGCGCATGCAATCGCCCGGAACGGCGCGACGGTATCTGGAAGATGCGTTGGACGATCCGAACCTGACGGATCAAGAGGCCGAAGCGGCTGAACGGGCGCTGGCCGAAGCGGCCGACTCCGAACAGCGGCATCGGCTCTCCGGCGCCCTCTATTTCGGCATCCGCTACCAATCCAACGCCAATTCCGGGCCGAACGAGGATGCGGCGCGCGATGCCGCAGAGGCCGGCGGAGGGGCCGCGGTGGATCCGGACGATTTGGCAAGGGCGGAGGAGCTGAGCGGGGACGACGACGGAAACGGTTTCATTCTAGGCACCGTGCGTCACAGTTTCGATCTGCAGACGCAGAATTTCGCGGCCGTGGAAACGCGCGCGCTGTTCTACGGCACCCGGCACATCGACCAGTCGGACCTCAATACCGAAGCCTTCGAGGCTTCGACCGGCCTGCGCTTTGCACCCCTGCCAGACAGCGCCCCGGAGGCCACGATACGGCCGTTCGTCTGGACCCAGTATGTGCGCCGCGACGACGATTCCCTGCGACTGTCCTTTGGCGGCGGTGTGAACGGTGACTTCGCGCCCGATCCGCAATGGTTGATCGATTGGACCGTACAAGTGGCCTACAACGACTACTTCGTCACCGATACGCGGGAATTGGCCGACGAACGTGACAGCATCAGTGTCCAGGGCCGAGCGACTGGATACTACGCGCTGACGCGCGATCAGGTCGTTTCCGTCGGCGCCGGCGTGACGCGGAATTCGGCCGACGCAGACTTCAACAACTTCACGCGCGGGCGCCTGAATTTCGGGTACAGCTATCGCTTCGAGCCGCCCTTCGAATTCGTAGCGGCCCCTTGGCGACTATCGGTGTCCGCGGAAGGAAGCGTGACCGGATACGATGAGCCCGATCCGGTGGTCGACGCGGACACGACCCGTCACGACATCAGAGGGCTCGTGCAGGTGACGCAAGAGATCGGTCTTGCGGATGATTTCGCGCTGGTGTTCGAGGGCGCGTATGAGCGGTCGTATTCGAACATACCCTTATACGATTACGACAACGCCAGCGGCAGCGTCGGCGTCCGCTATCGTTTCTGATCCGACGCAAGCCCGGGGGGTGAGGACAATGCACGCGGGTCTACGCCACTTCCTAACCGGTCTGCTGCTGACCTTGGCAACCGCTGGGGCCGCATTGGCGCAGCAGAGCCCCCGCATTGGCGTCACCACCACGGTCAACGACGCGACGAACGTTCAAGCTGCCGCTGGGGGCGATCGCATCCTGGCCGTCGGCGACGATGTCTTCTCGCGCGATACGATCGTCACCGACGGCACCGGGCAGACGCATCTCTTGTTCCTCGACCAGTCGACGCTGACGGTCGGCCCGAACGCGGAAGTGCTGATCGACGAGTTCGTCTACAATCCTCAGGCCGGTGACGACCTGGGCCGCCTTGCCATCTCCGTCAATCAAGGCGTCATGCGGTTCGTCGGCGGCGCGCTCAGCAACACCGAAGACCAGGTGGAGATCACGACGCCGACGGCCACCCTGGCCATCCGCGGCGGCATCGTCGTCGTCCTGGTGCAGGGCGGCACCGGCGATACGCAAGTCATCTTCGTGTTCGGCGATTTCGTCGATGTCACAGGCCCCGGCGGACAGACGGAAACGATCCGTCGGCGAGGCTATGCAGTCACCGTGTCGCCTGATGGTGTGAGCGAGCCGGAACCGGCGCCGCCGGAGGCGATCGATGCTGTGCTGGGCGCACTGGAAGGCCCGCCCGGCGACGGCTCGGAGGCCGAAAGCATCACACAGGCGTTCGGCGAACTGGGATTTGGCGAGGTTATCCTGACCATCAATGAACCGTTTGATACGGCCGGTCCCACAACGTCGGACATCGAGACCGATCTTGGCGTTCGCGATGCCGACGAGCAGCTGATCCGGGACGTCATCGAGACGATCGAGTTGATTGAGGAAGAAGAAGTGGTGCCAGAGTGCGAGTGTTCGCCGGAATAGCCGCCATCGCAGCCGGGTAGACCCACCGGGCTATCGCCGGACGACAATCCGCTGCACGTTGGGGATCGGCTGGAACGCTGCGATGTCCTGGGCCGGCCGGCCGAACAGATAGCCCTGCACATAGTCGCAGCCGCAGGTGCGGGCGAATTCCAGGGCGTCCGGATCGTCCACCATCTCCGCGATGCTGGCGATGTCGAGCCGCCGGCACAGATCCGTCAGCGCTGACAGAAAAGCGGGACCCTTCTGAGCCCGCTTTGCACTGTTTAACGCCGATCCGTCGACCTTGACCGCGTCGATGTCCAGATGGCTCAGATACTCGAAGCTGGCCGCACCCGATCCGAAGTCGTCAAGGCAGACACGGTAGCCGAGCGATCTGAGCGACTGGGTGAACTCGTTGGCCGCTTTGAGATCGCTGATTTTCGCCGATTCCGTCAGCTCGAAACTCAGGCGCCCGACACTCCACCGGTTATCCGACAGCAGGCCATGCAACGCCCCGACGAAATCGGGCGTTTCAATGGAGTGGCCCGAGAAGTTCACCGCCAAAGCGTTCTCACCGCCCCGGCCACGGTCGGCCTGCAGCCAGTCCAGGGCCTTGCGCACGATCGCGAGGTCGAATTCGTGGATCAGTCCGATCTCTTCGGCGAACCGGATGTAGCGGTAGGGCGATTCCCCCGGACCGGAGCGATGGAAGCGGCACAGGGCTTCGTAGTGGTGCACACTGGCATCGCCCAGCCGGATGATCGGCTGCAGCGCCAGATCGAAGGCGCCGAGCTGCACCATCTCCTTGAAGGTCGTGACCTCGATGACGGCCTCGTCGAGGAAGCTGGACAGATTCTGCGACAGGCGGCTGAGGCTGAAGCTATCGCCGGCGCTCTCGCTGAACCGGTTCATCACGAACATCAGGCCCTTGGCCAGATCCGCTTCGCTGACCTCGGCCGATCCGACCAGGTCTATGTCCGATGCCTGCACCGGCACGCCGACACCCAACGGATCGACGGTGCGGACGGCATCGGCCAACTGCTGCTGCACGGCCTGCAGGTCCAGATCGGGCCGATGCACGAACCCGTAACGGCCGTCGCCGACCCGGGTTGCCGTCTCCGGGCTCAGCGCGTTGGCCTGAATGCAGGTGTCGATCGTCCTCTGCAGGCGATCCTCACCCATTTCGTCGAGCCGTGCCCTCAGCTCGGGTAGCTGCTCGAGGGCGACAAGCGCAAAGCCCGGCTCTTCCTCACTGCCCCGCAGATCCGAGATCGCCCGGCTCGCGGTCTGCGCAAACGACCGCGCCGCATCTGAGCCGCCGTCCGTTCCGATCTCGGCCGTAAAGGCGCCAGTCGTCACCAGTCTCAGGGCAAGGAAGGCATGGCCCGCCAGTTCCCGCACGGTGTGGCCCACCAAGGCCACCCGCGATGCGCGCCGGTTCGGACGGCGCAGGCGCAGGCTGCCGATCTCGATGCGTCGCCCGTCCCGCGCCGACCGCAAGAGATGCGCCACCACCGGCAGGTCTTGTGCCACGACGAGAGAGGCGAAGTCCTGCCCCATCAGCGCCGCCGCCGACTTCCCTGTCAGCTCTTCCGCCGCGCCAACGGCAAAGGCTACACGGCCCTGAACATCGAGCTCGATCACGATGTCGGCCCAGCAGAAGGCGAACGCGACGAACCGGTCACGCTCCGCCTTCAAGAGTGAGCGGCGATCCGCCTCCGTCTCATTCGACGACGGTCCGTTTCCGCCGTTCCCTGACGCAGGCCCGGCCGGCCCGCCGTTCGACCTCACCATTCGATCTTTTCGATGCCGTCGAACATGACCTCCGTTCCGTCGGAGAAGGTGATCTTGCCGGCGCTGTCAGCGGACAGCGCCAGATAGTCGGCGGCCTGCGTATCCACACTACCGCTGGTCAGGCTCAGCTGCCAACCGGTCTCGTAGCCGCCGTACTCAGCGGCAAGTTGTACGGTGTCCGTGTCGCCACTGCCACCTTCGATCGTGTCGTCACCGAAGCCTTCGCCAACGATGAAGGTGTCGCTGCCTTCACCGCCATAGAGCCAGTCGTCGCCCGCGCCGCCATCCAGGACGTTCTCTTGGCTGTCACCAGTCAGCGTATCCACGTGGGCGGATCCAGTCAGGTTCTCGATGCTGGTCAAAGTGTCGCCGGCTGCATCCCCGCCGCTATGCGTACCTGTCGCTAGGTTGACCGTGACGCCGGTACTGGACGACGCATAGGACGCTGTGTCACTCCCGGATCCGCCATCGATAACGTCACTGCCGGCGCCTCCTTCCAGAATGTTGCTGCCCGTGTCGCCGGTTAGCGTATCGTCATGGGCCGAGCCGACGACGTTCTCAATATCGGTCAGGGTATCGCCTTCGGCGTCGCCGCCCGTGCCGGTTCCCGCAGCAAGATCGACCGTGACGGCCGAGGCGGAGTCGGAATAGGTCGCCGTGTCGCTGCCCGTGCCGCCGTCCAGCGTGTCACCCTGGCTGCTACCGCCGCTGCCGGACTGCGCATCGTTGATGCTGGTGATTTCCGCTGACGACAGCGCCCGGTCGTAGAAGGCCACTTCGTCGACATATCCCTGGAAGTGGTTCTCGTTCCAGCCGCCGTCGGACCGCGCGCCAATCCAGAGATCGGCCGTGTTGCCCGAAAGGTCGTTGCTGGACGACATTGTGTCGACCTGCTGCCCATTGACGTAGAGGCTGGCTGTCCCGCCGTCGAAAGTGACCGCAACGTGGTTCCACGA
The DNA here is from genome assembly GCA_028281925.1 of Alphaproteobacteria bacterium. Lineage (GTDB taxonomy): Bacteria > Pseudomonadota > Alphaproteobacteria > DSM-16000 > Inquilinaceae > JACKIG01. Next base: position 128,106 of record JANQIX010000057.1, read on the forward strand.
ACCCGCGGAGACGGTCGTAGCACCACTGTCGAGCGTATGCGTCGTGTACCCCTCAGTGATCTTGAAGACGATCTGGCCGCTGCTGTTTATGTAGACCTTCAGCTCATCCCGTTCACCCGTCTCCGACTTCTCGACAAGGTATTGCGTGCCTGAGATCGAGTCCGCGTTGAACCACAGCTCGACTGTTCCTGCACTGACCTGGAAGTCGGACGAATGGTTGACTTCAATGAAGCCGCGATTGTTGCCGGAATTGTTGCCGTTCAGGTAGACGGCCTTGCTGTCCGCCGTGATGCCACTCTGGTTAACGGTGATATGCGAATTATAGGTGGCGTTGTGAGCCCCTTGCGCATCGGTAGCGGTTGACCCTGAGGCCTCATCCAGGTGCCAATAGGCCATCGGGTTCAGGCCGCTGACAGTATCGCTGTAGGATCCGGAGGATCCGCTGCCACCGCCACCGCGCAGCACATCGTCACCGCCGCCGCCGGTCAGCGTGTCGGCGCCGTCGCCGCCGCTCAGCACGTTGTTTCCGCTGTCGCCGGTCAACGTATCGTCGTGGGCCGAGCCGGTGAGGTTCTCGATGCTGCTCAGCGTATCGCCGGCCGCGTCACCACCGCTTGCCGTGCCGGCGGAGAGGTCGACACTCACCGCCTCACTGGACGACGCATAGGACGCCGTATCCGTGCCGTCGCCGCCGTTGATCTGATCGGCGCCGGCACCGCCTTCGATGACGTCGTCGCCTGCACCGCCAGTCAGCGTATCGGCGCCGCCTCGGCCGGAAATCGTGTCGTTGCCCGCGCCGCCGTCGATGACGTTGGCATCGTCACTGCCCGTCAGCGTGTCGGCGTGATCAGAGCCGATCAGGTTCTCGATGTTGCTGAGGGTGTCGCCCTGGGCGTCACCGCCGCTAGCCGATCCGGCGGTACCGGTCGGCCCGTCACTGCCGTTGGCCCCGGCGTCGATGATGGCGTCGATCTCGGCTTCCGACAGTTCCGTGTCGAACAGCGCCACTTCGGAGATGGCACCGTGGAAGTAGTGGGCCAGGTTGTCGGCCTGTCCGTCGGTGCTGTTGTAAGTCGACGCACCGATGACGATCGGGTTCTGGTTCGCGTTGCCGATACCGCCGGTATAGCTGTCGCTGCCGATCAGCGTGCCATCCAGGTAAAGCTGCATGCCGCCCGACCCGAAGCTGAGCGCCACATGGTGCCACTGCCCCGAGTTGACCGTTCCGCCGACGATCTCGTGGCGCGAACCGTTCTCCTCTATGTAGACGTCGATCTTGCCGTAATGGACGTACATCGTGATGTTGCCGATGTTGTAGCCGGCGTCGTTCATCGAGAGGAGGGTCTCGTTGTCCAGCGAGGCGTCATCCGCGTTGAACCAGAGCTGAATGGTGCCGTTCGCCAGGTCGAAGTCGTCGGAATGGGCTATCTCGACGTAATCGTTGCTGCCGTCGAAGTCCGTGGCCACCGTCGAGATACTGCCGAAGGGGCCCGAGACCCCGCCGACCGTGGAGACGTTTTTGTACGTCCCGTCGTGGCTGCCGGTCTCGTCCGCCGCGGCCGTGCCGCTGGCCTCTCCCAGGCGCCAATAGCCAACCGGGCTCTTGACCATGATCGCCTGTTCGAAGGTATCGCTGTAGGACGTGCCGGAGCCGAGGTCGACCGTCACTGCCGATGACGATCCGGCGTAAGAGGCCGTGTCGACGCCGTCGCCGCCATCCAGCGTATCCCCGCCTTCGCCGCCGATCAGCGTGTCGGCCCCGTCCGCTCCGTCGATCACATCATCGCCGGCACCGCCGTAGAGGGTATCGTTGCCGGTATTCGTGTCGTCGCTTGCGGATGTAGCCCCAGTCGAACCGACCGAGTGCAGATCGCTGATATCCTGATCCGACAGCGCCGTGTTGAAGATGGCGAACTCGTCCAGCTGACCGTTAAAGTAGTCCGAGATGTCCTCTATCTCGTCGTCCTCCACCTCGGCGCCGCGAAGAGACGCGCCGAGCATGACATGCTGGCCATTTTGTCCGACACCGCCAGTAGCCGTGGGATCCTGGTCGACGAGGTTCCCGTCCAGATATAGCTTCAGCCCCCCGGTCCCCCATGAGACAGCAGCGTGGTGCCAGGTTCCTGAAGACACCAGGCCGTTGCTCGACCTCAAAGTGACCTCACTTCCGTCCGAATCGACGAACTTCAACTCCAACGCAGTTCCATCCTGATAGAGCCACAAACTGCCTCTGCTATTGGACTCATTGGAGATGGAGATCAGAGTTTCTTCGGTATTGGTCGTGTCCGGATTGAACCAGATCTGGGTCGAACCATCCGGCACGTTGTACGTGCCGTTATTCTTGACCAGCATCCAGCCGTTGTTCTGGAAATCTGCGCCGGTGTTGCTATCCCCCGCAATGCCACCGGACTGGCCGAGCACGACGTCATTGTCGAACTGTCCGTTCTTGGTGCCGGTCTCGTCAGTCGCCGTCGTGCCGCTGCTTTCCCCTAGGCGCCAGTATCCAAGCGGGTTGTGCGCCATGATGGCGCTGTCGAAGCTCGTCCCGGCGGTCGTGCCGACACCGCCATAGATCGTGTCGTTGCCGGCGCCGCCATAGATCGTGTCGTCGCCGCCGCCGCCCTTCAGCGTGTCGTGCCCGCCCTCGAGCATCTGATCGCCGGACAGCTCCACATCGTCGAAGCGGACCTCCATCTCTTCGGGCGTTTCGGTCTTGCGGTTGTTGTAGCCGCCGAGCGTGATGGTGTGGTCGCCGGCTGACAGCGTGCCGAGATCCAGGGTGACCGTCTGCCATCCGCTGTCGTAGTCGGAGGTGGGGTTCTCGACATGGGCGATGTAGTCGTTGCCCCCCGTGCCCACCAAACTGCCGTTGACGCTGACGAGAACCTCGCCGTACTCGCCACTGTCGTAGGACGTGTCCATCTGCAGGCGATAGCGGAAGGTCAATTGAGCGTTGGTCGTCTCCTCCGACACGCTGATCGTGGTGGACCACCCGCCCGACATGTCGTCGATATCGGCGTTGTCCTGCCCGCCCAAGGTGACCAGCAGGCCCCCGGCATCGTGCTGTCCGTCAGCATAGGCGCTCTGGGTCGCGCTGCGGAACGTGTTGTCGGCATAGCTGAAACCATCGGTGCCCGAGCTGAAGTCGGAACTGAACACCGTTACCGTCTGCGCAGTCGGCGTCGGCCCGGCGACGCTGACATCGATCGTTGCGGACCGCGTCGCCGTATCGGTGGCGCTCGTGTCCGGATCGGTATCGACCGTGATTGCTTCGACCGTCAGCGTGAAGTCGGCGGTATCCGCCGGGACGTCGATGGAAAGGCCGGTCAGATCGGCCTGCGACAACGTCCAGCTGCCGTCGCCATTCAGCGTGCCAGCGGTTAGTGAGGCGCCGTCGGGCAGGCCCGTGATCTTGACGCTCAGGACCTCCGACCCATCGGCATCGACAAGCGAGGCGCTGATGTCCAGATCCGCCCGCGCGATCTCGCCTTCGTCGCCATAGATCGTATCGGCACCGTCGAGACCCTCGATCGTGTCCGAGCCCTGCATGCCGTAGATGGTGTCGGCCCCGGCGGTGCCGGAGATCGTGTCATCCCCTGCCGTCCCGACGGTAGCGCTGCCGTCCTGGTAGATGCTGGCCGTTTCCGTGCCGGTCACGGTCAGATCGGCCTGATCGGCGACCGCCGTGATCTCGACATCGAAGGTGCTGACGGTGTTCGCGGCGCCGCTGCCGTCCGTACTGATGGCTGTGACGGTCAGGGTGAAGTCGTCTGAGCTTTGGGCCGGCGGCGTCAGCGTGAGGCCGGACAGATCGGCCTCAGCAACGGTCCAGGTTCCCGGCGGTCCTTCGACACCGGCCGACAGGCTTGCGCCCGACGGCATGCCGGAGATCTCGACCGTCAGCGCGGCATCTCCGTCGACCAGACTGGCGTTGATCGCGGACGTCAGATCAATCGGGATGTCTTCCACCGTGGTCACGTCGCTCAAGGACAGTGTCGGCGCTTCGTTGACGTCGCCAATCGTGATCGTCACGGTCGTCGTGTCCGTCAGCGTCCCGTCCGATACCTCGACGGTCAGCGTTCGCGTGCCGGCCGTCTCGTGGTCGAGCGCCGATGGATCCGCGACGGTCACCTCACCTGTCGTTGCATCGATCGAGAACGCGCCGTCGCCGTTGCCGCCCGTGATGCTGTAGGTCAGTGACGCCCCGGCATCCTCGTCCGTCGCGGTCAAGGTACCGACCAGCCTGCCGGCTGGCGCGCCTTCCATGACTTCAAGGGTGAGGTTCGGTGTGCTGTTGGTCCAGCCGGCGCCGCTCACATTGCCGACGGTCAGGTTGTTGCCGGAAACGGAATCCGTCGTGGTTCCGCCGGAAAGGTCGTCCATCCGCCAATCGGCGACCAGCCCGGATTCGCTGCTGTCGACCTGATCAAACGCGTTGTCGCTGATCTCCTGAGCGGTGCGGACATCATTGAAGATGCGAACATCATAGAGGGTCCCATCGAACACCTGCGCGGTGTCGAAGGTCCCGCCTTGGCTATCCTGCTCCTGGCCGATTACGATCGTGCCACCACTGGCGATCACGTGGCCGGTCGCGAGGCCGGATCCGCTCGCTACGGACGATCCGTCGACGTAGATCTCCCAAGACCCGGTGGCGTTGTCCCAGGTCAGCGAGACCTGATGCTCATTGCCGTCGAACAGCGCATTGGCGTCGTAGCCTGTGACGGAATACGTATTCTCGCCGATCTCGATGTAGAGCTGCGATGTCGCGCCCTGGTCGTAGACTGCGAGCTCTATCTCGTCGCTGCTGCCGCCGGCGTGATAGCTGAACAGCGGCGAACCGTCGGATCCGAGGTTGGACGACGAGAACTGGACCTCGATGGTCATTGCGCTCAAGCCACCGACGATGTCGCCGCTATCGTCTGTGTAGAGATAGGCATTGTTGCCGCCATCAGCGTTCAGCGCGATGCCGGAGTTCGACGCCAAAGCAAGACCCGTCGGCGCCTCGTTGGCGTCCGCGACGGTCACCGTCACTGTCGCCGTGTCCGTCAGCGTCCCGTCCGACACCTCGACGGTCAGCGCACGCGTGCCCGCCGTCTCATGGTCCAGCGCCGATGGATCCGCCACGGTCACCGCGCCCGTCGACGGGTCGATCGTAAACGCGCCGTCGCCGTTGCCGCCCGTGATGCTGTAGGTCAGCGACGCCCCGGCATCCTCGTCCGTCGCCGTCAAGGTCCCGACCGGAGCGCCCAGGCCTGAAGCCTCCGAGATCGTGAAACCGGTATCGCCCAGCACCGGTGCTTCGTTCGCATCCGCCACCGTCACCGTCACCGTCGCCGTGTCCGTCAGTGTCCCGTCCGTGACCTGCACTGTCAGCGTGCGCGTGCCCGCCGTCTCGTGGTCCAGTGCCGTCGGGTCCGCGACGGTCACAGCCCCCGACGACGGGTCGATCGTGAACGCACCGTCCCCGTTCCCGCCCGTGATGCTGTAGGTCAGCGACGCCCCGGCATCCTCGTCCGTCGCCGTCAACGTCCCGACCGGAGCACCCAGGCCCGAAGCCTCGGAGATCGTGAAACCGGTGTCGCCCAAGACCGGCGCCTCGTTGGCGTCCGCCACCGTCACCGTCACCGTTGCCGTGTCCGTCAGCGTGCCGTCCGACACCTCGACGGTCAGCGTCCGTGTGCCCGCCGTCTCATGATCCAGC
>JANQIX010000064.1 GCA_028281925.1 Alphaproteobacteria bacterium
CGCCGGTGTGGGCGAGCGCACGCGCGAGGGCAACGACCTCTATCACGAGATGATCGAGTCCGGCGTGATCAAGCTGGGCGAGGAAGGCTCCAAGGCCGCCCTGGTCTATGGCCAGATGAACGAGCCGCCGGGTGCCCGCGCCCGCGTTGGCCTGACCGGCCTGACCTTGGCGGAATACTTCCGCGACGAAGAAGGCCAGGACGTGCTGTTCTTCGTCGACAACATCTTCCGCTTCACCCAGGCGGGCTCGGAAGTGTCGGCGCTGTTGGGCCGCATCCCGTCGGCCGTGGGCTATCAGCCGACCCTGTCGACGGACATGGGCGCGCTGCAGGAGCGGATCACGACGACCAGCAAAGGCTCGATCACCTCGGTGCAGGCCATCTATGTGCCGGCCGACGATCTGACCGACCCTGCGCCGGCCACGTCGTTCGCCCACCTGGATGCCACCACGGTGCTGAGCCGCCAGATCGCCGAACTCGGCATCTACCCGGCGGTCGACCCGCTGGACAGCACCAGCCGCATCCTCGACCCGCGCATCGTCGATGAAGAGCACTACAGGGTGGCCCGCGAGGTGCAGCGCATTCTGCAGACCTACAAGGCGCTGCAGGACATCATCGCCATTCTCGGCATGGACGAGCTGAGCGAAGACGACAAGCTGGTGGTGGCCCGTGCCCGCAAGATCCAGCGCTTCCTGAGCCAGCCCTTCTTTGTGGCCGAGGTGTTCACCGGTAAGCCGGGCGTGTTCGTGCCGCTGGAGGATACGATCCGGGGCTTCAAGGGCCTGTGCGCCGGCGAGTACGACCACCTGCCGGAAGCGGCCTTCTACATGGTCGGCAACATCGAAGAGGCGGTGGAGAAGGGCAAGCAGCTGGCCATGGAAGCGGCCTGAGCGGACACCGGATATGGCCGACAAGACGACCGACTTCGAGCTGGTCTCGCCGGAACGGCTGCTGATGCAGCGCCCGGTGGAAATGGTGGTGGTGCCGGGAGCGGAAGGCAACTTCGCCGCCATGCCCGGCCACGCCCCGATGATCTCCACACTGCGCCCAGGCGTGATCGACGTGTACGATAAGCGCCCCGATATCGCCGACCGGATCTTCGTGGCCGGCGGCTTCGTGGAGGTGACTGCCGAACGCTGCACCGTGCTGGCGGAAGAGGCGGTGGCGCTCGACGACCTGGATGCGAGCGACGTCGACCAGACGATCAGCAACCTGATGGAAGACGTGGCCGACGCTACCGGCAAGGGCGACAGGACGGCGGCCGAGGCAGCGCTGGCGGTAGCGCGGGCCAAGAAATCCGCCCTTCGCGGGTGAAGCCGCGGCGTCGAAACGACGCCGGATATCCGACGCAATACCCACTAAACCTTTGGGGCCAAAGGACAACTTCTCGTTATCGAGTGTGAACGTCTTCATTGGCTTCGCGTTTGCGAAGGGTTAAAACCTGTGGGATTGGGCTTCGGTCGGAAGCGGCACGCAGATGCCACTCGGCGGCCGGGGTGGTCGGTATAGGACGATGGGGGCATGGCGTATAAGCACTGGACGCTTGACGATCTTCCTTGGGACCGGTTCGAGCGCGACAAGGTCGATCCCGATCAGGAGAAGATCATTCGGGCCGCGGCGATGGTTGAGTACAACGCGCCCGATTATGTGACGTATCTCTGCAACGTGTTCGGCGAAGACAGCGAATTCTGCCAGGCCGCCGTCCAATGGGGCCAAGAAGAGGTCCAGCACGGGCAGGCGCTGGGAGGCTGGGCCGCCGTCGTCGACCCCGAGTTCGATTTCGAGCAGCGCTTCCGGCGGTTCCGTGAGGGATACAAGCTCGATCTCGAGACCGACACGTCGATTCGCGGCACGCGCCCGGCCGAGCTGGTGGCGCGCTGCATGGTGGAAGTCGGCACCAGCTCGTACTACACTGCCCTCGGCGATTCGACGGAAGAGCCGCTGTTGCGCGCCATCTGTCGCAAGATCGCATCGGACGAGCTGCGCCACTACAAGCTGTTCTACGATCACCTTAAGCGCTACCTCAGCACTGACAGGTTGAACCGGCTGCAGCGCATCCGTGTGGCATTGCGGCGCATCGCCGAGACGGAAGACGACGAGCTGTCCTACGCCTATTACGCGGCGAATGTGGACGAAGGCCCGTACGATCGCGACACGTTCAACAACCAGTACATGCGCCGCGCCTATTCCTATTACCGGTCGAACCATATCGACCGCGTCACCGCCATGGTCTTCAAAGCGTGTGGTCTGAAACCACATACTACGTTGTTCAACGCAACACGCGTCGGCGCCTGGTGGCTGATGCAGCGCAAGCAGAAGCGGCTTTCGCGCATCGCAGCCTGACACGGGGCCGGACGCGGCCAAGGCGGGGCCGAGGTGACGATGCCGATCTTGCGTACCCTCTTGTGGACTGCCGCCCAGCGCCTGGCGACGGATCCTCGCGTCCAGGCCAAGGCGGCGCAGGCCATCCGCAAGGCCAAGCCGGCAGCGGAATCGCTCGCTCGCGGCGCAGTCAAGGCGGCGCGCGACGCGCCGCCGCTGAAGAATCCGGGTGCTTTCGCCCGTACGTTGCGCGACACGATCCTGCGCCCGCGCTGATCCCGTTGCACCGACGGCGATGGACCGGCCGGCGATGCACCGGCGACACGGGTTGGTCGCATGGCCCTGCGTCTCTATAACGACCTCGCCTGGCTCTGGCCGCTGTGGGGAGACGTCTCAGAGTATGAGGCGGAATCCATCGCGATCGCTGACGACATCAAGAGGCATGCCGGGCGGACGGCGACCCGGCTGCTCGACATGGGCTGTGGCGGCGGCAAGAACGACGCCTGGCTGAAGCGCCATTTCGACGTTACCGGCATCGACCTGAGCGAGGCCATGCTGGCGCAGGCCCGGGCGCTGAATCCGGAGTGCCGCTATCTGCAGGCCGACATGCGGGACGCGGCGCTGGGCTGCACCTTCGATGCCGTCTTCGTCAACGATGCTCTGCTGCACATGACGTCGGCGGCCGAGCTTGCCGCTGTGTTCGAAACCGCGTTCCGGCACCTGGAGCCGCACGGCGTCATGATCTGCATGGCGGACGTCACCAAAGAAAGCTTCGTGCAAGATCGGACCGAGGTGTCGGTTGCCGCCGCACACGAAGGGGCAGCCGCTCAGCACGTCACCTTCATCGAGAACCACCACGATCCCGACCCGGCGGACGACACCTTCGAATGGACGGCTGTCTATCTGATCCGCCAGGAGGGGCGCTTGAGGGTTGAACACGATGCCGGCACCGCCGGGCTGTTCGATCTCCTCACTTGGCGCCGGACATTGCAGCAAGCTGGGTTCAATACGCTGGAAGTCACGCGCCGGTTCGACGGTGCGGACTATCCCAGCTTCATCAACCTCAAGCCGGAATAGGTGCGGCAGACGACGGGCCCGTGGCGCCGATCAGATCGGCAGCCCCACCCGCCGCCGCAGGTCCTCATCCCGGATCGAGAGCTCTTGACCGGCCAGATCGGCAGCCGCGTCGCTGCACAGCCAGGCAATGGCCTGGGCGGGCACGGCGGGACTGGCGTGGTCTTCGCGCTTCATCTGGCTGATCGGATTGATGCCGGAGGCGCGGATGGCACCCTGCATGTCCGTATCGACGGTCCCCGGCCCGAACCCGTAAACCCGGATGCCCGCCTCGCCCAATTCAAGAGCCACGGACCGTGTCAGCATGGCAAGGCCTGCCTTGGCGGCGCAATAGGCGCTCCAGCCCTCCAGCGGCCGATGCGCAGCGCCGGAACTGACGTTGACGATCACGCCACCGCCCGCCGCCGTCATATGGCCTAAGGACGCCCGGATGGCGTGATAGGCGCCAACCAGGTCGATCGTGATGCAGTTCGCCCAGCTGTCAGGGTCCGTTTCCGAAAGAGACCCAATGGGGTCGATGATGCCGGCGTTGTTGATCAGGATGTGCAGATGCCCGAACCGCGCCACGGTTCGGTTCACGGCGGCAGTGACGTTCTGAAAATCGGCGACATCGCAGGCGACAGCCTCGGCCTGATGCCCGTCTGCCCGCAGGGTCGCGGCGATCGTTTCGCATGCGCCGTGGCTGCGCGCGGCCAACATCACCGACACGCCCTCTTTGGCCAGAGCCTGTGCCGTCGCCTCGCCGATCCCACGACTTGCGCCGGTGATAAGGGCCACCTTGCCCTTCAGTCCTGTCATTCGAACATCATCTCCCACGGATAAGGGGGTACTCACCGACCTTCTACAGCTCGGCAGGTCGGTGTTGAGGCGGAGCCGAAACCCGACGCCGCCGCTGCATCACGGACCGTCGGTTTTCGCCTGAAACTCAAGCCGACCCACAAACTTACGAAACCAGCGCGCGCAGATCGTCGTCCGTGAAGCGGTAGGTCGACGTACAGAACTCGCAGACAACGGCAACAGTGCCGTCCGGCTCTTTCAGTTCGAGTACCTCTGCGCGCGGCAGCGACGCAAGCACCCGGGACACGCGCTCGCGCGAACAGCGGCAGGCGGCGCGCACCGCCCGTGGCCGATAGACGCGCACGCCGTCTTCGTGGAACAGACGGTAGAGCAGCGTATGCGGGGTCAGGCCCGGGTCCAGCAGCTCCGCCTCTGTGGCGCTGCCGATCAGGATCATGGCACGGCGCCAGTCGTCTTCGGTGTCGCTGGAGAGCACCGTGCGGCTGGGGGAGTCGTCCGGCAGGCGCTGCACCATCAGGCCGCTGGCGCGCCACGCGCCGTCGCGCATGCCCACGGCCACCTTCAGCCCGGCGTCCAGCTGGTCCGACTGGCGCATGTAATGCTGGATGCACTCCGAAACCGTTTCGCCTTCCAGCGCCACAAGGCCCTGATAGCGCTGGGTGTGCTCGCCCTGGTCGACCGTAAAGGCCAGATGCCCGTGACCCAGCATGGTCGGGACGGTGGCGCGGGCATCCGCGGGAAGGCGATCTTCCACCACCTTGGCATAGCCGCGGACATCACCGTCGGATGTCACGTCGACCACCATGGTCGGTACCGGCCCGTCGCCCTTGGTCTGCAGCGTGAAAACACCGTCGTATTTCAGGCCGCCGGCCAGGATATTGGCGACCACGATGGTCTCGGCCAAGAGCTCCGCCACCGGAGTGGGATGGGCGTGGCGACGGATGATGGTATCGACCACATCGCCCAGGCGCACCAACCGGCCACGCAACTGCGAGGTCTCGATCAGGAACGGCTGAACCACATCGTCGTCGTGTTCGGGCGGATCGTCGCCCGTCAGTCGAGACACCACAAGAGGATCCCCTTCTGCGCGTGCAGTCGGTTCTCAGCCTCATCCCACACCACCGACTGCGGCCCATCGATCACGCTGTCCGTGACCTCTTCCCCGCGATGGGCCGGCAGGCAGTGCATGAACAGCGCTTCGGGCTTGGCCAAGCCCATCAGCCGATCGTTCACCTGATAGGGGCGCAACACGTTGTGGCGGTTGGCCGCCTCTTTGTCGCCCATGGAGACCCAGGTGTCGGTGACCACGCAATCGGCATCGCGCACCATGCTGTCGGGGTCGTTGCCCACCACCACGCGGCCACCGCCGCTGTTGGCCCAGGCGATCAGGTCGGCCGGCGGCTGCAGTTCTTCCGGGCAGGCCATACGCAGCTCGAAGTCGAAGCAGGACGCCGCACGGATCCACGACCGGGCGACATTGTTGCCATCGCCGCACCAGGCGATGGACTTTCCGGCGATGGGTCCACGATGCTCCTCGAAGGTCATCACGTCGGCCATCAGCTGGCAGGGATGGCTTTCGTCCGTCAGGCCGTTGATCACAGGTACGGTCGCAGCTTCGGCCATCTGGTTCAGCCGTTCCGGACCGTGGGTGCGGATCATGATGGCGTCGACATATCGCGACAGCACGCGGGCGGTATCCGCGATGGTCTCGCCACGGCCCAGCTGCAGCTCACGCCCGCTCAGCATCAAGACGGCGCCGCCGAGCTGGCGCATCGCGACCTCGAACGACACGCGCGTGCGCGTCGACGGCTTCTCGAAGATCATGGCCAGTGTCTTGCCGGCCAGCGGGCTGCCGTTAGCCCCTTTGGGGTCGGCCTTCTTCAGCCCGCCGGCCATGTCCAGCATGCGGCGCAGGTCGCGCTGCCCAACCTCATGCAGGTTCAGAAAGTGGCGCGGCTCAGGCATGGGCGACCTGATCGGCACAGACCCGGTCGATGATCGCCACGGCTTCGTCCACATGCGCATCGGTGATGGTCAGTGGCGGCAACAGGCGGATCACGTTGTCGGCCGCCGGCACGGTCAACAGCCCGGCGTCACGGAAGGCCGCGATCACGTCCGTGTTCGGTGGCACGGCCTTCAACCCCAGCATCAAGCCGGCACCGCGCACCTCGGCGACCACGGTCGGATAGCGATCGGGCAGCGGCACCAGCTTGTGCCAGAGGCGCCGCGCCACGCGATCCACCTGATCGAGGAAGCCCGGTTCCAGCAGCACGTCCAAGACGGCGTTGCCCACGGCCATGGCCAAAGGATTGCCGGCATAGGTGCTGCCGTGGCTGCCCGCCGTCATGCCCACGGCCGCAGCCTCGGTCGCCAGGCACGCGCCCAACGGAAAGCCACTGCCGATGCCCTTGGCGATGCACATGACATCCGGGGTGACGCCTGCCCATTCATGGGCGAACAGTTTGCCGGTGCGCCCGAAGCCGGTCTGGATCTCATCGAAATAGAGCAACAAGCCGAACTCGTCAGCGATCTCGCGCAAGGCCCGCAGATAGTCCAGCGTAGCAGGGCGGATGCCGCCTTCACCCTGCACCGGCTCCACGCAGATGGCCGCGGTTTCAGGCGTGATCGCAGCGCGCAGCTCGTTCAGGTTGCCCCAGGCGACGTGGTCGAAGCCGTCGACCAGCGGGCCGAAGCCCTTGGTCAGCTTCTCCCCGCCGGAGGCGGAGATGCCTGACAGCGTGCGGCCATGAAACGCTCCCGTGGCCGTGATGATACGCCAGCGCTCTGGCTGCCCCGTTGCGGACTGGTACTTGCGTACCAGCTTGGCCCCGCATTCCCACGCCTCCACGCCGGAATTGGTGAAGAACGCGGTATCGGCGAAGGTGGCGTCCACCAGCCGCTGGGCGAACCGCTCCTGCCCAGGCACGCGGTAGAGGTTGGAGCAGTGCCAGATACGCTGCGCCTGCTGGGTCAACGCCTCAACCAGATGCGGATGGCCGTGGCCCAGCGAGTTGACAGCGATGCCAGCTCCGAAATCCAGGTATCGTCGGCCGTTGGTGCCGTGAAGCCAGACACCTTCGCCGCGCTCGAACGCCAGATCGGCCCGAGCGTATGTCGGCATAACGGCCGAGATCATGGTTTGCCTCCATCGGTCCCGAAGCGGGCACGCGCCAGCGGCCCCACCGCCCGCGCGCGAAAGAGACCGCACAGTAAGCAAGGGCGGGCGGTTGTCAACGAGGGTGGGTGGATCTCCGCCGACACAAGCGCACACCAGCCTGGAATGGGTCCGACCAGTCGGCCGCAGAGATCCGTCATCACGCTTGAATCATCGCCTCAGATCGAATAATGTCACCTTGAGGTTACATCATGGCTATGTCACTGGACGAACCGAAACAGGATGAACCGAGATGGGCGCATTTGATCGGGAACAGCTTCGCACGACGTATCGCAAGAGCGTGTTCTGGTCGACGCTGTTCTTCGCGCCGACCGCCCTCTGCATCATGGCGGCGAACGTCGACGTCCTCACTGAAAACTGGATCGCTGTGCTGCTGGTCGCAGCATTGGTCTTGGGTCTGCTGACAGTCGGTTTCGGATACCCGGCACTGCGGATCGTGTTTTTCGAGGCCCGCAGACACCGCGAGTTCGCCGACGAACTGTGGCAGCATAACATTCGCAGGGCCGGGCTCGCATCGTGGATCGTCGGCTTCTTCGCGGCCCTGGTGATCGCGAATATCGAGTTGGTCGGCGGGCTGGATTTGTCCGGCGCGGTTGCTTCGGGACTGATCGCGCTGCTGATGATGGTCAGCCTTCAGATGTCGATCGCCATTCTGGAATGGCGCGCGGAGACTTAAGCGCGGTGGAGTTGGCCAACGATCTGAAGACCGTCCGCAAGGCGCGCGGGCTGACCCAATCCCAGCTCGCCGAAGACATCGCGGTATCGCGAAAGACCATCAACACGATCGAGAACGGCGTCTTCGTACCCTCTACCGTGCTCGCGCTGAAGATTGCGGCCCGACTGGGGGTCGCCGTCGAAGAGATCTTCTGGCTCCAGGAGATTGCGTAGAACGGCGGCCCTATCGGTTTCGATCCCACCGACGCCCCCAACGCACGCCCGTTGGACGTTTCGCCTGGATCGGACCGTTCAGCCAGCAGTCGTCCACTCGCACGCCGACCTCGGCGAGCGGCGCCCGGATAATCTCGCCGCCGCGGCGGGCATAGGATTGGCGTAGCAGGGCCCGCATCGGTGCGAGGCCGAAGGCACAGCGGGCCGACTTCGCCGCCCGCCGCGGGGATGCGCCAGATCCCTACTCGTCGAGCTTTGTCGGTGCCGCAACGTAGAGCCAGACTAGAATGCCGATGAAAACAAAGACACCGATGTTCAGCACCGTGTCGACAAGCTCTTTGCGAAAGAACAGATCGGTTTCGGTCATTGCGGGCGCTCCGCTGCGAGAGAGCGAACAAGGCTTACCAGAAGCAGATGGGTTATAAACACGAACGGCATGGCACCGAGGGAAATCAGCGAGCGGACGGCATCGATGCTGTTGGAAAGGATCATCACCAGCCCAAGGGCGGCCAAGATGATCCCCCAGATCACCTTGACCCTGACCGCAGGGTTGGGGTCGCCGCCGCTGGAGAACATGCCGAGGACGAATGCCGCGCTGACCACGCTTGTGACGATGAACAGGAACGCCGCCAACACCGTGATCAGGGTGGTCACAGACGAAAGCGGCAGCTGGTCGAACAAGAAGAAGATCGCTTCGTTCAGGTGCTCTTGCACGAACGCGACGATGGGAACATCGGTGTGCAGGTCGCCGAAGAAGCCGAGACTGCCGAACACCCCGAACCAGAAGATGGAGAACAGGGTCGGCACCACCATGACACCGAGGATGAACTCTCGAATGGTCCGGCCGCGGGAAATCCGCGCGACAAAAACGCCGACGAAGGGCCCCCACGCCAGCCACCAGGCCATGTAATTCAGCGTCCATCCGTGGAACCATCCTTCGACCTGTTGGTCGAAGAAGGTGTAGGTCTGAAAGCCTTGCGGAATCACCTTTGAGACATACTCTCCGAGACCGCCGAGCACGCCGCCCAGCAGGTACGACGTCGGACCGATCAACAGAACGTAGACGACCAAAACGATCGCCAGTGCCATGGCGATGTTCGACAACAGCGCCATACCTTTGCCGAGGTCGACGAACAGCGGCAGGATGAAGGCGACGCACATCACCGCGAAGATGCCCAGAGCCAGCGCGCCGCCGCGCTCCTCCATGCCGAACAGTGTTGCGACGCCGCCCTCGACCTGGAAGACGCCCATGGCCACCGAGCCGGCGACGCCGATGGCGATGGCGACGATTGCGGAAAGATCGCTGAGCCATCCCACGGCGCCCGTAAGCTTGTTGGTGCCGAAGACCCGTTTCAGCGGTGCACTCACAAGGTTCGGGCAGCCCTTGCGAAACCCGAAATACGCGATGACCAGCGCCGTCATCCCGTAGATCGCCCAGGCGTGCAGCCCCCAATGGAAGTTCGTCACGAACCGGGCATGTTGTGCGGCGATCGGGCGGTCGACGAATTCCCGGATCAGCGCGTAGTGGGTCAGGGGTTCTGCCGCCCCATAGTAAAGCAGCCCGACCCCCATCCCGGCGGCGAACATCATCGTCAGCCAGCTGACGGTGCTGAATTCGGGCTCGTCGTCGTCGGCGCCGAGCTTGATCTTTCCATAAGGTGAGATGGCGAGGCCGATGCCCAGCAGCAGCATGACGCTGGCGGTCAGCATGATGAACCAGCCGCGAGCGGAGAACAGCGTCGACACCGCGGCCGATGCCAGCTCTGCAAGTCCCGTATTGTCGACGATCCCCCAAATGGCGATCGCGCCAGTAAGGGAAAGGGCCGCCAGCAGAAGCGGATTGGTCAGCAGCGGGGCACTGCCTTTGGTGCTCATGACCCTTCCCTCCGCCTCGGCAAGCCAACGAACAGCACACCGACTGTCGTCATCATACCATGGCGATGGCCCGCCTTCGCTGTCGGTTCCAACAAATTGAAGGCTTGAGGAACCTGCTCACAGTGCGTGAGTGTGCCCCAGGCAGGCCCCCGATGTCACTCTCCCCACGCAGCCCCGGTCAGATCGTTCGCCTGGATCGGGCTGTTCTGCCACAGGCCGTCGACGCGCACGTCCCGCACGCCGGTCTTGGCGAGTTGGAAGAGGAACACGGCCGCCGCGTCTTCGGCCAGCAAGCGCTGGGCCTCGGCGTAGAGGGTGTTGCGGGCTGCGGGGTCGGCCGTGGCGTCGAGGTCGGCCATGACGGCGTTGAAGGGACCGCTTTCGTAGCCGAAATAGTAATCGGCACCACGGCCGTAGATGCCGATATCCAAGGGTTCCGTGTGACTGACGATGGTCATGTCGTAGTCGAAGCCACGGAAAACCTGTTCCAGCCACTGCGCCCATTCCACCGGAACCAGCGTCACGCGCACGCCGACTTCCGCGAGCTGTGCCTGGATGATCTCGCCGCCGCGGCGGGCATAGGATGGGGGTGGCAGAGCCAGCGTGGCCTCGAAACCGTCGGCAAGGCCGGCCTCAGCCAACAGGGCGCGGGCGCGCTCGGGGTCGTGAGGGGTGAGATCCGTCAGGTCCAGATGAGCCGGGTGGTGCGGGACGAAATGGCTGCCGATGGGTGTGCCGTAGCCGAACATGGCGGCGTCGACCAGCGCCTGACGGTCGATGGCATAGGTCAGGGCGCGGCGCACGCGCGGATCGTCGAACGGTGCCCGGCGGTGGTTCACGGCCATGATGGTCTCGCCCTCCGTCGTGCCGACCATGACCGCAAAGCGGTCATCGGCCTCGAACCGGGCCAGCGCCTCGGGCGCCGCCATGTTGGGAAAGACGTCGACATCGCCGGCCAACAGGGCCGCAACCTGGGCTGCGGGATCGGAGATAAAGCGGAACACCACTTCCTCGAACGCCGCAGCCTCGGGATCGCGGTAGCCTTCATAGCGGGTCAGGCGGACATGGTCGCCCTCGGCACGGCTGGCGAAGCGGTAGGGGCCGGTGCCGATGGGGTGCGTGGTGTTGGTCTCTGCGCTCTCCGGCGCCACGATCGCGGCGTCGCCGGAGCCCATGTTGAACAGGAACAGGCCGACTGGGTGCTCAAGCTGCACGATCACCGAATCCGGCAACGGCGTCTCGATGGACGCGATGGGCGTGAAGAAGCCCTTCTGCGCGTTCGTGGAGTCCTCCGCCGCGGCGCGTTGCAGGCTGAAGCGCACGTCTTCAGCCTCGAAAGTCGTGCCGTCGTGGAACAGCACGCCGTCGCGCAGCACGAAGGTATAGGTCAGACCATCGTCTGAGACCGACCAGCTCTCGGCGAGGCCCGGCACGACCCTGCCGCTCTCATCGATACGGGTCAGGCTCTCGAACAGGTTGGCGTAGACCACCTCGTCGATTGCGCCGGCGGCGCCGGCCGTGGGGTCGAGATGCGGCGGCTCCAGCGTCATGCCGATCACCAGCCGGTCGTCGGCAACGGCCATGGTCGGGAGGACCACTGCCAGGGCTGAAACAAGGGCGGCGAGCCGAGTGGCCATTGGTGGACGTCCAGCTGCAGGCGGCCCCTGACGGGGCAAGGGGGGTCATGATTGTCGCCCGCAGCCGCCGAATTCAACCCCGTACGCGCAACGCGTGGCCGTGACGAGACCGGTAAGTGGGGCGGTCCCCCAACGGATCGGCCAGATAGACGCCGCGGGCAATGGCCCGGGCCGTGACGTCGGCCGCCATGGCGCCGAGGCGGGCGAGCGCGCGGGGGCGCGGCTCGGGCAACGGCTTGGCCGCGGTCGCCAGCGCGAACACGGTGTCGCCGTCAAATGGCATGTGGCTGGGCTTCAGTGCCCGGGCCAGGCCGTCCTGCGCCATCACGGCCAGGCGCCAGGCTTCGGCGACCGTCAGGTCGGCGTCCGTCGCGACAACACCGATCGTGGTGTTGGTGCCCGGCAGCTCCGGCAACGTCACCTCAATCTCGCTCGGTGGCCGGCCGGCGGGCAGCGGCTGCCCACCGAGTTCATCCGCCTGCTCCAGCATCCAGGCCCAGAGGCCGTGCTGCCCTGGGATCACCGGCGTTCCCAGGGCATTGACGGCGAAGAGCGCGCCGACCGTCAGCCCTGTGGCGTCGTCGACAGCAGACACGCTGCCGAGCCCGCCTTCATACGGTCCGGCCGTGGCGCCCAGACCGGCCCCGGCATTGCCCAGCGCGACCTTGGCCGAGGCCGCCGCCACCGCCTCTTCCCCGAGAGCCCGATAGGGCGAGGCCAGATGGCTGCCAGCCTGCGCCCACGGCTTGTCGCCGCCATTAGCGAGATCGAACAGGATGGCGGCCGGCACGATCGGCACCGTGGCGTCGGCGATCTGGAAGCCACGGCCGTGATGGGCGAGCCACGTCACCACGCCGCCGGCCGCCTCCAACCCGAAGGCCGAACCGCCGCTCAGCACAATGGCGTCGACCGCCTCCACCAACGTGCCCGGCTGCAGGGCATCGGTCTCGCGCGTACCAGGCGCGCCGCCGCGCACATCGACGGCGGCCAGCATGCGCCGTTCCGGCAACACTACGGTCACGCCGCTCAGACCCGGGCGATCTTCCGCATTGCCCACCAGGATGCCGGAAACATCGGTGATCAGGTTCAAGGGGCCCGGACGGATCATCGCGAATGCCAGAGTACCGGCCAGGGGCCACAAATGAAGAACGGGCGCCGCGGCCCCGCGGCGCCCGTTCCTATCTCTGGCCCCAGAGGCTGGTGCCGACAGCGGGGGCCGACCGCCCGCGCTGCCGGCGCCGAATCACGGGGTGAGAACCTGCGGAATGACGTGGATCACGCCGTTCGAGGCGCGCATGTCCGGCGTTTCGATCGCGATCGGACGTGCACCGATCACGTCTTCCTGATGCTGCGTCTGGAAGCCCATGTCGAAGTTCATGGGCTCGTTGTAGTTGCTCTCAAGATTGCTGTAGCGCCATTGCCGCGGGAAGATGTGCAGCTTCAACACTTCCTGCAGCGCCAGCCGGTTTTCCGGCAGAAGCAGCGCATCGAGGTCGGCACCGAGGGCGGCGAAGGCCTCGTCGGTCGGCGCCAGAACGGTGTACTGCGTGCGGTCGTACGGCGGAACGCCGGCCAGCCGATCAGCCCAGCCAGCGGCCGTGGCCGCGGCCAGCAGCGTGTCGAACCCGCCGGCGGCAACCAGACGGTCAACCACGTTCAGGCGGCTCGGGGGCGGCTCGGCCTGGGCAAACGCCGTGGCCCCGGTGAAAGCGGTGGCGGCGGCAACCGCCCCGGCAATCATCAACTTACGGATCGTGTTCATCGTTCATCCCCTAGATGTGCTTGGCATTGGGCGGTGATCCCCATGTCAACCCCGGGGGACTGCCCGCCGTACCCCGATGCCCGAGGTTTGATCCCTGACAATAGTTCACTCCTCGCGGCAGCGGAAGGACATACTCCCACCCCATCCCGGCTGGCTGCCGAGAACCGGCCACAGTATAGCGAATACTTTCAACGTTTCCAGCAATGTCGCAATCGCCAACACGAACAGTGACGCCACGGGCGCGACATGGCTAGCTGCCCTCGGCGATTTCCAGGATCTTGCGATTGTCGACGATCTGCACCTTGCCCCCTTCCAACAGCCTGATGATGCCGTTGGCCTTAAGCTGGGTGAAGGTGCGGCTAACCGTCTCGGTCGTCAGGCCGAGGAAATCCGCGATGTCCGATCGGCTCATGGGCACCTGCACGGGATTGTCGCGCTGACCGCGCCTGACGGCGCGCTGTGACAGCCCCAACAGGAACGAGGCGATCTTCTCCCGCGCGGTCTTGCGGCCCAAAAGCAGCATCTGATCCTGCGCCGCGGCCAGTTCGTTCGACGCCATGCCGAACAGGCGGCGTTGCAGTTTCGGAAACTCGTCCAGCAGAAGTTCCATATGCCGGCGCGGGAAGCGGCAAATCGACGTCACCGCAACGGTCTCAGCGCTGTAGGCGTAGCGATCGTTGACCGAAAGACCGAGGAAATCGCCGCTGAACAAGAACCCGGTTATCTGCCTGCGTCCGTCCGGCAAGAGCTTGTACAACTTGACCGTCCCCGCGGTCACATTGAACAGGTTCATCGCCGGATCGCCTTCACTGAAGATCGTCTGATGCGCGTCTATGCGCTGCAGCTGTACGATCTCCGCTAGTCGATTGAGTTCTTCCTCCTCGAACGCTGCGCAAACGGTGAGGCTACGCACGGGGCACGCGCCACAAGGATGAACGTCTTGGGCGCCGATTTTTGCCGGGCGCCCCAAGTCGAACGGAGGCATTGGGCGATCCCTGTCTTCACAGCCGGCATCTTGCGTCCAGCCGCTCCCAGAAACCATTTTGAAGTAACATCCAGCGAAGCGCAAACGGTAACGGGCCGGTTCACCCCCTTCCGGAGCCCGATTCGGCTCTCCGAGTGCCGTTGATGCACATCAAGGCATCCCTTCCCAGGCTCGTACAGATTTCATAGCGAATGGACTCCCCGTTTGGTGGCATACATGCCCGACCGTTTCACGCCTTTGCCCCTTGCCATGCGCCAGGTCGACCAGGCCTTCCCGCTGGTCCAGTCGATCCTGCCTGACATCACGGTCGACGTTTGGCGGCGGTATGCGGCGGCACTCTTGGACCGCGCAGTTGCGGACCGCGGGATCATGACCGTCCAAGCGCTGGGCTATATCCACGGGTTGTTCAGCTTCCGGGTGGAGGACAATCTGCAGCACGGCCGCAGCCTGCTGGTGGACAACTTCACCGTGCTGGACCTGTTCACGCCGACGGCGGCGGCGACGGCGCTCGTGCGATCGATGGACGAACTCTCCGTGACCCTGGATTGTCGCGCAATCCACACCTATCTGCCCAACAGTGAACGGCTGGCCCCGGACTATCGCCGCTGGATGTTGCGGCAGTTCCGTGATCATGGCCACCATGTGGAAAGCGTGACGCTGTGCAAAGCCTCCATTCCAAGCGACTCGGATCGCGACCCCGCCGGCCATGAGGGTGGGCGGCTCCGCAAGGCACGGGAAACGCACTGTATCTGAGCGGCGGCCCACCGCCGCCGAAGGCTGACCGATGCACGGGCGTATCTTGGACATGCCCGCCTTGCGCCTGCTTCCGGGGCGCGATGGCCGGGTGAAGGGCGGCTTTCCCTGGATCTATTCGAACGAAGTGGTGATGGATGCTACGGCCAAGGCCGTGGAACCGGGCGCTGTCGTCCGCGTCATCACCGATCATGGCCGACAGCTGGGGCTAGCCACATTCAACCGGCACGCACTGATCGCCGGCCGCCTGCTGACACGCGACGTCCGCGCCCAGATCGACGAAGACTTCCTGGCTGCACGGCTGGACCGCGCGCTCGATCTCAGGGCACGTCTCTTCCCCCGGCCCTTCTACCGGCTGATCCATGCCGAGGCGGATGGGCTTCCTGGCCTGATCGTCGATCGCTATGGCGACTGCCTGAGCGTCCAGTGCAACACCGCGGGAATGGATCGCCTGACTCCGGAACTGCTGGCCGCCTTCGAGCGGGTGCTGGGGTCAAAGGCCGTTGTCTTGCGCAACGACGCCGGCAGCCGACAGCTTGAGGGGCTTGCGAGCGAAGTTCGCGTTGCCGTCGGCCATGTCGACGACCTGGTGGAGCTTGAAGAGAACGGCACACGCTTCGCGGCCGACCTGCTCGGCGGCCAGAAGACCGGCTGGTTCTTCGATCAGCGGGACAACAGGGCTCTTGCCGCCCGGCTGGCGACGGAACGGGACGTTCTGGATGTCTATAGCCACACCGGAGGCTTTGCCGTTCAAGCGGCGGTAGCCGGTGCGCGACATGTGCTGGCAGTCGACCGCTCGCGACCGGCGCTGGCCCTTGCAGAGGAGTCGGCCCGCCGCAACGGCTGCGACCAGCGGATAGAGTGCCGGCGCGCGGACGCATTCGCCGAGTTGGAGCAGCTGGCCAAGACCGGCAAGCGCTTCGGCCTGGTCATCGTCGATCCGCCGGCCTTCGTGAAGACCAAGAAGGATCTGGCGTCAGGGGCCCGCGGATACCGCAAGATGGTCCGGTTGGCGGCCGGGGTAGTCGAACCCAGCGGCATTCTGCTTGCCGCATCCTGCAGCCATCACGTCGATGTGCCGGCGTTCGCCGAGCAGGTCCGTCGCGGCCTCATGGATGCCAAGCGCGGGGGGCGCGTGCTGATGACCTCGGGCGCCGGCCCCGACCATCCCGTACACCCTTTCCTGCCGGAAACCGCGTATCTGAAGGCGTTGACCCTACAGCTGGACTGACGGGCAAGGGTCAATGGCCCGCCGAGGTGGGTGGCCGCGGCGAATCGCGTATGCCGACAACCATTCGGCAAGAATGTCCGGGTAATAGTGCCGAATTGCGAGGATCCCGTCTGCGCTGTATGCATGCGGGGCTAGGCTGACGACGTGCGCAGGATTATTGTGCGGCTGATGACGTTTCGTGTCCTATCGACCATGCGGTCTCCATGACGTCTCCGACCGACCATGGGGACGATCGCCGGGCGGCAGAACGCCACGCTGTGGACCTGCCGAGCCAGGTCCGCATCAACGGTCATGTGGTCAGCTGCCGTGTGATCGAGCTGTCGCGCTATGGTGCCAGGGTCGAAGCGGCGATGCTGCCGCAGGTCGGCACCCATGTCGCGCTGCAGCTTCCCCATGCCGGTTCCGTGGTCGCGCGCGTGATCCGCGTGACCGAAACGTATTTTGCGCTGGCCTTCCCGGGCGTGGTCGTCATTGGGCCGCTGATCGGGAACAACGGCGAATAGCATGGCGTATCACGGTGACGGGCGCTATCGTCCGCCGCCGCTTCGAAGCAAATCGGCAATCCCATGACCAGCTTGACGCCCCGGCCGCGCGCCATCGGCCATGTGAACTGGGTCGGCGCGTGGACCCTCTATAAGAAAGAGGTGTTCCGCTTCCTGAAGGTGGCGACCCAGACCATCGCCGCCCCGGTGGTGACCACGTTGCTGTTCTTCGCCATATTCTCGCTGGCGCTTGGCGGGATCGTGCGCATGGTCGGCGACGTGCCGTTCCTTCAGTTCCTGGCACCCGGCCTGATCATGATGGCGATGGTGCAGAATGCCTTTGCCAACACGTCCTCATCGGTCGTCATCGCCAAGGTCCAAGGCAACATCGTCGACGTGCTGATGCCGCCGCTGTCGCCGGCAGAGTTGGCGGTCGCCTATGTGGCCGGCGGAGTCACCCGAGGCCTGCTGGTCGGCTTCGTCACCTTCCTGGCCATCCTGCCGTTCACCGGGCTCGGCATCCACGACCCGCTTTTCATCCTGTTTCACGGGGTGGCGGCGTCGATGATGCTGTCGCTGCTGGGCATGATCGGGGGGATCTGGTCGGAGAAGTTCGACCACATTGCCGCCGTCACCAACTTCGTCGTCACGCCGCTGGCCTTCCTGTCCGGCACCTTCTACACGATCGACCGCCTGCCCGAGACATGGCAGGTGATCGCCCATGCGAACCCGTTCTTCTACATGATCGACGGCTTCCGCTACGGCTTCATCGGCATAAGCGACGGCACGCTGGGGGCCGGCCTCATGGTCATGACCGCCTGCAATCTGGCGCTGTGGGGACTGGTCTTGCGGATGCTGACCACCGGCTACAAGCTGAAGCCGTGACCGACGCCGACCTGCCGCGGGCGGACAGTGGCCTCGCCGTGCGGAACATCGGCCGCGTCCATTGGATGGGCATGGCCACGTTGGTGCGCCGCGAGCTGCGGCGGGTCTGGAAGGAATGGCCGGAGAACATCGTCGCCCCGGCCTTCTCCACGCTTGTGTACATCGCGGTGTTCACCTTCGCCCTCGGGCCCGACCTGGAAACAGCGGCCGGTCGCGAGACACTGACCTTCATCTTGCCGGGTCTGGTCGTGCTCACGATCACCGAGCGTGCGGCTGAAACGCCGGCCTTCTCGCTGATGTTCGACAAGCTGGAAGGCAGCCTGAGCGACGTGCTGATGCCGCCGCTCAGCGCGAGCGAGCTGACGGCCGGCTATGTCCTTTCGGGAACGGTGGCGGCGCTCAGCACCGGTACGATCGTGCTGGCGGTCGTGGCCGTTGGCTTCGGACTGGTGCCGACGAACCCGTTGGTGCTGCTCTGCTTTGCCATTGGTGGCGGCATGCTGCTGACGCTGGTGGGCATCTTGATCGCCCTGCAATCCCAGAAATGGGATCATGTGGCCGCATTCTTCATTTTCGCCATTGTGCCGACCACCATGCTCTCAGGCGTGTTCGTGCCCATCGAGGCGCTACCGGACCCGCTGACCGCGGCCATGCGGATCAATCCCGTCTTCTATGTGATCGACGGCTTTCGCGCCGGCCTGATCGGCGTGCACAGCGCGCCGGTCGCACAGTCACTGGCGGTTGTCGGCGGCACCATTGCCCTGCTCTGGGTGGTGTGCGGCCGGCTGATCGCCCGTGGCTACCGGCTGAAACCTTAGGGCGGCGACAGAAACGGGCGGAGCCAAGGCTCCGCCCGCGGTTCAGGAACGCCCTGAGGGTTTGGCGCTATCGGTTCATGCGGTTGTCGATCAGGTCGCTGACCACCGCAGGGTCGGCCAGCGTACTGGTATCGCCCAGCGCATCGTATTCGTTAGCCGCGATCTTGCGCAGGATGCGCCGCATGATCTTGCCTGACCGCGTCTTTGGCAGCCCTGGTGCCCACTGGATCAGGTCAGGCGTGGCGATGGGGCCGATTTCCTTACGCACCCAGCCGGTCAGCTCCTTGCGCAGCTCTTCCGTGGGGTCGATGCCGACATTCAGGGTGACGTAGGCGTAGATGCCCTGTCCCTTGATGTCGTGCGGATAGCCAACGACGGCCGCTTCAGCGACCAGATCGTGGGCGACCAGCGCGCTTTCCACCTCTGCGGTGCCCATACGGTGGCCTGAGACGTTGATCACGTCGTCGACCCGCCCGGTGATCCAATAGTAGCCGTCTTCATCGCGGCGGGCGCCGTCGCCGGTGAAGTACAGACCTGTAAAAGTCGAAAAGTAGGTTTGCACGAACCGGTCATGATCGCCGTACACCGTACGCATCTGCCCCGGCCAGGAGTCGCTGATGCAGAGATTGCCCTCGGTGGCCCCCTCAAGCTCGTTGCCTTCGCCGTCGACGATCATCGGCTTGACCCCGAAGAAGGGCCGGGTCGCCGATCCGGGCTTGAGGTCGGTCGCCCCGGGCAGCGGCGTGATCAGGATGCCACCCGTTTCCGTCTGCCACCAGGTGTCGACGATCGGGCACCGTTCGTCGCCGACCACCGTGTGATACCACATCCAGGCTTCTGGATTGATCGGCTCTCCGACCGACCCCAGGACCCGCAGCGACTGACGTGCGGTCGATTTGACCGGCCCTTCGCCCTCGCGCATCAGCGCACGAATGGCCGTCGGCGCGGTGTAGAAGATGTTGACGTTGTGCTTGTCGACGACCTGCCAGAACCGGGAGGCGTCGGGATAGTTCGGCACGCCTTCGAAGACGACGCTGATGGCGCCGTTCGCCAGCGGACCGTAAACGATATAGCTGTGGCCCGTCACCCAGCCGACATCGGCTGTACACCAGTACACGTCCCCGTCGTGATAATCGAAGACGTACTGATGCGTCATGGAGGCGTACACCATGTAGCCGCCGGTGGTGTGCAGGACGCCCTTGGGCTTGCCGGTCGATCCGCTGGTGTACAGGATGAACAGCGGCGCTTCGGCCTCCATCTCCTCCGGCGGGCAATCGGCCGGCACGGTTTCCGTCAGTTCGTGAAGCCAGACATCCCGGCCGTCCTGCCAGGGAACCTCGCCGCCGGTCCGCCGCACGACCAGAGCGGTATGTACGCTCGGGCAGCTTTCCAGCGCCTGGTCGGCGTTGCGCTTCAGCGGCACCTTGCGACCGCCACGCAAGCCCTCATCCGAAGTGATCACACAGACGCTGCTGGCGTCCTGTATACGGTCCTTCAGGCTGTCGGGAGAGAAGCCGCCGAACACCACCGAGTGAACGGCACCGATGCGCGCGCAGGCCAGCATGGCGTACACGGCCTCGGGTATCATCGGCATGTAGATCGTTACGACATCGCCCCTATTCACACCGCGCGCCTTCAGCACGTTTGCCATGCGGCACACATGCCCGTACAGCTCTCGGTAGGTGACATGACGGCTCTCGCCCGGATCGTCGCCCTCCCAGATGATGGCGGTCTGATCGCCCCGGGTTGCCAGATGGCGGTCTATGCAGTTGTAGGATGCATTCAAGGTGCCGTCATGGAACCAGCGGATATTCACCCTGCCGGTGTATGACGTGTCTTTGACCTGTGTGAACGGTTTGATCCAGTCGACGCGCTTGCCGTGTTCGCCCCAGAACCCGTCTGGGTCGTTGACCGAGCGCTCGTACATTTCTTGGTACTTGGCCTGATCGATCCAGGCCTTCTCCGACCAACCGGCCGGCACTGGAAACACAGTGCTGTCGCTGCTCATTCTTCGGACGCTCCCCGGTATCGGTTGTGTCTCATAAGGCAGCGCCGATGCGGGCCTGCATGGTCCGCCCGACGTCCTGGACCCCGTCGCGGTCTTCCGCCGCGATCACTGACCGTCATTATCCATGCTTTGTCCGACCATCACAACTGGCCGGCCGGGCCACGCGCCAATTGGCGCAAGCGGCCCCGACAGTTCCCGCCGTTTAAGACATCGTTAACCCATTACAAGCCAAAATGGCTCTCTTTGTGGAATGGGGTGCCGTGCCGGTGCGAGCATCCCAATTTCGGGGAGGACGGGGATGCCTGCCGACGGTTCGGTTGGAGTTGTCAGCAGCAACGGTGACGACCTGGTTGACCGGGTGGTTCAGTTTCGCCTGGAGACCAGCCTCGCGGCGTTGGATACGGTGATCGATCAATTGCCGGACGGCCAGACCGGCTTCGCCAAGGCGGCGCGGTCATGTCATCTGGTGGCCGAGCAGGTGACGGAAGGGGCCGTCACCTCGACGGATGGTGTCACGCAAGCCATCCGATAAAGGTGGTAACGGCGTTCTTGCACCCTCTGCCGGCTCAGCGATTGACTATCCGCACATGCCCGCCGTGATCCGCGACGGGCACCTGTGCCAATGATTGGCCTGCGCAAGGCCCGCTGACGCAATACCCATCTTCCACGCGAAACAGCGCGCCATGCGTCGCGCACATCAGATGTTGTCCGTCCGGGCTCATGAAACGATCCGGCGTCCAGTCGAGCGGACTGCCCGTATGCGGGCAGGAATTGACATAGCCGAACAACTGACCCCCACGGCGCACAACCAAGATGTCGCGCCGTCCCGCCCCTGATCCGACGGCGAAACCACGCGCCTGGCCTTCGGGGATCAGGTCGGCGGCGCACAGCAGGTCACCGCCTTTCGCGCCAGTCACCCCGCGTCAACCCCGCCAAGATGGCAGACATGCCGCCATTCAGCCTCGGTGACCGGCTGCACGGACAGGCGCGAGTTGCGCACCAGCACCATCTCCGCCAGGGCCGGATCCGCCTTGACCTGTTTCAGGCTCACGGGCTCAGCCAGCGGTTCGACGGCCCGAACATCAACCATCCCGAACTTGCCCGAGGCATCGGCCGGATCGGGATAGAACTCCCGCACGACCTCGACGATGCCGACGATCGCCTTGCCTTCGTTGGAATGGTAGAAGAAGGCTCGATCGCCAACGCGCATCGAGCGCATATGGTTCGCCGCTTGATGGTTGCGGACGCCGTCCCACGCCTCTGTGCCCGCAGCGACCTGATCGTCCCAGGACCAGGTGTCGGGTTCCGACTTCACAAGCCAGAAGGCCATCGCGCCTGCTACCCCACTGCCATGTTGACGCTGCCCGGCACGTCAGTCCTTCGGCAGCGTCTTGCGCCAAAGGCTCACTTCGACACGCTGGAACAGGCCCGCCTTCGCATAGGGATCGTTGGCGCAGAATGCGTCGATGGCGGCCTGGTCCGGCAGGTCGATGACGATCAGGCTTCCCGTCGGCGTCTGGCCGTCCTCAGCCAGGGTCGGCCCGGCAAGCAGGATGCTGCCCAAGAACGTGTCAAGATAGGCGAGATGCGCCTCACGGTTCGCAGCACGAACGCCCGTATGCTCGGGCTTATCGAAACAGTGGACTACGTAGGGCACGAGATGCAGTCTCCCAGTGGCGGACACCATCGATGGCGCCCACGCTAGCCGACTGCCCCACCTTCGCCAAGCCCTCCGAAACCCATGCTCGCCCCGACCCAGCCGACGCGGAGCCGTCTCGTCGCGTCGATCCGACTACCGCGCAGCCCCGGTTCGGCCGAAGGGCCCGCCCAAGAGGCCGGTCCATTGCCGCCACACGGCGGACTGGACCGAGAGAACCGCCTGCGAGCACAGATTCAAGGTTCGCGCCGCGCCAAACAGGGTATCGACCACTGCAACCTGTACCTGCAGCGGCGTCAGGTATCTGCCGTCCATCACCCGTTCCCTCATCTACTTATTGTTAGATTGCGTAAGACATTTATTTGCTGTTGTTGTCGTGACTGTAATACGCCGTTACCGACTCGTTCAATACAGCCGACGCTTTTGTACATATGTCAGGCGGGTGTCAGGCGGGCGCGGCATCCGGATCGAGCGGCCAACGCGGCCGGGGGGCGAAGTCGAGGCCGTCGGTCAGACCAAGCTTCAGTCGTTCGATCCCGGCCCAGGCAATCATGGCGGCGTTGTCGCCACAGAGCGCCAGCGGCGGCGCGGTGAATCCGAAACTTTCGCGGGCGGCGAGCGCTGCCAGGCTCTGCCGCACGGCAGCGTTGGCGGCGACCCCTCCGGCGACGACCAGATGTGCGGCGCCGGTATGCTCACTACGGAAGCGGGCCATCGCCCTGGCGGTACGATCGGCCAGGCAATCCGCGACGGCCGCCTGGAACGAGGCCGCGACATCCGCGACATCGCGCGCCCGAAGGGGGCCGGCAGGAAGATCGTCGACCAGCCGCTTCACCGCCGTCTTCAGGCCGGAAAACGAGAAATCCGCCCCCGGCCGCCCGACCATGGGGCGGGGCAGATTGTAGCGCGCCGGATCGCCCGTTTTTGCAGCCCCTTCGATGGCAGGTCCGCCGGGATAGCCGAGACCCAGTAGCTTGGCCGCCTTGTCGAACGCCTCGCCGGCCGCATCGTCCACAGTCGACCCGTAGCGCCGATACCGGCCCACCCCGTGCACGGCCAGCAGCTGGCAGTGCCCGCCGGAGACCAGCAGCAGCAGATAAGGGAACGGAAGACCATCGGTCAGCCGTGCCGTCAGGGCATGCCCCTCCAGGTGATTGACGGCCACAAAGGGCGCACCCGTTGCGGCGGCGAGCCCCTTGGCCGTCATCGTCCCGACCATGACACCGCCGATCAGCCCGGGACCGCCGGTGGCGGCGATACCGGAAAGCGCGGCAAAGCCGACGCCAGCCTCATCCATGGCGCGGCGGATCAGCCCGTTCAGCACAGTGAGATGGGCGCGGGCCGCGATTTCCGGGACGACACCGCCGAACGGCGCATGTTGCGCCAGCTGCGAATGGATCAGGTTGGCGCGGATCCGACGGTCGTCGGTGACGACTGCGGCCGCAGTTTCATCGCAGGACGTCTCTATACCAAGGACCAGCATGGGCCGGTGATACATCAGCGGGCCGCAGGCGTCGATTAATGTGCGTAGCCGTGTCAGGCCACGTTGACGATACGGCGGCGTGGCTCCATACACGTTCGGGTCATGGTCCTGCCTATCCGCATTGGAACGCGCGGCAGCCCGCTAGCGCTGGCTCAGGCCGGGGAAACGCGCGATCGTCTGATCGCGGCGTGGCCCGATCTCGCCGAACCGGACGCGGTGGAAATCGTGATCATCCGTACGACCGGCGATGCCATTACGGACCGTCCCCTGGCCGATATCGGCGGCAAGGCACTGTTCACGAAAGAGATCGACGAGGCACTGCTCAGCGGAAAGGTCTCGATAGCAGTGCATTCGGCAAAGGACATTCCAACCTGGGTGCCTGACGGATTGTCGATCGCCTGCTGCCTGCCGCGGGAGGATCCGCGTGACGCTCTGATCTGCGCCGAGGCCGGACGGATCAACGACTTGCCGACCGGTGCCGTTGTCGGAACCGGATCCGTACGCCGCCAGGCACAGCTGCTGGCGCGGCGCCCCGACGTGACCGCGGTGCCGATCAGGGGGAATGTCGATACCCGGCTGGCGAAGGTTGCCGACGGCCGCGTGGCGGCGACATTCCTTGCCATGGCTGGCTTGAACCGCTTGGGCCGTGCCGACGTTCCTGCGGCGGCGCTGGAACCCGACGAAATGGTGCCCGCGGGCGGACAGGGCGCGATCGCGATTATCGCACGCAGCGATGACGCCGATATGGCGCTGCGTCTCGGCCCGCTCGCCTGCGCTAAGACAACCGACAGCGTCGCGGCGGAGCGCGGGCTTCTGACCGTCCTGGAAGGATCCTGCCGCACACCCATTGGGGCACTGGCGTCGATTGGGGCAGATGAGTGCCTAGACCTCATCGCCCTAGTGGCGCGGCCCGACGGCTCTGAGTTATATAATGTACGTCTCGCAGGCGATCGGTCCGACGCCGTACGCATAGGCCGCGATGCTGGGGAACGGCTGCTGGCCCGCATCGGAAAGGACTTCTTCCAATGACGAAGCGTTGGCTGATCACGCGCCCTGCGCATGAGGCGACACATCTGGCGACCCTCTTGCAGGCGCGGGGCCTCGAAAGCGTGTTGGCGCCCGTCATCCGGATCGTCCCTGTGCAGGATGTGTCGATCGATCTGGAAGGCGTGCAGGCGCTGCTGTTCACCAGCGCCAACGGCGTGCGCGCATTCACGCGCCTGGAAGGCATGCGCGCGCTTCCGGTCCTAGCGGTCGGAGAGATCACGGCCGAGGCGGCGCGCGATGCCGGATTCGCCTTGGTGGAAAGCGCCGACGGCGATGCGGAGGCACTGGGACGGCTGGCCAGGGACCGTCTCGACCCTGCGGCCGGAGCGCTGCTGCACGGTGCCGGGCTGCATCTCGCCGGCGATCTCAGAGCCAGCCTCGAGGCCGAAGGCTTTGAAGTCCGGCAGGTCGCGATCTACGAAGCGGAGGCGGCCGACCACCTGCCAGGTCCAGCCGTCGAGGCGCTGAAAGGCGACACGCTCGACGGTGTCATGTTCTTCTCTGCCCGATCGGCCGAGATTTTCGCAAATCTGGCTGAGGCGGCAGGCGTTACCGGCAATCTGGCGCGGCTTACAGCGCTGTGCCTGAGCAAAGACGTGGCGGCTCGGCTGACGGAGACCGGCGGTTCGGCTGCCTGGGGCGGAATCCGGACGGCCGCGCGGCCTGATCGTGCCTCAATGCTGGCGCTGGCGTACGATCCCGATGCCGCTGGCGCACAAAGCGCGGATGGGGAGGAGAGGACAATGGACCCAGCCGACGAACCCGGCCGGCCGGACAATGAGAGGGCAGGTTCCGACGGCGATGCCGGAGAGGCAACCGCCAGGGTCATCCAGCTCTTCGGCGGTATCCGTCCGATGGCCCACAAGCTCGGCGCGCCAGTCACCACCGTGCAGGGCTGGAAGCGCCGCGGCCATATTCCCGACGCTCGCCATCGCGAGATCGCCGAAGCGGCGGAACGCCATCACATCGATCTGCCGTCATTGCTGCTGGCCGCCACCCGGCCGCCTGCCGGCAGCGAAGCGCCGGAGCCGGCCGATACAACTGAAACAGCCGGGGCGCCTGTCCCTGAACCCGAGGCGGCGGTGTCGGCAGATGCGCCGACAGATGCGGTTACCGCCCCTATGCCCCCATCCGACACGGCACACGTGGAGCCGGCAATGACAATAAGCACGGAGCCATCCGACGAAGCGGCCTATGTGCAGCATCCCGAGACCGCACGCGGAGGCGGCCGCGGCATTGCGTGGTTCGCACTCCTGGTCGCGCTGATTGCAGCAGTAGCGGCCACGGCGCCGTTGTGGATGGCGGAGCAGGTCGCCGAGCTCGCTGGGGAACCCTCCGCGACCGCCCTCGACCAGCGCCTATTGGCTGTCGAAGAGGCGACACAGGCCACACCGGATGGCGCACCACTCGCCGACCGGATCGGGGCCCTGGAACAGGAGTTGGAGGGCGTTGCCTCGTCCCTGGAACAGCAGGAAAGCGACGCCGGATCCTCCGTTGAGCAGATGCAGGCCTTGGCGGACCGCCTGGATGCGATCGAGTCGGTCGCATCCGATGAGAGTGCGCCGGCCATCGCAGCGACCCTGACCGATCTGGAAACCCGCATTGCAGCGATTGAGCAGGCCGCGGGCGAAGACGGAACGCAAGAAATAGCAGAAGAGATTGACGAGAGAGTCTCGGAGCTGGCGGAGCGGATCGACGAGCTGGAAGCCGGGACGGACGCATTCGCAGCGTCCGACGACTTGGCGGCTCTGCGCGAGGCGCTGACCGCCGCGGGCGCAAGGCTGGCGACCCAGGCCGAGCGGCTGGCCGCTGTCGAACAGGCCAGCGTCCGCGTCGATGGGCTGGAAGGGGACGCTGCCGCGCTCGCCGAGCGCCTCGACACTCTGGAAGCGCTGGAGCCGATGAAAGGCGGCGAGGTGGAGAGCCGGCTTGCCGCACTGGAAGCGGTCGACCCGGTCGACCAGGCCGCGTTGACCGCGAGCGATCAGGCACTGGCAGCCGAGATCGAGAGCATTTCCGGCGAATTGGCGGATATCACCACCCTGCTGGCGGGGCTTGAGGCCGTAGAAACGCGCATGCAGGCGATGGAGACGGCGCAGACGGCGAACGCCGTGCTCCGCCAGTCCGTCATGGATCTCTTGGATCGGGTACAACGCGCCGACACCGGCTTGCGGGCCGTGCATGAGCGGCTCGACGCGGAACTTGTGGGCACCACGGCGGCCCTGGAGCGTCAGATCATCGCTGTACAGCTGGAGGTCGCCACGGCGTTGACGAGCCTGCAGAACAGCACGGCCGCCTTTTCCGGCGGTGTGGAGACTGAGTTGACCTCGATGCGGGCAACCCTCAGCCAGCTTGTTGCCGCCGGCACGACGACGCAGGCGTTGCTGCTGGCGGTGGGCCAGTTGCGCGACACGATGGAGCGTGGCCAGGAATATGCCGCTGCCCTCAGCACCGTCCAGTCGCTCGCAGCGAACGATCCGGACTTTACGCAGGAACTGACCCTGCTGGAAGAACATGCCGGCGTCGGCATCCCCACCCGAAGACAGCTGGAGGCCGAGTTCCTACCCATGGCGGAAGTGGTGCGGCGGGCCGACGCCGTACCGCCGGACGCCGACTGGCTGGAGCGGACCGGTGCTGCGATCGAAGGTCTTGTGTCGATCCGGCCCGTCGCTGGTGAAGTCAGCGGCGACAGCGTGTCGGCGATACTGGCGCGGGCTGAGGGACGTCTCGGCCGCGGTGACTTGGCGGGCACCATTGAAGCCATGCAGGCCCTGAGTGGCCCCCCGGCAGAGGCCGCCTCGCAATGGCTCGCATCGGCCAGGGCCCGGGTCGCGGCAGAAACGGCGCTGCAGACTCTGACAGACCGCGCCGTCAGCCGCCTCACGGGTGTTGAGCCGGCGCTCCCGGTTGAGGAGGAGAGTTCCGCGCGCGGTGCGGATGAGACGTCCGCCCCCCGCGACAGCGACGACACCGATGCCGCCGGCGAGACCGAGTCGGAAGGGACTGAAGTGTCTCCCGATGCCGCCGAGCATGACGCGGAGACATCGGAGACCGATGAGGCCGCAAGGGACCCCGCCGAGCCGGAGGCCACTGAGGACCCGGTAGCCGGTGAACCGGAGGCCGAAGCGGATGCCCCAGAAGCCGGCGAGGTTGACGCTGGCGAAGCCCAGCCGGCCGGTGAAGCCGACTCTGAGGCAGAGACGCCACCTGCCGACGACGCCGGGGCGGAGGCCTCGGCTGACGAAGGCGCCGAGGTGGAAGGCGAAGGGACAGAGTCGGAGAGTGATGCCGAAGAGGCCGCGCCTCCGGCGAACGATGGCGAACAACCGGCCGAACCGACGACTGAAGACGCAGGTGACCCGTCATGAGAGCCACGCTTCTGCTTCTTCTCTACCTCGCGATCCTGGTCGCGTTCGCGGTCTGGCTGACCGACCGCCCGGGAACCGTAGAGATCGTCTGGCAAGGTTATGTGGTCGAATTCGAGTTCGGCGTGCTGGTGCTGGGCGTCGGCCTCCTGATGGCCGTGTCGGCTGTGAGCTATCGGCTCTGGCGCGCGCTGGTGCATGCGCCGGCCGGCTTCCGCAAGAACCGGTCGGTGTCACGGCGCGAGCGCGGGTATCAGGCGCTCACCGGCGGCATGGTCGCGATTGCCGCCGGCGATGCGGAGGCTGCCAGACGGGCAGCACGCAAGGCCGACACCCTTTTGGAGGACACAGCCCTGCCTCTGCTGCTGTCGGCGCAGGCGGCTCAGCTTTCCGGCAACGATACGGAGGCCCATCGCCACTTCGAAGCGATGACCGAGCGCCCGGACCCGTACACGGAATTCCTGGGCCTGCGCGGGCTGCTGACCGAGGCGATGCGTGCGGAGGACTGGCTTGGCGCACACACACTGGCGACCCGCGCCCGCACGCTCCGACCTGAGACGCCATGGCTGATCCGCACCTGTTTCGAGCTGGAAGTGCGACTGCGCAAATGGGTCGAGGCGCAAAGCACGCTGGCCCAGGCTGTCCGCACCGAGGTCATTCCCAAGACCGACGCCGGCTATTACGGGGCGGCCATTCGCGTAGAGCGCAGCCGCGAGGCCGAGGCGGCCGGTGATCTCACCGTCGCCATCGAACTCGCTCGGGAAGCGCTGAAGTTGCAGCCGACCATGGTTCCCGCCGTGGCGCGCGAGGCGGCGCTGTTTGGCCGCGACGGCAAGGCAAAGCAAGGCGCGAAACTGATCGAAAGGGCTTGGACGAGCAATCCTCATCCCGATCTCGCGGCCGTCTACCGCGGCCTTGGGCCGGAAGAGGAAGATCCGATCGCCTTGGTCAAGCGCATGGAGAAGCTGCACAAGCTCAATGCCGATCATCCTGAGAGCCTTCTGGCGCTGGCGGAGGTGGAGCTTGAGGCCCAGCTCTGGGGGGCCGCGCGGTCACATTTGATGCGGGTGGAAGCAGGGTCCGAAGGCCGGCCGGCGACGCGGCGGGTGTATCACCTGCTGGCGCGGCTTGAGGCCGCGGAGAACGACGATTCGGGTGCTGCCCGCGACTGGCTGCAGCGGGCGGCATCGGCGCCGGAAGATCCCGCCTGGGTATGCGACGTCTGCGGGACCGTATCGCCGGTGTGGTCTGCTCTTTGCGACAACTGCGGCAGCTTCGCCACGCTCAGATGGCGGACGCCAAGCAGGGCGGCGCATCTGCCCAATCCGGCCGCGCAGGCCATGCTGCCCGAAATGGCGTGACGACCGGAGATCGAGGGCCGACAGGTTCACCATGCCGGCACAGCCCTGGGTTCTTTTGGCGCTGTTCGCGACCTGCGCGCTTGCGGCGAGCGCCCTGACTTGGCTGGTGCTACGCCTGCTGCGTCGCCATGCGATTCTCGATCACCCCAATGCCCGCAGCAGCCACGATCGGCCGGTGCCGCGCGGCGGTGGCTGGGGTGTCATGTTGGCAGTGCTGCCGGCCTGGGCCCTCCTCGCGCTGGTGGCCGGAGAGGACAGGTTCATTCCCCTGATGGCTGGTGCGGTCCTGCTGATGGCCGTGTCATGGCGCGACGACCTGGTTCATCTGCCGGCGGCGTTTCGGCTCGCCAGTCACGCCATTGCGGTCTGCTTCGGGCTCTATGCCCTGCCGGGCGATGCCGCAGTGTTCCAGGGACTGCTTCCGATCTGGGCGGACCGCCTGGTGGCCGGCCTATGTTGGGTGTGGTTCATCAATCTGTTCAACTTCATGGATGGTATCGACGGCCTGAGCGGCGTTGAGGCCACGTCGATCGCCCTGGGGGTCGTGGCGGTGGCGGCCGTGGCCGGTGCCGGCGACCGAGTGGCCGCACCGGCCGTGGCGCTTGCGGGCGCCGTCCTCGGCTTCATTATCTGGAACTGGCATCCGGCGCGCATCTTCCTGGGCGATGTCGGCAGCGTGCCCATGGGCTACCTCACGGGCTGGCTGCTCTTGACCCTCGCCGCAGCCGGTGCCTGGGCCGCGGCCCTCTTGCTGCCGGCATACTATCTAGCAGACGCGACACTGACTCTGGCGCGCCGGCTGCTGCGCGGCGCCAAAGTGTGGGAGGCGCATCGCGAACACGCCTATCAACGGGCCGTGCAGGCCGGGCGAAGCCACGCATCCGTCTCGCTGCTGGTGCTCGCCGTCAATGTCGTGCTGCTGGCATTGGCGGTCGCAGCGACGCTGCTGGGCAGCGGCGCCGCCGCGTTCATCGTGCTGGTCGGGGCAGCCGTCGCCCTGGGCTTCTTGAAGCTGCTCTCTGTTCAAGCCGTAACCGGAGCGTGAGGCATGCGCGTGCTCGTGACCGGACCGACCGGTTTCGTCGGCCGCGCCGCAATGGTTCGGCTCGACCAGGACGGCCACGAGGTGATCCCGGGTGGGCGGCAGGACATCGGCAATCTGGGCCCCGACGCCAATATGGTAGACCGACTGGCGGGGGTGGAGACGATCGTCCATCTCGCGGCCAGAGCGCATGTGATGCGCGAGACGTATCCAGAGCCCAATGAAGACTATGACTGGGTCAACGCCGAAGGCACCTTCAAGCTGGCGGAAGATGCCGCCACCGCCGGCGTCAGGCGCTTCGTCTATCTGAGCACGGCGAAGGTCATGGGCCCGGTCGGGCGCGCCCAGCCCTTTGCCGAGACGGACACACCGGATCCCGTCGATGCCTATGCCACATCGAAGCTGCGGGCGGAGTTGCATCTGGCGGAAGTCGCTTTCCTGACCGGCTTGGAGGTGGTGGTGCTGCGCGCGCCTCTGGTCTATGGCCCCGGCGTGAAGGGCAATTTCCTGTCCCTGATGCACCATGCCCTCAGCCGCCGGCCGCTGCCGTTGGCAAGCGTCTCCAACCGGCGCAGCCTGATCTCGCTCGACAATCTGACCGACGCGCTAGCCGTTGCCGTCACGCATCCTGGTACGGTCGGATTGACCGCGTTCGTCAGCGATGGCGAGGACGTGTCGACTCCCGCTCTTATCGGCCGGATTGCGGCTGCGGCCGACCAAGCGCCAAGGCTGGTGGCTTTGCCGCCATGGCTGTTGCGGGGTGCTGCACGCCTAGCCGGCAAGGGCGCCGTGGCAGACAGGCTGCTGGGATCCTATGCCGTGTCGAATGCGAGGTTCCACTCGGTAACGGGATGGGAGCCGCCACAAAGCCTCGATGGCGGGCTCGCAGAAACCGTCAATTGGTTCCTCAGCACACGCGCCAATGGCTGAAGTCGTCGACCTGTGACGGCCGATCCGCTATAGATCCTGCCAATGCATCTGGACGGACACCGTTGAGCCCTTACTTCCGCATCAGCCGATCTCGACTCGCTCTCATTCACGACACGCTGGTCGCCACCTTGGCGTTCTTCGTGGCACTGGTGCTGAGCGGGGCGTATGAGCCGCTGCGCGCCGAGCCGGCGCGCCTTATCTCCGCGGCAGCGCTGTTCGTGCTGACCTGCGTGGTGTCGTTCCGCACCTTCGGGCTGTACAGGGGCGTTTGGCGGTATGCGTCGATGCGGGATCTGCTCGCGATCGGGGCCGCCGTCACTGCGGCGATCCTGTTCTACCTGCCGATGATGGCCCTGGTGCAGCCGTTGCACATTGTGCCATGGGCCCTGCCGCACGTTGCCTGGTATGTGCTGGTGGTGTTCCTCGGCGCGCCGCGTTTCGTCTACCGCGGCTGGAAGGACAGGCGCATGCGCGCCCCGGCTCAAGCCGCCCCGCACAGGGTCGAAAAGGTCCTGTTGGTCGGTGCCGGCGACGAGGCGGAGAGCTTCATCCGTGCCGTGGCCTCCGACCCCCGACCCACCTATCGCATCATCGGCCTGCTGGACGAGAAAGAACATCGCGTGGGCTTGCTGATCCATGGTCTGCCCGTCCTGGGCGGGATCGACGACATGGAGACGGTCACCGAACGGCTGGCGCGACGCGGCAAGGGACCGGAACGGCTGATCCTGACGAAGGGCCGCGACCGCATTCACGGCGAGATGGTGCGCCGCCTGGTCAGCCGCGCCGAAAGCCTGGGCCTGTCGGTGTCGCGCATGCCGCTGGAGCCCGGCGAAGTCCCCCGCGTGGGTCGCGGGCTGCTCAATCTCCGCCCGATCGAGATCGACGACCTCTTGGGTCGGCCGCAGGCGGACTTCGATCGCACGGCCGTCGACTCGCTTCTGCAGGGCCGCCGCGTTCTGGTGACCGGTGCCGGCGGGACGATCGGCTCTGAACTATG
Source organism: Alphaproteobacteria bacterium (assembly GCA_028281925.1). Classification (GTDB taxonomy): domain Bacteria; phylum Pseudomonadota; class Alphaproteobacteria; order DSM-16000; family Inquilinaceae; genus JACKIG01. The sequence continues at coordinate 32,575 of JANQIX010000064.1, forward strand.
CCGCCAGATTGCGCAGCTTGAGCCGGCGCGGCTGGTGATCGTCGATCACTCTGAGTTCAACCTCTATTCGATCGATCTGGCTCTGCGGGAAAGCCATCCCGGGCTCGACACGGTCGGCGCAATCCTGGACGTGCGCGACCGCGATTCCCTGTTCCGGCTGTTCGAAACGGAACGGCCCGAACTGGTGTTCCACGCCGCAGCGCTGAAGCACGTGCCGATTGTAGAGGCGAACCCGTGTCAGGGCGTGCAGACGAACGTGATCGGCTCGCGCAATGTCGCCGATGCCTGCCTGGCGGCCGAAGTTCAGGCCATGGTGCTGATCTCCACCGACAAGGCGGTCAATCCCTCTAACGTGATGGGCGCGACGAAGCGCATCGCTGAGCGCTATTGCCAAGCCTTGGATGTGGCGACGCCCCAGGGCGGCGTGGCGGCAGCGGCGCGGCGCACCCGCTATATGACGGTACGCTTCGGCAACGTGCTCGGGTCGACCGGGTCCGTGGTCCCGCTGTTCCAGCGGCAGATTGCCCGCGGCGGCCCGGTGACGGTCACGCACCCGGATGTCGAACGCTATTTCATGACAGTGCCGGAGGCGGTGGAACTGGTGCTGCAGGCGTCCGCCCATGGCGGCAGCAGCGAAGCGCAACGCGGCAAGATCATGGTGCTGGACATGGGCCGGCCGGTGCGCATCGTCGATCTCGCAACGCAGATGATCAAGCTGAACGGGCTGGAGCCGGAGCGGGACATCCGCATCGAGTTCAGCGGCCTGCGCCCCGGCGAGAAGCTGACGGAAGAGCTGTTCAGCCAGGCCGAACCGCTGACCCCCAGCCCTGTGCACGGCGTCATGATCGCCTCGCCGCGCCCGACGGACCGAATGATCCTGGCGCGCAGCCTGAGCGAACTGTCCGCCGCCGCCCAACGCGGCGATGACGAGCGTGTGCGCGATCTCATCCGTCACCTGGTGCCCGAATGGGCGACGGAGACGGAAACACTTCCCGATCGGCTCGGCCCGGACCTGCCGAGGGACGAAGCCGCGCCGGACCGGCCCTGACCGAGTAATCGGAATCCGCCGGACTCGGAGCGGGTAACCGTCTCAGATGGCCGGCGAGAAACGCAATGACAGTCGAACTGCTGGGATACCGGTACAGCGTCTATTCATGGGTGGCGCGCCTTGCCCTGCACGAGAAGGGCGTGGACTACACTTGGTCGGAGGTTGACCCCTTCTCCGGCGACGTTCCCCCGCACTACACGGACCTGCACCCGTTCAACCGGGTGCCCACGCTTGTGCATGACGGGTTCGCTGTCTACGAGACGGGGGCAATCACACGCTATGTGGACGAAGCATTTCCGGGCCCGTGCCTGCAGCCCGATGTGCCCCAAGCGCGGGCCAGGCAAAACCAGATCTTGTCGGTCGTCGACAGCTACGGCTATTGGCCATTAGTCCGGCAGGTGTTCGCCCATGGCATCTTTCGGCCGCATGTCGGTGAGGCCATAGATCCGGCGGCACTCCGGGCGGGCCTCGAGACATCGGAAGCGGTCTTGTCGGCCCTGGACAGGCTGGCAGATGAGAGCGGATTTCTGGTCGGGAACGGGCTGTCTCTGGCGGATGTCCACCTCTTTCCCATGGTCGCCTATTTCGCAATGGTGCCCGACGCCTCGGCGATTCTTCGCCAGCGGAAGAAGCTGGCCGGCTGGTACGATCGCATGGACGCCCGCGCGACCGTCGCGGCGACGCGTCCCGGTCTGCCGGACAGCTCAGTGAGCTGACGCGACGGCAACGCCAGCGCCTCAGGCGCCGGGCGAAAGCGTTGAAGGGCAAAGTGGCAAGACTATCTGTGCGAGGATCGCAAAGGACGACGATGACGGATGGGGCCCATGACATCCGGTTTCCCGCGATCCCGGAGATTGGCGTCGACGGCGAATCCGTGGCATTCGGTCCGGAGAGGATCGTAGCGACCCTCTGACCATCCCTCGCAGTCCGGATCGCAGGACCGCGCAATCCGCAACACTGGAGGCAGCACACCGATGACCGGCACGCTGAACGCCGTATTGGACGCCGTCGACGGCGAACTGACTGACAGCCATAGCCGGCTGTTCGACCTGCTGCGCATTCCCAGCATCTCAACCGATCCCGCCCATGACGGGGATTGCCAGCGGGCGGCCGAGTGGCTGGCCGGCATGCTGGGCGAACTGGGCTTCGAGGCCTCGGTTCGGCCGACCCCGGGCAAGCCGATGGTGCTGGCGCATTGGCCGGCGGCGAAAGCGGCCGCGGCGGGTCCGAGCGTCCTTTTCTATGGCCACTACGACGTGCAGCCGCCCGACCCGTTGGATCTCTGGGACTCCCCGCCGTTTGAGCCGACATTGCGCGTGGTCGGTGAAAGTCGTGAACAGATCGTTGCTCGCGGTGCGGCCGACGACAAGGGCCAGCTGATGACGTTCCTGGAGGCGTGCCGAGCCTGGATCGGCCACACCGGAAGCCTGCCCGTACCGGTGACCGTTCTCCTGGAAGGGGAAGAGGAAAGCGGCAGCAAGAGCCTGCCGGGCTTCCTGGACAGCCATCGCGACGCGTTGCGGGCCGACGTGGCGCTGATCTGCGACACCATGTTGTGGCAGGACGGCACGCCGGCCATCACCGTGATGCTGCGCGGCATGGTGGCTGAAGAGGTGATCGTCGAGGCTCCCTCTCGCGATCTTCATTCGGGGATGTACGGCGGGGCGGCGCGCAACCCCAACCGCGTGCTGGCCCGCATCGTCGCCGATCTGCACGACGACAATGGTTCGATCGCCATTCCCGGGTTCTATGACGGCATCGTCGATCCGCCGGACCGCCTGCGCGATCACTGGGCCGGTCTGCAGTTCGATCCTGAGGCGTTTCTTGGTGCCGTCGGCCTTTCGCTGCCGGCCGGTGAGGCAGACCGCCCGGTGCTGCAGCAGATCTGGTCGCGGCCGACCTGCGACGTCACCGGTATGAGCGGCGGCTACACCGGCGCCGGGTTCAAGACGGTGATCCCTTCCGAAGCCATGGCAAAGGTGTCGTTCCGTTTGGTACCCGGTCAGGATCCGCAGAGGATCCGCGACGCGTTCCACGACTTCGTTCGCCAGCGTTTGCCCGAAGACTGCACGGTGCGCTTCACCTCGCACGGCTTGTCGCCCGGCATGGCAATCGACACCGGCAGCCGTTTCGTCACGATGGCGGAGGCGGCACTGCAGGCGGAGTTCGGCCTGTCACCGGCGCTGGTGGGGTCCGGCGGCTCGATCCCCATTGTGGAGGCCTTCAAGCGGACGCTCGGTATGGACAGCCTGCTGCTGGGCTTTGCCCACGAGGACAGTTGCATGCACAGCCCCAACGAGATCTACGACACGGCCAGTTTCCGGCATGGCACCCGCACCTGGGCCCGTCTCTTGGGCACCCTGGGCGGGAATGGGGCCGGCTGACCTGCGCGGATCAGACTGGCTGCGGTGCCAAGAGGCCGATCAGCACGCCCACGGTGACGATCGCGATTGCCGTCGACACCAGGATGGCCGTGGTCGTGCGGGCGACATAGGTGTCGTAGCTGCTGGACAGCAGATAGACGTTCACGCCCGTCGGCATGGCCGCGCACACGGTGGCAACCGCCGACCATAGGGGGTCTATGCCGAAGACATAGCGGGTGGACACCCAGACCAGCACAGGCAGCGCTATCAGCTTCAGCCCCACGGTCGCAAAGGCGTGCTTCAGGTTGCCGGCGATCTTGAAGGTCGTCATCGTGGCGCCCACGGCAAACAGCGCCGCCGGTGTTGCCGCCCCACGCAGCATGTCGATGAAGGTCTCCACCGGCCCCCAAAGGCCCAGCCCGGCGGCCCGCCAGAACAGGCCCGCCAACATGCCGAGAATCACCGGGTTGTGCGTCAGCGCCTTGGCGGCCGACCAGAGGATCTGGCCGACCTTGTCCCGCTGCCCGCGCGCCAGCTCGATCACCAGGGTCGGGAGGGTGATGAGGATCAGCGGGTGGAAGCTGATGATGAAGAGGGCCGCCACCAGCCCCTCTTCGCCGAAGGCCAGCAGGATAAGAGGCATGCCCAGCAGCACCAGATTGCCGAAGACGCCCCCCATGCCGAACAGGGCCGCCTGGTCCAACGGCAAAGCCATGGCCTTGCGCCCCACCGCAATGGCCGTGCAGAAGACGATGAAGACCGCACTGAAATAGGCCGGGATGATCAGCGGATCGACGGTATCCGGCACGGTCAGGGTGCCCATGGACCGGAACAACAGGGCCGGAATGGCCACCCAGAAGACGAAATTGTTGATGCCGCGAATGCCTTCGGTCGTCAGCAGCGGCGTCTTGCCGACCACCCAGCCGCAAAGGATCAGGCCGAACACCGGCAAGACGACATCGAGAACCGCCTGCATGGCATCGGCTCCAATTCACCACAGTTCGGGCCCAGGATGGCATGGGCGCGCGGGCTTCGCGCAGCCTCGATCGGACTCACGTCATACAGGATGGGAACGGCAAGCGTGAAGCGGCGGACAGTCATTCTCGGTGCGATCTTGAGCGTCGGCCTCGCCGGTGCAGCCCTCTGGCAGCCGGCCCGCCTGCAGGGGCTCACGAACACGGTGCGTGGCCGGCTGCGGAGCACGCGGACGGTCGATCAGGTTGTGGCCGATTTCGGTCCGGCCGTGCGGGCGCGGATAGAGCCGGCGTTCCAGGCCGCCGGCGTCGCCCATCCGCCACCGTCGCTGACGCTGATCGGCTTGAAGGCGGAACGCCGGCTTGAGGTCTGGGCACCCGACGCGTCCGGACAGCCCATCAGGGTGCTGGACTACCCCGTCATGGCTGCCAGCGGCGGGCCGGGGCCGAAGCTGCGCGAAGGCGACCGGCAGGTGCCGGAGGGGCTCTACCCGATCACCTTCCTGAACGCCAACAGCCGGTTCCACCTGTCGCTGCGCATCGGCTATCCCAGTGCGGAGGACCGCGAACACGCCGCAGCCGAGGGCCGTACGGATCTGGGCGGCGATATCATGATCCACGGCGCCGGCGGGTCCATCGGCTGCCTGGCGCTGACGAACGAGGCGATCGAAGAGGTGTTCGTGCTGGCCGCCGAGGTCGGCATCGGGGCCATCCAGGTGATCCTGGCACCGCACGACCTGCGCGGCCGACCCGTTCCACCGATGCCCGACGGCGCACCGGCGTGGATGGCCGACCGCTATCGCGACCTGCATGCAGCCATGGCGGGATTCGTGGCGCGCGCGGAAATCTGAGCCACCGCCGAACGGCGACCGACCCGCGCTACTCGGCCGAGGGCTGCGGCCGTCGGGCGCGGGCGATCTCTTGGCGCGCGACAAGAAGCGCGCCGAATACGACGAGCGTAGCCGCACCCGCAAAGGCCGGCTGCGGCCAGCCGCCGAACAGCAGCACGTCGCTTGAAACGGCCCACAGCACCGTCACGTATTCGAACGGCGCCAGCGCGGACGCCGGCGCATAGCGGAAGCTGACCGTCATGGCAATGTGCGCGGCACCGCCGAACAGTCCGGCGCCCACCAGCAGCGCGGCCTCGCCCGCCGTCGGCCAAACCCAGCCGAAGGGTACGGTGGCAAAGCCGGCCAGCGTGCACACAAGGGCGAAGTAGAATGCGATCGCGCCCGGCGACTCCGTCTGGGCCAGGCGGCGGAGCTGCATCAGCGCGCCGGCGGTCAGCAGCGCGGTGAGGACGCCCAGGCCAAGGCCGATCAAGCGACCGTCAGCCGCGCCCGTCGCTGCCATTTCGGGAACCAACAGGATCGCGACGCCGGAAAGCCCCAGCACGACGCCCGCCCACCGTACCGGCGAGACGTGTTCCGCCAGCAGCGGCCCGGCCAAGATCACGACGAACAGCGGCGAGAGGTAGGTCAGCAGGGTCGCTTCGGCGACCGGCAGAAATCCCAGCGTGGCGAAAGAGGCGAACATCGCCAGGCAGCCCAGCACACAGCGCACCAGATGGCCCATCGGCCGCTGGGTCGCCAGTCCCTGCGGCCATTCCCGGCACCACATCAGGAACAGGACGAGCGGCACCATGGCCACGGCACTGCGGAAGAAGACGATCTGCCCGACCGGCACGTCGGCCGACAGGCTCTTCACGCAGCACGCCATCGCGACGAACAGCACGCCCGACAGGATCCTGAGGCCGATGCCGGCGGGCACCGTACCCAGGCTCTCGCCCGGAAGGCGCGATGCCCTCATGACGTCGCTGCAGCGTAGCGGTCGCGCAGGCTGTCGCCGATCAGGTTGAAGGCGAGCGCCGACAGCATGATCGGCACGCCGGGCAGGATCGCATAGTGCCAGGCGGACAGGATGTAGCTGCGCCCTTCCAACAGGATGGTGCCCCATTCCGGGTTCGGGGGCTGGACGCCGAACCCCAGGAATCCGAGGCCGGAGATGGCAAGCACCGAGCGCGAGACATGCGCCGTCATCATCACGATCACCGCACCCGTGCTGGCCGGCAGCAGGTGGTGCCGCACGATCCGCAACCATCCGACACCGTTGAGGCGCGCGAGCTGGACATGCTCCCGGTCCCGCGCCGCCAGGGTGATGCCGCGAACCAGACGCGCGTACCGCATCCAGCCGACAACCCCCAGCGCCAGCAGAAGGTGGCCGCCGCCACCGCCCAGCACGCCGGCCACCGCCAGCGCCGCTACCATCTCCGGGAACGCGAAGAAGATATCGGTCAGCCGCATCACGGCGTCGTCCAGCCACCCCCCGCAAGCGCCGGCCACAAGGCCGATCACGATGCCGACGGCGGCGGAGACGAGGACGACGGCGATCGCCATGCCGATCGAGACCTGCGCACCGGCAAGCGTGCGCGACAGGAGATCCCGGCCCAGATGGTCGCCGCCCATGGGATGGTCCCAGCTCGGCGTCGCCAACCGCAAGTCGGCCAAGGGTTCAAGCGGATCGTAAGGCGCGATCGCCGGCCCCAGGGCGGCGATCACCAGCACCGACGCAGCCACTGCCCAGGCCGCCACGGTGATCGGGTTGCCGAAGGCGCGCGTTCGTTTGCCGCTCTGCACCGGGGGCTCCGGCACCGGACGATAGGGGCTTCCGATTGGCGTGACCGGGCCGCTGGTCATCGCATGCCCTCGCGCGTCCTCGGATCCAGCCACCAATAGAGCAGGTCCACCAGCAGATTCAGGGTGACGAACACGATGGCGCTCAAGAGCACGATCGCCTGGATCACGGGATAGTCGCGCGCGTCCACCGCATCCACGAACAGCTGGCCGATACCGTTCCAGGCAAAGACGTATTCCACCGCCACGGCGCCTTCGAGCAGGAAGCCGATCTCAAGCGCAAAGATGGTGATCACCGGGATCAGCGCGTTGCGCAGCGCGTGCCGGCCGATCACGCTGCGTTCCGCGATCCCGCGCCCCCGCGTCGCCTGCAGGTGGGCCGCATTCAGAATGTCGATGACGGAGGCACGCAGAAGGCGGGCCGTGTAGACGGTGATGCCGGTGCCTAGCGTGACCGCGGGCAGGATCAGGTGCTCCCACCCGCCGCGGCCGAAGGCGGGCAGCCAGCCGAGATGGACGGCGAACACGAAGATCAACAGCACGCCGAGCCAGAAATTGGGCATCGCCGCCCCGAGCGAGGCTAACGCCACGCATATCGAATCGAACCAGGTTCCCCGATAGACGCCGGCCATCAGACCGAGCGGGATCGACAGGACGACGGCGACCGCAAGCGCCGCCGCGGCAAGCTGCAGAGTACGGGCGAACCGCTCGGCCAACAGCTCAGCCACTGGGCGCCCGTCTATGAGCGAGTGTCCGAGATCCAGGGCAAGGATATGGCGCCCCCACCGCCAGAACTGCACCACGAAAGGCTGGTCCAGCCCTTCCGCCGCGCGGATCCGGTCCAGGGTCTCATGGTCCAGGGCCGTTTCCCCGCCATAGCGCGCTTCGGCGATGGCCAGGGCCGCGTCGCCCGGTGCCAGGGACAACAGGCAGAAGGTCAGAAAGGTGGCGCCGGCGAGCACGATCCCGGCGCCAAACACGCGCCTGACGGCAAAAGCGATCATCCGACGATCTTCGCAGCCACGTCGGATGGAGCGCGCATCAGCGCCGTTCGCCTTGCCTCGCGACCGTGGAAGCTTTCCACCAGCCGGCGCGCCTCGGGATGGTGCGGGGTGGTGAAGAACCGATCGACATCGCAAAGCTCCACGATGCGGCCCTTGTCGACGACAGCCACCTTGGTGCCCAGCCGGCGCACCAGACGCAGGTCATGGCTGACCAGCACCAGTGTTGCAGCGGTCTCTCGGCGGATCTGTGCCAGAAGATCCGCCACCTGCTTCTGCACGACGGCGTCCAGCGCACTCAGCGGCTCGTCGAGGAACAGCAGCCTCGGTTCCGTCGTCAGCGCGCGTGCGAGGCAAGCCCTCTGGCACTGCCCGACGGAGACCTGGGACGGTCTGCGGCTCAGGATCTCCGCTGGCAACCCCATGCGGCCGGCGAGATCGACGCAGCGGTCCCGCCACTCGGATGCGGGCATGCCGCGCGCGGCCAAGGGTTCGGCGATACCGTCCAGCACCGACATGTGCGGATTGAGCGCTGCCACCGGATTCTGGAAGACCGCCTGCGCGGCGCGCCGCAACCGCCTGTGCGCCCGATCGAGCGGCCGCATGACCATCTGCCCGTCGAAGCTCAGGCTGCCTGACGTGAAGCGGCAGAGCCCCAGCACCGCCTTGATCAGCGTCGATTTGCCGCCGCCGCTAGGGCCCACGATGCAGAGCACATCGCCACTGCGGATGGAAAACGTGGCGCCGTCGACCAGCATGGTTCGCCGCCGACGCGCGCCGCGAACCGCGACGGAAAGGTCGCGCACCTCCAGCAGCGCATCGGGTGCGCCGGCCGCGCTACCAGGCGGCGCTGGTGACAAGGCTGCGGGTGTAGTCATGGCAGGGCGACGATAGGACGGTGCGGGCGGGACCGGAGTCCACGACGCACCCTTGATGGAGTACGGCGATCCGGTGACAGACTTGCGCCGCCGTCGACAGGTCATGGGTGATCAGCAGCACGGCCAGGTCGTGCCGTGCGACCAGGGCTGAGAGATCTTCAAGCAGACGGTCGGCAATCGGCAGGTCCAGCGCCGCTGTGGGCTCGTCGAGCACCAAGAGCCCGGGGGCCGGCCACACCGCCATGGCGAACAGCACCCGCTGCAGCATCCCCCGGCTCCATTGATGGGGGAACTGGCGATGGCGCCGTGCCGGCCGAGCGATTCCGACCTTGCCCAGCACGGCATCGATAGCGGTCTCCACGATCGGGCCATTGCCGCCGGCAGCCCCGCCCGGCTGCGGGTCGCGCAAGGAGGGGCGATGGGTGTCGGCGAATTCCCGAAACTGGCTGCCGAGTGTGAAGACCGGGTCGAGGGCGCCGATCGGGTCCTGCTGCACCAGTGCGATCTCGCGCCCGCGCAGGCGCCGCACTTCGCGTTGCGACATCCGCGCCAGATCGCGGCCGCGGAAGCCCAGCCTGCCGGACCGGATGGCCAAGGGTGCCTCCAGCCGCATCAGGCAGCGGGCAATGGTGCTCTTGCCCGATCCGGACTCGCCGACCAGACCCACGATCTCGCCCGCACCCACGGACAGCGACACGCGATCCAGGATCGGTGCCGCGTGCCGGCCGGGCGGCGTCACGGTCAGGCCTTCGATCTCCAGCATCGCAGGCGCGGGATCGGGCCCTTGGGCCTGGTCGGCGATGGACATATCAGCGGGCGACCGACATCGTGTTATTCACCATGTAGATGCCGGCCGGATGCAGCGAGAAGCCCTGAACGTGGGTGTGCCATACGGCCAGCCGGTTCTTGTAAAAGGCGGCCGCGACGGGCAGTTCCTCATGGAGGATCTCCTGCATGCGATCAAAGATCTGGCCGCGTTCGGCCGGATCGAAGGTGCTGATGCCCTGGTCCAGCAAGGCATCGAACTCGGCATTCGACCAGGCCCCGAAATTCTCCAGCGCGCCGGTGCGGAAGGTAAAATTGGGGAAGTAGGCGGGATTGCCGGTCGGGGCGGAATTGCTGCTGAACATCAGCATGTCGGCGCGCCCTTCGCGGAAATCGTCGACGGCCACGGTCCAGTCGCGCAGAACCTGCAGATCGCTGTCGATACCATGCTCGCGAAGACGCGCGAGATAGAGCTCCGCCGCCGGCTGCATGGACGGACGGCCGAGGTAGGACCGCACAACCAGACGGAACGGCTCTCCGTTCTGGTCCAAAAGGCCGTCGCCGTCGCTGTCTTCGATGCCGGCTTCGGCCAGGAGGGCGAGCCCGCCGGCAGGGTCATAAGGCGTCGGCTCCAGCGCCTGATTGGCCCAGGGCGCGGTTGGCGGGAAGATGCCGACGCCCGGCGTGCCGCCCAGGCCGTTCAGCACCGTTTCCACGATCTCTTCGCGCGGCATCATCAGGCTCAGCGCCCGGCGCACTTGCGGATCGGCCAAGGGACCCGTGTTGACCTGCAGGAAGAAGAACATCAGGCGCCCGGTGGCGACCGCCTCCATCGCCAGGTCGTCGCGGCCCTCGACGCGACCGATATCCGTATCCGGGAAATTGGCCGCAACGTCGATATCGCCCGATTCCAGCGCCAGCATAACGGTCGCCGGGTCGGTGATGGTCAGCAGTTCCAGACGGTCGACGGCCGCAGCACCGCCCCAATAGTCGTCGAAACGGACCGACACGATGCTTTCGCCGGGCGTGACCGTGTCGAGCACGAACGGACCTGTGCCGTAGAACCGGTCTTGCGTCGTTGCGGGTGACAGTATGGATAGGCCGGGATCCACGAGATCGTTGAGGAAGGCGGCGTTCGGCTCCGCCGTCTCGATCCGCACCGTCCGGTCGTCGACGACTTCGATGCTCTCAACCCCGATCAGAGAGGCGATCCGTTCGTTATGGACGGGGCTTTCGGGGTCGATCACCCGGTCGAAGCTGAACGCCACGGCTTCGGCCGTCAGCGGCGTGCCGTCGTGGAAGACCACGCCCTCCTTCAGCACAATCTCCCACACCGTCGGCTCGATGGCAGTCGCGCTCTCCGCCAGACGTGGCTCCAGATCCAGGTCGGGATTCAGCCAGAACAGCGTTTCCGTGATGCCGGCCTCGCTGGTACGCCAGCCGTTCCATCCCATCGCCGGGTCGGGGTTCGGGTGATCGAACCCGAAGGGGATGGCGATCCTGAGAGTGGTGTCGTCGGCCAGCGATGGGCCGCTGGCCGCGGCGAGACAGAAAGAAGAGGCCAGGATGGCGGCCGTCCGTCGAAGAGTGGTGTGCATTGGAGGCTTTCCGGTGCTGCGGCTTTAGGACTCGGTGCCCGGTCGTGAGCAGGCTGCGATGCCGAGGGGTGAGGGTATATGTAACGTTATATCATTGCTTTCCTCGCATTGCCGTCAAGCCCCGGTTGGCCGCGCCGACTGCCTCTGTGCCCGGTGCCCTGTGCCCAAAGGACGCAAAGAGCAGGACTAGTGTGACATCGCCGGCTGACGCAGCAGGCAAGACCAGCCGTCCCGCTGCGGAGCTTGCGCCTCCGCTGCACCGGCCGAACGCTGCTGTCTCTTGACTACATGAGTATGCGCACACGCGCGACGGCGTGGACGCAAGGTCCAGATCTGTGTGCATGTCGTCATCCCCGGTTCACCCCGCCCGGTTGCGGATCTCATCGGTGACGACGGCAGGTCTCCTGGCTTGCGGGTCGTTGCGTCGGCCCCTGCCTTCCCGGTTTCCCAGTGGCATTCTTGGGGGACGCTCGCCGCTCACAGTTGCGGGGGCAGCCGCGGGTTTGACTCCCGACTTGGGTCGGTCGCACCGCGTTCCCTTTTCATCCGAGGGTCTTAGGACCCCGGCGGAACCGTCGATTACCATGGTACATCGCACCAAGCGCTGCCGCCGTCAAGCGATGCCGCCCATGGCATCGGCTTGCGACGTCTGGACACGTTGTCGCTCGCATCCGGTGATCCGACGGTTGCGGAGAGCGCTAGTCGCAAGATCTCAGGATCGGGATCGGACTTGGATTGCAGGTGGCTTGGGAGGACACAGCATCATGATCTCACCGCCTGCACCGGCGACCCCAAGCCAAGTGGCAAGCCCGTGCGTCGGCCTCTGCCGGCTGGACGATCAGACGGGGTTTTGCCTTGGATGCGGTCGTACTGGCGGCGAAATCGCCGAATGGAGCAGGGCTCCGGAGGAACGGCGAAGGACGATCTGGCAGTCCCTGCCGCAGCGGTTTCAAGCGCTGGGTATCCCAACGCGGCGCCTGCCTTGGACGGATGCCGAGATTGCCGATTTCGTCGAGCGCAGCATTCGGGACGCATCGGGAACCTGGGTGATGGGCGTCTACGGCGCCATCGGCGAGTTCACGCGCGACCCCGACGAGGCGGTGTCGGTCACGCGAACTTCGGATGTCGTGGAGGCCGTGACGGCTCGCGCGGCGCTTCGCCTGACCCTCGGGAACGGCCTGCGCGCTCTTGAGGCCGAGGCGGAAACCGGGTTGCCGGCCGATCGCCGCATCGTGCTCGCCATGCTGAAAGAGGAGCTGCGCCTGCCCGTTGCGACCGTTTTCACATCGCTCGGTCCCGACACGTGGTCAATCCGTGCCGGCGACCGTTCGTCACGCCTGTACGATTTCGGCCTCGGGCGAACCGCGGCACGATTCTGTGTGCGCACCGCCGATGCATCGCTCTCACGGACCCTGGCGGCGGCTGTAGGGCAGCCATGGCCTGGCTATCTGCGCGACCTGGCACCGGCGCTGATCGCGGCAGGCCCGACACGGGTTATCGAGACAGGGCTGGGCCGAGTCGAGATCGACGCCCCGATCCCGCCGCCCGGAGGGTCTTCGCCACCCGGCCCGCACACGCATCTGCTGCCGGACCACCTCGCCCTGCAGCGCGAAGCGCCACCAGCGATCAGTATTCCCGATGCCTACTCCGTCGGCGCGATCTTCTATCCCAACCGACAGTGACAGCGGCGTCCACGCTTAAGACGCATCGAAGCTGAACGGGACGTAGTGATAGAGCCAGGTTTCCGACAGCGTCTGTTCGCCGAGGCGCAGAAAGCAGCGCAGATCCACCGGTTCCGGTCCGTCGACCGCGAGGTCGAAAACGGCGCGCCAGCGTGTGGTGTCGACGATCTGCACCGCATAGGCCTGGGTCACGGCACCGCGGGACGCCGTGACAATGGGCAGCACGTCGAAGCTGCGCGGCAGCGTCTCCAGCGCGCCGCCGAGGAAGTCGACGACGAACTTCTTCACGTTCTCCGGCCGCGGCTGGCCGGGCACACCGCCGCGCCCCAGGCGTGTAGACACCACGCGGGCCACCGACCGCGGCGGAAAGGGCTCTTCGGCCACCCAGTGCAGGCGATAGGCGAAGGCCCAGTCGCTGCCCGCCGTGACTGGCGTCTCCGGCACCCAATAGGCGCCGATATTGTCGTGGATCTCGTCGTCCGTCGGCAGCTCCAGCAGGTGCACGGCGCCCGGGCCCCAGTCGTGCAGCGGCTCGACCCAGACCGAGGGGCGGCGGTCGTAGTAGACGCCGTCATCCTCGTAGTTGGCGAAGGCGCGGTCACGCTGCAACAAGCCGAAACCGCGCGGATTGGCGTCCAGGAACGCGCTGGTGCGCGCGGCTGACGGGTTGTCCAGGGGCCGCCACAGGCGCTCGCCCTCGCCGGTCCAGATCGCCAGACCGTCGCTGTCATGCACCTCCGGCCGCCAATCGGTGGCCCGGTGGCGATTATTCTCGCCATACCAGAACATGCTGGTCAGCGGCGCTATGCCGAGCTGCGTGATGTCGGTGCGGGCGAACAACTCCGCCCGCACATCCATGGTGATGGTGCCGTTGTTGACGACGTCGAACCGGTAGGCGCCGGCAAGGCTGGGCCCGTCCAGCAGAGCATAGATCGTGATCCCCGGTACGTTGGCAGCCGGCCGCTCCAGCCAGAACTTGATGAACTGCGGGAATTCCTCTTCGACCGGCAGGCCCGTGTTCACCGCGATACCGCGCGCGGACAGGCCGTACTGGTCCAACGGTCCGGCGCTGCGGAAATAGGACGCTCCGAGAAACGACAGCCAGTCGCGCCCCAGATTGCCGCCGTCCATCAGCCGGAAGCCGGCAAAACCGAGATCGTCCGACAACACGCCGTCCAGCCCGGTGTCGCCGAAATCGAACAGGTCGCGCGAATAGAGGATCTGCTGTGCCTGCCCGGCCTCGACCACATGGATCTCGACAGGTTCTTCGAACCAGCGGCCAGGGTGGAAGAATTGCACTGGATAGGGCGCGGTATCTTCGGCCCATAGCGTTGCCGAGGAGCGGAAGCGGATCTGCTGGTAGCGGTCGTATCCGATCGTTTCCAGGATCTCGCGCTGGCGGACCACCGGCGGCTGATGCGGGCTGGCGGCCCGTCCTCGCGCCTCGGCCCGGACGATGTCGAAATCAAACGGCGTGGCCGGACTGAATCTGAGTTCCTCCGCCCTTGCCGGCCTAGCGCGCGATCCCACGGCGCCGAAAAGGCCCGCCGCCGCGGCCGCCATCAGCAGATGCCGTCGTGAGTAGCCGGTATTCATGATGAACTGCCCAAGTGCTTCGGGAAGGTTTTGCATCAAGTCTCACGCAGAAAATCTGGTGAATCCATGGCAATTCATCAATACCTCGCAAAACACGCATCGATACTCGAGTATACTTCGTATATTTTCGTCAACATTGAAGCATATTCATCTTGAAAATCTTGGTTCGATCTGCGGCTAGCGGATGTGCCGGCCGAAACCTTGGTCGGACGACCGACCTTGCTGGCCGGCGGCGTCAGGGCTAACTGATGAATCCGAACGGGGGGAGGAAGCGGTGATCAGGGCTCTTGCAGTTGCCGTGTCGATGCTCTGTGTGGGTGTCGCACAGCCGGCGCATGCCGTCGACCAGACGCCGGGTCAGCGGTTCGAGGTGCGGGTCGAAGACCTGCCGCCGCCCTTCCACAGCCAGTCCGTGTCGAACGGTCCGGAGCGAGTGCAGCGGCCGTCGGGCACGACCCTGGCGGTGCCCGCTGGATTCACGGCGACGCTGTTCGCCGAGGGCCTGGCACAGCCGCGCGAGATGGAGGTGCTGCCGAACGGGGACGTATTGCTCTCCGAGCCTTCGGCCGGCCAGATCACGCTGCTGCGCGATGCGGACGGCGATGGACGGGCGGAGACGGTGACGGCTTTCGCCACCGACTTGGCTGCCCCCTACGGCATGGCGTTCAGACCTGACGGCGTGTACGTCGCCGATCTCAGGGCCGTGTGGCGGCTGGTCTACCGCGCCGGTGCCACGGAAGCCGCCGGGCCGCCACAGCCGGTCACGCCGCCTGGGGCACTGGGCAATGCCGGCGGCCATTGGACGCGCAATCTGGTGTTCCACCCCAATGGCGGGCGCTTCTATGTGGCCGTGGGCTCCCGCGGCAATATCGAGGTGGAGGCGGAGCCGCGGGCGACGATCCAGGAATTCCGCGTCGACGGCAGCGGACAGCGCACCTTTGCCGCGGGCCTGCGCAATCCCGTGGGCATGGCGTTCTATCCTGGCACCACCGACCTCTACACGGTCGTCAACGAACGCGACGGCATGGGCGACCGGCTGGTGCCCGACTATTTGACCCGCGTGGCGGCCGACGGCTTCTACGGCTGGCCCTATGCCTATCTGGGTGCCAACCCGCAGCCGGGACTGGCGGACCAAAGGCCGGACCTGGTCGATGCCACGATCGTGCCCGACCTCTTGTTCGAAAGCCATTCGGCGCCCATCGGGCTCACCTTCTATGACGGCGACCAGTTCCCGCCGGACTATCACGGTGACGCGTTCGTGGCGTTGCGCGGATCGTGGAACCGGTCCGACCCGATCGGCTATGCGATCGTGCGGGTGCCGTTCGAAAACGGCCGGCCCGCCGGCTGGTACGAGATCTTCGCCAGCGGCTTCCGCGTCGGCGGAGCTGGTCGCGCCCAGGTCTGGGGCAGACCCACCGGCGTCGCCGTTGCCGCCGACGGGGCGTTGCTGGTGGCGGACGATACCGGCGGGACCGTGTGGCACATCGCATTCACGGGCCCGCGATAAGCGGATCTTAACGCCCCTGCGCGTAGGATCACGGGTAAGACGCGGGTCCACGACACGATCGGGCTTCGATGCAGATCCCCACAGCGACCAACCTGCTGCACGCGCTTTCCGATTTCGGGCAGGGTTTTGCTGCGCGCGCGATCGATGCCGCCGCAGAGACGCGGTCAACAGCCGAGCCGACGGTCGAGCCCCAGACGCGCGGTGCGGTGTTTGCGCTTGGCGCAGGCAACGAGACGGATGGCGGTTTCCAGAAGCCGCCGCCGGGTCAGCCGTTCCGCCGCGGCATGTATGTCGACATGCTGGTATAGAGCGCCGCTGAGCTAGATCCCCTTCGCCAGAGCGCGATCACGTTACAAGCTCTCTCTGCCCTTCCGGGTCCACGAATTCGGCCGGCGGCGGTGCGGCGCCTTCCAGCACCAGGCTCGCGGCCTGCGAGGCGGCATCGCGGAACGGCAACAGCACCAGATCGGCGCCTGCCTGCTGCAGCAAGGCTGCCGTCGCCTCGCTGTGCGCCGCCACGGCAATGCGCCCCTGGTAGCCGGCGTCGCGCAGCGACGGGATGAACGACTGCCGCAGATCGTCATGGGTGACCCCGGTATCGTGCTCGGGGACGGCCGCCACCGCCCAGCGCACGCCGCCAAAGGGTAGATGGGCCAGGAATTCCGGATCCGTCGCATCGCCGAACAGCACATCGACCCCCTGCTCTCTGGCATGGCGGATCGCGATGGGATTGAAGTCGACCCCAAGGACGCGTTGCCCCGCATCCCCCAGTTCCCGCGCGATCGCCGAGCCATACCGGCCGAGACCGAAGATCACGACGTCATAGCCCGTGCCATCCGGCTGCCAGGCATCCTCCTGCCGTCCCGACGACCGGCGCTCGAACAGGCCGAGCATGGGCTCCAGCCTGGCGTAGAGCTGGTGGGAATAGGTGATCATGTAGGTCGACACGGCGATTGTGATCAGCCCGACCAGCGTGACGAGGCCCAGCGCATCCCCTGCCACATGACCGATGCTGACCCCCATGGCCATGAAGATCAGTGAGAACTCGCTGATCTGGGCGACGGTGAGGCCGGCAAGGAAACCTGTGCGCTTGCGGTAGCCCATGGCCCCCATGATCGCGAGCACGATCAACGGATTGCCGATAAGGACGAAGAGGGAGAAGACGATTGCGGCGACGATGCTTGCGCCTAAGACCGAGAGGTCGAGGGACGCGCCCAGCGCGATGAAGAAGAACAGCAGCAGGAAGTCCCGTAGGGAGGCCAGCCGTGCCGCAATCGCCTCGCGAAACGGTGTGGAGGCAAGCGACACGCCGGCCAGCAGCCCGCCGAGTTCCTTGCCGAAGCCGAAATAGTGGCCGAGCGCGGCCAACAGCGCCGCCCAGCCGATGGCGAACGAGACCAGAAGCTCCGGCGCGCGCGACAGGCGCTCAACCAGTGGATTGGCGAGATAGCGGATGAACAGGCCGACGGCGACCAGCATCAGTGCGCCATAGCCAAAGATCAGCAGGATCTCGGTCCATGCGGAGTCACTGGCGGTGCCGACGCCGACTGCGGACAGCACGATCATGGCCAGCACCACCGCCAGGTCCTGCACAATAAGGAAGCCGAGCGCGATGCGGCCGTGCAGCGAGTCGATCTCGCGTTTGTCGGAAAGCAGCTTCACGATGATGATGGTGGACGAGAATGTCAGCGCCACAGCGACATAGATGCTTGTGACCGGGTCGAGCCCGAGGCCAAGGCCGATCAGGAACCCGAAAACGGTGGTAAAGGCCACCTGCCCCAGCCCGGTCATCAAGGCGACAGGCCCGAGCGTGCGCACCAGATTGAGGTCGAGCTTCAGCCCGACCAGAAACAGCAGCACGGCGATCCCGAGTTCCGCCAAGAGGTCGATATGCTCGTCCGACCGCGCGATGTCGAGCACCGACGGGCCGGCGAGAACGCCGACGGCAATGAAGCTGACGATCAGGGGCTGGCGCAGCAGCAGACCGACGAAGCCGGTCGCCGCCGCCAGCACCAGCAGGGCCGCAATCTCGTAGAAGATATAGCCGCTGATAGCCTCTAGCATCGTGCCCTGCCCCTCCGGCAGCCGCCTTGGCGCCGCCACCGCTCCCCCGCCGAAGGATCGACACTTCGGTGGCGCGATATTGACCGGCGCCTTCGGGGCTCACTGTCCCTCAGATGGGGGCGGGAGCCTTACAAATGAATGAGCAACAGCAGATAGAGCTAAACAAATACAACGCCCCTCGCCCGTGCTGACGCGGGCCGGGCGGGACCATGCTTGCGGCGCCTCTCGACAGCCACAGCCAAGGTTATGGCAAGCGACCTGCGCCGCTCGGTGTCGCAAGATCGGCCGGCGCCGCCGGACCAACCACCCTTCGAAGACGCCAGGCGGGCCGCCACCCCGCTGCAAGCAGAATGCCGCAGGTGTCGAGCGCGATACCGCCCCAGATCGGTGCGTCCGGCCATTCACCCAGCGTCGGGATCGCAACGACCGCGGCAAGGGCCGGCACGCCTGTAAGCACGGCCGCCGTCGACATCGGTCCGATCGACCGGACCGCAGTCGTGAAGCACAGCACGCCAAAGATGCCCGGCCCCAGCCCCTGGTAGAGGCCCTGAAGGAGGATCTCACAGATCGGTGCCGCAGCGACCGATTTGGGCAGGAACAGCAGATACACAGGCCCAAACCAGGCAAGGTTGACGATGGGGATGGAGACCATCGCCTGCAGCGGGGCCACACCCCACCGCTTCGTCGCCGTCAGATAGCCCGAGAAAGTGAGCGCCGCGCCCAGGAACAACAGATCGCCGATCCAGGCACTCTCCGCGTCCTGATGGGGATCGGGGCTGAAGGCAATAACGGCGCAACCGCTCAGGATCACCGCCATGCCCAGGCATTTCCAGAGGCCGGGGCGGTCGTGCAGCCAGGCCCATCCCAGAACCGCGGCGAAGATCGGCAGCGCGCCATTCATCATGATGCCGGCATGGCTCGCCGGGGCATACTGCATGCCGGCAAAGGCAAACAGCGCGTAGGGTACACCCGGCCCAAGGCTGAGCAGACCCACCTTCCACGGCGCCAGAGCAGTCGGCCAGTGGCGTATCGCCAGCGGCAGCACGGCCAGCGACGCGACAAGGATCCTGAGCGCCGTCATGTCGTAGATGGTCAGCGTCTGCTGCACGCCCAGGCGCGAGATCACGACCCAAGCCGACCAGATCAGCAGGACGCCGAAGGCGGCGCACCATCCCACGGAGTGGCGGTATGACGACGGCATGACGAGGCCCAGGCCACTATTTCCAGGCCACGGCGATGTGCGTTGCCTGCGGCACGGCCAGGCCATCGGCGTCGCGATAGGCTTCCAGGTCGCGTGCGATTTCGGCGACCAGCGTCGTCTGCGTGACGATATCGAGCGCGGCGACCTGCGGCCCGACCGGCGTGCTGGCCAGCGCCTGCGGGATCGAGATCTCCGGCGGCAGCATGCGGCGCGTGATGACGGCGGCGGAAATGACGATGTCGCGGAAGCCGGCAGCGCCGAGCAGACGCCGCAATTCGCCCCTGTCCCCCAGCGCAAAAGGCGCATGCAGCCGCCTTGCCGCGCCTTCGCCGACATGGCGGGCAAGCGCCGCGGCCGCAGCGGTGTTCATCGGACTGAGGTCGATCGACTGCCACACGCAGAGTGCCGCGATGCCACCGGGCACCAGCACACGATGCATCTCCTCCAAGGCAGCGGATCGCTTTGGGAAGAACTGCAAGCCTTGCTGGCAAAGCACGACATCGAATGCGGCATCGTCGCACGGCAGGGCCGAAGCGTCGCCCTGACGCCAGTCCGCCCTGACGCCGCCGACAATCGGCTGACGCCTTGCGACCGCCAGCATGCCGTCATTGAGATCCACGCCCACAATCTGGCCCTTGGGACCGACTATGGGCGCCGCCATCCGGCCGACGATGCCCGTGCCGCAGGCGACATCCAACACCCGATCACCCCAGCGAAGCGGTACGGCATCCAGGAATGTATGGGCCAGCGGCTCCAGAACGCTCGGCACCTGGAACCGCTCATAGGTTTCAGCGCCGGCCCCGCTCAACTGCCAGCCTTCGATCACGGTCATGACACCGTTCCTTCTTCGCCAATCGGGCGGAAGGCCCGGGCGGCGGCAGCCTGCCCGGGCCTTCCATTCCCGTCACCTGCCGGTGCTTAGCCGGCGTCCGCCGTCGCCCGCGGCAGATCGTCGGCAATACCCCATTCCGACCAGGACCGGTGATAGGTCCGTACCTGCGGATAGCCGAGCAAGCGAAGGGCGAAATAGGTGTGCGATGATGCCAGGCCGTTCTGGCAGTGCACCACGATGTTGCGGTCCGGCGTCACGCCAAGCGCCTCGAAATGCGCCCGCAGGGCGTCGGCCGACAGCATCGTCTTGTCCTCGTTGAGGTTCTGGCTCCACGGGATGTTGTGGGCCCACGGGATATGGCCCTGTTCGTAGAGCTGCGTCGGTCGCACATCGATCACCAGCGTGTTGTCGTCGTGCTGCCGCTCCAGGATCCAGTCGGCGGTGGCGTGGCGGCGGGGCGTCAGCGCCGGGGCGAAGGTCACCGCCCCCGGCTCCGCGTCATCCGCGCCGGTCTCGACCGCGTGGCCCGCGGCGACCCAGCTCTGGATGCCGCCGTTCAGCAGGCTCACATGCTGGTGCCCCATGTACTCCAGCAGCCAGAACATCCGGGATGCGTGAAAGCCGCCGCGGCCGTCGTAGAGCACAACCTCGGTCTCCGGCGCGATGCCGAGAGCGCCGATCATCGCCGCCAGTTCCGCCGCCGGACGCAAGGCGCCCGCGATCGGCGAACTGGGGTCGGCCACGGCATCCGGCTCGATCTGCCGGGCGCCCGGGATGTGTCCTTCCGCATAGTCGGCGGCGGGACGGACATCGATGATCACGACGTCGCTCATATCGAGCGCGCGGATGTCGGCGGGAACGGCGTCGACAATGCCCGCAAGCTCGTCGACCGACACCAGCAAATGCGGGTTGGTGTAGGTTTCGGCATCAGCGGGCAGCGCCGCCATCGAGACGGCGACGGAGAGCGCGGCCGCCGTCAGACATTTCGGCAACATGACTGAACTCCTCAAGGAATGGATCGGTATGGGATAGGTTGCCATCTGAGGCACCGGTTCAGGCTGGCTGCGGGACGATGCGCAGATAGGGCTTCGGCGCCCGCCATCCGTCCGGGAACTTCGATCGCGCGGCCTCGTCGGACACGGCGGGGACGATGATCACGTCTTCGCCCTGCTTCCAGTTGACCGGCGTGGCCACCTGGTGCGAGGCGGTGAGCTGGAGGGAATCGATGACGCGCAGGATTTCGTCGAAGTTCCGGCCGGTGCTCATCGGATAGGTGACCATCGCTTTGATCTTCTTGTCCGGGCCGATGAGGTAGACGTTGCGCACCGTGGCGTTGTCGGCCGCCGTCCGCCCGTCGGCCGAGCCAGCGGCGTCCGCATCCAGCATGCCGTAGAGCTGGGCGATCTCCAGCCTGGGGTCGCCGATCAGCGGATAGCTCGGCCGGTGGCCCGTAACTTCCAGAATGTCACCCAGCCAACGCGCGTGGTCGGCAACCGCATCGACGCTCAGGCCGATGACCTTGACGTTCCGCCTGGTGAATTCCGCTTCCAGGCGCGCCATGTAGCCCAGTTCCGTGGTGCAGACCGGCGTGAAGTCCTTCGGATGAGAAAACAGAACGGCCCAGCCGTTGCCGATCCACTCATGGAAGTGGATGGTGCCCTGGGTAGTCAGTGCCGTGAAGTCTGGCGCAATGTCTCCAAGTCGCAATTGCATCTTTTTTTGCTCCGTAGGCAGAGGTGCCTTGGCAATGCGTTTCAAGGCGGCCGACCCGGCCGCCGCAGTCCGCCCCCGACTGGGTGCCGGATGAGCGAACGCCGGGCCGGGTGACCAGCGAGGCGCTTGATGTAGGGAAGGCCGCATCCGGAAACCTGAAGAAATCAGACTGTTTTTATGAAGACTGCCACTGCTGTGTCTGAGGACGCACGGTGCAAGCCACATCCGGACATGACAGGTTACACGCGGCCGGTGCGATCTTTCGTTCCTCTCACCTGCGGGTAGGAACCGTTGGTTCCGGAGGCTGATTGGACCGAGATCTCGCATTACCGCTTGACGCGCGGTGTCATTCTTCCCAATTTCATAGCAATCGATATGGAAACGGCTAATGGCGAGACCCAAGGAATTCGATCCCCAAGAGGCGCTGCAGAAAGCCATGGGCCTGTTCTGGGCCAAGGGGTATCACGACACCTCGATCCGCGACCTGGTTGAACGGACGGGAGTGAACTATTACGGCCTGTACGGCGAGTTTGAGAGCAAGCATGGCCTGTTCCTGGCCGCGCTGGACCTCTATCGCGACACGGTGACGACCGAGTTGTTGCGGGCGCTGCGGCGCCCGGGACCGGTGCGCGAGGTCATCGCCCAGGCCTTCGACCAGCTCTTGGACATGATGAAGACTGGGGACGGCAGCGTCGGGTGCATGATGTGCAACACGGCGATCGAACTGGCGCCGTATGATGCCGACGCCGCGGCAAAGGTGCGGGCGCACAGGGCACAACTGCAGCAAGCGTTCCACCGCCTGCTGGCCGAAGGGAAAGCGGCCGGCGAACTGGACGAAACCGCTGACGCCGACGCGCTGGCAGCATTCCTTGCAACCACAGCCTACAGTCTCGGCCTGTTGCTGCGCTCAGGCGGCAGTGATGCGGAGGCAAAGGGTCATCTGGAGACTGCCTTATCATTAGTCCGCTAATTTTTTTGGCCTGTTCCATAGCAGTCGATATGGAAAATCGGAAAGGAGAGCCGCGATGTCTTACCTGAGCCAGTCCAAGGACGCGCAAGGCGTGGCTGACGTCTTCCTGCGCGACTCCGTGCGATACGCGCCGCTGTTGCAGTTCATCGAGAGCGTGATGGTGGGCAGCTCCGCCCTGACAAAGGCGGATCGCGAGATGATCGCAGCCCATGTTTCAAAGCTGAACGGTTGCGACTTCTGCCGAGGCGCCCACCGATGGACGCTGATGGCGCTGGATGTCGACGCTCGGACGGTCGAAGCCGTCGAAACCGACCCTGAGGCGGCAGAGATCGACGACCGGCTGCGACCCATCCTGCGCTTCGCGACAAAGCTGACTGAGCGGCCCGACACGGTCCGCCAGTCGGACATCGATCGGCTGCGGTCTGCCGGCTGGTCGGATCAGGCGATCGAAGACGCCACCAATGTCATAGCGCTCTTCAACTACGTGAACCGCCTGGTCGACGCCCTCGGCATCAAGGGAGACGAGGCGTATTTCCGCCAGGTTGGCGCCGCCATCGCCGCCCATGGGTACACCCCACTGATCAAGTCCGCCCTCAGACGAGCGAGCTGACTGAAGGCGTCTAGGTACCCCCGACGAGAGGAGATCGATCATGTCCGATACCCTGCAATGGGTCGTCAAAGGCGTCAGCTTCGAAGACGGCAGCCGGCTCGCCGACTGGACCAGGATCGAGCAGAGCAGCGAGTGGCACTGGCAATACGACACGCACGAACTGACCTTTGCCATCTACGAGCATGACGGCCAGTACTGGAAGCTCTACCAGGCCCGATGGGTGCCGGACGGTGCCGATGAGTACGCCTATGGCTTCGGCGGCCAGGCCTGCCGCATGGCGCTGGTGCGCTATCGCCAGCGCGCCCGGTCACCGCATTCCGGCCGGCTGATGGAGCGCGGGGCGACCGAGTGGGTCCGCACCTACGAAGTCGACGAAACGCTCCACGAGGTGCGCAAGGCCGGTCGGGCCGATCCGAAGTACGGCGTGCCCTACGGCCCGAAACGGGCCGCGGCGTAAGGGCGGGATCAAGGCGATGAACGATCCCGTCTGCTTGATCACCGGCGTCGGTGACGCAACCGGTGCCGCATTGGCGCGCCGCTTCGCTGCCGGCGGCTATCGGGTGGCAATGATCGCCCGGAACGCGAAGCGCCTGACCGCCTTGGAGGCTGAAATCGAAGGGGCCCGCGCCTTCGTGTGCGACGTGGGCGACATCGACGCCTTGACGGCCACCATCGCCCGCATCCGGGAGGACATGAGGGCGCCCGCCGTATTGGTCCACAACGCGGTAGCCCACACGTTCAACCGCTTCCTGGACGCCGATCCGGCGGATCTGGAGCGGAACTTCCGGGTCAACACCACCTCGCTTCTCTACCTCGCCCGGGCGCTGGTACCGGACATGATCGCCGCCGGCCAAGGCGCGATCATGGTGACCGGAAACACGTCGTCGCATCGCGGTGTGCCGAACTACGCCCTGTTCGCACCGACCAAGGCTGCCCAGCGCGTTCTGACAGAGTCCATGGCGCGGGACCTTGGCCCCAAAGGCATCCATGTCGGCTACATCACGATTGATGCCGCGATCGATGCGACTTGGTTAGGCGACAAATCAAATAGGCCAGGCTGGCTTGAGCCGCCCGCCGACTGGCCGTGGCCGCGCGACGACTATTACGCCAAGCCCGACGCGATCGCCGCGGAGGTGTTCCACATGGCCCATCAGGACCGGTCGACCTGGGCCTTCGATCTTGTGATCCGGCCCTTCGCCGAGCGGTGGTGACGGGCAAATGCAACGGCCCTGCGATCGCAGAGCCACAGCCAGATGGGAGAGAGCAATGGCGCTTTATGGCATCTACGGACACCACACGACGGAGGCTTGCCCCTGGAACAACGTACAGTCGGCAAAGCTCTTGAAATCCCTGGCTGAGGGCGACGTGGAAAAGGCGGCCAAGAGCCACGGCATTCACAAGATCCTCGGCCAGTACCATTCGGCGCTGGAACACACCTTCCTCTGGGTGGTGGACGCCGACGATCCGCACGGCATCCAGACCTTCTGCGTCGCGACTGGCGTGGCATCGATCAACGACCTGAAGATTGTGCCGCTGATCACCTTCCAGGAAGGCGTGATCGACGGCATCAAGAAGATCCACGGTCTCTGATCCATACCCGGTCGCGACCAATCGCATGATGGCCGCCGTTCGCGGCGCCAGGCGGTTCTGCTCTGGCACCGCGAACGGCGCCGCCCCAATACGCGTATTAATCGAGGGTTCATCGCATCGTCACAGCGACTTAACAGGGCCAGTCTAGTGTCACTCTGCGCCGTCATAGGTCGGGTGACGCATGCAAAACGCGGTTCGCGCTTTCCCCTTGGCCGCAATTCTGGCAACTGCCGCTGCTCCGGCGATGGCGCAGGCCGATAACTCCCTCCATGAACGCTTTCAATTGCTGTCGAAGTCCTCTCACTGGACGCTGGTGGACGAAGTCGCGGTCGCCTTTCCGACATACCATCCGCAAGGAATGACCAGGGTTGCCGACGCATTCTTCGTCTCGTCCGTGGAGGTTGCGGAAACCAGAGCAAGCGTCGGTGCGCTCAGCATGGGGTTCGGCTGGGCGCGCAACGCGGGGGTCGGCCATCTCTTCAAGTTCGGTCCTGACGGAACCCTGATCGACAGCATCACGCTGGGCGAAGGCAGTACCTACCATCCGGGTGGCATAGACTTTGATGGCGAGGCGTTGTGGGTCCCCGTGGCGGAGTACCGGCCTGACAGTTCGTCCATCGTCTACAAAGTGGATCCCGAGACCCTTGAAGCGGTCGAGGTGCTGCGCTTCGACGATCATATCGGCAGCCTCGTCTACGACCCCGAGACGGACCGGCTGCATGGGGTCAGCTGGGGATCGCGCCGGTTCTACGCGTGGCAGCTGGATGACGGCGGGATGCCCGTCGACGTGACGGCGGAGCCCATCGCCAACACCAGTCACTATATCGACTATCAGGACTGCCAGTATGTGGGATCGGCGCGGATGCTGTGCGGCGGCGTCAACCGGTATGTCATCCCGGGCGGCGGTGTCTTCACGCTCGGCGGCCTTGAGCTGGTCGACCTGGAGCGCAACCAGCCGGTCCATCAGGTTCCGGTTCCGCTATGGGTCTCGCCGGACCTGGTCATGACCTACAATCCGGTCCACTGCGAGAGCGCGGCGGACGATCTGCGGTGTTACTTCATGCCCGAAGACGACACGTCGACGCTGTTCGTCTACGAGGTCCGGGGCTGACGCCATCGCCGTACCGTGCCGCTGTGCCGATGTCAGTCCAGTGCTCGGAAGCAGTCTCTGATCCAGTCGATGACGGCACGCGTTGGCGCGTCATTTTTCAAGTGAGACTGAACGAGCAGCCAAACGCCGCGGCGGTGCGGCAGCTTCGTGACCCGCAGCGTCGGGTCGTCCAGCAATCCGGTGCACATATAGCTCGCCAGCACGCCGCTGAACCCCGCTGACTGGATCAGTTGCTTGACCAGCAACTGGTTCTTGGTCGTGCAGCGGGCACGCTGATGCAGTCCGACGCTCATCAAGTATTTGGATTCCGGCGTGCCATCGAGATCTTGCGGATACGCCACCACAAGATTGCGGTTGTCGGCCTCGGCGTTCTTCGGCTCGAACAGGTAGAAGACCATGTCGACCAGCTTCGATATCACGAAATCGCCTTTGTCCGGTTGCTGGTACCGGACCGCGATATCCGCCTCCCAGCGCGAGAAATTGACGTTCTCCGTCGACGCCAGGAAGTCGATCGCCAGGCCCGGATGCTCGGCCAGTAGAGTCCCGAGCCTGGGGGCCAGCAGTTCCGTCGCCAGGGAATCCGTCGTGGCAATGCGCCGACGGCCGACCAGACCGACATCCCGATCCCCGATCCTGGCGATCCGCTCGGCATGGTTGGCCATCGCCGCTGTCTGGGCGACCAGTTCCTTGCATGCGGCCGTCGGTTTACGCACGCCGTCGACCGCTTCGAACAGCGTCAGACCCAGATCCTGCTGCAGACGGGCCAGTCGACGGGAAACCGTTGTCTCGTTGATGCGCAACCGTGCGCCGGCCGCGGCATAGCTGCCGGTTCGACAGACCTCCCGGGCGATACGCAGGTCGTCCCAGTTCATCGCCCCATTATCCGACGGTCCTGCGAATCCGCAACCAACGGCCGCGTGATCGCTACGTGCAAGATGGGCGGCGATCGCCTAGCTACCCCACTACACGCAGGGAGTGCGGAGCGCCCGCAAGAAGCGGGGCCGGCGACCGGACACACGGAATGGCGATAGTGAAGACATTTGAAAGGATGTGAACCATGAGACGGAAATGGATTCCCGCATTGGCCGGTACTCTGCTGGTCACGGGCGCGGCGTGGGGTGCCGGGGAAGACGGCCAGGCGACGCCGGACGAGGTGGTGGCCATGGTGCGCGCGGCTTCGGCCCTGCTGGCCGAACAGGGCGAAGCCGGGCTTGAGACCATCCGCGGGCCGGATTCCGCATTCGTGTGGAAAGACAGCTACGTCTTCGTTGTCAACTGCGAGGCTGACTTGGTGCTGGCCAATCCGGCCTTCCCGGAACGCGAAGGTGGCGATATCAGGCAGCACACTGACTACAACGGATACCAGTACGGGCAGGAACTGTGCGAGGTGGCGGAACGGCCGGATGGCGGCTGGGTGGAGTATGTCTGGCTGCGGCCGGACGATGCTGAGCCTCAGCGCAAGGTGAGCTACATCGTCTCCGTCGACGGCCTGCCCTACCAGGTGGGCGCTGGCCTCTATGACGACACCATCAGCGTGGGCGAACTGGCGGCCATGACGACCATGCCCATATAGGCAGGACGGGTGCGGGGCCCACGCGGTCTCCACGGGAGATCTCACGATGTATCAATGGGGAGATTGGCTGGTCGACCCAAAGACGCGGCGCGTCAGCCGGGGATCCCAGTTCGTGCGGCTTTCGCCCAAGGCGATGGGTGTGCTGACGGCGCTGCGCAATGCCGGCGGGGGCGTGTTGACCCGCAGCGAATTGCTGGCGGAGGTCTGGCCCGAGGTCACTGTCAGCGAGGAGGTCCTCACACACGCTGTCGCCGAGATCCGCAGGGCATTCGGCGACAGCATCCGCCACCCACGCTATCTGGAGACTGTCCACAAATCCGGCTACCGGCTGTTGAGGGTCCCGTCGCCCCAGCCAGTGTCTTCCACCCCGCTGGACCTGGATGCCTATGCCGCCTACCTGGACGGCTGTGAGATGTTCTTTCGCGGCGGCCCCCAGAATGTGACACTGGCTGCGGAGGCGTTCACCGACATCCTGGAGACGCATCCGCATCACGCGCTGGCTCTGGCCGGGCTGGCCAAGTCGCTGTTCTTTCTGGACAAGTATTTCGGCATGTCTGGCAACAATGCCGAACAGATCGAACGCTGCGGTCGCAGCGCCGTCGCTGGTGATCAGATGCTGCCCGAAGCGCACGCAGCGCTGGGCCTCGCTCTATCGGCGTCAGGCCGATACGACGAGGCGCTGTCCAGCTTTGCCGTGTCGTTGACGCTGAATGCATATCTGCCGGAGACGCACTATCTGCTCGGGCGCACATGCTTTGCGAAGGGCGACTATCGGCTTACCGCAGCTATGCTCGAGCGCGCGGCGGAATTGCGGGCCGACGACTTCCATTCCCTTGTGCTGGCCGCCAAGGCCCGTCGGTTCCTAGGTGATGAGGCGCGGTGCCGGGCAAACCTGGTCAAGGCCCGGCAACGGGTCGACCTGCGCTTGCAGATCAACCCGAACGATCGCCGAGCGCTCTGCGACAAGGTCAGCTGCATGGTGGAACTGGGCGAGGTGTCCGAAGGTGTTGAGACAGCGTCACCGCTGCTGCACGAAGCAGATGCCAGCCACTATTACCTGGTCTGCGGGCTGGCCCGCGCAGGGGAAACCGACCTTGCGCTCGACTGTCTGACCGCCGTTGTGGGCGCCGGATGGTGTCATGGCGACTGGCTGGCACAAGACCGGGATATCGACCCCTTGCGTGGGGAACCCGGTTTCCGACGGCTTGCGGCGGAAATGCGGGCGCCCTAGCGAACCTGCCCCGGCGCCCGCAAGTCCCGGTCCTCAGACCGACTTCATCTTGGTCGACAACACGGCCGCGACTTCTTCGATGTTCTCGCTCCGCAGATCTTCGACAGTTCCGTCGTCGACCCAGAACAGCGACTTGATGATGGCCGCGGTGAGAGCGCAGTTGCTGGTACAGTGATGGCGCGCCAGGACAAGCGCGTGGTACTTGCGATTCCTGCCCTTCCGCCCGGTCGCCTTCTTGATGGTGGCTTTCAGCCCGGCCCGGGCCGTCTCCAGGCTCACGGCGAACGGCACGGTGGAGAAGGCCTTGCGCGCCCGCTTGGCCCGCTTCTTGGCGATGATGT
Source organism: Alphaproteobacteria bacterium (assembly GCA_028281925.1). GTDB lineage: Bacteria > Pseudomonadota > Alphaproteobacteria > DSM-16000 > Inquilinaceae > JACKIG01. The sequence goes on from JANQIX010000064.1 coordinate 61,856, forward strand.
AGGGCAGTACCGTGTTGGCCACATGGGAGTGATCCAGGCTGCCCTTCTTGTCACAGGCATAGCTGCCCACGGCCGCATGGATCTGTTCCAGCTCTTGAATGTGCTTGTGCGTCTTGGTGGCCGAGATACCCGCTTGTATGGAAAAGCCGACGGTGAAGACCATGCTCGCGACCAGCAGCCCGATGGGCCCGGTGCCTGCGATCGTTGCGCCGGTCGCCAGGGCGACCACGCCGGGCGCTCCGGTGGCAAGCTGCGCAACCGACACGCCGTATGACCCCACAGTGGATACAGCATTGCCGGTCTTCGCCAGCAGGTCGCTCTTGTTGACCACCTTGTTCTGCGGCGGCGGGGGCAGCGACCCCTGATAGACATCGCCGTTCATGAACAGGTGTTCGGGCTCATTGTCCCCATCGTCGTCCAGGTGGTCTTCGATGACGTCAAGAATATCGAGCGGGTCCTGCATTGACATGATTGGTCATCCCTGCTTGGTGGTCAAAGTAACATAAAGGCCGACCGGGCAGGCCCGGTCGGTGGGCGGCAATCACTCTTGCTGTAGGGAGAGCCACGATCAGCGAGCGCGCGCGTGATATCAAGCACGAAACGCGTCATGCAGTGACGGTGCTCACACCCCGCACACTCGAAGTAGCCCTATGCACCTTGTGCTGAGAGCAAGGCAAGAATGTTCGGCGCATCACGTTTCCGGCCCGTCCTCGCGATGTCCATCAGCCTCTTACCCTTGCGGTTTCGACGGTGACGCGATGCCCCGCCCCCCAACAACAGGCGTACCGTCCCGCTTCTTCCCGCCCGGACGGCATCGGACAGCGGCGTCTCCTTCACAGGTTGGGGCTCACCGTTTGCAGGGTTCCCCGTCCAGGAGAGTTTCTGCAATCTGTACGGCATTCAATGCCGCGCCCTTTCGCAGATTGTCGCCTGAGACAAACATGACCAAGCCATTTTCGAAGGCCGGGTCCCGTCGAATGCGGCCGACATGGACGGCGTCGTTCCCGGTGGCTTCCAGGGGGTTCGGGACATCTGCAAGGGCGACGCCGGGTGCTTTGGAAAGAATGCCGAAGGCATCTTCGACTGACAGCGGCCGATCGAACTCGGCATTGATCGACAGCGAGTGGCCGGTGAAGACAGGCACGCGCACGCATGTCCCGGATACCGGCAGGTCCAGAATCTCCAAGATCTTGCGTGTTTCATCACGAAGCTTGAGTTCCTCATCCGTGAACCCGCCATCGGCGACGACATAGTTCATCGGCACGGCATTGAAGCTGAGCGGCACGGACCACTTCTTCGGCTGCGGGAACGTGATCGCGTGGCCGTCACGCGCGAGCGCAGCCAGCGCGTCGGCCGACGCAGTGACCGAAACCTGCTGCGTCAGTTCCTGAATGCCGGCAACGCCGGCGCCCGATGCCGCCTGATAGGTGCTGACGATCAACCGCTTCAGCCCGGCAGCATCGTGCAGGGGCTTCAGAACAGGCATGGCCACCATCGTCGTGCAATTGGGGTTCGCCACGATGTTCTTGCCGATCGAGGTCAGGGCATGCGCGTTCACCTCTGAGACGACGAGCGGAACATCCGGATCGCTTCGCCAGGCCGACGAATTGTCGATCACGATGGCCCCGGCCGCAGCAACGCGCGGCGCGAGGTCTCGGGAGGTCGCACCGCCCGCGGAAAAGAAGACGATGTCGAGATCGCCGTAGTCGGCACCTGCCGCCTCTTCAACGTCGATCTCTTCGCCATTGAAGGCCAGGCGCACCCCGGCCGATCGTGCGGAGGCGAACAAGCGCAGGCGCAAAAGCGGGAACCGCCGTTGCGACAGCAATTCCCGCATGAGGGAACCCACCAGGCCCGTTGCGCCGACAATGCCAACACGCGGCGGATTCGTTCTCGATAACCCCATGATCATGACCTCCTCTCCTTATCAAGGGCGGAGCCGCGAGGTTCGACCAGGGATTTGGGGTATGGCCGCGCCCCGCGCCTCTGCGGGGCGTTCGTTCAGATGCTCGCTACAAGACCGCGCGCGCACCCGCCGACGCCCCGCAGAGGCGGGTCGTCTTGCCGGTGGTGGTGGTCTTCATCTTGTGCAGCATGGTGACTGCAGCGTAGCGCGGACGCTGTGCCGGATAAAGGCCAATGATCGCACCCGCCTCAGCGGCGCGCCCAGAACCCCCTGCTCCATGGGTTCGATGCTTGCAATGGCGGGCCGCGGGTGCATGCGTTCCCGTTGGACCTTGGGTTACGACCAAGCTCCTTGACCAGTTCAGCCTCTGCCCGACTGCCCCCGTTTCGACCGCACAGAACAGCGTCCGACCGACCCGCCGCTACAGGCAGGAAGTCCAAAACGTGGTCATTGGGATGCAGCATCCTTGACGCTGGCCCCTCATCCGCAAGTCGGCGTAACGCGTATCGGACCACATAGGCAAGGGGATCAAAGTGCCCATGGTTACCGCCCTTTGTGCTGCAATCTCGGGGTTGCTGCTCATCTTCCTATCCGTCCGGGTCATCGCGCAGCGGCGTACCCAAGGTGTTTCCCTGGGTCACGCCGGCAACCCCGCACTGGAACGCGCCATGCGGGTTCAGGCCAATTTCGCAGAGTATACGCCGCTGGTTCTGATCATGCTGGCCTTGGCCGAGCTTCAGGGGCTGCCGTCATGGGCTTTGCATGTCGCCGGGCTTGTGTTCCTGGCGGCCCGCATCATGCATTTTCTCGGGTTCCGCAGCGAAGAGGCGCCAGGCCGCCTGCGCGTAATGGGAATGGCCCTGACCTTCGGCATGATCGGCACGATGGCGGTTGTGCTCTTCGCCCAATGGCTGGTGCCGGTCGCCTGATGCCGACTCCGGCCCTGGCAGGAGTGCACGCGGTACCGACACAAAGCACCGTCGTCTCCGCAACTTGAGATCGGGATCATTCGTACGCGGCGATGAAGGTCGCCAGGGCCCTTCGCTCGTCCGCGCTCCGGATCCTCGGATAGGACATCCACATGCCGGGAAACATGCCCTCGGGATCGGCCAGAAACCGCTCCAACCGGGCTTGGTCCCAGACCAGTCCACCGTCGCCTGCGGCACGCAGCGCGGGCGAATAGGCGAACCCGGCAAGCTCGGCGAGATCGGCGCGCGGCAAGCCCTAAACAGGGGCGTCGAGCGCATGACAGTTCCGACACGGGGCGAACGCCTCGCGACCAGCCGCAAACTCCGCGGAAGACACCTAGCGTCTCGACGCCGCGACGCACCACCGTTTCAGCGGCATGCGTGACGACGGCCTTGAACGCTGTCCTTCCCGCCCGCACATGTTCCTAGGGTCGATCAAGAAAAGCGAGCGGCAGCCGCTTGGAAACGGAGGCTCCATCTTGCGGGTCTACCTTTCAGTTCTGCTCGTGGCCATCGCGGCCATCATCGTCACCGCCAGCGTGTACTTCGACGCCCCAGCGACGCAGATATCCGATCCATCCGCGAGCGGAGGCGCGACGATCGCTGAGGAAGCTGCCGGCCGCTCCGACGCCGAACTGGACGAGGTCGGCCGCTTACGCGCTGCGCTGGCCGAAGGGGAGGCCCGGATCGAAAATCTGGAAACGCGGCTGGAAGAGCTGCCCGGCCTCCGTACCGCGGTTGAGGAACGCGACGCGCGGATCGCTGACCTCGAAGCACAACTTGAAGAATTGGCCCGTCTTCCTGCAGCCCTTGAAGACCGGGAAGCGCGGATCGCTGATCTTGAATCGCGGCTCGATCAGGCGACTGGGCAGTCGGCGGTCAAGCCCATCGACGAGGCGCCGCATCCCGACGATGCACCTTCGCAAGCGCCACCCGACCCGTCAGCGTCGCCGTCGTTGACGCCGGACTATCTGGTCGGCCGATGGGGGTTCACGGACCGAGATATCGGATGCAACAGCGCCGACTACATCGCATTCCACTCACAGGGCACAGCCGTTCTCTATGGGGAGATGGAAGGCCGCTGGGTGATCGAGAACAACACGGTGATGCTGGACCTGACTGCTTTGGGAGATGTACCGGCAGGCGGCCGGCGCGACATCCACTTCGAAATGCGGGTCGACGATTTGACCCGGGATGAGTTCCGGGCCACCTTCACGGTGATCGGCGAGACTATGGCCACGACCGCCTATCGCTGCCGCTAGTCCGATCCGGCCAACCCCATAAGGCCTCGCGCCGCGGACTGCCCCGTTTCTCCCGGTGATGGCGATCTGGTCCCGTTCAATCGGGCGCCTCCGACCCCTCAACCTGCGGCGCGTTCTGAGGTAAGGCGGCAGTCGCGTTAGTGCCTGATTTCAAATGTAATTTCAGCATTGCGCACTGCAGGATATTGGATTGTGCGCCGCAGCGAACAGCGTCACGCTGAAAGTGCCCCCCTTCCGGGACGCCCAGCAGAGAGGTTCGTCATGTTCCGGCTGACCCCCGTTGACGACGCGCGTCCGGGGTCTGCACCCCTGCGCGCCGACACCGTGCCCAACCGCTGGCTGGTCGTGTTGGGAGCAATCCTGATCCAGCTCAGCCTGGGGGCGATCTATGCCTGGTCAGTGTTCACGCCGGCGCTGGAAGCGGCCGGCTGGTCGAAGCTGGAAACGCAGATCGTGTTTGCCGTCGGGCTTGTCACCTTCGCGCTCGTCATGACGGTCGCCGGCCGATTGCTGGAGAGCTGGGGACCACGCAAGCTGGCCATGGCCGGCGGCCTAATCCTGGGCGGCGGCTATGTCTTGGCCGGCCTTTCCGGCGGCACCGATTTCTGGGTCGTGTGCCTGGGCGTCGGTGTGATCGGCGGCGCGGGCATCGGCCTCGGCTATGTCGTACCAATCGCCGTCGGCATGCGCTGGTTCCCCGACAAGAAAGGAATGATCACTGGCCTCGCCGTTGCCGGCTTCGGCTTCGGCGCCATGGGATGGGTCAAGGCCGCCGGCGCCTGGGGCACCCTTATCGAAACCTATTCGCTGGCGGGCACCTTCGTGATCTACGGACTGGCCTTTGCCGTACTGATCATGCTCGGCAGCGTCTGGATGCGGATGCCGCCCAAGGGCTGGGCGCCTGCGGGGTTCCAGGCATCGGCCATGACCGCGGCGAAAGGGCGGCAGAACTTCACCGTCGCGGAGATGCTGCGCACGCCGCAATTCTATCTGGTGTTTTTGACCTTCGCGGTCTGTGCCGGCGGCGGGTTGATGTCCATCGGCCTGATGAAGCTCTATCCAATGGAGGCGCTGCAGGCCAACGGTTACGGCTTGGCGGAGGCGAGCGCCATCGCCGGTACGGCCATGGCGGTATTCTTCAGCATCGCCAACGGCATGGGGCGCATTGCCTGGGGTACGCTGAGCGACCGGATCGGGCGGCGGCGATCCGTCATGATCATGGCCGGAACCCAGGCGGCCGTTCTGTTTACCTTCACTGCGATGGCCGGCAACGAATACCTGCTCTATCTCGGGGCCGCCCTGATCGGCTTCAACTTCGGCGGCAGCTTCGCCCTGTTCCCGACGCTGACGGCCGACTTGTTCGGCAACAAGCGGATCGGCCAGAACTATCCCTTTGTGTTCCTGGCCTATGGTGCCGGCGGCATCGCCGGCCCGATTCTGGGCGGCATGCTTGGGGACATGGGCGACTTCCCGCAGGCTTTCGCGATCTGCGCCGTCGCCTGCCTGTTCGGCGCAGCCTGCACAGCCCTGATCCGCTATCCCGATCATGCCGAGGCGCACCGGCCGGCGAGCGTCCATGGCTTCCTGCACCAGCTGCATCTCGATCACCTGGATGAGGTCGTGGAGCACGCGCTGCATCCGGATCACTTCCGTCGTGTCACATCCCGTCAGACGCAGGATCACGGCCATCGCGACGCCGCGTGATCAACTGCGTCCCGCATTGGCGACGCGACATGAATTGACAAACAGAGACTGAATTGCCAGCTTCCTTGGCAGGTAACCGCGCCGATTCTGCAAGACATGCAGTTCATGCTTGCAAATAAAAGCCAAGGAGCTTTCCATATGAACAGGTGTTCAATTCGTCACAATGCCGTGGCCGTCCTGGCCGCGGCGGCCGTGCTTTCCGCACCTGCGGGCGCGGCCGCCGAAGACGCACCGATCAATGCCGTCGTCACGATCGGCATGATCGGCGACGTCGTCGCCAATGTCGGCGGCGACTGCGTCGCGGTTACGCAGATCATGGGCGCTGGCGTCGACCCGCACCTTTACCAAGCCAGCGCACGCGACGTGCGGACGTTCCAAGAGGCAGACGTCATCTTCTTCTCCGGTTACTCGCTGGAGGGACAGCTGGGCGACGTGCTGGACCGGTTTTCGGAAATCACGCCGACGGTCGCAGTCTCGCCGGCCTCGATCGAGCCGGCCAACCTGATCACCGTGGCCGATGTCTACGGCATCGATCCGCATCTGTGGATGGATGCCAGCCTCTGGGCCCAGATCGCGCCGACCATTGCGAGCACGCTAACCGAGATCAGGCCGGGCTGTGCGGAAGCCATCGATGCGAACGCGGCGGCCTACGGCGAAGCCCTGGCGGCGCTGCATCCCTGGGTCGAAGCCAGCATCGCCACCATCCCGGAGGGACAGCGCATGCTTGTGACCGCGCATGACGCTTTCGGCTATTATAGCCGCGCCTACGGGATCGAGGTGGTCGGGATCCAGGGCATCAGCACGGAATCGGAAGCCGGTGTGGCGGACATCCGGGAGATGGCCGATGTGGTGACCGAGCGGGGCGTGCCGGCAATGTTCGTCGAAAGCACCATCAACCCGCGCACCGTCCAGGCCGTGATCGACGCAGCGCGCGAACGGGGGCATGAGGTGGAGATCGGCGGCGAGCTTTATTCTGACGCCATGGGCGAAGAGGGCACTGCCGGCGGCACCTATATCGGTATGATCTACGAGAACACCGTCAGCATCGTCGAAGCCCTGGGGGGCACCCCGTTGCCGCTGCCCGCGGCACTGGCCGACTGGGCGGAACGTTGGGACGTCGCAACAGCGGTGGCAACCGAATGACCCCTCGTGGCGACATGGAGCTGCACGAGCCCGGCCTGGCCGTGCATGTGGAAGACCTGACGGTCAGCTATCACGCCAAGCCGGTGTTGTGGGATATCGATCTGGATATCCCACCCGGCGTGATGGCGGCCATTATCGGACCCAACGGTGCGGGCAAGAGCACGCTGTTGAAATCCATCCTCGGCATGGTGAAGCCGACAGCCGGACACATCATGCTGTTCGGCGCGCCCTATGCCCGCCAGCGTCGGCGGGTCGGCTATGTGCCGCAGCGCTCCAGTGTCGATTGGGACTTCCCGACCACGGCGCTAGACGTGACCGTCATGGGCCTCTACGGCCGGCTCGGCTGGCTGAAGCGGCCCCGTGCCGGCGACCGTGACAGGGCCATGGCGGCCCTCGACAAAGTCGGCATGGCGGATCTGGCCAACCGTCAGATCAGCCAGCTTTCCGGCGGCCAGCAGCAGCGCGTGTTTCTGGCGCGCGCGCTGGTGCAGGACGCCGATGTGTACTTCCTGGACGAGCCCATGGCCGGCGTCGACGCCACGACCGAACGGTCTATCGTGCGCCTGCTGCAAGGGTTGCGCGATGAGGGCAAGACCATTGTCGTCGTCCATCACGACCTGCAGACGGTGCGCAGCTATTTCGACTGGTTGTTCATCCTGAACGTCCGGGCGATCGCGCAAGGCCCGGTCGCCGAGGTCTATACCGCCGCCAACCTGCACAAAGCCTATGGCGGCCAGATCGCGTTGTTGGACGCCTCCGCCCTTGCCCGCGCCGTGCCCATGGCCGAAGACGCCGTCGCTTCTGCACGGCGCGTGTGATGGACGGACTGCTGGACCTTCTGGGCGACTACACCATTCGCAACGTCGCCGCCGGTGCAGCACTGTTGGGGCTGATCAGCGGCGTGCTGGGCAGCTTCGCCGTCCTGCGCCGGCAGAGCCTGTTGGGCGATACGCTGTCGCACGCCGCACTGCCGGGCATCTGCCTCGGCTTCATGATCGCCGGCACGCGCCATCTCGGCAGCATCCTGATCGGCGCGCTGGTGACGGGTGCGCTGGCGGCGCTGACCATGCTGGCGCTGACGCGGTTGACGCGGCTGAAGACCGATGCAGGCTTGGGCATCGCGCTCAGCGTGTTCTTCGCCATTGGCGTGGTGCTGCTGACCCATATCCAGGGCACCGGCAACGCTTCGCAGGGCGGGCTCGACAGCTTCCTGTTCGGGCAGGCGGCCTCGATCCTGCGCAGCGACCTGTGGGTGATGGGCGGCATCACCGTCGTCGCCCTCGCCCTGGTCGCGGCCCTGTGGAAGGAGTTCAAGCTGGTCGCCTTCGACCCCGGCTTCGCCGCCTCCATCGGCCTGCCGGTGGTGGTGCTGGAGGTGGTGCTGACGGTGATGATCGCGCTCGCCGTCGTCGTCGGGCTGCAGATGGTCGGCGTGGTGCTGATGGCGGCGATGATCATCGCGCCCGCCGTGGCGGCACGGCAGTGGTGCCGGCGGCTGGAAAGCATGGTCGTGGTTGCCGCTGCGGTCGGCATTGCCTCGGGCGTGTTCGGCGCCGTCTTGAGCGCGCTGGCGCGCGGGCTGGCGACGGGCCCGCTGATAATCCTCAGCGCCTCCGCCGTCGTGCTGATCTCGCTCGCCAT
>JANQIX010000084.1 GCA_028281925.1 Alphaproteobacteria bacterium
CGCTTGGCCACCTATGCCATGTGGTGGATCCGCGCGGCCATCCAGGAATACATCCTGCACAGCTGGTCACTGGTGAAGATGGGCACCACGGCGGCGCAGAAGAAGCTGTTCTTTAACCTGCGACGGCTGAAGGGCCAGCTGCAGGCGATCGAAGAGGGCGACCTGCCGCCGGAGACGGTGACCAAGATTGCCACCGAGCTGGATGTGCCGGAGCAGGACGTGATCAGCATGAACCGGCGGCTGGCCAGCCCAGACCATTCGCTGAACGCGCCGCTGCGGGCCGACAGCGAGGGCGAATGGCAGGACTGGCTGGTGGACGACAGTGAGAGCCAGGAGATCCAGCTGGCCGATCTGCAGGAGCTGACAAAGCGCCGCAAGCTGTTGCACAACGCCATGGAGCACCTGAACGAGCGCGAGCGGCACATCCTGACCGAGCGGCGCTTGCGCGACAATCCAACCACGCTTGAGGATCTGAGCCAGGAATACGGCATCAGCCGTGAGCGGGTGCGCCAGATCGAGGTGCGCGCGTTCGAGAAGTTGCAGAAGGCCATCCGCAACGCCGCCATTGAAGAGCGCCTGGCGAGCTAAGGGCGAAAACCCGGGCCGATGGACGACCTGCGCTTCCCGTCGTTCAGCCTGGAGGGGCGGTGCGCCTTCGTCACCGGGGCCAGCCGCGGGATCGGCCAGGCGCTGAGCTTGGGGCTCGCTCAAGCGGGCGCCAACCTCATCCTGGCCGGGCGATCTGCCGAGACACTTGAGACGACAGCAGAGGCGGTACGGGCCCGCGGCCGTAAGGCCCGTGTGCTGGCCATGGATGTGTCGGATGTGGCCAGCGTGCGTGGCGGCTTTGCCGAGCTTGGCTGGACCAACGGCGCGGATCTGGACATCCTAATCAACAACGCGGGCACCGAAGAGGTGTGCCCCTCAGACGATGTACGCGAGGTGCTGTGGGATCGCATCGTCGACACCAACCTCAAGGGCGCGTTCTTCTGCGCGCAGGAAGCGCATCGCATCATGCGGGCCCGGGGCGGCGGCGCCATCGTCAATGTGTGCTCGCTGACCTCCGGCGTCGGCGTGCCGACGGCCGTGCCGTACGGAGCCTCGAAGACCGGGCTGCTGGGCATGACGCGGGCGCTGGCGGCGGAATGGGCGCGCGACGGCGTGCGGGTGAACGCCATCGGGCCTGGCTACTTCCGCACGGACCTGACCGAGGTGTTCTACCAGGACGACGCCTGGGCTGCGGCGATGCAGGCCAAGATCCCGGCCGGGCGCTTCGGTCGGATGGACGACCTGATCGGTGCCGTTGTGTTTCTATGCTCCGACGCCTCGGCCTATGTGACCGGCCAACTTCTCTACATCGACGGCGGTTTCATGGCCTCGATCTGAGCGTGCGGGCGGTCCGGGTCATTCAGCCGCCGCCTCCGCGGTCTCGCCATCGGTATGGTCCCAGTTGGGGATGAGATCGTCGACCGACAGCAGATCGGCATAGCGGCCGAGCCGCCGCGTCGCCTCTTCCCGATAGAAGGCCGGCAGACGGTCCGTCTCCCCCTCATGGAAGGCGCGGAACGTGCTGTCCGTCGCCATCGTGTCGCGGATGCGCTTGAGGGCCGCAACGTCGTCGCGCGCTGCAAATGTGCGCAACGCATGAATGAAGCGCACGCCGGTCTGGGATGGTGTCGTCAGCCGCCGTGCCATCATACGCCACGAGGCGAAGCTCTCATGGATGTCGATCAGGTGGTCGTAATAGCTGACCGGGTCATAGTGCTTCAGCCGGATCGCCAGATAGGGGTTGTGGTAGAAGGCAAACGGCAGGGATTTCAGCAACCGGCCTTCGCGTACATAACGGTCGTGCAGCGGCGTCGCCCCGAACGGCGTCGGGATGTTGATGGTCGGGAACACTCGGGGAAGCCGGTGCACGAAAGCCTTGGTCAGCTCAGCCGGCTCGGTCCCGTGATCGGCATCGGCGCCGAAGAGGAAGTTCGCCTGCATGCCGGGCACAAAGTCGCCCAGCCGCTGGAAATGGTCGACCACCCGGTCCAGCTTGGCCTGCCCGAAGGCTCCGTTGGCGCCGGATTTGTTGGAGTAGTCGCCCCAGGATTCGATGCCAGGGGCGGCGTAGAGGCAGTTGGTGTCGCCTAGGCGCGCCAACCGGCCGTCCTTCAGGATCGAGAGCGAGCTTTCCATGATATAGCGCGGGCGCTTGGCCTTCGGCAGGCGCTCCATCACATCCATGGTACGGTCGAAACGCACGGCGAAGTTGGGGTCGTGAAAGGCGACCAGGGGGTCGTCGAAGGTCTCGGCAAGCCAGCGCAGGTCAGCCTCAAGCTGGTCGTCCGGCAGGCCCACATAGTCGTTGTTCCAGTCGATGCAGAAATCGCAGCGATAAGGACAGCCGACGCTGGAAAGCGTGGGGATCACGCTCATGAAGATCGGGCGGCCGTTGACGAAGGCCGATTTGCGGATCTCCGGCAGCCGTTCCTCCAGCAGCGGGAAATCGGTTAGCGGCCGGCCCGTGGTGACGATCTGCGGCGGGTCGAACCGGCCGCACAGGATGTCGTCGATCAGCGACTTGTCGCAGTCGCGCACCACAATGTTGAAGAAGCGCAGGCTGTCATGGGGGAACGACTTCGCGTGCGGCCCGCCCAGCACGGTCAGTACGCCGTCCCGGCGGTAGCGCCTGGCCAGCGCATAGGCAATCGTACTGGCCTGCGTGTAGGTGGAGATAAAGACGACGTCGAGATCGCGGGGCAAAACGTCGATCGGATCGTCGGCGCCGTAATAGGTGGCGTAGAATACTTGATGCCCCAGCTGCCGGCACCAGACCGACACCACCTGTGGCATGATCCCGGTGAACTGCTTGCGGAAATAGGCGGCATAGGTCCGCGAGATCAGGCCCCGCAGCGGCGTGTCGGTCAGGATATCCAGAACGCCAACGCGCATGGCCGACCTCCGAGGAAACGGGATCCGTCAGCGGGACGCGTTTCGGGAGGATGTGGTATGCGCAATCGGGATTTGCCATAGCGGCGATGGGCAATCGGGTGAAACGAGGCAGAGATGGTTGCAGCGGCTGAGGCCGATCCGGTCGTGAAGGCGGATCCAGTCGCCTCGTTGCCGATGTACGACGGTCCGGCCCTGCGGCCGCTCTGTAACGCGTGGTGGCGTGGGATAGCCGGACACTGCCGCGACTTGGGCCTGGATGACGTTCCCGCAGCGTTGATATGGCCCGACGATCTCTACGGCCATTGGCAGTCCGGGCACATCTTCCTGTCCCAGACCTGCGGGTATCCGCTGACCCATGCGCTGAAGGCCGGTCTGCGGCTGGTTGCAACGCCCCGCTACCGGGCCGAGGGCTGCGACGGCCCGCTCTATCGCAGCCGCATTCTGGGCCGCGCAAGTAACCGGGCGACGGGCCTGGCCGACTTCAAGGGCCGCCGGGTCGCTTACAACGATCGCGACTCCCAATCCGGATACAACGCTCTGCGCGCTGCTGTGGCAGCGATTGCCGATGGCGGACCGTTCTTTGCCGATAGTCTCCATACCGGTAGCCACGGGGCCAGCATGGCCGCCGTGCAGAACGGCATGGCCGATCTCTGCGCCGTCGACTGCATCACCTTCGCCATTGCCGAACGGCTCGCGCCGGATAGCGTCAAGGGGCTGAGCACCATCGGGTGGACCGCCGCCGTGCCGGGTCTGCCCTTTGTGACTTCGGCTGGCCGCGATGACGGCTTCGTTGAAGCCTTGCGAAGAGGCTTGATGGCGGCCGTGGACGATCCTGCGTTGGCGGAGGTAAGGGACGGTCTGTTGCTGGAGGGCTTTGCCGCTCTTGAGCCTCGGGATTATGCCGGAATCCTGGAGATGGAGCAGGCGGCAGAGGCCGCAGGCTATCCTGTGCTGGCGTGATCCGCTCTAACGTCGGCTCGCGCTTACGCTTGAGCCAACCCTACTTCCGTTAGCTGTAGGGCCGCTTGAGCCGTAGCCGAAGGCCGAGGCGCCGCCGGTCACCCGGGTTGTGCGCGCATGGTCTCCGGCAGGAAGGTCGCCAAGTCCGGGAATACGTACAGGATCACCACCATCAGGACCATCAACAGGAACATCGGCAGGGCGGTCTTGGCGATGTAGTTCATCTCGTGGTGGGTCATGCCCTGCAGGACGAACAGGTTGAAGCCGATGGGCGGGGTGATCTGCGCCATCTCCACGACCACGACGATGAAGATGCCGAACCAGATCTTGTCGATGCCGGCCTGTTCGATCATCGGCTCCACGATGGCCATCGTCAGCACAACCGACGAGATGCCGTCCAGGAACATCCCGACGATGATGTAGAAGACGGTCAAAGCCATGATCAGCTGCCAGGGCGACAGCTCCAGCGATCCGATCCAACCGGCCAGCGCCCGCGGCAGGCCGGTGTACCCCATGGAGAGGGTCAGGAACGAGGCACCCGCCAGGATCAGCGCGATCATGCAGCTGGTGCGTGTGGCGCCCAGCAGGCTCTCGAAGAAGGTCTTGCGGTTCAGCGAGCCCTGCAGCGCCGCCAGCACCAGCGCGCCGATCACCCCGAAGGCCGAGGCTTCGGTGGCGGTGGCCCAGCCCATGTACATCGAGCCGATGACCCAAGAGACCAGCAGCAGGACCGGGATCAGGAAGCGCGCCTCCACGATCTTGTCGAGGATGGTCATCTTCGGTTCGGGCGGCGGCACCTGGCTGCGTTTGACCACCGACCAGACGGCCACATAGCCCATGAACAGGCTGGCCAGCACCAGGCCGGGCAGCACGCCGGCCAGGAACAGCTTGGTGATCGACTCGTTGATGGTGACGCCGTAGACGATCAGCGTCAGCGAGGGCGGGATCATCAGGCCGAGCGTCGCAGCGCCTGCCAGCGTGCCGATGATCATGAATTCCGGATAGCCGCGGCGCCTGAGCTCCGGGATCGACATCTTGCCAACGGTTGTCAACGTCGCCGCGGAGGATCCTGAAACTGCAGCAAAAATTGTGCAGCCAACAATGTTGGTGTGTAAGAGCTTGCCGGGCAAGGGCGCCATCCAGGGGGCAAGCCCGCGGAACATATCCTCCGACAATCGCGTGCGGTAGAGGATCTCCCCCATCCAGATGAACATGGGCAGCGCGGTCAGCGTCCAGCTGGACGAGGTGGTCCAGATCGCCGTGATCATGGCGTCGCCGGCCGGGCGGCTGGTGAACAGCTCCACGCCGACCCAGGCCACGCCCATCAGGGCCAGCCCGACCCACACACCGGTGCCGAGCAGCAGGAACAGCACGAACAGGAAGATGCCGGTGAGCGCGAACTGTTCCATGGCCTCAGGTCTCGGGGCGGTCGCGCGGGTCTTCGATCGGGTCCCGCTCGATCCAGCTGCGTCCGGTGAAGAGGGCACGCAGGAAGTGGTCGACCAGCGCCAGCGCCAGCACACAGGCGCCGACCGCCATGGCCAGCTGCGGGATCCACAGCGGCGTTGCGTCCTGGCCTTGGGAGACGTCGTGCAGCTTGTGCGACCAATAGGTGCCGCGCACGGCATACCAGGCGAAGTAACAGCCGATCGCCGAGCCGATGCCCAGCGCCCAGATCTCCCCCCACCAGCGGTACCGGCCGAGTGCGGCCAAGAGCAGGCTGACGCGGATATGCGCGCCGCGGCCGAGTGCATAGGCCATGGCGAGGAACGAGGCCGTTGCCATGGCATAGCCGGCATAGTTGGTGGAGCCCGGAAAGACCTGGCCGGTCCACCGCGCCACCATGTTGAGCACGATCAAGACCAGGATCGTGATCAGGGACATAGCGGCCAGGTAACCGCACAGCTCGTAGAAGCGGTCCAGAAGGCCGGTTACGACCAGTGCCGGGTGTTTACGGGATCGCGCCATCACCTGCCGCAGAGGGCTACCGTCCTAAGGGAGAGGGTGCGGGCGGCGGCGGATCGTCGGATCGATCGCCACCGCCCGCTCAAGCCCGCTACTCTGATGCGCCGTAGGCGTCGAGGATCGCCTGGCCCTGATCGCCGGCAGACTCCAGCCACTCGGCCGTCATGGTCGCCCCGATCTCTTCAAGGTCGGCACGCAACTGGTCGCCGGCCGGCTGCACCATCATGCCGTTGGCGGCCAGCTGTTCCATGTACCAGTTGGTCAACTGCTCGGCATGGATCGTGCCGGACCGTTCCGCAATCATGGCCACGCCGCGGATGATCACCTGAGTGCTCTCATCCAGGCCGTCCCAGGTGTCCTTGTTCACGAAGACATAGTTGCGCGGCAGCCAGGCGTTGACCTCATAGAAATGGGTCAGCTGCTCCCACACCTTGCGGTCATACCCGGTGGAGCCGGAGGAGATGAATGCCTCTGCCACGCCGGTGGCCAGCGCCTGTGACAGCTCCGCCGCTTCGATCTGCACTGGCGTCATGCCCGACAGCTCCGCCATGCGGGCCGTCGCGGAGTTATAGGCGCGGAATCGGATGCCCTCCATATCGGCGACCGCGGTGATCTCCTGCTTGAAATAGAGCCCCTGCGGCGGCCACGGCACGGCGTAGAGCAGCACCAGGTTCTGTTCCAGCAGCAGCTCTTCGATGGTCGGCCGGGCCGCCTCCCACAGGCGTTGGGAGTCTTCAAAGCTGGTGGCCATGAAGGGCACGCTGTCGAAGCCGAACAGCGCATTCTCGTTCTGGTGCGCAGACAACAGCCGCTCGCCGATCGGCGCCTGCCCGGTCTGCACCGCGCGCTTGATGTCCGCGCCGTTGAACAGCGAGCCGGAGGGGTGAACGACGATCTCGATCTCACCCCCGGTGGCAACGCCCACGGCCTCGGCAAAGGCGATGCCGTTTTGCGTATGGAAGTTGCTCTCCGCATAGGCCATGGGCATGTCCCAGGTCTCGGCAGCGACCGAAACGGGCGCCAGCGCGATGGTGGCAAGGGCTGCGGCGGCCGTGGCGGAGGTCAATACGGACTTCATGTGCATTGTTGTTGCGTGCCTTCCCTGTTCTTGACTGGTCACCCTGCAGCCGGTGCGGGGGTGGCAGAAGCGAACCGCTCTGCGCAATAGGGCGAGAAGTCGAAATTGGGCCGTCCCCCCGCGATGGCTTCGGCGACCAGCCTACCCGTCTTTGGGCCCGAGGTCAGGCCAATATGATGGTGCCCGAAGGCGAAATGCAGCCCGCGGACCGTTACCGACGGCCCCCAGACCGGCAGGCTGTCGGTCGTGGCCGGCCGGTGGCCCAGCCAGGTTTCCGTATGGGTAAACTGCAGCCCTGGAAAGGCTCGCAGCGCGCGCCGCTGGAGCATCTTGGGCGGTGCTGCGCTTGCCGGCGCGTCCAGGCCGCCGAATTCTACCAGACCGGCAACGCGCAGGCGGTTGCCCATGGTCGCAGCCACGCATTTGCCGTCGGCGATCATCACCGCGTCAGCGCCGATGTCCACGGTCGGGTCGACGAACTCCACGTGATATCCACGTTCCGATTCCAGGGGGATTCTGATGCCCAATGTCGCCAACAGGCGCTGCGACCAGGCCCCGGCGGCGACCAGCGTGTGGTCGGCCGGAACCGGACCAGCCGTGGTCGTCACGCCGCTTACCGCCCTGTCGTCTTTCAGGAACCCCGTGACCTCGGCGCGCAGCACCGTACCACCCTGTGCGGCAAAGGCATCGGCTAAGGCGCGGACGTAAGCGCCAGGCTGTGAGATCACACCGTGCTGATCTTCCAACACCATCAGGCTGGTGTAGACGGGCGAGAGTGCGGGTACGCGATCCCGCACCGCTGGGCCATCGACAGGTTCGAAATGGAAGCCGCAGGCCCGACGCAAATCCCAGCCGAAAGCGTCGGCATCGCGGTAGTGCCGATCGGGATAGGCGAAGACGAAAGCGCCGCGGCGAATGGCGGCCTCGGCGGCCGTGCCGCGGGCCAGGCGCAGGTGTTCGTCTAGGCTGTCGCTCACCAGTGGCGTCAGGTGGTGCGCGATATGCTGTACCCTGTCGGCCCGGCAATGGCTGAGATAGCGCGCCAACCACGGCATCAACCGGGGCAGGTAGGGCCAGCGCAGGAACAGGGGTGAGTCGCGGTCCAGCAGCATGCGCGGTGCGCGGCGCACCAGCCCTGGGACGGTGACCGGCACCACGGCTGCGGCGGCCAGCACGCCGGCATTGCCGTGGGAGGCTCCCGACCCCGGCTCACCGCGATCGATGACGGTGACGGCCGCACCCAGGCGTTGCAGGTGCAAGGCAGCGGAGATCCCGACAATGCCCGCGCCGACAACGGCGACCTTGGGCTGGCCCGCTTCCGACACGGTCAGGCGATCCACTCGCTGACTGGCGCGTGCGCCTCATGCAGCGGCTGGCTGACGATGTCGACCAGGGTGGGGCCGTCCGCTGCGAAAGCCCGCCGAAGCGCCGGAAGCACCTCGTCGGGGTCCATGACCCGCTGGGCCGGGACGCCGAAGGCCTGCGCCACCGCCGCGTGATCCGTCTCGGAAAAGTCGACGGAATAATAGCGTTCGCCGAAGCCTGAGCGCTGGCCGGCCTTGATCCATCCGTAGGTCGCGTTGGCGATTACGATGAACGTGATCGGCAGCTTCTTGCGCACGATCGTCTCCAGTTCACCCACAGTGAAGCCGAAGCTGCCGTCGCCCATGACGGAGATGCACTTGGCATCCGGCCTGGCGTAATGCGCGCCGACGGCCGCAGAGAGGGAATAGCCCAGTGCGCCATGGGCACGGTTGCTGATGAAGCGGCGGCCCGGCCTGTCCATGACCAAGAAGGCCGAAAGGTAGGGGCAGGGGGTGCCGGGATCGGCCACCACGACGGCATCGTCCGGCAGGCAGGCGTTGAGCGCGGCCACGACCCTCTCCGGCCGGATGGGTCGGTCGCTGCTGTCCGCCAACGCCTTGAACTCTGTGAACTTTTGCTGTTTGGCGATGTGGGCGCGATCGGCGCCGCCGAACCGCGGCAGTGTGGTCAGCCCGGCTTGGCGATCGAGGACATGGTTGATCGCCGCCAACGTCAAGCGGGCGTCGGCGGGGATTGCCACCAGCGCGGGATAGCTGGCACCGATCACCATCGGGTCGACATCGATGTGGATGATGTCGGTACCGGGGGCAGGGAAGCGCCACCGTTCCGTCGTCACCGAGCCGGCGCGGCAGCCGACGAACACGACCAAGTCGGCGTCCTCGACGACGGCGCGTGTGGCCGCCACGCCGCCATTGCTGCCTACGACACCGATCAGGTTGGCATGGCTGTCCGCCAGGCTGCCCCGGCCGCTGATCGTGGTCGCAACGGCGAGATCCAGCCGCTCTGCCAACCGGGCGAGCTCACCCTCCGCGCCGGCCGTGACAACGCCACCGCCACAGACAATCAGCGGCCGTCTGGCCGCCAGCAGCCGGTCCACCGCAGCGTCGATGGCGGCGGGGTCGGGTGCGGCGGGCCAAGCCGGAAAGCGAGCGTGCGCCGGATCCCACCAGATTTCCTCCTCCGGCACGGGTGCCTTCTGCACATCGATCGGCAGGCCGAGATGGGCGGCTCCCGGCCGGCCCGTGGTCATGGCCCGGAAGGCCGTGCGGACCAGCCGGGGCAGCATATCGGCCGAAGGGATGACGGCGTTCCATTTGGTGAGCGACCGGAACAGGCCTGCTTGATCCAGTTCCGTCAGCGGATACCGGCCCGCGGATGTAGTCGACACGTCGGAGTTGATGGCCAGAATCGGGATCGAGGACTCGTTCGCTTCCACCAAGCCCGGCGCGATATAGGTGGCGCCGCCCCCACTCGGGCCCTCGCACACGCCGACGGCGCCGCTCACCCGGGCATAGGCATCGGCCATGTAGGCTGCGCTGCGCTCATCGCGGGTCAGCACGTGCTCGATGCCGTGGTCCAGACGATAGAGAGCATCATAAAAGGGCAGAGACGTGTCGCCGCACAGGCCGAACACATGCCGCACGCCATAGCCCTGCAGCATGCGGACCATAGCTTCCGCGCCGGTGACCGCATTCGGTCGATCCGTTGACATCCCGAGGCCGCCTTGTATTGTGCTCTGACGTCAGGTCTGTATACAGATCCGAATACAGGCCTGATCGGCCGGAGTCAACGAGAGGCAGCCATGGCGGCTGAGACCATGAACCAGGCGAGCGTCGAGCGGCTGTACGAGGCCGTGCGCGACATGGCGATCACCTTTCGCCTGAAGCCGGGCGAGCGGCTGAACGAAGTGGCGCTGGCCCGTGATCTCGGCGCCAGCCGCACACCGCTGCGCGAGGCCCTGAACCGGCTGACGGCTGAGGGGCTGATTACGTTTGAGAGCGGCCGCGGCTTCTTCTGCCGAACTCTGGACGCGGCAGAGGTCCAGGACTTGTACGAGCTTCGTCTGGTGATCGAAGAGGCAGTGGCGCGCCGGCTGTGCCGTATGACGCCATCGCCCGAGCTGATCGCGCTGCAGGCATTCTTGCTGGAGACCGGCGGCGATGAAGGGACCCGGACGGTCCCCCAACTGACGGAGCTGGACGAGACGTTCCATGAGCGGTTGGCCGCGCTGTCCGGCAATGGTGAGATGCTGCGGGTGTTGCGGAACGTGAATCACCGTATCCGCTTCGTACGCTGGATCGATATGGAGAACCGCCGGGTTGAGACGCAGGCCGACCACCGGGCCATCCTGGCCGCGATCGGCGAGCGGGACGAAGCGCGCGCCGTCGAGTTGGTGCAGGCCCACATCACCAAGCGGAAAGACCAGGTTACGGCGGTGGTGCGCGAAGGCTTCGCGCGTATCTACTATGACCGCAGCGAGGCGGGCTGACGTGTAAGGGAGGACGTCTGCGGAGATGGCGGTAGCGAGAGGCGGCAAGTCCGTCTATGGCGCATGTCTCGGCATACTGATGCTGCAGTCGCGGTTTCCGCGCATTCCCGGCGACATGGGCAACGCGCTCACCTGGCCGTTTCCTGTCCGCTACAAGGTCGTACGCAGCGCTTCGCCTGACCGCGTCGTCCGCCGCCGGGCCGAGGGGCTGCTGCCCGACTTTATTGATGCGGCCCGCGAACTGGTCGCCGACGGCGCCGACGGCATCACCACGAACTGCGGATTCCTTTCGCTGTTTCAGCGAGAGCTAGCGGACGCCGTTGGCGTGCCGGTAGCAACATCGGCGCTGATGCAGATTCCGATGATCGAGGGGATGCTGCCGGCCGGCCGCCGCGTGGGTGTGCTGACCATCTCCGCCGCCACACTGACGGCCGACCATCTGGCTGCCGCAGGGGTGGCGCCGGACATACCGGTGGTCGGCACGGATACGGGCCGGGAGTTCACTCGGGTCATCTTAGGTGACGAGTTGGAACTGGACGTAGACCGGGCCCGGGAAGACGTCGTCGAGGCTGGCCGCCGGCTGGTGGCCGACCGCGCGGATCTCGGTGCCATCGTGCTGGAATGCACCAATATGGTCCCATACGCGGCCGACGTGCGTGCTGAGACGGGCCTCCCGGTGTTCAGCATCGAGACGTTTGCGACGTGGTTTCAGGCCGCGCTGATGCCGCGGCGGTTCGACCGCTTGGCGGGTGCTATGCGGCCGTGACGCTTCGTCAGTACGCAAGATCGTTGGCGAAGATCGCGCAGAGGTGGGAGCTCTCCAGCAGGCGCACAATCAGGCGCTCAGTCTCCAGCCTCATGGCACGGTGGCGCTCCATGCGGCCAGTCCGCCATGTCCAAGCTGACAGTGCCTGCAGGATCGTCTAGTAGAAGAGCAATTCCACCTTGTTCCACCGGATTGCCATGCGTCGACTGGATGAGACTGTCAGGATCGCGGTCTTTGACGCGTGGGGCGAGGTCAATCAGCGTCTGCTTACGCTTCTGCCTGATCTTTCGCCGAATGATTGGCGGAGACCGACCGTCCACCCCAATCGTGACGTCAAGGATCTCGCTGCGCACCTTCTGCATGGCAGTCTGAGGCGCGTCACCTCAATCCGGGACCAGTACCGCCGGCCGACTGCCCGGATCGCCACGATGGATGAGCTGATTGAGTTCATCCAGGCTGACAATCGTCAGTTCATGACCGGGATGGCGCCGATCAGCCCCGCCATCATTATTGAACTCATCGAAACGTATGACCCGCTTGTGCTGGATCTGTTGCGAAGTCTCGACCCTGACGCCGACGGTCTACCCGTTGCGTGGGCTGGCGAGACACGGTCGAAGGTGTGGTTCGACACGGCCCGCGAATACACCGAGAAATGGCATCACCAACAGCAGCTCAGAGATGCGACCGGTCATGACCCGCTTTATCAGCCCCATCTGCTTGAGCCCGTTCTTCAGACCTTCGCCCGCGGTCTGCCGTTCGCCTTCAGAGACCACATTTCAGCGGAAGGTGACCGCATCGTGATCCGCACGACAGGGCCGGTGGCATGTCAATGGACCCTGTTGCGAAACCACGACGGTTGGTCCCTTTGGGAAGGGGGAGGAGAAGCCGCAAACAGCGAGATCACCGTTCCCGCGGACGTGGCGTGGAGGCTGTGGACGAAGAGCATGGATCGTGAGGCCGCGCGAGCGTCGATCCAGGTTGCAGGCGATGGATCAGTGGTTAACCCATTACTGAAGTTTACGTCCATAATGGCCTGATCAAAATACAATTTCCTTGTCGCATTGAGGTACGTGCTCGCATCAAAAGCGCTTGACAGTCGTAGGTCGGGGTCAAGCGAAGCGCGACCCGACGGGTGGCGGCGGCCGAAGGTTGCGGCGGGTTTCGGCTGCGCCTCTACCCGCCCTACGGATCACTCTCCCGCTGCCTCGCGGGTGGGGCTGACGGCGTTGGCGTGGCCGTCGAAGCCTTCGTAAACAGCCAGGCGATGGGCGTGCGGGGCCAGCGTCTTATAGCCCTCATTCGTGACGTAGCCGATGCCCGTCGACTTCAGGAAGTCGAACACCGAAAGCGGCGACCAGTTGCGCGCATGGCCGCCCGTGGGCAGCACGGCGTTGGGGCCGAGCACGAAATTGGCCAAGGTCAGCGGCGTGCGCTGGCCCAGCAGGATCTCGCCGGCATTGGTGATGCGGCCCAGATGCTCGAACGGCTGGGTGCTGTGGATCGCCAGATGCTCAGGTGCGTAATCGTTGGTGAAGGCCACCGCCGTATCCCAGTCCGGCGCCAGCACGACGCCGCCGCGGGTGCCGCCCAGCACGGTGGAGGAGAAGTCCACCCGCTGATCGCCCATCTGTTGCCAAAAGCCGGGGATGGCGGCCATGGCTTCGGTCGCCACGGCCTCGCTGTCGGTCACCAGGAAGGCTGAGCTGTCGGGGCCGTGCTCGCTCTCGATGATCAGGTCCAGTGCGGCCAGGCGCGGGTTGGCGGTGCCGTCGGCCAGCACGATGGATTCCGACGGTCCGGCCGGCGTGCCGGGGTCGATCAAGTGCGACAACAGCGCCTTGCCGGCCAGCACCCAGGGGCTGCCGGGGCCAACCAGCTTGCCGCAGCGGGGCACCGTGGCGGTGCCGTAGGCCACGGCCGCCACGGCCTGGGCGCCGCCGCATTTGTAGACGTCGGTGACGCCGGCGATGCGGGCCGCCACCAGCGTGCCGGCATCGACCCGGCCGTCCGGCCCAGGCGGCGTCAGCATGGCGATCTGCGGCACACCGGCGACTGTCGCGGGGACGGCCGTCATCATCGCCACGGACGGGAAACTGCCCTTGCCGCGCGGCACGTAAAGGGCGACGGACGGGATCGGCAGCCAGCGCTCGCCGGCAAAGGCGCCGGGTCGCATCTCGTGCAGCCACATGGGCTCCGGCATCTGGCGCTGATGGAACTCGCGGATGTTGGCGACGGCGAATTCGATCGCCTCTTTCACGTCGGGCTCGATCGTCGCGAAGGCGTGCTCGAACTCCGCCTCGCCGGCCTTGATGTCGTCGGCGCGCACGGCGGACTTGTCGAACTCGTTGGCGAAGCGGGCCAGCGCCGCGTCGCCCTCGACACGTACGGCCTCGACGATCGCGCGGGCGGGCTCGATATAGCGGTCAAGCTCCGCCTCCTCGCGCAGCATCAGCTTCGCCGTCTCGGCTTCAGACAGCTCGGCCAGGCGGTGCAGGCTGACGGGCGTCGACATGGAATCCTTCTCCTCACGAACCGCTATTTGGACTTCAAGAAGACCTCCAGCCCCACCAGCCGGTCCAGCACCCAGATCGTCACAAGCGCCACGACGATGTAGACGACGGCGATCGCGGCCAGATCCGGCGTGATGACGGAGCGGATGGAGTTGTAGACCAGAACCGGCAGCGTGACGATGCGGGCATCCACCAGCATCAGGCTGACGATGAATTCATTGAACGCCAGGATGAACATCAACAGCCCGCCGGTGATCACGCCCGGCATCACGGCGGGCAGTGTCACGGTCACGAAGGTGACTAGCGGCGGCGCCCCGCAATTGGCGGCGGCGTTCTCAAGGTCGGTGTCCAGGTTGTTCACGCTCGCCGCCACGGCCCAGATCATGAAGGGCAGGTTGATGGCGCAGGCCGCAAAGCCCACGGGCCAGAGCTGGCCCAGGATGCGGATCTCGCCGAACACCAGCATCATGCCCAGGCCCGAGACGATCAGCGGGATGGTGAAGGGCAGCAAGAGATAGACCTGAATCGGGCCGGCCAGGCGCAGGCGGTAGCGCGCCATGGCGATGGCCGCCAGCGTGCCGACGGGCAGGCTGATCACCGTGCAGATGACGGCGACATAGAGGCTGCGCAGGAAGGCGTCGGTATAGCTGTCGGTCTCGAACAGCGAGGCGTACCAGCGCAGCGACAGCCCGTCGGGCGGGAAGGCCACGATGTTGCCGGCGGTGAACGAGGCGATGATCACCACGACCGTGGGCAGGGCCAGGAAGACCAGGTTGAACCAGACGATGGTCCAGACGAACAGCGCCCTGGCCGAGGGGCGGCTCATCGCTCGAGCCTCTTGGTGTAGCCCAGCGTGCCCACGCCCACGAAGGCGAAGATGACGGCCACCAACGTGCTGGCCAAGAGCACCAGCAGAACGGCCAGGGCCGAGCCCAGGCCCGGTTCGCTGATGGAGAAGTAGCCGTCATAGATGGCCGAGGCGATGAAGTCGTTGGTGCCGCCGCCCATGATCTCCGGCATGGCGAAATCGGTGATGGTCAGCGTGAAGACCACGACGCCGGCCGCCACCAGACCGGGCTTGGCCATTGGCAGCAGCACGTGCCAGAGCGTGGCGAACCAGTTGGCGCCCAGGCTGCCGGATGCCAGCTCCACCTCTTCCGGCACGGCTGTGACGGCCGGGGCCAGCATCAGCACGGCGAAGGGCAGCATGTACTGCACCAGGCCGATCAGCACGCCCGTGTAGGTGTAGATCAGCTTGATCGCATCGAGCCCCAGCCAGGCAAGGCCGGAGTTCAACAGCCCTTCCTGGCCCAGCACGATCAGCCAGCCATAGGCGCGCACGACCTGGCCGATAAAGAAGGGCAGGAACAGGCCGATCAACAGCAGCTTGCGCGTCGCGGCACTGGGCGTACGCGCCATGGCATAGGCGTACGGAAAGGCCAGCACCAATGTGATCACGGTGACGATCACCGCGGCGGCCACCGTGCGGCCGATGATGTGCCAGTAGAACGACCGGTCGAGCACTGTGGCGTAGTTGGCGAACGAATAGTCGTCCGACAGCATGAAGGTCGACCGGTCCAGCTCGCGCAAGCTGGCATCGACCATGTAGCCCATGCCGGCCACCAGCACGAAGACGACCAGGATCGCCGGTACCAGGAACGCCCAGGCCGTGGCCGGGCTGAAGCGTTCAGGCCAGAGGGCCGCGCGCGTCGCCTCCGCCGCGAACAGGATGCGCAGCCACAGCGGGCGGTTGCTGGCCGCGGTGTCGATGCCTGGGGTCATGGGAAGCGGGGCGGAGGCTATCGCCCCCGCCCCCCTATCAAGTCCGTCAGCCCTGCATGATCTCGTTGAAGGCGGCGAACCAGTCAGCCTCATGCTCCACCAAGACCGGCGTGGGCACGCTGATCAGCCGGTCGAAATCCGCTTCGCTGGAGGGATAGGCCGGGTCGCCGGCGAGATCTTCGGGCGGCGTCAGGCCGGGGCGCGTTGGCGGCAGGCCGAGGCTGTTGCACCACACCTCCATGGCTTCGGCCGACAGCGCGTAGTTGATGTATTCCTTCGCCCAATAGAGCTCGTTCTCCGGCAGGCCCTTCGGGATCCACAGGCCGTCGGTGTCGACCTTGGCCCCTTCCTCCGGCACCGTCCACGACACCGGGATGCCGTTCTGCTTTGCGGCGCGGGCGTTGGAGATGATGGTGCAGGCGACATCGATCTCGCCGTTCTGGAACCAGGTCGTGAAGTCCGGATCTTCGCCCAACAGCGGCTCTTGCTCCTTCAGCCGGCGCAGCCATTCCCAGGCGGGCTCCATGTTGTCGGGAATGTCGTCCATGGAGCCGCCGCCCAGGATGACGGCCACGGGGTGGAAGCCGATGCCGTCGTCATAAAGCGCCACGCGGCCGCGGAAGCGGTCTTCCAGCATCACGTTCCAGCTGGTCGGCGGGCCCTCGGGAAAGACCTCTTCCCGATAGGCCATGACATAGACATAGCTGTAGGTGTTGACGATGGGATAGCCGTCGAAGCCAACGGGCTGGGCCGCGGGCAGCAGGCCGTCGAGATTGGGCAGGTCGCTCAGATCCTCCGTGACACCGCGCAGGGCCGATTTCGTGGCGTTGGTCGTGGTGTCCCAGTTGATGTGGATCGGCGGCACCCGGCCCTGGTCCACCGCCGCCCAGATGCGCGGGCGGATCTCGTTGTCCTCGGTCAGGTCATGGCGCACGGCGATGCCGGTGGCATCGGTGAAGGGCTGCGAGACGCCGGTATCCAGGCTCTCCACCCACACCCCGCCCCAGGCACGCACGATGATCTCTTCCGGCTTTTCCACATCCTGTGCCCGCGCCAAACGCGACAGCAGCGATGTGCCGCCGAGGGCACCTGCGGCGCCGAGGGCGCCCGCACCGGCCAACAGCCGGCGGCGCGGCAGGATCAGGCTGCGCGAGGGGGTGAGGGGTCGTTGGGTCATGTCACAGGCCTCCCGTTCGTCTCAATGACTGCAATGCCTCAAGCGTCGCGCGGGAACACCATCAGGTCCCGCCGCTTCCAGCCGATGGTGACGGTCTCCCCGATCCGTCTTGTCTTATGGTGCAGGGGGTCGTGGTCGAAGATCCGCAAACTCGCCCCGCCCAGGGTGGGCGCGTCGACCGCATAGACCACGCGGTCCCCTTCGAAGATCACTTCGGTGACCGTCGCGGGCACCAGCATATCCGCATGTGCAATGGCCTGGCCAGCCTCCCCGATCAGCACCTGCTCCGCGCGCAATGCCGCATCCGCGGTGCGGCCGACCGCCTCCCCACCCGCCGCAGACCGCCCGGCGCAGCGGTGATCACCGATCTCCACCTCGGCCTCGCCGTCGTGCGCCTCCAGCACGGTGCAGGCCAGGAAGTTGGTGACGCCGATGAAGCCGGCGACGAAGCGGTTGGCCGGCTGGCGGTAGGCGTCCTGCGGTGCTGCAGCCTGCTGCACCCGGCCGCCATCCATCACGATCACGCGGTCGGACATCACCAGCGCCTCGCGCTGGTCGTGCGTGACATTGATGGTGGCCACGCCCAGTTCCTGCTGGATGCGGCGGAATTCCAGCTGCATGTCCTCACGCAGCTTGCGGTCCAGCGAGGCCAGCGGCTCATCCAACAGCAACAGGTCCGGCTCGAAGCTGAGCGCGCGGGCGATCGCCACGCGCTGTTGCTGCCCGCCAGACAGCTCGTTGATGCGCCGGTCGCCCAGTCCGTGGAGCTGGACCAGCGCAAGAAACCTTTCCACTCGCTTCGGGATTTCGGCACGCGGAAACCCGCGCATCTTCAGCGGATAGGCGATATTGCCGGCGGCCGTCATATGCGGGAACAGCGCCAGGCGCTGGAACACCATGCCGATGGACCGCCTGTGCGGCGGCAGCTCACTGACCGGCCGCCCGCCCAGCAGTATTGTGCCGGCCGTCGGTTGCATGAACCCGGCGATCATGCGCAAGACCGTAGTCTTGCCGGAGCCGCTGGGGCCGAGGATGGTCAGGAACTCGCCCTGGTGCAGCGCGAAGCTGACGTCTTCGGCCGCCGTGACGGTCCCGAACCGCTTGGTCACGCCGTCGAGGCGCACCATTGGCTCGGGCCGGTTGTGAGCACTTGGCGAAGAAACGCTGGAGAGATCGCTGGGCAAAGACCGTGCCTGCTGGCGGAACTACCGCAACTTTGTTGCGGCGCAGGAGTTCAGCCAAGCCGGTTACGGCTGTCAAGGTGCAATCCGGCGCCAGTCTCGTTGCGGGCTATGAGTCGGGTCGGCGTGTGTCGGCGGTTTAATTTAAAGTGGTATGCTTTGGTTTATGGCAATATTATAAATCCCATTGTCTTACCGACGAAATGGCCCCGGCATGAACAACGGACGATGTCCTGATTGAGGATTGTGATATGCAGACTAGGGTTGTCAAAGAATTCCTGTTGCTGCGTCATGACTGTGAGGCTTCTCGCGTCTGGCAACCCTACGACAGACAGTAGCAATTTAGCGATAATGCTAGAGAATTATTTTTGGATTTCGTCCCGTTCGTGAATGCTAGGTTCAATTTTTCGGAAAAGGAAGCTGCTGAGAAATTGAAAGGAGGTTGCTATGGCTTGGTTTGCCCAGCTCAAGGAGACATTGGCGCGATATTACCCCGCAGATCGCCCTGCCGACATTGTGGGGTATCTCAAGGGCAGCACGAGTCCCACAGTCTGGATGCATATGGAGAAATTACAGAATAGAAATCAGATGATTATCCTGGGAAGTGTAGAGCCGAGCGCAAAAGAATGGAGTGCAGCGGGTGTCGAAGAGCGTGGGCTATCTCAGGAAATAAAAATCGGGATGCTGGATGGGTTTATCATCTTGTACGGTGGATTCGTGTACCGGCCTTGGGGCAAAATCACAATCAAAGACGATGACTGTTTGAAATATGGTTTTCCTGGTTCCCTGAGGAGCTGGAAAACCAACATGCCAACAACCTGATGCCGCGGCAGGCGTGTTGAGCTGCCCGACATGGGGCAGCGGGGTTCGGTAGCATGGGGCAGCCCGGCCCTGTGCTACTGGCAAGCATCAAGGCCGGCAGGGGTTCCGTTCAAGCCAGCTCCCATTTATCCCGCCAGTCCGAAGTCACGTAGTTGATGATGATCGACTTGCGCAGGCCCGTGATGGGGTGGTGGCCGGCGCCGTGCCAGGTGTTGTCGGCGGGGATGAAGATCACGCCCTTGTTTCGGCCGTAGGGGGCCGAGCCTGCGTATTTGAAGTCCGGCGGGCCCTCGTAGAGGTCGGTCCCGGCGTTGGCCAGGGCCAGGTCGTCGGAGAGATAGACCAGCATCGTGAATGTCTTCACGGCGATGTCGGTGTGGGGTTCCAGCCAGAAGCCGTCGGTATCCTGGGAGTATTCGATCCTGAGATGGCTGTCGGAGAGGTCGGCACCTGTGGCGGACTCGATGGCGGCCCGGACGCCGGAATCCTGGAAGCCTTCGACCACGCGGCGGCAGACTGCGAACCTTTCCTGGTTCTCGGGCGTGAAATAGACCCGCGTCGCGTTGTTGGTCTCGCGCTTGCCGTTGAAGACGGCGCCCTCCGGCGGCGCGAAGGGAAGGGCTGCGATGTCGTCGCAGTCTTCCTGCGGCAGCGCGTTCTCCAAAAGCCAGTGATCGAATGGCCAAGTCTCATGCCGGGCGGCCTGCAGGCAGGCCAAGAAAGCGGCCGCGACAGAGTTCGGTGCCGTCTCACAGGGCGGCTCGAGCACGGGGGCCATGGGCTGGGTCATGGGGATACGCCTTCTTACGCGAACGGGTTCAGCTGCTTGACCTTGGCGGAGAACCGGTGGCGGCCCAATTCGCGGCGCAGGGCCTCATGCGATGTCATCCAGTTGAACATCACATAGCGCCGCTCACCCAAATGGGGCTCGTGGCCGTGCCAGGAATTGTCCGAGCGCAGGAACGACACCAGCGTGCCGCCGTTGGGCGGGATCTCCGTGATGAAGTCGCTCAGGTCGTCGGGCTTGCGCAGCAGGCGCAGGCGGCCGTCGCCGTCTTCCCAGATCTCGTTCAGATAGAGCAGGCAGGTGACGAATTTGGTCCTGGTATCGGTGTGGATACGGCCGTCCTTCTTCTGGGCATGGCCGCGCACCGTGATCATCAGCGGCTTGTCGGATAGGTCGACGCCGTATTTCTCGGCCAGCACGTCTTCCAGCGCCTGGCTGCGGATATCCTCGATCAGCCGGGCGAAGGCGGGGCCGTAGGTCAACTCCGACAAGGGAAAGATGCCGGGCTTGCGGATGGTGGGGAAGTCCCGCCGTACGGCGGCCAAATCGGCCGGGCTCAGAATGCCCGGCGTGGCGAAGAACTGGAACGGCTCGCGGGTGAGCGCCGTTCCGGCAATGGCATCGAAGTCGATCACGACGGACCTCATCTTGGGCCGGGGTCTTGCCGGCGAGGCGCCTCAGTCCCGGTTCCTGAACAGGGGTTCCTGTCGGCGGCAGTATGTCGGATCGACTGTATCCCCGAAAGGGATAGTTTCTTGCGTAATCTAAGTATTCGGCAGTGAACGACTCTGGCGTCTGAGCAATGACGGTGATGGCCGTCTTAACCCTCAGGCGTCTGCGCGTGAGCGGGCGTCGTCCGTACCGACAGCCGGAGGCACCGGCCGCGTATTTGGTGGCCGGTGCCTCGCGCCGATTCGGCTGGGGACCGGATTACTCGATCACGACGAAGGTGCGCACCTCGATGCTTTCGCGGGGCGGGGCATCTTCGCGCGTGTTCGGCAGGTGCACGGCACCATGGGGCGTGAAACGGGCGCGGCCATCGTCACGGCTGTCCCAGCCCTTGATCAGCAAAACCTCGTCGGCCGTCATCTGCGGCGCGTAGTACCAGCGCTGTGCTGGACTGTGCGCGACGTTGTAGATCTCGCCGACCCGGTTCGGGAAGATCTGGTCCGTCGCCACCAAGTCGTCCGGCGCCACGGTCGCGGCATCGGCCAGCGCCAGCGGCGACCGCTGGACGGGGCCTCGGATCGGGCGCCAGACATTGACCTGGACGATGCGGGCGCCGGCTGCCTCAAGGCGGGCGACTTCGGCCTCGCCAAGGACGTCCCGCGCACGGTGCGGACCGCTCTTCACGGTGTAGTCCACATGCAGCTGCTTTGCCGGCCCGCGGGCACCGTCCGGGTTCCGGGCCCCGGCGCCACTGTCGGACCGGCGCGTGGTGTCGAAGACAACGACCCGGCTTGCGCCGAACCGGCGCGTCAGCAGCGCCTCGATCTCCGCGCGATAGGCGTGCTCGACGGCATCGTCGTCATAGAGGTCGGCCACGCCCGAGGCGTGGTGCATCAGCTCGAAGCCTTCGCGGTCGATCGACAGCGTGTCCGCGATCGCCCGCATATCCGAGATCGACACCGTCTGGGTCTCGGTCTCGTAGAAATACTCCGCCTCGCCGCCGGTCAGGGCGGCGCTGTGGAAGTAAGGCTTGGCCGCCTGGTGCCGGATGAAGGTGAGAGGGGCCCGCACATCGGCGTCGGACCGTCGCGGTTCGGCTGAAGCCGAGACCGTGGTCAGGGGGGTGGTCATGGCTTGCGTCCTTGCTGTGGCGGGCCTTGCGGGCCGCCGTTGTCTCTGTTGCCGGCAGAGATGGGCAGTCAGGGCCGGACTCGCCATGGAGTTCGGTTCAGGCTCATTTGAAGGAAATTCAAGTCACGGCGGCGTCGCGCCCGCCCTGGCGTTGTCGTGCCATTCGCCGGCCGCCGCGGTCAGCCAGCGCTCCAGGCGCCGACCGGCGGCGGTCGGCGCCACACCGGCGGGGCGGCAGAGATAGTAGGCGGCACCGGTCGGTCCGGCCTCACCGAACGGGGCGATCAGGCGGCCGCGCTCCAGCCAGGCATCGACCACGGGCCGCCGGCCCATGGCCAAGCCATGGCCTGATTCCGCTACCTGCAGGGCCTGCTCCATGGCGTCGAGCGCGATCAGATCCTGCGGTGCCGGTGGCTGCAGGCCATGGGCGCGCGCCCATTCCTCCCACTCGTTCGGGATTGTGGCGTTGACGATCAGGCGCACCCGGGCAAGCACTTGTTGCGACGGCGTCTGCGGCACCGGGTCGAGATAACCCGGCGCGCAGACGGGCATTGCCGTCTCCTCCAACAGAAAGGCCGCATCGACATCCGGCCAGGCGCCCAGTCCGTGGCGGATTGCGAGGTCGACTTGGTCGCGCTGCAGATCGATCACGCGTGTCGTCGGCAGCAACTGCAGGTCGACCTCCGGGTGCTCCTGCTCGAAGTGGCCGAGCCTGGGGATCAGCCAGGTGGCGGCAAGCGAGGGCGGCAGCGTCAACCGCACCGTGCTGCGGCCGCTGGCGGGCATCAATGCCTCGGTCGCCGCGTGGATCCGGCGCAGCGCAGGCTCGATCTCGGCCAGATAGCGGCGGCCAGCATCGGTCAGTGCCGGGCGCCGCCCCGACCGGTCCATCAGCGGCGTCCGCAGGACCTGCTCCAGCCGTCGGATCTGGTGGCTGATGGCAGACTCTGTCAGGCCCAGGCTTGCCGCGGCGTCGCGAAACCGCTCATGCGTGGCTGCGGCGTGGAACGCACGCAAGGCGGCAAAGGGCGGCAGCGTCAGCTTCGGTCCCGACATGCGCCGAGCGTGCGCGCAGGCTGAACAGGATTCAAGACGGTTCGCATCGAGGAAGGTGTGGCGCCACCCTTCGATGTGGAACCGGCAGCCCGAAGGCCAAGAGGCGGGGCGACAGTCAGGCGGAGGCGGTGGTGAGAAGCAGCTGGCGCATCACGGTCTGCAGGCGGGCCAGGTCCACCGGCTTGTGCAGATGGGCATGGCCGCTTTCCTCGATACGGCGCACGGTCTCCGGCGAGGTGTCGCCCGTGATGATGATGACGGGCACCGGTCGGTCCAGGGCTGCACGCAACTGTTCCACCGCCACCAGCCCGTTCTGCTCACGGTGCAGACGGAAGTCGACCAGCGCCAGGTCCGGAACGCGCGTGTGTTCGGCCAACTCTTGCAACACCGCCTCGGCATCGTTGCCTGAGACGACTTGGCAGCCCAGCGCCACCAAGAGCCTTCGGGTGACCTTCAGCACCCGCTCATCGTCCTCTATCAGGGCGATCAGCAGGCCCGGAAGGTCGGCCACCAGCCGGCTCGGCCGGTGGGGCTCACCGCGGCCCTTGGCCAGCGGCACCTCGATGCCGAAGGCCGAGCCGCGGTCCACCTCAGACCGCACGGTGACGCGGTGGCGCAGAATGCGAGCGACCTGGTCGACGATCGCAAGCCCCAGCCCCAGTCCGCGCGTGGTGTTCATATTCGGATGGTCGACCTGCCGGAACGACTGGAAGATCGTGCCCAACTGGTCGTGCGGGATGCCGATGCCGCTGTCGACCACCTGGATCGCCACGGCGCCCGATCGGCGGCGGCATCCCAGTACGATGCCGCCATCCGTGGTGTAGTGGACGGCATTCCACAGGAAGTTGCGCAGGATCTGTTCCAACAGAACCCGGTCGCTGCGGACCACGAGGCTGGACGGCACCACGGTCAGTCGCAATCCCGCCTCCCGCACCAGGGGGGCAAGTTCCGCAGCCAGGCGGGACAACAGATCCGCCACCGGTATGTCCGACAGGGTGGGCCGTATGGTCCCCGTCTCCAGCTTGCTGACGTAGAGGAAGGTGTCCAGGAGCTCGGAAATGCTGGCAAGGTTGGACCGCATGTCGTCCAAGAGGTCGAGATCCGCCGTATCGCCGCGCTGGCTCAGCAGCCCTTGGATGATGGACAGCGCATGCAGCGGCTGGCGCAGGTCGTGGCTGGCCGCAGCCAGGAAGCGGGTCTTCGCGGCATTCGCCTCGTCAGCCTCCTCTTTGGTCTGGCGCAGGGACGTCTTGGCGCGGCGCAGCGCATCGACCTCCGACCGCAGGCGTCGCAGCTCGCCGCCATCTGGCGTCCGATCGCCTCCGCCTTCGGGCAAATCGGGCCCCGCAGGCGCAATCGTCAGAACCAGTTCCCGATGGCGGGCGTCGCCGGCCGGCCTTGCCGCCCAATGCACGCGCACCGGGCGCGCCAGGCTGTCTTCGGCGCAACGCAGCCGGCACAACAGGGATCCGGTCGCGTCGTCCGGGCGGGCGTCCTGCAAGGTTGCTGCAAACGGATCCAGATCGCAGTCGATGAGGTCGCGTAGCGCCCGGCCGGCCAACGCCTCCAGCCCGGACATCGCCTGCAGATGCCGGTTGGCAAGCACGACGACAAGGCGGTGATCGATCACCGCCACGCCGACCGGAAGCGTGTCAAAAGCCTGCCGCTCGCTCTCCATCACGGTTATTCGAGCGCCCCTAGACTGAGATCCGACCACATGCCTAAACGCGGAATCGGTCGTCGGCAACAACGCATGGCCGTGGGCGTGACTCTACACCATCCTTAGCGCCGACAGGGGGACAGAACCGATCCACGTACGGGGCCGTGTGCTTGCCGCGGGCGCACCTGGTGTGCTTTACCGGGGGCCTCATGGGCTCGCCTTCGCAAGGACCGACCGGCGGAGCTGGCCCCGGCACGAAACACCGGCATTCGGCGCCGGCCAGCTATCGAAGGACCATGTGCAATGATTTCCGGATTACGGCTTCTCTCAGCGTCGGCCGCCGCCGTCGCCCTCATGGCGTTCACGCCGGCGACCGGATGGTCCCAGGACGCGGAAGAGGAGGACCCCGTGATCGCCACCGTCGGCGCGGAGGAGATCCGGATGTCCGAAGTGTCGGAAATGATCGCGGTCATGCCGCCACAGTTCCGTCAGGTGCCGATCGAGGTCCTGGTTCCGTTCGTTGCCGACCAGCTGGCCATCGGCCGCATCATCGCAGAGCGGGCGCGTGAGGAAGGGCTGATGGAAAGCGAGGCGTTCCAGGAGCGTATGGTCAGCGCGGAACGGGCGATCCTGCGGGATGTCTGGCTGGAGGCCCAGATCGCGGAGCGGATTACGGACGAAATGCTGGCAGAGGCCTATGAGGCCTTCGTTGCGGAAAGCGCCGGCGGGGGCGAGGTTCGGGCGCGCCATATCCTCTTGGAGACGGTCGAAGATGCTGAGGCTGTGATCGACGAGTTGGATGGGGGTGCGGACTTCGCAGACCTTGCCCGGGAGCGCTCCGTTGGGCCCAGCGCTGAGAACGGCGGCGATCTCGGGTGGTTCACCCGGCGCGACATGGTGGCGGAGTTTGCCGAAGCGGCGTTCGCCCTGGAACCGGGCGAGTATGGCACCGAGCCCGTTGAAACCCGGTTCGGCTGGCATGTGATTCTGGTGGAAGACCGGCGATCCGAGGAGCCGCCGCCCTTCGAGGCGGTCGAGGAAGAGCTTACCGCCGGCCTGCGGGATGACATCACCCAAGAGGTCATTGAAGGGCTGAGGGAAGGGGCCGAGATCGTGATCTATGGCCCCGATGGCGAGCCCATCGATCCGGCGACGATCATGCGCTAGCGGCAGCAGCGATGCCCGCCAAATCGCCCCTTGCCCCCGACCGGTTCCCGGATCTTCCGGCCGTCGACGGATTGCGGCTGGCGGCCGGGCATTGCGGCATCGACAAGCACGGCAGGCCGGACGTCATGCTGGCGGTGATGCCCGAGGGCGGCACCGTCGCCGGGGTGCTGACGCGATCCCTCTGCCCGTCGGCGCCGGTGGACTGGTGCCGGCGGGCGCTCGACGACGGACGCATCCGCGCACTGGTCGTCAACTCGGCCAATGCCAACGCCTTCACCGGCGCGGCGGGCGAGGCTGCGGTGCGGGCGACCGTGGACGCCGCCGCAGCCCGCGCCGGCTGCCGGGCCGACGAGGTGTTCGTCGCGTCGACCGGCGTGATCGGCGAGACGCTGCCGGCCCACCTGATCGTCGACCATCTGCCCAGGCTTTTTGAATCGCTTCATCCCGAAGCCTGGGCAGCGGCGGCGGAGGCGATTGCGACCACGGACACCTTCTTCAAAGGTGCATCCGCAACGGCGCGGATCGGCGGGTATCCGGCGAACATCGTCGGCATCGCCAAAGGCAGCGGCATGATCGCCCCCGATATGGCGACCATGCTGGTGTTCCTCTTCACCGATGCATGCCTGCCCGCGGCACAGTTGAGGCCCCTCCTGACCCATGCGGTGGACCGCAGTTTCAACTGCATAACCGTCGACGGCGACACC
Source organism: Alphaproteobacteria bacterium (assembly GCA_028281925.1). Taxonomy (GTDB): domain Bacteria; phylum Pseudomonadota; class Alphaproteobacteria; order DSM-16000; family Inquilinaceae; genus JACKIG01. Next base: position 26,170 of record JANQIX010000084.1, read on the forward strand.
TCCACCAGCGATACGGTGCTGCTGGCCGCGACCGGCCGCGTGGACCATCCGCAGCCGGAGAGCTGGACGGACCGCCTGCTGGGCCCGTTCCGCCGGGCCCTGACGGAGGTGTGCCGCGACTTGGCCCTGCAGGTCGTGCGCGACGGCGAGGGGGCGCAGAAGCTGGTGAGCATCACCGTCAGCGGCGCAAGCTCCAGCCCTTCGGCGAGGAAGATCGGCCTGGCGGTCGCCAATTCGCCGTTGGTGAAGACGGCAATCGCAGGCAGCGATGCCAATTGGGGGCGCATCGTCATGGCCGTCGGCAAGTCCGGCCAGCGTGCGGACCGCGACCGGCTGAGCGTTTCCATCGGTGGCGTGAAGGTGGCGCACAACGGGGTCGTCGTGCCGGGGTACGATGAAGCGCCCGTTGCCCGGCATATGGCCGGCCGCGAGATCGATATCGCGATCGATCTTGGCATCGGACGCGGGCGGGCGACCGTGTGGACCTGCGACCTGACCCACGGATACATAGACATCAATGCCGACTACCGAACGTGAACGGAGCCGGCCCGCGGACGGGGCCACGCAGCGATGATCGCACGCCCCGCCGGTGACCGGTGCGCCCCGCCTATGCTGGAGACCTCGCGGCTGCGTCTTCGCCAGCATATGCCTGAAGATGCACAGCCGATTGCGCGGCTGATCGACAACTGGAACGTCGTGCGGTGGCTGTCGCAGGTGCCGTTCCCATACACGCATGCCGATGCCGTCAAATGGATCGACCAGTGCCATCGCACCTGGGCAGAGGGTCGGGAATACCAGTACGTGATCGTGCGGCGGGACGACGACCGCGCCATCGGCCATATCGGACTGACACTGGAAAGGGACAGCCGCTCAGCGGAGTTCGGCTATTGGCTGGGCCAACCCTATTGGGGACAGGGGTTCGGTGGCGAGGCGGCAATGGCGGTGCTGGGCGTGGGGTTCCGGTCGCTGGAACTGGATCGGATCAGCGCCTCGTCCATCGCCGACAATCATGGCTCGCTGCAGGTATTGCGTAAGGCCGGGTTCGTTGAAGTGGGCCGCTGTCGCAAGGCCTTTCAGCCGCAGGGGAGACAGCTCGACGTCCCGGTGCTGGCGTTGGACCGCGGCCGTTTCGAGGCGGCGCGGCGGACGCCGTGAACGGGCGGCCGATCGTTCTGGTGGCCGCGGTTGCGCTGGTGGATGCCGACGGTCGCGTGCTGCTGGCACAGCGACCGCCGGGCAAGGCCATGGCCGGCCTGTGGGAGTTCCCTGGCGGCAAGCTGGGCCCGGACGAGACGCCGGAGCAGGCCCTGATCCGTGAGCTGAAGGAAGAACTCGCCATCGACACGGAGGCCAGCTGTCTGGCGCCGTTCACTTTCGCCAGCCACGGCTATGACGACTTCCACCTGCTGATGCCACTCTATCTGTGCCGGCGTTGGCGGGGTGTGGCGCGTCCGCTGGAGGGGCAGGAACTGGCGTGGGTCCCGCCGAAGAAGCTGCGGGACTACCCCATGCCGCCGGCGGATGTTCCTCTGGTTGCCATGTTGCGGGATTTCCTGTGAGCGTCCGTTGATCCGGCGAAGCGGTCAGCCGTTCTCGCGTTCAAACCGGACATTCTTCAGCCTGGAGCCGCTGATCAGCACTTCGTGCACGCGGCGGTCGCTACCGCGCCGGAAGCGGAGGCAGTGGGCGAAAGCATAGCCCGGGCGGTCGAACCGCAGCAGGAATACGTCGTCTGCCAATGGCGTCAGTAGGAACTGCGCCGCAGAATGCCCGGGCGGACCATAGCGGACGCGCAGTTGCCCGTCCGCCAGCGAGACCTCCAGCGCCGACTCCAGTTCCGCGTTACGGTAGCGGCCGAGATAGCCGGCAATACGGGCGACTTCCGCACCGGCAGGCGTGTGGGCGGCGCGATAACGCCCGACGCGGCCACCATACGCCAGGCGCAAGACATACGAGCCGCCATCCGGCCCCTCGGATGTCAGCCGGACCGGCGAGAGACCCAGAATGTCAACCAGGGCACCGTCATCCTCCGAGGCCAACCCGGCGATGGCGCCCAGCAGGTCGATCTCAAGACCGTTGTCGCCTTTCCTTACCTCGAACGACTCGCCCAGTTCGGGATCGACATACCGACCAGCCGAGACGGCGTCTTCGCCGGCGCGGGCAGGGGGGGCGACGGCCAGTTCAGGCCCGCACCATAGGTCGATCACCTCGGCCAGCAGGCCCTCGCGGTCCAAGTCATCGCGGTTGGACAACACCACAAGGCCCAGGTCCCGGTCGGGGGCGTAGGCGAGAAGGCTGCGGCAGCCCGGCAGGCTGCCGCCATGGCCGATGATCGACAGCCCCCGGTAGGACGAGAGTTGGAGACCCAGTCCGTAACGGCTGACGGAGCCGTCTTCCAATTCTACCGGCGAGCGCATCTCCGTCAGGATGTCATGATCCTCCAGCCGCCCTGTGCGCAGGACGCCGAGCCAGCGGATCAGGTCCGGGACCGTGCTCACCAGGCTGCCCGCTCCGCTCAGGCCAAAGGACCATTCCCCCCGTCGCCATTCCCCGCCGCCGACCGGGATATAGCCGGAGGCGAGATCGCGCACGACGGTGCTCGGGTCGTCGCGATCGACTGTTGCTGTCATGCCCAGTGGCGCAAGCACAGTCGTCCGGAGCAGCTCCGGGAAGTGGGCGCCGGTAACCCGCTCCAGGATCTGGGCGAGGAGGGTAAAGTTCACATTGGTGTAGAGGAACTCGCCGCCGGGGCGGAAATTAAGATGCGGCTGGCGCGCCAGAAGCTGCGTCATGTCCGCCGCCGTTGACGTGCCACGCCACCAATAGCCGGCTAGCCGCAGCATCTCCATGGAATCCCGAAGGCCGCTTGTCATCGACAAGAGGCGCCGCAATGTCACGTGCGGCGGCGCGTCGAGCGTCTCCGGCAGTTCCGGTACGTATCGCCGCACCGGGTCGTCGAGCGACAGGCGGTTGCGGCGGTCCAGCAGAACGGTGATCGCCGCCACGAATGTCTTGGTGATCGAGGCAATCGGGAACCGTGTCTCTAAGGTGATCGGGATGTCGTGCTCCAGGCTTGCCCGGCCATAAGCTCGGGCAAAGACGACCTCGCCCCCGTCGATCAGCGCTGCGGCCAGCCCGGGCTCATCGGGTGTGGCATGGCGGCCGAATAGCTGATCGATCTCGTTTTCACGTGCTGGCGTTGTCATGGTTGGCGTCCTGCCTTGTCGCCGGCCGAATGCTCAGTCGTGCCGAGGGCGCCAGCCAGGCGGGCGGAGGCACTGCCGGGCCTGAGCGCAGTCTGCTGGCTCTCATGAGGGGCCCAGCCGGTCAGCGTCAGGATCTGGAACGTGGCGGGGATCCGGCCATCGGATTCGGCAAACTGGGTATGATAGCGCTCAGCAGCCTCCGGCCAGAATCGCCGTGGTGGGGTCGCTGGATTGCGCTGCACGACTGCGTTCGTCTCGCCCATCCCGCGCAGATCGGCGACCAGTTTGAACAGCGAGTCATAAGTGACCGTGACGGTTTCGACGTCGACGACCGGCAGGGCGAAACCCGCGCGCTGCAACAAGGCCCCGGCATCGCGGATGTCGGTCAGCGGCGACAGTCTCGGGCTCGCGCCGCCGGTCAACGCCAGTTCCGTCTCCATCACGGCGCGCCTAAGCTCCACCAACGTATCGCCGCCCAGCATGGTCGCGATGAACAGGCCGTCTGGCTTCAACGCGAGCCGTGCCTGCAACAGGGCGCCCGGAAGGTCGTTGGTCCAATGCAGCGAAAGGTTGCTGGTAATGAGATCGAAGCTGGCGGGTCCAAACGGCAGCATCTCTTCGTCGGCGGCCACCGACGCGACGCCGGTTCCGACTGCACGGCGGGCCATAGCACCTGACAGGTCGCAGGCGTAGACATCCGCAATTCGCCTGATGGTTGCCAAGTGGTGCGCAACCATGCCGTCATGGCATCCGAGGTCAAGGGCGCAGGCGAAGCTGCGGGTCACGTCGTCAAGCCGATCAACAAGCAGATCCGCGGCGTGCCGGAAAAGGAAGTCGTGCGCCTCCCAGGATGCGCTGGCGCGGTCCCGATGCCGACGGACCAGGGCCCTGTCGAACACCACCATCGCCGTCGCGGCGCTAGCCATTACGCTCTCCGGTGCTGGTGGCAAGAACGGCCTCCGATCGGCGTCGTGCCGTTCACAAGCCGGAAACAGGTTGCGAACCACAATGCTGCCATGGCTCTAGCATCTACCATAGAGTGGCCAGCGCTTGTGCGAACGTTCTCCAGGGCAGGGCTATTGGGTATTGCCATCTCCATCGCCATCGTCAGACCTTCGATGGCTGTCGAGCACGCGGCCCTCCCGCTCGTGTTCCGCCTGCGCATGCGTCTTCAGCGCCTTTGGGGTTCCGTGTGCCGTGCGGTTCTCCGCCGCGCGCGCCTGCTTTTCCCGACGGTTGCGCGCCTTGCGGGCTCTGCGGAGATTGATGACATCGCCCATCCCTTCAGCCTCCGGTCTCATTTGGCGGGACATGCCGGGTCAACGGACCGCCACGGGCCAACCCGGCATTTGCAGCCTGTCGACGGTATAGCTAGCTTAGCGCCGGGCGGCGTCGATCGAGTAATCATGAGATGCGGCGTATGCGCTTGTGCAGTCCGACCGACGACGTGACGGCGCCTGGGCCGAAATCGTGAAGACGTTTCTGATCGCCCTGATCTCGGTGCTTGCACTGGCGCTGACCGCAGTCCTGGTCGTGCCGAGCTTCATCGACTGGAACACCTACAAGCAGACGGTCACCTCCCAACTCAGCGATCTTCTGGGCAAGCCGGTAAGGATCGACGGCGATGTCGACTTCGCCATGCTGCCGACTCCGATCCTGACAGCGAACGGCGTGACGATCGGTACCCCCGCGGATCCCGAAGCCCCTCCGCCGCTGACGGTCGGCGCGCTGGATATCCGTGTCAGTCTGTTGCCGCTGGTCGCCGGCGAGTTGGAGGTCGAGCGTGCGGTCCTGGTCGAACCGGCTTTCTTCGTCGAGTCGCTCGAAGACGGCGGTGTCTCCTGGGTGGGGGACCGGATGTTCGGTGATGTGGAGGACGCAAGCTCAGTAACTCTGGGGCGCTTGACCATCGACAACGGCCGCATCCGCCATCGTGACCGCGCGACCGGCATCATCCGGACCGTTGGGGACGTGTTCGTGCAGATCACGGCCGATTCGCTTCGGGGACCGGGGAGCCTCATCGGCAGTATCTCCTATGACGGCATTGCCTACACCCTCGACCTGAACGGCGGACGCATCTCAGATTCCGGGGCGTTGCCCCTGACGGCGGGTATCGGCGTCGACGGATTGGACGGGGATTTCCGGCTTTCGGGCGTCCTGCTTCCGGGATCGGAGTTCCATGGAGATGTCGCAGCCTCGGGCTCCGACATCGTCTCGGTGATCCGCCGGTTCCTTCCCGATGTGGAGGGGCTGCCATCGGCCGTGGAACCCTTCGCACTGCGCGCTCCGGCGCGCCTGTCCGCCCAGACGATAGCGCTTGATCCGCTGACGTTGGAGCTCGGCGATACGCGCGGAACCGGATCGTTCTCCGCGACTCTGGGGGCTGCCCCCTCCATCTCTGCGGAGATGGCGTTGAGCCGCCTGGATCTTGACGTATGGGCCGAGGGGCCGGCATGGCGAGAGATGGCACATGCATGGGTGCTCGATGGCGCCTTTGCCATTCCGGACTCGATCTATATCGCGCTGCAACTATCGGCCGATACGGTGGATCTGCGCGGGGATCTCATTCGCCGGGCAAGCCTATCGGCAGGCCTAGCCGATGGAGTGGCGACGATCGATCGGTTCTCCGCCTCGTTCCCCGGCGGCTCGGATTTGGCTCTTGTGGCGAGCGTTCGCGCGGAAGAGGGTGCGCCATGGGTCGACCTGGCCATGGAAGGCGCCTCGGGAGACCTTCGCAGCGTCCTGGGCTGGATCGGGGCCGATCTCGCTTCAGTCCCTGCGACACGGCTGCGTAGCCTTGCCGGCGGCATCGCCCTGACCGGCACCCCTCGAGATTTCCAGGCCTCCGTCGTCGACCTGACGGTCGATAACAGCCGTGTTGAGGGCGGCGTCGCTTACCGGGAAACCAGCAGCCGTGGGATCGGGATGAGGCTGGTCATCGACCGCCTCGACCTCGACTCGTATCACTCGGACGGTGCGGGTGCCTTTCTGCCGGACCCGATAGCGGACCCGCAGGTACGCGTCGATTTCCTTGAGTTGCTGCAGGCCTTTGACGCCAACATTCAGTTGAATGCCAGCGAGCTGACCGTAAACGGCACCGAAATTGAGGGCCTTGAGCTGGACGCCACGGTCTCAGGCGGCACCATCGTCGTTAGGAAGGCCAATGTCGCATCCGTGGCATCGTCCAGCATCGCGGTGCAGGGCCGTGTCGGCGTTCTGGAGCCCATTGGCGGCCTCGACTTGACCATCGCGCTCGAAGCTGCCGAACCCGACCGTTTGGTGGCGGCGTTCGGGCTGGAGGTGCCGCCACCGGTCGGCCGGCTCGGCGAAATCGCAGTGACGGCGAGGCTGCAGGGCGACGGATCGGTCATGATCGTCGATCTTCAGGGCGAGATGGCCGGGGGCACCGTCAATGTCGGCGGGTCGATAGAGCAGGTGTTTGATGCCCCCGCTTACGACATCGCCGCTCGCCTCGCGCATGAGGACGGTCTGAGGATCGCCCATGTGTTCGCGCCCGCATTTCAGCCTCAAAGGGCCGTCGGGCCTGTCGACATCTATTCCCGCGTTTTGGGCGATCACGATCGTCTGAGCTTGGTCGATCTGCAGGGCTCTGTCGGCGAGACGCCGCTGGCGGGCTCGATCGAGGTTGGGCTGACGGCGCAGCCCCTGAGGGTCGATGCCGATATCCGCGCTGGGACGATCGAACTCGACCGATACCTGCCGTCGCCACGCCGAGCGGTTCTGTCCGGCGGATTCGTCAGCCGTTGGGGGGCTCTCGATCTGGAAACCTCCGTCCTGTCAGCGGTTGACGGCGGTCTCGCGTTGACGGCTGCGGGTCTTCGGATTGGCGATCTTGAGATCGTCGACCCCACATTGCGCGCGACGTTGGATGACGGGATTCTGACGATCTCGCCGCTTACCGGGCAGGTCTTCGACGGCAGCTTCGGCCTTCAGGCTACGCTGGCCGCCACTGATCCGCCTGAGATTGCCTTCGAAATCGATCTCGTCGGCGGCAATCTGGCGGAGGGCCTTGCGTCTCTCTTCGCTATGGAGGGACTGGCCGGGACTCTGGATTTCGGCATCGATGCGGCGACGCGCGGCGAGACTGTGGAGGCCATGATCGCGGAGCTCGAAGGCAGTGGCCTGATTGCGGTCCGCGATGGCGGCATGATCGGCATCGATATGGCTGAGATCGATACCGGACTGTCTGAGGCGACTGAGCCCCTCGACTTCCTGGAACGGCTGCGGGAGGCGTTGTCGGGAGGCGAGACACCGTTTGCGGCCATCAACGTGCCGTTCGAGCTCGATTCAGGGGTGGCGCTGACGGAGACGTTGAGCGCGGCCGGCGATATCGGCCGCGCCGAGGGCCGCGGTATGCTCGACTTGGCCGGCGAGCGGCTCGATGTGAGCACGGAGTTCTACCTCTACAATCATCCAGACGCACCGCCGTTCGTCATCCAGCTCATGGGGCCGCTCGGCAATCCGGTGCAGCGGCCCCAGACGCAGGCCTTGCAGGCCTATTTCGCACACCGGGCCGCCGAGGCTCTCGCTGAGCGCTTCGGGCCGGAGCCTCCGGCCGCGGTCGAGCCGGACGAGCCACGCAGGGACGACCGTGAAGGCATATCGCCGGCCCCCGATCCCATGGAGCCGACCACCGCCGATCCCGAGCCGGTCGGCGGCAGCGAGTACCCTTAACGACTTAGCAGATTGTTAAGGACCGCCACGGTATGTCCGAAGGAAGCACTTCGGCATCTCGCTTCATGCCGAACGAAGACAGCATGCTTGCGCAAAACTACCTGACGCCGCTGCTGCCGCCGGATTTGGAGGAGCGCTGAACATAGGAGCGAGGTCTGGAGGGCAAATGGGTCGCTCTTTGCAGTCGCGCGAATTCCGTCCTGTTATCCTGCTTATCGGCGTGATGATCGTCCTGGTCGCCGCGGCGTCGTCCGTTGCGGTCGGCGTTCTCTATTCGGCGGTGATGGAAGATCAGCGGGTCCGTCTCACCCAGGTGCTCGAATCGGAAGCGCATCTGATCGAAGAGACCGTGCGACCGCTGACATCGGGGCGCGCAGCGACCCGGTGGCGCGAAACGGCCGGGCTGCCCCCGCTTGTCCGCAGTCATCTGGAGGGACACCATCTCGGTGAGACCGGCGAGTTTACGCTGGCGCGCCGCGAAGGTGACCAGATCGTCTTCCTGCATGAGCGCCGGTTCGAAGACGCGGGCGCAACATCCTACCCCATCACCACCGCGATGGCCGAACCGATGCGCCGGGCGCTGCAGGGCGATACGGGTACGCTTGTCGGGCTCGACTACCGTGGTGAGACGGTTCTGGCCGCCTACCGGCCGCTGCCTGAGCTTGGCCTGGGTCTCGTCGCCAAGATCGATATCGCGGAACTTCGTGAGCCCTTTGCCACGGCCATACTGGCTGGCAGCGTCGCGACGCTCGTGGTGATCCTGGCGGGCGCGATCGTCTTTCTGCGGATCGGTGGGCCGCTGGCAAGCCGTCTGAAGGCCAGCGAGCAGCGGTTCAGGACGCTTGTCGACACACTGCCCTACGGTGTTCAGGAGATCGACGCCAACGGCATCATTCAGTTTGCGAACATGGCCGTCCATCGGTTGCGGGGTGTGGATGACGGGACTGTGGTCGGGCGGTCGGTCGTCGAGTTCGTTGCGACGCCCGAAGGCCGGGAGCGCCTGCGTCTGGACCTCGCCCGCTTCTTCGCCGAACAGCCGGAGCCAACGCCCTATGTGACGACGATCAGAGGCGACGATGGGAAGACAAGAGACATCCGCATTGACTGGACGTATCGCAGGAGTCCAACGGGCCAAGTGACGGGGTTCGTCTCTGTGGTCACGGATGTCACCGAAGAACTGCGCGCGCACGCCGAGCTCTCCCGTTACCAGGAGGACCTGGAGAGTGTCGTCGGCGAACGGACGCGGGAACTGGCGCTGAGCGAATTGCGCTTCCGGGCCGTGGCGGAAACCGCCAACGACGCGATCATCACCCTCGATCGTGCGGGGCGGATCGTCTATTCGAACCGGAAGGCGGAGCAGATCTTCGGATATCCTGCGGACGGGATCACGGATACTCCGTTCTCGCACCTGCTGTCGCACGGCGGCTCAACGTCCGAATGGTCCGCAATAGCGGCGCCGGGCGAAACCGTGGAGCTTATGGGCAAACGCGCTGACGGATCGCGCGTGCCGCTGGAAGTGTCATTCGCCGAGTGGTCAGACGGCGACAATGTCTTTCATACCGGTATCCTGCGCGACATCGGTGACCGCAAGCAGGCGGAAGCCGAGATCAGACGGGCAAAGGCGCGATTTGAGTCCGTCCTGAACAACATTGACGCCACGGTCTACGTCGTGGACCTGCGTTCGCATGAGATTCTCTATGTCAACGGGCAGTCCAAAGCCCAGTTCGGCGATGTCGTCGGTAAGACCTGCTGGCAATCGCTGAAGGGGAAGACGGATGGGCCGTGCGACGGCTGCGCGATTCCCCGGCTGCTCGACCAAGACGGCCGTCCGAACGGCGTCCAGGTTTCCGAGCATTATGAAACCACTACGGGGCGCTGGTTGGAATGTCGAGATCAGGCAGTCTACTGGACCGACGGCAGGCTGGTGCTGATGCAGATCGCCACAGATGTCACCGAGCGCAAGCGTCATGAGGTTGAGCTGCAGGAGCGCAACGACCGTATCGCGCAGCAGGCCGACGAGCTGAAGTCCCTGGCGTGGCGGCTCGACGCGGCTCGGTGCGACGCGGAAGAAGCATCGCGGCAGGCCCAGGCGGCCAACCAGGCCAAGTCGGCATTCCTCGCGGCAATGAGCCACGAGCTGCGTACGCCGTTGAATTCGATCCTGGGATTCTCCGAAGTGATCCGTGACGAGATATTCGGTCCGCTTGGGACCCACCGATATGCCGACTATGCCAGCGACATTCACACAAGTGGCCGGCATCTCTTGGACCTGATCAACGATGTCCTGGACCTCTCGAAGATCGAGGCCGGGAAGCTGGATCTTGCACTCGAACCGGTTGACGTTCGCCAGCTTCTGCAGAGCTGCAGCAAACTTGTCCGCGAACGCGCCCAGCAGCAGGGGTTGGCCCTGCTTCTGGAGACGGAGCCGATGTTGCCGGAGATCACGGCCGACGAGCGGGCAGTCAAACAGATTGTCCTGAATCTGCTGTCAAACGCGCTGAAATTCACCGACCGCGGTGGCGAAGTGATCCTGCGGGCCGATCGGACACCAGCCAACGGCGTGCGGATCACCGTTGCGGACAGCGGCTGCGGCATCCCCTCTGACCGCCTCGAGCGGGTTCTTCAGCCGTTTGAGCAGGCGGACAATGCCTATGCACGTGCTAGCGGCGGGACCGGACTGGGGCTTGCGCTGGTCAAGTCTTTCGCAGAGTTGCACGGTGGCAGCATCGCCATCACGAGCACTGTCGGCGTCGGCACGGTCGTTAACGTCACTCTACCGCGGCAGCCAGATGGCCTGAGGGCTCCGACCGAGCTTCATGCCCCTGAGATTCCGCAGGTCCCGCAGCGTGTCCACCGGCCCAGGTCGAACGCGGCCGTGCATTAAGCGGCCGGGCCCTCACGCATTTCAATCGTCGCGCATGCGCATCTCAGCTTGCAGCTGCTCAAGAACGTAGACGCGCAACGCGCTCGACAGATTGCCGCTGCGCTGTGCATCCACCTCCGCAACGACCTGCGCCAGCGGCATTCGGCGGCGGGCAGCTATCTCTTTCAGCGCATGCCAGAACGCCTGCTCCAGGCTTACGCTGGTGCTGTGGCCCGCCACCACCACCGACCTCTTGCGCAGGCGTGCGCCCTCGGCCGTCGGGGGGCGTCTCAGCTGCGGGGACCCACCATCGTCTCCGGGCGCACCCATGCGTCGAAGTCTTCCGCCTTCAATAGATCAAGGCTCATCGCCGCCTGCTTCAGCGTGGTTCCTTCGGCAAAGGCCTTCTTTGCGACCTTCGCGGCATTGTCGTACCCGATATGGGGATTGAGCGCCGTCACCAGCATCAGCGACTCATGCAACAGCTTGTCGATCCGCTGCCGGTCTGCCTCTATGCCGACCACGCAGTTGTCGGTGAAGCTGCGCGCGGCGTCGGCCAAAAGTCTGATGGACTGCAAGACGCTGAATACAATGACCGGCTTGAACACGTTCAGCTCATAATGGCCGGTGGCTCCGGCAATGGTGACCGTCACGTGATTGCCCATCACTTGGGCGCAGACCATGGTCATGGCTTCCGATTGTGTCGGGTTCACCTTGCCCGGCATGATCGACGATCCCGGCTCATTGGCCGGCAGCACCAACTCACCGATCCCGCAGCGCGGTCCGGAGCCGAGCATGCGGATGTCGTTGGCGATCTTCATCAGGCTGGTCGCCAGGGTATTGAGGGCGCCCGATGCTTCGACCATTGCGTCGTGGGCGGCCAGCGCCTCGAACTTGTTCTCCGCCGTGACGAAGTTGAAGCCGGTGGTCCGCGCGACCTCCTGAGCTACCTTCTCGGCAAATCCGACCTTGGCGTTTAGGCCGGTTCCGACGGCCGTGCCACCCTGGGCAAGCTGCAGCAGCCGCGGCAGGGTATCGCGCACGCGGGCGATTCCGTTTGCGACCTGCGTGGCATAGCCGCCGAATTCCTGGCCGAGCGTGAGGGGCGTGGCGTCCTGCAGGTGGGTCCGGCCGATCTTGACGATTTCCGAGAACTCGCTTGCCTTGGCGTCAAGCGCGGCGTGCAGATGTTCCAGAGATGGGATCAGCTCATGGTTCAGCTGCTCCACCACGGCGATGTGCATCACGGTCGGGAACGTGTCGTTGGACGACTGCCCCATATTGCAATGGTCGTTCGGATGGACCGGAGACTTGGACCCGACCTCTCCGCCCAGCAATTCTATGGCGCGGTTGGAGATCACCTCATTGGCGTTCATGTTGGTCTGGGTGCCGGATCCGGTCTGCCAGACGACCAGCGGGAAGTGGTCGCCAAGTGTGCCGCCGATGACCTCTTCGGCCGCGGCAACAATGGCGTTGCCCAGCCTTGCGTCCATGGCGCCGAGCGCCATGTTGGCCAGCGCGGAGGCTTTCTTCTGGATCCCGAGGGCCCTGATGAGGGGCTGCGGCATGCGTTCGCCGCCGATCTTGAAATTCTGGAGGCTGCGCTGCGTCTGGGCGCCCCAGTACCGGTCCGCAGGCACCTCCATCTCGCCAAGGCTGTCCGTTTCGATGCGGACCGCAGGCTTGTCGCCCATTGCACGCTCCCGAGCTGCAACGATCATCTCGCTGAAGGGGCGGAGTGTAGGCCGCCGGCCGCATGCCAGCAAGGCGCCCCGCGGTAGGCGTGCGGGGATCAGCCGGCAGACTGGTCCTTGTCCTGGGCCAGAATCTCAGCAGTCAGTTCGCCCAGGCGGGTCATGATCTGCTCGCCGGTTTTGCCGCCATCCCCTTCGATCCGCGAGTCGACGATGCGCTCAATCAGGTCCGTGTGCAGCCGAACGAGCCGGGCCATGTTCGGCGGAGCGATCGCCGCTTGCTTCAAGAGATCGAGCAAAGAACTGGCGACGCTGGAGACGAGCGGATACCCGAAGGTGCCGCCCTGACCGCGCATGTCGTGCACCAGCCGCTGCATCTCTTTGACGGATTTCCGCCACTCGTCGGTGGCGAAAGGCTCTTTGGCGTTGCCCGCCAGCTCTTCGAGATGTGCGAGATCCCGCCGTACCCACTGGATGTACTGGTCCTGAAGTGTCGCGATAGCGCGCTCTGCCCTGTGTAGGCACGCCTCCGGGATGCCGCCGCCAAGCTTGCTTTTCAGGACGTTGGTAAGCGCGATCTCCTCATATGGAAAGCCGCGCGCACTGGTCCTGTGGATACTCTTGGGCGCCCGTTCTTTCAGAACGCTCATAGCTCACCTCTACTCGACGCCTTGGAGGGCGCTCTGGACAGTTAGTCAGACGACCGATGTCTCCAGCGTGTTGAGCACGTCACGCAGGGCCTCTTCCTGGTTGCGCATGCCTTCTTCGGACTGTGGCTCCGGCGATGTCGGCGGGGGCGGCCCAGCCTCGCGCTTGCGGCGGTCGACACCGTCCCAGCTTGCGGCCTTTCGCCGGCGATCGGGGCCGAAATAGGCCGGGTTGCTGATGAAGCTGCGCGGCCGCAGGATGACTTCGTTCAATCGAGCCCGGAGGCTGGCCGGGACGATTGGTTTGGCCAGGAACTCGGTCGCTCCAGCATCACGGGCCGCCGACAGGATTCGCGGCGTGGCCTCGCTGGTCATGAGGATAATAGGCACGAAGGGGTCGTCCCGGTTGCGACGTAACTTCCGGATCAACTGCAACCCGTCACGGCCTGGCATGGCATAGTCGATCAACAGTATGTCGGGCTGGAACGGCTTGACCTTCTTCAGGGCCTCGGTGTAGCCGCCCGCCTCGCAAATGCGCTGCACACCAAAGGCGACCAGAATTGTGCGGATAACCCATCGCGTCTCTTCATGGTCGTCGACGACCATTACCCTGAGGCGATCGACCTTCGATAGATGGAGTGCGTTCGCGTGCATCATGTCCGCCCGCTGTCCGACCCGGTGCGCTTCAGCCTATCTGCGGTCTTGCGGTTGATGCGGCTTCGGCCCAAGGCGGTCCCGGTATTGCACTGGGGTATCAGGCGGCGTGGCCCACTCATGCGGGCATCCTCATCGTCTTATCTGTACCGAACTCCGGATGCTGCTGTCGGTCGTTGTCGCGCGTGGGCGTCGGCGCCGATCCCAGGACAGGTGCGCTCATGAACGTGTCGCCCTTCGCCCTGCCGGCCGAGCGCCGTTCGGGACCGTGATAAGGGACGTCGGACTTGCGCCGTCTGTCCGGGCCGAAATAGGTACGGGTGCGCACAAACACACGCGGATGCTCGATCATGTAGATGATCCGCGACAAGAGCGCGTCGCCGGTGATCGGCTTGACGATGAACTCGTTGATGCCGGCGTCACGGGCCGCCGCAACGCGCCATGTCTCCGTATGAGCGGTCATCATGAGGATGGGCACAAGACGGTTCGGGCTTTGCTCCGCCGTGCGGAGGTTGCGGACAAGCTCGAACCCGTCCATCGGCTCCATCATGCAGTCGGTGATGACCATGTCGATATGCGTGCTCCCCAAGATGTGGAGTGCGTCATCGCCATTGCCCGCACGGATGACGGACCCAACACCGATGCAGTTCAACAGCTTTTCGACGAGCCTCCGTATCATGAGATTGTCGTCGACAATCATCATGGAAAGTTGCGTGAGATCGTACGGTTGCATCCCTCTTGGCTCTCTGCCTAACGCGGGGACTTCAACGCGTCACGATTGCCGCCGGGGAGCGCGGGTGGCGGTTTCGGTGGACCTCCCACCACTTCGACCTCTTTCCATAGCGACTCCATGAGCTTGGCACCGGTTTCGCCGCCATCGCCACGCATCCCGCGACTGCTGACCAGGTGAAGCGCGTCGATGTGGGTCTTCGTCGCCTGTGCAAGTTTGGGATGTCCTGGATCGGCGCGATCAAGCAGGGCGCACAGGGACTCTCCGATCGATGAAACAAGATCAAAGCCGAAGGTTCTGCCTTGCCCCTTCATCTCGTGGGACAGACGGAAGATTATGTCAATTTGAGATCGAGACTCTTCGTGGCTTGCGCCAAGAAGTCTTTCGGATTCTCTTAGTTTTTCAATGGTTGCTTCTAGTTCCTCGGCAAAATCGTCATGTAGAGATTCGACCACCATCTTGGCTTTGGCGAGCATCTCCTGTTGTGTCATTCCGCACCCCGACGATACTTTGGGCTTCAGCGCGTTCGGTGGCTCGAACACTTCGAACCAGTACTTACCCACGGCCGCTCCCGTGGACGGCCCCGTCTCTTTGAGTGTCCCTTTTGTACCTGTCACCAAGCGGCACTCATGCGCTGACAAACCAAGGGAGCAGGGGCAGTATTATGCAGCGATGCGCCCCGCGACGATTGGGCCCAGAATGGTACAATAGTATTAATAGGAGGTTTGTGAGTCGGGAGTGCGCGCGCCTTGCACTCACGCTGGGTCGAATCCGTGTCGCCTCCGCTCTCCGGGGAAGCGCAACGGGCGTCGGCCGCCGTATGCAGCCGCTTGATCAGGATCTGACGGCACGGCCGGTGAATGCGACGAAATCGCTCGATCTTCACGATCAGTTAGACTGAGCGGTCCGGCCAGCTCGTCATCGTCTTTCGAACGCCCCGGGCACATGGAGTACTGCTTCCAAGCAAATGCACCGCTGGATCCCCGATCGGTCAGTGCGAAGGGCCGGCCCCATAAATCCCAGTTTATGTTGTAATGGAATTATTAAGAATCTTCCATTATTTCGGTTTCTCATGTTTCCTCCCTCCGCCGAGTTGCGCGTTAGCCGATCTGCCGATGCTGGTTTCGAGCTCTTCTTCTGACGAACCGCAAGATGGGTTTGCCGTCCGACGACCGGCAGCAAACGCGCCCCTGCCCGTCGGTGCTCCCAAGCGATCGGCGGCGAGACGCGGCGGAATTGGGATATGGGCCCGAGAGGCCGGCACCACTCAGGCTCCGGGGCGGAACCGGAGGAAGGATGTCACAAAGACACTAATGATGTGGCTGGTTGGCGCCGGTGCGTGGCGCTGCAATTGTGCCGATCTCGGAACCCGTTGGTCCTATTTCGCCGGATTGCGGCGAGGCCGGAGGCTGGCGCGTGCGGCTTCCCCGCCTTTCGGGGCCGCCGTAGTCGGCCTTCGCAGCGCGACGCCGATCCGGTCCGAGATAGGTGCGCGTCCTAATGAAGAAGCGTGGATGTTCGATGATGTGAATGATCCGCGACAACAGCGACTCGCCGGTGAGCGGCTTGACGATGAACCCGTTCACGCCCATGTCGCGTGCGGCGGCGACGCGCCACATCTCGCTGAGCCCGGTCATCATCAGGATTGGAACCAAGCGATTGGGGCTGGTCTTGCCGGTCCGGACGGCACGGACGAATTCCAAGCCGTCCAGCGGGCTCATCAGCCAGTCGGTGATGACTATGTCGACAGGCTCGTTGGCGAGGATATGCAACGCGTCCTCACCATTGCCCGCGCGAATGACGGAGCCCACGCCGAAGCTGTCCAGCAGGCTCTGGAGAAGGGCGCGCATCATCCGATTGTCGTCGACGATCATGACGGAGAGCCGAGAGAAGTCGTAGCGCCGCATCTCTGTCATTGTGCGTCAGCCTTCGCCCGATTGCCCACGCGTGGTGCCGGGACCATCAGAGAGCTCCTCGCCACCGACAACCTGGACCTCTTTCCACAGCGACCGCACCAACGTCGTGCCGACATCGCCGCCGTCCCCCTGAAGCCCTCGGTTGGAGACGTGGCGCAGCGCCTCGATATGGGTGTCTATGGACCGTACAAGCTTCGGATGCCGAGGATCCGCACGGCGAAGCAGGGCACAAAGAGCCTCGCAGATGGAGGACGCCAGATCGAAGCCGAACGTCCTGCCCTGACCCTTCACTTCGTGGGCGATGCCGAAGAGTTCTCGGATCGAAGACACGGTGTGCGTTTGGCCATCAATGATTCGCGCCTGCGTATCGGTCATTTGATCGACTGCCTTGTGCAGCTCCGCAACAAAGGCGTCGTGCAAGCTCTCGACGGCGGCTTGTGCGCTCGCAAGCATCTCGTGAGGTGTCTTGCCGTTTCCAGTCGAAGCCCTTGCCAGCAGCGAACCGGGTGGAGAGTACGTCTCGAACCAGTCTGCAGGGCCCTCAGGCACGTCCCGCAGCACCGTGACCGCCGCGCAGTTCAACGGGGCATCCACCGATCTCAGATCTGGCTGCATGAATGGCCGGTCGATTGTTGTCAGCATCTACGGGCAGATCGCGCCCGTCCCCATTAGGTTGCGATGAACTCATTAATAACACCTTGCCGATCGGTTGAATTTGTCGAGAAGGCCGTCGCTCAGGAAGACCATCCCTCCGAGGTCGACACGGATGCAGGCCGAAGACGCCTAGGGCTGCTGTCTGAGGGGCTTCAGGCTGGTCACGTGCCCCATCTTGCGTCCCGGGCTCGGCGTCGCCTTGCCATAGAGATGCAGCTTGGCGTCGGGGGCTGCTGCCAGCGACGGCCAGTCATGAACTTGGTCGCCCAACAGGTTGGTCATGACGGCGTCGGCATGACGCCCGATCGGTGCGAGCGGCAGGCCTGTGATTGCGCGAACGAACTGCTCGAACTGACTGGTCGCGCAGGCGTCGATCGTCCAGTGGCCGGAGTTGTGTGGTCGCGGAGCCAGTTCGTTGACCAGCAATCCGCCCGCGTGCGTCATGAACATCTCGACCGACAGCAGTCCGACGATGGCGAGCCTGTCCGCAAGGCGAGTGGCAATGTCACCGGCCGCTTGTGCGACCGCCGGGTCAATGGGCGCGGGCGCCGTCGTCGTCGCCAGGACATGGTTGGAGTGTTCGTTCTGAACGGCGGGGTAGGCCACAATGTTGCCCGCGATGTCACGGGCTGCAATGACCGACAATTCCCTGTCGAAGGTGACGAACCGCTCCAGAATGGCGGGCGCCCGGCCGATCCGCTCCGAGGCCCGCGCACAGTCTTCGGCAGCGTCGATCAGGGCCTGCCCCTTGCCGTCATAGCCCATATGCGTCGTCTTCAAGACGGCGGGCAACCCGACGGTCGCTACAGCCGCCTCAAGGCTCTCAGGGGTCGGAACGGCGGCATAGTCGGTCGTGGCTATGCCGGCGGATCGGACGAACTGCTTCTCCGCAAGGCGATCCTGGCAGATCCGCAGCGCCTGCGTCGTGGGTCTGACCGGCACCAGAGTCTCCAGATAGGCCACGGAGTCGGCCGGGATGTTCTCGAATTCGAACGTCACGACATCGACCGTCGAAGCAAAATGGGCAAGCGCCGACCGGTCAGTGTAGGACGACCGCGTGGTGCGGTCGGTCACCTGAGTCAGCGGACTGTCCGCATCGGGGCAGAACGCATGCGTGCGGTAGCCGAGCGATGCTGCGGCAAGCGCCGTCATGCGACCGAGCTGACCGCCGCCAAGGATCCCGATCACGCTCCCCGGCGCCAGGGTTTGCGCCTTCATTGGCCGTCCGGTCTGTCTGCGACAGCCGCAGTCAGTTGTGCCCGCCACTGGTCCAGCCGATGTGCCAGCGCAGTGTCGGCCGTAGCCAGCACCGCCGCGGCCAACAGCGCGGCGTTGATGGCGCCCGCCCGTCCGATAGCCAGCGTTCCGACGGGCACGCCGGCCGGCATCTGCACGATGGACAACAGGCTGTCCATACCGCTGAGCGCGCGGCTCTCGACCGGCACGCCGAAGACGGGCAGCGGGGACATGGCTGCGGTCATACCCGGCAGATGGGCAGCACCCCCCGCCCCGGCTATGATGACCTTCAGCCCCCTGTCCCGCGCCGACTGCGCATACTGCATAAGCCTGTGCGGAGTTCTATGGGCCGACACGATGCGCGTCTCGAATGGCACTTCCAAGTCGGCCATCGTATCAGCAGCATGGTGCATGGTTTCCCAATCGGATTGGCTTCCCATGATGAGGCCTACCAGCGGCGGGGCTGCGGTCATCGGTTGTGTTCGATCCTGCGGGGATAGGTGTGCGATGATGCGAGCCTAGGGTACGTGCGGCCCAGTTCGTGACAAGAGGATTCCGTCGCGGCGGTGGACGGCCTGAGCAAGAGTAGGATACGGCGCGAATTGCGTCGCAGATGTTGACAATTTCGAAAATTCAACAATGGATGCTTAGACATTCCCGTGGCTAAATGGGCGACCAGGAAACCGGGCGCGGCAGGACATGCGAATTGAAGACAAACGCCCGGTCGACAGAACCGGCAAACCTCGCAAGGTCAAAGGTCCGGAAGCGGCGGACGTTACTGCGGCCGGGCCTCTTGAGACGTCTGCCCGTTCGATCGAGGACGTCGCCACGTTTCTCGGCATTCCGGAAACGGAGCTGACCGCGAATGTCCGTAGCGGATTGGCGCAACTGCTTCTTGAAGTCGACCGGCTGCGACAGGACCTCGAAGCCAGGGAACGCAGGATCGCTTATCTGGAACGTCTTGCCGATGAAGATCCGCTGACACCCATTTTGAATCGGAGGGCCTTCGTCCGGGAACTTTCGCGGATGATGGCTTATGCTGAGCGGTACGGCGTCACATCCAGTGTGCTCTTCTTCGATGTGAACGGCATGAAGCGGATCAACGACACTTTTGGCCATGCCGTCGGCGATGATGTTCTGACGAGCATTGCCAATTGTCTTTTGAAGAACGTCCGGTCTTCCGATGTGGTGGGACGGCTCGGCGGGGATGAGTTCGGTGTTCTTCTCGCGCAGACAGATGAGCGGACGGCAGCCAACAAGGCATCGGAGCTGTCGGTGGCAATCCAGTCTGGCTCGGCGGAAATGCATAACGGCGCACTGGATGTCAGCGTCTCGTATGGCGTGTTCACCTTTGACGGCAAGGGAGAGCCAAGCGAGGTGCTCGACGCCGCCGACAAGAAGATGTACCGGCAAAAGCAGAAATCGGTCAGGCAGCCGCGGGATGCCGGCTGACGTCACCGAGACATGGCGACGCACCGAAGCGATTGAAGCTACGCTATGATATCCGGAAGAATGCAGCTCTCAAGCTGTGCGATCTGATCTTTCAGCATCAGCTTTCTTTTCTTCAGCCGTTTGATCTGAAGCTGATCGTAGTGACCCGAATCGGCGATCTTTGCGATCACGTCGTCAAGGTCACGATGCTCAAGCTTCAGCGTCTCCAGTTTGTCTTTGAGAGTTTCCAAGTCGGTCATCGAAACCTGCACCGGACAACCGCAACATCGCTGTAACCATATCAGAAAGGACCGTCCTACCGAAGGCTGTCGGCGAGTCGGCAGCAGGATCGGCCGCAAGGTTCGTGACGGCTTCGATTGCAGCTGATGGCCGACATCGTGTGATGGTTTCGTCTCCTGTAACGAAATCTTATGACCTTCGCGTTGAAATGAACCGTTTCGTCCTGCTTCGAAGGTTCGTCCTGCTTCGAAGGGCGAATCGTGCCGCGACCTGTCGCCGGAGATAGAGGCAATCCACCATAGTATTGGCTTTGAGGTGATGATGGTCAGGTGGTTTACAACCCGCGTTTGGGAGACAGGCATCGGCCGTCGGCTGGTGACGGGATTCTCCGTGCTTGTCGCTCTCATGATCGGTATCGGCGGCCTTGCGCTCAACGGCATGGTCACCTTGGCCGAGTTGACGGAGAAGCTGCATCGGCATCCGTACGCGGTGAACGACGCAGTGTTGCAAGTTCGGGCCGATGCCTTGGCGATTCATCGGGGCATGAAGGACGTCGCCCTTGCCGAAGGCCGTCAGGCCATCACCTCGGTGGCGACCTCGCTTGAGGCGTACGACGCGCGGATCGTTGAACATCTGGATCTCATTGAACAGCGGGCGCCGGAGGGTGCCGCTTTGGTCGCTGATATGCGCCAGGCATTGGCCGACTGGTACGAGACGCGCCAGAGTGTCGTGCGGTTCCGCAGCTTCGGGCAGTCGGACCGCGCGGCGGATCTGACCCGAGGTGTCGGGGCAGAGCAGGTGGAACAGATAGAGACGCTGATCGGCGCGCTTCAGGCCGCCGCCGAGGCGCAGGCTGCGCAGTTCATGGACGATTCGGCCGCAACCCGCGACGGTGTCGTGATCATGATGGCGGGAGCGATCGCCGCGGCAGCTGCGATCGCTGCCGCAATTGCGTGGGTCATGGCGCGCAGCATCACCCGGCCTGTCAAGGCTATGACCGATACCGTCGGGAGCCTGGCGGAAGGCAGCCGCGACCTGGACGTGCCGGGTATTGATCGGCTCGACGAGATCGGGCGCATGGCGAAATCCGTTCTCGTGCTGAAGGAAGCGCTCAAGGCCAGAGACCAGTTGGTCGCAAGGGATGCGGAAGAACAGAACCGCCGCCTGCAGCGAGCCGAAGCTCGAGATCGCCTGGCCGCCGAATTCGATCGCGTGGCGGAAGGCCGTCTCGCCGCCGTCGCAGAGGCGGCTAAAGAGATGGAGGCGATGGCACAGACGCTGACGCAGTCGGCCGATGGAAGCCGGTCGCGCGCGGAGGCGGTGGCCGCGGCGTCCGACAACTCAGCGGACAACGTCCAGGCGGTCGCCGCCGCCGTCGAAGAACTCGATGCCTCTGTCCGGGAAGTCCGCCGGCAAGTGGACCAGCAAAGCGAGATCGCCGGCCAAGCCGCGGTGAGCACGGGCAGCAGTAACGAGCGGATGCGGAGGCTGGCCGATCGGGCGAAGAGCATCGGTGACGTCGTCAACCTGATCACATCGATCGCCGAGCAGACGAACCTTCTGGCGCTGAACGCGACGATCGAAGCGGCGCGGGCTGGTGAAGCCGGCAAAGGGTTCGCGGTTGTCGCGTCCGAAGTGAAGCAGCTTGCCAACCAAACTGCCAAGGCGACGGACGAGATCTCCGCGCAGATCAAGTCCATTCAGGACGAGACGGACAGCACAGTCGCGGCGCTTGCCGCAATCAACGATCAGGTTGGGAGCCTGACCGAGATTTGCGGTGCCGTCGCCGCCGGCGTCACAGAACAGAGCGCGGCCGTATCCGAGATTACGAGCAACGCCCAGTCAGCCGCCGACGGGACCCAAGAGGTGAACGGCACGATCGGCGGGATCTCCGAGGCAGCGTCGGAAACCGGAGCGGCTTCCGAACAGATCCTGGCGACATCCCGCAACCTCACTGGCGAGGCGGATGAGCTGAAGCAGCTGGTCAGCCGCTTCTTGAACGATCTCAAAGCCGCCTGAACGGCAACGCGGACACGGTCGTGGGGCAGGGTACTGCCCCATCCGGTCGTCTGCTAACAATCCCTAACAAGGAAAACCTTCGCGATCCTTGCAGCCGTACGGGCTTTTGGCGAGATTAGCGGCATTGATTTCGTATCTTCGGGGCCACCTCGCCATGCCAAGGGCAAAGAGAATCGGAATACTGACAAGCGGTGGGGACTGCGCGGGCCTGAACGCCGCGATCAGGGCGGCCGTCTGCCGGGCGGCCGAACTTGGGTGGACCGCGATCGGCATCAAAGAAGGGACCGCCGGCTTGCTGACACGGCCCTTGCAGTACGAGGTTCTGACGCCGGACTTCTTCTCCGGCGATGTCATGCGCCGGGGCGGGACCATTCTGGGGACGACGAACAAGGGCAACCCCTTTGCCTTCCCGATGAGCGATGGATCGGTGCGGGACAGGTCTTCCGAAATCACCTCCGGATTTCACGAACTCGACCTGGATGCCGTGATCGGCATTGGGGGTGACGGCAGCGCTGCGATCCTCCGGCGTCTCGCCCAACAGGGCGGCATCAGCCTGGTGACAGTGCCCAAGACGATCGACAACGACGTCGGCATGACCGAGATGGCGATCGGCTTCGATACTGCAGTTGCGGTGGCTACCGAAGCGCTCGATCGATTGCAGCCAACGGCCGCCAGCCATCACCGCGTCATGGTGCTGGAGGTTATGGGGCGCGATGCCGGGCATATCGCGCTGTCGGCGGGGATCGCCGGCGGTGCCGATGTCATTCTCATCCCGGAGATTCCGTATTCTCTTCAGAAGGTTGCCGACAAGATCAATCAGGTCCGCGCCGGAGGCCGGAATTTCTGCCTCGTTGTCGTGTCCGAGGCGGTGAAGGACGTCGAAGGCGAAGCGCTTGAGCATGAGTTCGCCGACGGCCAGCGGCGGTTCGGTGGTGTGGGCGCCTATATCAGCGATCTCATTGCCGAGAACACCGGCGCTGAGGCACGGGTTACCGTGCTGGGTCACGTGCAACGCGGATCCATGCCTAGCTGGCGCGACCGGATGGTCGCCGCGGCCTTCGGAGTCCATGCGGTCGACCTGATCGCCGAAGGCAAGTCCGATCGCATGGTGGCTTGGTGGAACCGCCAGGTCATCGATGTCGGCATTGAAGAAGCGATCGCCGACTACCATTCGGTCGAGCTGGACGGGCCCCTGGTCAAGACGGCGCGCGGGCTTGGCATCTGCCTGGGCGACTGATCGCGGGGCTGGTGCGGCCGCGTCGGCGAGCCGTCATCAGCTAGGGTCAGAACGTCGCACGGCATCGCCTCCCACCGGCGAAATTGCGGAATCGACGATTTTCGGCGTCGCTCTTCTGTCGTGCGCCGACGCGATGCCTATGTTACTGTTTCAAGTTAGGCAATCCGTGGTGATGCCGCTGTGTCCAGCCAACCGGACCAGACGGTGCCCATGGGCCGGCCCGCCGGGCCGACTTCGGTTGCCGACAATTGAAGGCAAACATTGTGGGGGATGAGCATGTCAGCGATGGAGCGGTTTGAAGCTTTGCGCAGCAGGCACGCCCAGTTGGAACAGGAACTCAACGACGAAACTCACCGACCATTGCCCAACACTGAAATAATGAGTCGCATTAAGCGCGAGAAACTACGAATAAAAGACGAGATGGCCCGCCTCGATCCGGTGCACTGCTGAGCGCCAGACTTCGGCGCTTCAACGGTCCGGTAGATCGCGGGACACTGCGGCGTATCGCAGGATACGCCGCAGCGAAGCGACTATGATCGCCTACTGATCGGCGACTGCGGTCTCCTCCGGAGTCTGTTCGTCTGTCTCTGCCTTGGCGGCTGAGGGGCGGGCTGCTGCGCGGCTGACGACGTCGTTCAGCTCGATGGAGGTGCAGAGGCCCAGCTCCACCGGATGGCGTGCCTTGATGTTGGGCGCGTTCCAATGGGTGCGGTCGCGAACCGCCGCGATGGTCGGCTTGGTCGTCCCGATCAGTCGGCAGATGGCCGTGTCGCTCAGCTCCGGATGATTCTTCAAGAGCCAGGCGATAGCGTCGGGCTTGTCGCCGCGCTTGGCGACGGGCGTGTAGCGGGGGCCTTTGTGGCGCGAGGTGGGTATCGGGATGTCGCGTTTGGCCAGCTGCAGCCGGGCGGCCGGATCCCCCTGGCAGCGCTCCAGTTCTTCCTGTGTGATCTGGCCATTGGCGATGGGATCCATCCCGACCATGCCGATCGCCACCTCGCCGTCGGCGATCGCCTGGACCTCAAGCTCGTGCAGGCCGCAGAACTCAGCAATCTGCCGGAAGCCCAAAGAGGTGTTCTCGATCAGCCAGACGGCGGTCGCCTTCGGCATCAAAGGTTGTCCCATTGCGTCTCCTCCTCATGGTGCCGGCGCCCCGCGTAGACATGGGCATTGCGCGGTGCCTCGGCATAAAACCTCTATACGATACTTGGGTCAGTTTGTCGGCGCGCCCAACCCGGGTCGGTATCATTGGCTAGACGACAAGAACGATCTTTCCAATATGCGTGCTCGTTTCCATCAGGGTATGTGCTGCCGATGCCTGATCAAGCGGGAAGGTCGTGTGGACCACGACCCGCAGCCGACCATCGTCGATCAGCGGCCAAACCTCCTGTTTCAACGCCGCGGCAATCGCACCCTTGGCCTCCACCGAACGGGGCCGCAGCGTGGATCCAGTCAGCGTCAGCCGCTTGACCATCATCTTCTGCATGTTCAGCGTGACCTTGGCACCGCCCAGAAAAGCGATGCTCACATGCCGCCCCTCGACGGTCAGCGCCTCAATGTTGCGCTCGATGTAGGCCCCACCGACCATGTCCAGGATCACGTCGACGCCACGGCCGTCCGTCTCGTCCAGGCAGACCTGCACGAAGTCATCCGTACGATAGTTGATCGCCCTGTCGGCGCCCAAGTCACGGCAGGCGGCACATTTCTCCTCACTGCCGGCGGTGGTGAGAACCCGCGCTCCGAACGCCTTGGCCATCTGTATAGCCGTGGTGCCGATGCCGCTGGATCCGCCATGGATCAGCACCGTCTCGCCGGCCATCAAGCGCGCCCGCTCAAACAGGTTGGTCCACACCGTGAAGACCGTCTCAGGCAGGCCGGCGGCTTCTGCCATGGAGAGGCCGTCGGGCACCGGCAGGCATTGCGGGGTCGGCGCTACGGCGTACTCGGCATAACCGCCCCCCGCCAGCAGCGCACAGACACTGTCGCCCACGGCCCAGCCGGTGACGCCGGGTCCAAGGGCGGCGACCGTTCCAGCCACCTCCAGCCCCGGCAACGGACTGGCATTGGCCGGTGGCGGGTAGACGCCTTTGCGCTGCAAAACGTCTGGCCGGTTGACGCCCGCTGCCGCCACTTTGATCAACACCTCGCCTGCGCCGGGCGGCGGGACCGGCAGTGTAGCCGGGCGCAGCACCTCCGGACCGCCGGGTTGGGCGATCTCGATTCCGGTCATCGTGGCTGGCAGATCAGCGGGCATGGCAGAATAGGTGGTTACGGGCCGTTCTCGGACCAAGGTGGGAAGGTGTAGACAGACGGCAGCACCGTGACAAGCGCTTCGAAGCAGGAGGGATGAGCCATGGATGTGGACGATCTGGACCCGCGCAAACCGGCAAAGGCGCCGAAGAACCTGGAAGTGATGGGGATCGAGGAACTGCAGGAATACATCGTGGCGCTCGAAACCGAGATCGCCCGAGTTCGCACTTTCATCGACTCAAAGCGCGCCCAACGCGGCAGTGCCGAAGCGCTGTTCAAGTCCTGACACCGGCGCTGCCTTCAGAATGCCAAAACGGGAGCGGGCTGCCGGACTGCCGCCATGTGGCAATCCATGACCGTCAGGAAAGAGGAGAGTGAGTATGCTGCAAGGCAAGTGCGCCATCGTCACCGGCTCCACCAGCGGGATCGGTCTTGGCATTGCCCGGGCGTTGGCGGGTGAGGGTGCCGATGTGGTCATCAACGGCTTCGCCGAGGCGGATGCGGTCGCCGCCATCCGCAACGCCATTGAAGCCGACTACGGCGTCCGCTGTGTCTACCACGGCGCCGATATGGCCAAGCCGGACGAGGTTGCCGGCATGGTCGGCGAGGCGACCCGGACCTTCGGCAGCGTCGATATCCTGGTCAACAACGCCGGCATCCAGCACACGGCACCTGTCGAGGACTTTCCGGTCGACCGCTGGGATGCCATCATCGCTGTCAACCTGTCGGCGCTGTTCCACGGCATCCGCGCGGTGCTGCCGCAGATGAAAGAGCGCAACTGGGGCCGCATCATCAACATCTCGTCGGCGCACGGTCTGGTCGCATCGATCCACAAGGTCGCCTATGTGGCAGCCAAACATGGGGTGATCGGGATGACCAAGGTCGTTGCCCTGGAAACGGCCGAGACTGGGATCACCTGCAATGCCATCTGCCCCGGCTGGGTGCGCACGCCGCTGGCGGAATGGCAAATCGAAGCGCTGGCGGAGACCAAGGGGCTGACCTTCGACGAGGCTGCTAGAGAGATGCTGGCACCGAGACAGCCGTCCAAAGAGTTCGTGACGACCGAACAGATCGGCAAGCTAGCGGTGTTCCTGTGCAGCGACGGGGCAGACCAGATGACGGGGGCATCCCTGCCGATCGACGGCGGGTTCGTGGCGCACTAGCCGCACGTCAGGCGGTCAGCTTCCCGTCGCCGCCAAGTGGCGGCGCTGCATCTCTTCCAGACGGCAGACGCGGCGGTAGAGGTTGTGCGACCGCTCCAGAAGACTGCGCAGGGCTTCCGGCAGCCGATCGTCGTATGTCCAGCGATCGTCTTCGCATACGGTCGCGCCGCCGATCGCAAAGGTTTCCCCCAGAGCCTCTTCCTGGGACAGTTCGCCGTTCTGGACCGCGCGCTGGCTCAGCAGCCACGCCATCACCTGCGTCAGACGCGATGTGATGCGCAGCGTTTCCTGACTGACCAACAGCCGCACCTCGATGTCCACGTCGCGGGCATCGTTGGCTCTGCGGTAGGCGATGTAGTTGCGAGCTTCGACCAGCAGATCAGTGGCGTCGCTGTAGGTCTTGTTGAAGAACGCCAAACCAGCATCGAGTCCTGTCAAGACGAGCCTCTTCGTCGTTGCGGCAACTGTCATCTTCGTGACCCGTCCGCCGCCCGGTGAACGCGGCCGGACGCGGCGACCCTGCAGCCACTATTGCAGGATTCCCTTAATCATCCGTAGACCCTTGCGGGGCTTGCCGGCGGCCGGGGCGATGGATGTCGTCGACCGCTCCCTGCCGGGCTGTCCCTTCCAGATCAGCCGCCAAGTATGATAGTTGAGGGTCTTTCCATATGATAGTATATAAATGGGGAAGGGTGCGACAAACCATCGTAGATCGTGTAACCGTGGGCACCCATGAGCCGCTTTGTAAAACTACGAGATTAAGTGAGTAATCGACTCCACGGTCTAGTCAAGCATAGCTGAAAATGAATACAGCAGCGAGAGAGGGTCGCCCCATCGCGACCCCCTTCTCACCGTGATGCCCCACCCGTTCAACCCGAGCTTCTCCAATACACTATGCCCGGCTCTCGAGCGCGTCAAGGCGCATTGGCTCGCAACCGAAGCATCAACGGAGGTCGCCGCTGAACCGGGCCGCAGGTGAAAAAAGAGGCCGTCCGAGACGGACGGCCCAGGTTCAACAGGGAGGCATCAACAAGGATCGGATCAGGGCGTAGGTTCGATCGTCGAACCGCCTTACCCGATACATGTCAGCTTAGATTGGAAAAGTTAATATTAAGTAAACGACACACTTTCCATGCATCGCCAACCCAGACCTGTTTCCGTGAGAGCCGCGTGAGACCTTCCGCCTCACGCGGCGTTCACGGGGATGCCGGCCAGCCGGTCAGGCGACTTTGGCGTAGCCGGCGTGGCGCAACGCATCGGCGATTTCCGGCAAGATGGCGGGGTCGTCGATCGTGGCCGGCGTTGTGAACTCCGTGCCGTCCGCGATCTTTTTCATGGTGCCGCGCAGGATCTTGCCGCTGCGCGTCTTCGGCAGGCGGTCCACGACCAGCGCCGTCTTGAACGCGGCCACGGCACCGATCTGTTCGCGCACCATCTTGACGACTTCCGTAGTGATCTCGTCGGCAGACCGCGTCACCCCGGCCTTCAGGACCATGAAGCCCAGCGGAAGCTGGCCCTTCAGCTGGTCCTCCACACCGATCACCGCGCATTCTGCGACGTCGGGATGGGCAGCCAGGATCTCTTCCATACCGCCGGTCGACAGCCGGTGTCCGGCGACGTTGATGACGTCGTCGACCCGCGTCATCACATGGGCATAGCCATCGTCGTCGATGAAGCCCGCGTCCCCGGTCTTATAGTAGCCTGGGAACTCGTTCATATAGGCTTCCTTGTAGCGCTCATCGGCATTCCACAAGGTCGGCAGGGCGCCCGGAGGCAGCGGCATCTTGCACACCAGCGCGCCGATGTCGCCCGGTGCCACCTGGGTCCCGTCGAAGTCCAGCACCTGCAGGTTCCAGCCCGGCATCGGCTTGGTCGCCGAACCGTACTTCACCGGGAACAGCTCGATGCCCAGCGGGTTACCGGCGATGGCCCAGCCGGTTTCCGTCTGCCACCAGTGGTCGATCACCGGCGTCTTCAGGTGGTCCTCCGCCCATTTCAGCGTCTCCGGGTCCGAACGCTCGCCGGCCAGGAACAGGGCGCGGAAATGGGAAAGGTCGTATTTGTGCAGCAGTTCGCCGTTGGGGTCCTCACGACGGATCGCGCGGAAGGCCGTGGGCGCGGTGAACAGCGTGTTGATCTTATGCTGCTCGATGACCCGCCAGAACACGCCGGCATCCGGCGTGCCCACCGGCTTGCCCTCGAACACCACCGTGGTGCAGCCGTAGAGCAGCGGCGCATAGACGATGTAGGAATGGCCGACCACCCAGCCCACATCCGACGCCGCCCAGTACCGTTCGCCTGGGTTGGCGTTGTAGATGTTCTTCATCGTCCAATACATCGCGACGGCGTGGCCGCCGTTATCGCGCAGGATGCCTTTGGGCTGGCCCGTGGTGCCTGAGGTGTAGAGGATGTACAGCGGATCGGTCGCCGCCACCGGCACACAGTCGGCCGGCTGGGCCGCGTCCATCGTCTCCATCCAGTCGTGATCGCGGCCCGGGATCATCTCCGCCACCGCCTGCTCGCGCTGCACGATCAGCGTGAATTCCGGCTTGTGCGTGGACAACTCGATGGCCTGATCCAGCATCGGCTTGTACGGCAGCACGCGGCCAGCCTCGATGCCGCAGGAGGCTGAGATAATCGCCTTGGGCTGGGCATCGTTGATGCGCGTTGCGAGCTCCCGCGGCGCGAAGCCGCCGAACACCACAGAGTGGATAGCGCCGATGCGCGCGCAGGCATACATCGCCACCACGGCCTGCGGGATCATCGGCATGTAGATGATGACGCGGTCGCCTTTGGTCACACCGAGGGATTGCAGCACGCCGGCGATGCGGGCCGTCTTGTCCAGCATCTCCGCATAGCTGATGGACTTGATGGTGCCGGTGACCGGGCTGTCATAGATGATCGCCGCCTGCTCGCCGCGGCCCGCCGCCACATGGCGGTCCAGCGCGTTATAGCAGGTGTTCAGCGTCGCCCCCGGGAACCACTTGTAGAAGGGCGGATTGCTGTCATCGAGCACCTTGTCCCAGCGGGTGTACCAGTCGATGCTTTCGGCAGCTTCCCCCCAGAAACCTTCCGGGTCTTCAAGAGAGCGGCGATAGATGTCCGCATACTCGCCGGTCATGGGCAATTCCCCCCGATTGATAGCGGTTGAACCGTACTGTCGTTGTTCCCGGTTGGCCGGGTTTGCCATGCCCTGGGCGGTTTCCAGCCTGTGGGCGATCCCGCAGATCATCAGGGGTTCCGGCGTTGGACTGGCACATGCGCCGTCTGCCCTTCGATCTTGGCAATCGGGTTTGCCGCAGCGTTACTGACGCGCCGGGCACCATTCCATGATGCAGGTCAACCCTGGCCCGCATCGCCGCACAATCCGCCGTGAACGGGCTGCCGGGAACGGGTTGGTGGAGGCGGGGCGCTTGGCAGCGGCCGGGCGTGATGCCATTTCATGGGCGTCGTCTGCGCATCGTCGGCGCGGACAAGGTCGGCCCGACCGGCCATCACAAGATCCAGCCATCGGCCGAAGACAAGGGAGCATGGGCAATGCGCTATCTGCACACCATGGTGAGGGTGAGCAGCATCGAGGACTCGCTCGATTTCTACTGCAACAAGTTGGGCATGACGGAGGTCCGGCGTGTCGAGAACGACAAAGGCCGGTTCACGCTTGTGTTCCTGGCGGCCCCGGAAGACGAGGGCACGGGCCGCGAGAAAGCCGCACCGCTGTTGGAGCTGACCTATAACTGGGACCCGGAGGACTATACGGGCGGCCGCAATTTCGGCCATCTCGCCTTCCAGGTGGAAGACATCTATGCCGCGTGCCAGCGCCTGCAGGACAGCGGCGTGACCATCAACCGCCCCCCGCGCGACGGCCGTATGGCCTTTGTGCGCTCGCCCGACGGCATCTCGATCGAGCTGCTGCAGCGGGGCGAGGCACAAGCGCCGGCGGAGCCTTGGTCCAGCATGGGCAATACGGGTACCTGGTGAGCCGATCGGGCGCCCGCCTGCACCCTCTACCCGGCGGGCGCCGATCTGCTATATGGGCCGCAAACAGCACGCGGCCCCGAGAGAGCAGGGCCGGACGCGCAGCCTACGAGGAGCCGCCGCCATGACCGACCGCCTGAGCCCCAACCTGGACCCGTTTCAGCTTGCCGAGGAGCTTTCGGGCAAGCACCTGATCGGGGGCAATCTGGTGCCGGCCGCGTCCGGCAGAACCTTCGAGGTGACCAACCCGGCCACCGGCAAGGTCATTGGTCAGGCAGCTTATGGCGAAGCGGCTGATGTGGACGCCGCCGTCGCTGCGGCGAAGGCGGCGCAGGCAGACTGGGCGGGCCTGAGCGCCCGCCAGCGCGGCAAGCTGGTGGCCGAATGTGCCACGCTCTTGACCCAACACGTCGAAGAGCTGGGCCGGCTGGTAGCGCTGGAGACGGGCAAGGCGCTCCGCACCGAGAGCCGGGTGGAAGCCGGCGTGCTGGCCGACGCCTTCGTCTTCTACGGTGGCCTGGGGTCCGAGCTGAAGGGCGAGAGCGTGCCCCACAGCCCGGACATGATGACGGTGACCCTGCGGGAGCCGATCGGCGTGGTCGGCGCCATCATCCCGTGGAACGTGCCGATGATGCTGATGGCGCTGAAGATCGCGCCGGCCTTGGTGGCGGGCAACGCCGTCGTCGTGAAGACGGCAGAGGAGGCGCCCTTTGCCTGCCTGCGTACCTGTCAGATCATGAACCAGGTGCTGCCGCCGGGCGTGTTCAACATCCTTTCCGGCTATGGACCGGAATGCGGTGCACCACTGGTCGCCCATCCGGATGTGGGCAAGATCACCTTCACCGGCTCGGTCGAGACGGGGCGCATCATCTATCAGACCGCCGCTCACAAGCTGATCCCCGTGACCCTGGAGCTTGGCGGCAAGAGCCCGATGATCGTGATGGCCGACGCCGATGTCGACCGCGCCGTGGCCGGGGCGGTCGCCGGCATGCGCTTCACCCGCCAGGGCCAGAGCTGCACGGCCGCCAGCCGCATGTACGTGCATGAAGACGTGCACGACGCCTTCGTCGATCGGCTGAAGGCCAAGGTCGACGCCATGACCATCGGCGACCCGCTGGACGAGGCGACGGATATCGGCGCCATCATCTCGCCGCAGCAGTTCGAGCGCGTGCAGGGCTACCTGCGCATCGGCGAAGAGACGCCGGGCATGAAGATGCTGCGCTGCGCCTCCATGCCCGCGGGGACCGAACTGGCGGACGGACTGTTCGTGCAGCCGGTGATCTGCACCGATGTACCGGCCGACAGCCCGCTGGGGCGGGAGGAGATCTTCGGACCCGTCACCTGCGTCTTCAGGTTCCGGGAATTTGAAGAGGCGATCACGGCAGCCAACGACAGCGAATACGGCCTGGCCGCATCGATCTGGACCCGCGATCTTGCAACGGCCATGCAGGCCGGCAAGCGGCTGGAGGCCGGCTTCGTCCAGGTGAACCAGAACATCGTGGTGCTGCCCGGCCTGTCCTACGGCGGCACCAAGCATTCCGGCATCGGCCGCGAGGCGTCCTTGGAAGCCATGCTGGACCACTTCACCCACAAGAAGACGCTGATCATCAACATGACGTGACGTAAAGCGAGGGGAGAGAGGACGGCGCCGGGTCGGTTGGCGACCAAGCTAACGTTGTTGGTTCCAATAATCATGGCCCACCAACTCTCCTCTCCGAACGGTGACCATAGGGCAGTCGCGCTCAGGCCGTTCGACGCTTTCGAGGAGCTATGCGATTGGCGAAACTGCGGCGCCGTCCAGCATCCCGAAACTGGCGACCGGTGCGCCTCCTATCCCCACGTCCTGTACCGTCAGTGTGTGCCAGTACTTCAGTCCGCAGCGACGCCTGCGTCCATTCATGACGAGATGAACCGCAATACAACCCAGCAAACTGGCATATTAATCTAGAGCATTTTCTGATCATTCTGGTTCATAGCCGCAGGCTGTGAAGTAGTTGGCGCACTCGTCAGGGGTGATGGCGTCGATGGCGATGCGGATGGCGT